>NZ_NIBU01000099.1 GCF_002632485.1 Xenorhabdus innexi | reverse complement strand
CCCGCCACACAAAAACAAGTTTTGAATGGCAGGTCGTTGTTTTCGTTGTCGCATTCATTTGATTTTATTATTGAATATTTTTAATTATCCCGTTAACCTGATAACGCTATTGGCAAAATCCGATAGTTAGGGGGTCGCAGCCCTAGAGTGTTCCACTGGTATTAAATAAATATACCAGTGTGCCTGTTTTCGCCTTTTCTATGGTGGTTCAGGCAGGGGAGGCTTTAGCCTCGCTGGAAGAACACTCCCGGTACTGCGAACCCTGTTTGAACTGCCACCACTAAAAGGAGAAAACAAAAATGAATCTTTTCCGATGGTGTTCCTCTGTACCTGCCGTCGTCTTACCTCACAGTACCGAGGTAAAGCATGGCTAAACTCTTTGTTTATCAAACTGAAATGGATGCTTACGCACTGGCGCGAGATTCCTGTGATCTTATCAAATGCGCTGAATATCTCTGTAACCAATCTGATATCGAGAATAATGTCAGGCATATTCACAGTTGTATTAATGCCATCATTGAAAAATTGCGAAAATTAAGCAGAGAACTGGAAATTAGCACGGTAAAAGAAATTACATAATCTAATAAATTAGGTTTTTATCTAACTAAGTAATCTAAAAATGTTATTGGTTTAAGCTGATAACCAAGGGGTCGCAGCCTTGTAGAGTGTTCCGCTGGCAGGATTTTCTGCCAGTGTGTTTGTCTATGCCTTTGCTGTAACAAATTAGACAGAATTAAGCATTCCGGTACTGCGTCTCTGACTTTTTCCATCCAAAAGAGGAAAGTAGAATATGAGCGTACAAAAAAAAGACTGGCATCCTGCCGATATCATTGCCACCTTACGTAAACAAGGAACTACCTTAGCAGCAATCTCCCGTAAAGCAGGGTTAAGTTCATCCACATTAGCCAATACCCTGATTCGACCTTGGCCAAAAGGTGAATGGATAATTGCCGACTACCTCAAGCTTCATCCCTCCGAAATATGGCCCAGTCGTTATTTCGATGACATTGGCAACCTGATAGAACGCAAACCTCGAAACGATTTATGATCGCAAAGTCTTAATGCTTTTTTGTGACTGTGTGGGCATTTGTCTGAAATGAAATAGGTAAAAGTTACGCGCTGTTTTTAAAAGGTATATTAGGCAGATAGCATCAATTGCCCACAGTTTGATGATTAGACAAAATGATTATTGCAGAGTAGTTTTAAACTATAAACACATACGCCCCCGAAATTGTGTATCAACTTGGCGGTAGACTCACAATTCACGAGGGCGCAGGCTCAAAACTTAACAAGAGTTTAGCACATGTACAGACAGAGACAACCCCCCGCCATAAGCGCAGCCATAAATGACTAGTTTTGCACTGGATTATTTTGCCGACCATCTGCCCCGAAAACCCTATCACACGGATGATTTACTCTCTGGGTTGCGTATCAATAACGCCGATGTGGCCAAGCTCGCCCGTTACATCCAACACAATCCCCCTCATGCGGCTTTCTGGTTTGTGTTTGATGTTGATCGCGTTGGTGCGGCGATAGACTGGACGGACAGCAACGCGCCCGCCCCCAACATCACGGTAAAGAACCAGACGAACGGACATGCCCATCTGCTTTATGGGTTGCAAACCGCCGTCAGAACGGCCCCCGATGCCAGTATCAAAGCCCTGAAATATGCGGCATCGGTAGAGCGTGGCTTGTGTGCGAAACTCCGTGCCGATGTGAATTACAGCGGACTGATTTGCAAAAACCCTCTTAACCTGCACTGGCAGGTGACAACATGGCGTCAGGCCGTCTACACGCTGGACGAACTTGCCGATTATGTTGATTTGAACGTCCCAGAATCCCGCGTAAACGATTTTAATTACGGACTAGGGCGTAACTGTGAATTATTCGAAAAAACGCGCAGATGGGCTTACAGGGCTATTAGGCAGGGGTATCCTCATTTTTCCCAGTGGCAACTGGCCGTCATTCAGCGTGTAGAAATGTACAATGTTCAACTGACCAACCCGCTATCACTGCCGGAATGCGCCTGTATCGGGCGTAGCATTGCCAAGTGGACATACCAACGCATGAGTGAAAAGGCGTTCGAGCAGTATGTTGCAGACACGCATACGCCAGAGATTCAGGCAGCCAGAGGGCGTAAATCAAAGCGCGGCGCGATCCCAAACTCAGAGAGAACACTCAAGCCGTGGGAGTCACTAGGAATTAGTCGCCGTTGGTATTACCACAAAAAGAAAAATGGTTTGCTTTGATCCTGAGTGCACCAGATAACCTATATCAGATAACAGCCCCTTTTTGGGGCTTTTTTGTTTTTTGACGTTAGCTAAAGAACATTGTTTTTTTTAGCACCGTCTGCTCGCCGCAGCCTAACGACCGAGCGTAGCGAGCGAGTGGGCGAGGAAGCGGAATATCTACCGAACTTCATGTTTTGCACGGTCACTCAATAGCTATATAAGATACCTTTTTTACTTAACAATTTATTTAAACATCTATATTATATAGCTATCTTTATGCCTGTCGGCATGGTTATTTTCTTCGCTAGGGCTACGAAAACAACAAAGGGAAAAATTCATTTATGTCAGTCTGGACGCCTGCCAACATTCATTTTCCCCCTCTTTCTGTCTTATGTCGGCTGGACGCCGCCAACGTCAGAAATTCACCCGCGCCCCGTCATGCTCACGCATGACCAAAATCAAAAACTACGGCGCTGAACGCACCTAACGTTTCACGGTTTTTCATTTTGGTCATGCGCTCACTGGCATTCACTCTGACGGGGCGCAGCCCACCGAAAAATCACAACTGGGGTTGTGTTTTTCTCTCACCTGCTGGGGCAGGTTCGTTGTGCTTTATGGCACGGCGAAAAATCTGCTGGGGCAGATTGTTTCTTGTGTACTTTCGCAAGCTGGACGCAATGCGAAAGTATGAAACCGAGGCTTACACGCTTGGGCGTGCTGAGCCTCTTTCTCACGCTGGGGCGCGAGAATTTCACCAAAAAGAGGGAGAGTATGTCTTTATCATCGGCGTTGTATTCTGTTCTGAAAGCGTATCCGTTCGCGTTTTCTGTCATTGAAGCGGACTGGCTGGCGGTTGCGGTTTGCGGGTTTGTTTTTAGTTTTGTCTTTTTTACTTTTAGCCGGACACTACATGCTTATAGCCTGCTGGGTGTGAGCAGTGAGGCGATTCGAAAAGCGCAATTGCACAACAAAACGGGTGATGGGAAAACCATCCCGTTAGTGTGGCGTCAGAAAGCGAATCTGGACAATCCGTCCAAACGTATTTATGCAACACGCTGGATTTCAAGAGTGTTTATGTCACTGGTGAGCGCGTTGTTTGGTTTCACTGCCTTAGCTTATCTCCTGTTAGTTTTTGCCTGCTTTATCATCAATGAAAAAGTCACGTTTGAGTTATTGTTGAGTGAAAACCGTTTTTATCCGGTGTGCTGGCTGGCTGGTTCTCTGGTGGCAGGGGGGATTGTATCGAGTCTGGTTTACTTTATTTTTATCCGTGACGTTATGGCGAGAAAAGATGCAGACATTAACCGCGTTATCATTGAAAAGCGGAATAAGCACAAAGGGCGAACGGGTGAACTTTCTGACGCCCGTTCACTGCAATTTGCCTCTGTGCCTGATTTTAATCCGGTTGATTATTTTGACATGGCGGCGGCTAAAGATGCCGTATTCCTCGGACTGGATGAGAAACGCCACCCTATCACTATCCCGCGCAAGATATGGGTGAAATCCAATGTTCAGATAATGGGTTCAGTCGGCAGTGGTAAAGGTGTGCTGGCCTGTTGTGCTCTGGCGCAGTGTGCCGGAATTTTTAATGACACGGTCATCGTTTTTGATCCGAAGAATGATGAATTTGCCCCGCATGTTCTCAAAGGGCAGTCTGATAAATTTTTACTGCTGGATTTACGCCAAGGTAAACCTGCACAACTGAATATTTTCCGTGATCTGTCCTCTTATCAGCTCAATGAATTGCTGGTATCGGGCTTCAGTCTCGGACGGCGTGGCGATAATGCGGATTTTTACCGTGACAATGACCGCCAAGCGGTTCGAATGCTGTCGTCCCAGTTTGAACAAGGTACCGATGTCGCTGCCCTGCTTGAAGCGGCGCAACGTTTGCCGCAAAAGGTCAGGGAGTCCGCCAGTGGTTTTATGACGCTGTTACAGGAATTGTGCGCATTGTCTGTTTTACAAACCCGTGATGGGGTTGATTTAAAGGATTTTATTCTTAATGGCGGTTGTCTGTATGTTGTCGGTTCTCTGCGTGATGAATCGGTGATCATGCTGCAAAAAATGTTGTTTGTGCGTTGCTTACAGATTATCGAGGAGCGTGACCGTTTTCATGAAACCACGCACGTTAATATTTTTCTCGATGAGTTTAAGTACCTGCTTTCAAAATCCAGTCTGGAAGCCCTCGGCACGGTGCGTGACAAGAACTGTAATATTCTGCTGACGCACCAGTCTCTCGGTGACTTTGGTCAGTGTGGTGCTGATATGAAGCCGGAAGTTGCCCAGGCGACGGTGACAGACAACACGCCGATTAAATGGATTTACCGCATGAAAGATTACAAGGTGGCAGAGTGGGCAAGCAAGCAAACGGGGCAAATACTGGTCGACAGTGAACGGCGCAACGTGACCACGGAGACCGGCAATGTTGAACTGATGAGCACCGACACCACCGTATTTAAAGAAAAACGTGAACTGATAGACACCAACACCATTCAGCACCTGCCCGATGGCGCGGCCGTGATGATCGGTGTCGGGCTGGCACGGATTGCGTATAGCAAACCGATTCAGGCCGCGCGACGCGAGATTGCATTAACCGAATACCCAGTTCTCAAGCAGCCTGATTTTCTTTTTTCAGCGGGTGAGCCTGTTTCATCCTCTCCTGAAAATGCCGGAGAAATACCGCAACGTGAAGAGGCTATCACCGAGTCTGTGGCACAGACACACTTTAACCGAGAGAGTCGTGATGACAATGGGTGGCGATAATTTTATCCGCTCCTATAAAGAGCGTATGGCAAAAAAACAGGATAACGAGCAGGCTATTTTGCGGTTCCTGAAAGATGAAATCTATTCAACGGCGGAAATCCTGAGCAGGGTACTGAATTATACGGCGACCAGTACCGTGTACACGGCGTTAAACCGGATGTGTGCTAAAGGGTTACTGAGTACCGAAAAAGTGGATTTAGGCGGTTACAGACCGTTTAACGTGTATGGCATTACCCAGCACGGGGCTGTCATGGTCTTGGATGACCATGACGACCCGTTTAAGCTGAAAGCGTTTGAGCCGTCAAAAATCACGTTAAGTACGCTGGAGCACCGATTTGATGTGCAGCGGTTAAGCCTTGCGGCCAGACATCAGGGGTATCAATGGAAACCGACCAGCAATCTCAAACTGGAAAAGGGGCAAAAATACCCTGACGGGCTGATGCGTAAGGAGGGGAACATCTGGGCGGTGGAAGTGGAGCGTGTGTCTAAGTCCCCGAAACGCTACCGCGACATCGTTGAAATCTATCTGAATCAGATAACCGTGAATCATTGGGCGGGTGTGGTGTATCTGTTCCCTGACTCGCAGTTACGGGACAGGGTTAAACGCATATTTTATGCCGTTGATGCTGCCTCGATTGGCGGGCGTTTACAGCCCTTATCGCCTGACATGACAGACCGTTTTTTTGACTTTAAAACTTATGAGGAATTTGCCCGTGAGTGAGGTGTGTTATTTTTTATACGGTTTTTCTCGCCTAAAGCGAGTTTTCGTTCCATTGAGCGTCAGACTCCCCAAATTAAAATCACTATATTTTCAGCGTAGATTTGGGTGTTTTATAGGATCGTTTTAAGGAGCTTTGATAGGGATTAACGGGCGATTTTAGCTAACCAACTCGCCCGTTTAACATAAAAGGGATTATAAGTATTTAAATTATGCGATAGCTTTATATTTTTCTCTTATTCTATTTTTTCTCTCTTCCATAATGCTTCTTGTCTCTTCTTTACTAAAGAAAACAGCATCACCATTTGATAACTTATCGAATGCAGAATCAACTTCTCTTTTTAACCAGTTTTCGTGTTCTTCTATTTTTTTTTGTTCTTCTGCTAGTTCTTCTGTAAATGATCTACATGCATCACTAAGGGTTAAGCCTTTTCGCTCAGCTGCCTTATGAGCTAACTGTTTTATATCTTCGTTTATACGAAAATGAATTCTTGTTTGCATTTTATTTCTCCTTATCCACCTTTATGTTGTTAGCACAAGTGTGCGTACATTATAGTGTATAATAATAGATAAAAAAACTTTCTTTACTTAATAAAGAAAATTGAATTTCTTATCCATTGATTTTATTGTTTTTTATGTAATAAGCGAATCACATAACATTATGGATAATGTAAGTTGTACGCACGTAGTAGTGATGGAGTTAGTGTGGAGTATCTTTGGTATATTAAAGATCTATAGATCTGTGTTTTGTAACGATCTATAATGAGTTTGTGTTAACAAGAAATAGAGGTGTTATATGGCATTTGAAAGTCAGCACAAGAATACAAGGGTTTCATCTCGTAGAGGTAGTGAGGCGGATATAGTTGTTTCACAGACGTATAAGAAGTCTAGCGAAACTCAGGAGTTTTCAGTTAGGATTTCGTCGGTTGTTATGGATATAATTGGTGTTGGTATGGGTGGTAAGGTTGATATTTTACACGATAGTGACACAGATCGATGGATGATTAAAGTTGTAAATGATAGTGGTTTCACTGTTACAGGTAAGGAGGGAGCTGTTACCGGATTGGTAAGGTACACTCTAAAAAAAGGACATTTTAGATTTACTGATGATGATAATGCGTTACCAATAAAAAAAGAATGTGATGATGAAAGTTTGGATTATTCGACAAATGGGTGTGTTGTATTTAAGCTAGTAGATAATGAAGAATAAGGAGATGGGATGGCGGAAATTGTATGGGAAGAGGACGCGCTGGATGATCGCGAAAGTATTTTTGAATACTTATATGAATTCAATCCAGTAGCGGCTGAAAAAACAGATTCTATATTTGATAAGCAATGTGAATTACTAGAATCTCAACCTTTTCTCGGAGTGGTAAAAAAGGGATGGAAAGGTTACTGCTTAATATTAGCAGATATATCTTTTAATATTTATTACGATACGGATGGTCGTATCATTAGAATTATGAGGATATTACATCAAAAGCAACGGTTTCCACGCTAAAGTAACCTTGCTTGACGTTTTATATAGTTTAAGCGTAATCTTGAATAAAAGAACCACCGCTACCAACGGTGGTTCTCCATGGTTCTTAGAGCTACCAACTCTTTGAACCGAGGTAACTGGCTTCGGAAGAGCGCAGTCACCAAAATCTATTCTTTCAGTGTAGCGTGTTATAACCTGAAATATCAAGACTTGGATAATCTTCCTTAGCAAAAAACAGTTACCAATGGCTATCGCCAGTGGCGTTTTTGCGTGTCTGTCAGGGTTAGATTCAAGAGAGCAGTTACCTGAACAGGCGTGATAGTCGGGCTAAACGGGAGTTCGTGCAGATAGCCCAGCTTGGAGTGAACCACCTAAGCAAGTGCAGTGCCGGTACAGGGAAGCTGAGAGTTAGCGCCCCCAGGATTGAAAGAGCGGATTAAAACTGGCTGTAAACTTGTAAGGTGGGAACTTATGTGTATTCTGTAATTTGATCAAAACCTACCGCCTCGCATTCGCTCGTTGGTCAACAGCAACCCGCCACACAAAAACAAGTTTTGAATGGCAGGTCGTTGTTTTCGTTGTCGCATTCATTTGATTTTATTATTGAATATTTTTAATTATCCCGTTAACCT
>NZ_NIBU01000098.1 GCF_002632485.1 Xenorhabdus innexi | reverse complement strand
CGTCACGCTTTTTGTGCCATAGCCCCGGCCGGGCACTTCATACACCACCCGTACCCGGTCAGCCAGTTCCCCACTGTCAGCGCGGGTTTTAGCATCTTCCCGCAGAAAATCCTGACAGGCCGGTGTCAGATAGGGCGATAAGGCCACAATTTTGGCCGGATAATCCTGCGCCCCGTTTTTCGGCCAGGCATTCAGTTGCTGGAAAATATAAAACGCAAAACTGTAGACACTCGGCGCAGGGACTTCCCACCACGCCCGGGTGCTGCCACTGCGTAAATCCGGCGGGTTATGAATGGTGAGATTACGCGGTGCCGTCATCCAGCCCGTGAGCGTTATCAACAAGACCAGCATCAACCCCCCGCAGGCGAGCCGCAGGGTCAGAATATGCTGATCACGATTTTTCAATGCATGACGAAACCGACTCATCGCACACTCCTGCTGCGCCGTAACGACCAGCCCTGAGCCGCAATAATCAGGGCCGGATCACCGAGACCCAGCCGGCGTTTCTGCTCTGCCAGTGTCAGCCAGAGATAATGTTCCGGTTTGCCGCGCTTAAACTGTGCCAGCCAGCGCCCGCCAAAACTAATCAGCAGCAACGGCATCACCAGCATGCCGGTGGGGAGCATCACCCAGCCCGCTAACGGGATGAGAGGCAGGCTCACCATCAGCCCGATCCCCAGCCCGGCCAGGGCGGCCAGTCCCATCTCCGGCGTGGTAAAGCCGCGAAAGACGACCGGTTCGGCATTTAAGCGATCAGGTAAGAACGGGATCGTCTGCATGCGCGGCCCCCTAAAAAATAATGCCGGCTGATTTTGCCAGCAGCCAGATCACCGCAACCAGCAGCACCACGCCAACCACGATAATGGAACCAAACTGGGTCCAGCTGGCTTTGCCGTCACGCACTTCGGAAAAGGTTTCCACGGCAGCGGAGGCGACTTTAAAAAATGCCACAGCCGAGAGGATTAAGCCGCCAATCACAATACCATCCTGCGCATAGCCCTTCACCTGACCGAGCAATCCGCCGCCACCGCCACTTTTCGGCGGTTCAATGGCCGGCAAGTCTGCCCGGGCGGATTCACAGACCAGACCGAACAGCAAAAACAGGGTACTGATCCGGGTCATCAGCTGCGTACTGACACGACGGCAGAAGGTAAAAACAGGTTTCATCATCAAGCAGTTCCTTTTTTGATTGTGTTCATTGCATCAGCTGGCAAACATCCAGACCGCAATCACCAGTAACAGCGCCGTTCGCAGGGCAAACTGGCTGAGGGTCTGATTACGCACGTTGTCATTCGCCCAGCCGTTCCAGACATCCACCACTGCCCAGGCCGCCCAGAAAAACAACGTCGCGAAGAAAAAGCCGACACACACCAGAGACAGAAAATGAATATCAAAGTGCCCTGAAGCCGCCTCAAAGGCATGGCGCTGGGTCGGGGTCATTGCGGGCGTTCCTGACGATACTGACCGGATAACGGCGCGGGTTCGTCCGGCTGGTCGCGGGAAGGCATCAGGTAATGTTCGATGCCGGTTTTAATGGTGTGAAGATCCGCGCGGATACGGGCGTAATCAAAGTGATAGCGGGGCGGTTTTTCGGTCTCCGCGGGCGCGTCGGCAATACTGGCGCGCTCCAGCGCTATCTGTACCTGCTCAATCAGCCGCGTTGCACTCGCCAGTTCATCGTTTTCGGCCGCCTGCGCAAGGGGGACACACAATACCGTCAGACCCAGCAGACAGGCAGACCGGGACAGGGAAAAACAACCACGCATACACACTCACCTCGTGATGGAATTCAGGATGCCGAGGATGCGGTTTTTTTTACAGCGGATCAGTAATAAACTCTTTATGCTTTGATGCAAATTAGCGACATAGTCTGACTCATTTATTCAGCCAACACGTCATGATGAAGAAAAACGCATGCTGCGGATTGATTTAAACGTCCCTGATGCGGAACACGAACAGGCACGGAAGCCGGGTGCACACTGGGATGCCGTTGAACAAATCGGGTATATCGATAACAGCATTGATCCGAAGCCGTTTATCAACTGGCTGCCGTTCTACAATGTTCATGCGGACGCCCAGACTCAGACAGCCTGCCCGCACTGTCAGGGAAACACCACAGTAACGGCTTTTATGCTGCCTGCCGGTCATCAGCGGCGGGAAGCGGACAACCACGATAAGCCCGACACCGAAATTGATTACACCGTGCAGGACTGTCCGGCGTTTTTGTTTTATCTTGCCGACCTTCCCACCCTTGTGCGCAACGTGCTGCCCGGCTTTCACCACCGCCTGCGCAAAATTGTCTGCCAGCCACTGCAACGGCAGCACTGGATAAACCACTGCGAACACTGTGATGCGCCGCTGGATGATACCGATCTGTTTACCGAACCCGGCTGCGCATTTTTTCCGGCGTCCAGAGAGCAGGCTGCGACTATTCAGCTGCACCGTGTCGAACAACCGTTTGTCAGCTATTGTGAAGATACTTCACATGAACATGACTGCGTCGACCCGAAAAGAGGCACCGGGCCTGTCAGGCCTGTGACGGGTTTGAGTGGATGAGGCAGGTGGTGAATGTACCTTCAGTGTATCGGCATTAACCTGAAAGACTGACGCGCCGTCCAGCGGCTTGTCTGCTGACGATGGAATACAAAACAAAAATCCGTTTTGCATTCCATCATCCAGCATCGAAAAATAACCTTTAAATATCAGTTTATTATCACTGAGTCCGCCATCTATCCGCAAATACTAATATCGCCATGAAATTGGGATATACCGCGTCTACCCAAGGGTAAATACAACAGGGCGGTTTAATGATGTGCTTCGCCATTCACTCTTGCACATTATTTCAGCATTGATAGTATGATTTGGTGAGTTAATTACTGTACAGGAATAATATTGGACGTTCACGATAAAGAAACCCGTTCCAGAAACATGAAAGCTATCAGAAGCAGAGATACCAGGCCTGAACTGATAGTAAGGAAGCTTTTGCACCGGAATGGCTTCAGATTCAGAGTATCCTGTGGAAAATTACCAGGAAAACCCGATATATGGATGGCTAAATGGAACACTGTAATATTTATTAATGGCTGTTTCTGGCATATGCATGAATGTGAAAAATTCCGGCTTCCGGATTCAAGACAGGACTTCTGGCAAAAAAAACTGAACTCAAACCGGATACGGGACAGAATAAAAATTGAAGAACTCAGAACCCTTGGTATAAGAGTACTCACTATCTGGGAATGTGCTCTGACAGGAAAGGGTAAATTGAACGATACTATCCTGCTTACCCTTTTTAAAACATGGCTATTCAGTGGTCAGTCTGAGTCAGATATCGACTCAGGAGGACTGACTATCCGTAAATGATAGATTTATAATCTTTTCACTTAGTTTATCTAATGATTTGCCACGGGAATACTGACTCAATAGCTCAACCGGATCCTGATACAGGCAGAGAATAGGTGGATAATCATTATCGAGGCAGTCTTCTTTTCTGTACTTTCTTTTCAGCCCTCTGGGTGCCATATGTACCGATTCTATATTTCCTTTACTTCCGGGAAATACAAATACGTTTATAATATTTTCTGCACTGTTTTCAATGATCTTCATTGCTTTTGCATAGTAAAACTGTTTGATGATATCCGCCAGTTTAGGAGCGGTTGCCACACTTCCGGCTCCGTAGTATTTTGCATCAACTATAACGTATTTGTTTTCATCGGGGTGCCTGAGTACAGTATCCGTTCTGTGCCCTTTGAGTGAAGCCAGTATATAATCACCTGATATTTTATATACAGGAGCCGTAAGCCGATGATTTACTTTCTCTGTATATAACAAACAGGTATCCAGCATCCTTTCCCATAATCCGTGACATTCTCTGATACCTATTACCATATTATTATTAATATTTCCGCTTCCCTTTCTCAGATATTGAATAAGGTGTTTAAGAAGAAATATATCACGGTCTGAATAGGTAACATGAAGTTCCTTCATCAACAGAGCTATTTGAATTTCTTTTGAAGTAAGAGGTGGTGGTATATGTGCCAGTGCCTGAACCGCAGCACCAGGATCAAGAAAATCTATCCAGCCCACACTCAGGCACAATTCACGGATAACCTGCGCATGTATCTGTGATATATCACAATTATGAATAGTTCTGCTTTTTGTACCGTATATCTCCGGATAAAATATATCATTCCCGACCACAAACGAAGGCATCCGGCTGATGGTTTTTTTCCAGTCAGCTTTGCCATTATTACGAACTGTAAACCGTACTCTGCGGGAGTACAGACCATTAACCGCATAATCATTAATCAGCGATATAATAAGGCTAAGGCTATCACTCCCTATGATATCATCTCCCTCATCTGCTGTTTCCGTGGCAGAGTCTGCTGTCTTCTTATAACGGTGTATTGAACGGAGCAGGCTCCAAGCTATTTCCTCTTTATCTGCATCATCTTTTACTTTACTGTTTCTGGGGAGAAAAATAGCCGTTTTTCCTTCATGAGAAACCAATCCGCAAAAATGTATATTCATACTTCCCGGTGGTATCAGTCCGTTAAATTTCAGAGAATCAAACAAACTGTCCGGCAACTCATTGACAGCATGCCGGTCATTAAAGAAACTGAAATGAAAGTCAGGACTATTCTTCATCTGATACTGTTTCTTCCCGGTTTACATTATTTTTCTCTGCCACACCTGAAAATGCGGCTTCGAGTTCCTCAGTAAAAACAGCTCCGTCGTTGTGGAATAAAGCGGCTAATTCACCGAAAGTGTTACATTCTGTATTAAATATGGCTTCACGTTGCCCATGTCTTAAAACGTCATCCCATAGATAAACGAACAATTTTCCGCAAAGAGTATTTTTAGCCACCTCATTCTCTGACAGTTCTTCATCAGATAAAAATCTGTGCCCCAGCAACCGATCTTCCGGTATCTGAAGTTCTTTTAATTTGTTGTTTATGAGCTCAGCAAATGAATTCCATGGTACATGAATAATATTGCTTCCTTCTTTAACAGATGAGACAGGAACAGGAAGTGAACCTGGTGTAGCCTGAGCATAATCAATCGGAATATATTCGAAATGCCATCTACGCTTGAACGCTGTATCCATAGGCATCACAGCCTGATCACTACTGTTCATCGTCGCTACAACTGATAAATTAGAAGGTAACGCCAGCGAACTGATTCTAAACGGCAAATTTGCATTTATATAATCCAGCATATCAGGATCAGCAATGTCAATTTCATACTTACTGCTGCCATCAGCTTTTCTGTCCAACAGCTGGAAAAGCTCTCCGAATACAGCGGCAGCAGGAGCTCGATTTAGTTCTTCAATGACCAAGTATACAGCTTTACTCAGATCTTTGCGGGCTTCAATAAAAGCCTTAGTGAACGGCCCCGGACGAAACTCATAAATAATTCTTACAGTTCCGGATTGATCAGTTGTTGTTTTAGGTTTTAATGCTCCGACAAAATCAGCATATTGAGTATCCGGATGAAATACTGTTCTGAAGCAGGTACAGTTACCCACCTCAGTATTAACTTTATGGCTCTTACCTGTCCCTGGAGCACCATAATAAATTTTATTAATTCCTATAATATTACTGTCATGTATCCCGGTATTATCATTCGGTTTACTCACATCACTGACTCCTGTAGTTGATAAAGATTCTATATAAGCCTCTTCATCAGCTACTTGCGAGCGAAGATAGCTTAATGTTTTTTCCAGATACTTATGATTCAGATACATCAAATTATCTTTAAATGGTTGTTGTAACTGATTCGCTGTATAAATAATTTTATTAATCAGATTAAACAACGGAAGTGTCTGAACTGTTGAAAGTGCATTAACAACTTCATCACTAATATACCTGTGGAACAGATCTCTCCATTTTTTTTCACGATAAAGGTTGTTATTTTCAAATTCAGGGAGATTATTTTGTATATTTTCAATCACAATAATAATCTGGTTCAAAGATATATAGAAATATTTTGCCTCCCCTCTTCTGCCGGTATTCGAAAAGCTAAATCCCGGTGAAACAGTACTGTAACAAACAGTCATTTTACTACTCAGTTGCTGACACTCATCGACAAACGAATTGATAGGTTGATTATACATAAGATTCCATTGCGTGTTTATATATACAGTGATAGCATGCAGGGATTAAAACCGGATAAGTAAGTAAAGTATGCTATTATCATCAGACTACAAATCAGAATATATCAGAAAAATAAGAGAAACCCTCGGACTCGGTCGTACAGAGTTTGCCAATTTGCTAGGTATGTCATCAATCGGTGAAAGAACAGTCAGAGGGTGGGAAACCGGGGAACATTCACCGACACCAGCCAAATGGAAAGCAATCCTGGAACTGGAAAATACTATGAGAGATCATTGTAATACTGCACCATTCAGGCAGAAATCCATTGAAAACTGCCGGTTCACATTTATCGACCTTTTTGCCGGCATCGGTGGGATACGTCTGCCTTTCCAGAATCTTGGCGGGCACTGTGTATTTACTTCTGAATGGGACAAATTTGCACAGAAAACTTATCTTGCAAATTATGGTGAAATGCCGAGCGGGGACATCACTCAGATAAAAGCTGCTGACATTAAAGATCACGATATCCTTTTGGGAGGATTTCCTTGTCAGGCTTTCTCTCAGGCCGGGTTGAAACAGGGCTTCAGCGATACCCGGGGAACTATGTTTTTCGAAATCCAGAGAATTCTGGCAGAAAAAAGACCAAAAGTCTTTTTACTGGAAAATGTTAAACAACTCCAGGGACATGACAAGGGACGTACCCTGAAAAACATTATTGATATTCTGAAAGGAACACACGATCAGGAAATTCCTCAGAATATACCTATGAGTGATGAAGCCCGGCATGCTTTATCAGAAAAGCTGAATTACTGGGTAGATTTCAAAGTACTCCGTGCCGCTGATTTCGGTGTTCCGCAAAACAGAGAGCGTATCTTTATTGTCGGGTTCAATAAAGATTACTTTGATGATGTTGATTTTAACAAAGTATTCAGATGGCCTTTACCTCCATGCTCACCTACCAGAGTCGGGGACATTCTTCAGTCATCTGAAGAGCTTCTTCGTGAAACACAGAAAAACGGCAGAGATGCTTATACTATTTCTGACAAACTTTGGGCAGGGCATAAAAAACGTAAAGCAGAACACAAAACCAAAGGGAATGGTTTCGGTTATTCTTTGTTTGATGATGAGAGTAAGTACACAAATACAATCAGTGCCCGTTATTACAAAGATGGATCAGAAATTCTGATAGATCAGAGTACTATTGGAAAAAATCCGAGAAAACTGACACCACGGGAATGTGCAAGACTACAAGGATTCCCGGAAAATTTTATTGTAGATGCAGTTTCTCAGGGACAAATTTATAAGCAATTCGGTAACTCAGTATGCGTTAAAGTGATTCAGGCCGTTGCAGAACAAATTATTCATGCCCTAAAAACAGCAGAAGACAAAAAAAAGTTACAAAACAATAAAATAAAAATGAATGACGAAGAACACATTTTCGGATAGTAAATAACCCCAGTAACTACATACCTGATACATTAAATACATAATTTTCCTGCTGCCGATGAAATGTAAAAACGAATTTTTGCTCTGCATTTCATCGTGTAGCGTCATGCCCCTTACAAATACTTTTTAAACATCGACGTGGTAATCACCACTGCCATCCCTGACAATAACGCTGCTGGCAACAATATCACCGTAGGGTGCACCACATCCGGCCACGATAAATACAGGATACAGGGCACCGTGCAGGCCGGTTTTATTCCCCGTTTGGCATGGTGATAAACAAAACTGGATTCATACCCCGCACCATAGCGCCGTAAGTCCCGCCGTCCCAGCCCGTCAACCAGCGCAACCACGACCACCATCACAAACAGAGGGACGGATAACAGCAGAATGGTCAGCCGGATCAGTGTCACCATCGTGATAAACACGGTCGCCAGCCAATATTCCCGCAAATGTACCAATAGCCCCTGTAATACCACATTGAATTCACGCAGAAAATCATTATTGCGCTGAAACGGATAGTGTGACTGCCCCTGAACCCAGCGCATAAACCCACTGTCCACAAACAGCCACTGATACGCCTGTGCCAGCCAGGCC
>NZ_NIBU01000097.1 GCF_002632485.1 Xenorhabdus innexi | reverse complement strand
TGTGTATAGGTCATAGTGCATTTTCCTTTGGCGAGAAAGATGCCTACTATAGCAACTGACCGCCTTTCTTAGAAATTGCACTTATTAGTCGAATCCAAGAGATGTTTCTTATTTATTGCATAAACTATCGGCCCGATTTTATTATTATGTATTACTATTGTAGGAAGAGCCTTATAGTTGACAATCAATAAAGAGAAAGGTTAGATATGAATAAGTTTAAGAAGATGGCTGTTTCAAATGTTGTAAGCTTGTGTCTTTCAATATTTTTCGTAAATAAATCATCATTATATTTTTTTCAAAATGACGAAATTCGAAATTATTATGATGTGCTTGTGGTGTGTGTATTGTTTTTTGGGTTTAAATATATCTTTGAAAAATCAATAGGTTATTTATTTCCCGAAAAATAATATTTATTTTTACTCTAAAAACAAATGAGGCTTATATATGAAAGAGCTTGATGATAAGTTATTAAAGAATGTTTCTGGTGCTTGGGCTCCTCCTACACAAGCTAATGCTATTGGTGCGGCAATTATCGCTGGTACGCTAGCAGGAATTCCAGGAGGTATTCCGGGGGTGTTAATAGGTGCAACATTGGCTGGTGTGACAACCGCTATTGGCTTCATTCCTGGTAATCACGGCAGGTAGTGTTACTTGTTTAAGAGTTATTTTCATTAACTATTAAAGACAAATAATATTTATTTTTACTCTAAAAAACAAATGAGGTTTATATATGAAAGAGCTTGATGATAAGTTATTAAAGAATGTTTCTGGTGCTTGGGCTCCTCCTACACAAGCTAATGCTATTGGTGCGGCAATTATCGCTGGTACGCTAGCAGGAATTCCAGGAGGTATTCCGGGGGTGTTAATAGGTGCAACATTGGCTGGTGTGACAACCGCTATTGGCTTCATTCCTGGTAATCACGGCAGGTAGTGTTACTTGTTTAAGAGTTATTTTCATTAACTATTAAAGACAAATAATATTTATTTTTACTCTAAAAAACAAATGAGGTTTATATATGAAAGAGCTTGATGATAAGTTATTAAAGAATGTTTCTGGTGCTTGGGCTCCTCCTACACAAGCTAATGCTATTGGTGCGGCAATTATCGCTGGTACGCTAGCAGGAATTCCAGGAGGTATTCCGGGGGTGTTAATAGGTGCAACATTGGCTGGTGTGACAACCGCTATTGGCTTCATTCCTGGTAATCACGGCAGGTAGTGTCACTTGTTTAAGAGTTATTTGTATTAACTATTAACGACAAATAATATTTATTTTACTCTAAAAACAAATGAGGATTATATATGAAAGAGCTTGATGATAAGTTATTAAAGAATGTTTCTGGTGCTTGGGGTGCTCCTCCTACACAAGCTAACACCATTGGTGCAGCAATTATCACTGGCGCTTTACTTGGAATCCCTGGAGGAATTCCAGGGGTGTTAATAGGTGCAACATTGGCCGGTTTTACAACCGCTAATGGTTTCATTCCTGGTAATCACGGTAGGTAGTGTCACTTGTTTAAGAGTTATTTGTATTAACTCTTAACGGTACCCTATTGAAAGTAGGCTTCATGCGTATTTGGGGTAATTAATTTAACGATAATTATCCAATCACAAATGAAGCCTATATAGGAAATAATTTAATTCTGTTCTTTAATGGTCTCTTTTTATATTTTTTTATATTAAAATAACCCATGGTTTAAATTAATAATTTCTTTATTTTAATTATATAATTAATTTTTTACCAAAGATTTTGAAATTAATTATTGAAATTTGGAGGCTGCATTGTTTCGTCAGAAGGCGATTGAGAATCGAAAAAAAAAATGGCGTGGAAAAGCCATTCTTTTACCAGGAATACCCCCTTGGTTAATTAGTGTATTTAGTCTTTTTTTCCTTATTACCTTTCTTCTATTTATTTCATTTGGCTCATACACAAGAAGAGTAAGTGTTAGCGGAGAAATTACCACTTATCCTCGTGCCGTGAATGTTTATTCAAGTGTGCAGGGATTTGTAGTAAAGCAGTTTGTTAGTGAAGGGCAAATGGTAAAAAAAGGCCAAGAAATTTATCAGATTGATGTGAGCAGAAGCACTTTAAGTGGTGTGGTCAGTGATAATCAAAAGAAAGACATTATAAATCAGTTGATGAAAATTGATAAAATGATTGAAACTCTGAAAGAGAATAAAAAAAACACACTGGAAACACTAGAAAAACAAAAAAAACAATACACTGAGGCGTTTAATCAATCTTCTAAGATAATTAAACGAGCAGAGGAAGGTATAAAAATAGCAAAAAATAACATGGAGAATTATAAAAGTTATCAAGCTAGAGGATTGATTAATAAAGATCAATTGACTAATCAGACCGCTAATTATTATCAGCAGCAAAATAATTTATTGAGTCTCAGTGGTCAGAACACGCAAAACCTATTACAAATAACAAGTTTAGAAAGTCAAATTCAGACACAGGCGGCAGAATTTGATAACCGCATCTATCAGTTGGAACTTCAGAAATATGAATTACAAAAAGAACAAGTGAATACAGATGCAGGAGGAGAAATCATTGTTCGTGCTTTATCCGATGGGAAGATAGATTCTTTAAGTCTTACTCTGGGGCAAATGGTAAATGTCGGAGATAGTTTATTACAGATTATTCCTGAAAAAATAAATAATTACTATCTGGTTATTTGGGTTCCTAATGAAGCAATTCCCTATATATCAACGGGTGATAAAGTGAATGTGCGCTATGAAGCTTTTCCGGCTGAGAAGTTCGGGCAATTTTCAGCATCTGTTGAATTAATCTCAAAAACCCCAGCTTCTTATCAGGAAATGCAGACTTATCAGGGCGCCCCTCAAAATACCCAAGGTATTTCGATACCTTATTACAAAGTCATCGTTAAACCGGAGTATCAAAGCGTCGATTATAAAGGGAAATCGATGCCGCTGGAAAATGGCATGAAAGCACAAACAACTTTATTTCTCGAAAAAAGGAAAGTTTATCAATGGATGTTATCACCATTCTATGACATGAGAAACAGTATACAAGGACCAGTCAATGAGTAGGATTACATTGAAATCTCTATTGGGTAAATTAGATATCGGGCTATATCATCGTTTGCCTGTTATCCATCAAACAGAAACATCAGAGTGTGGAATGGCGTGTCTAGCGATGATTGCAGGGTATTATGGTAAAAATATTGACCTGATAACGCTGAGACAACGGTTTAACCTCTCAGCGCGTGGAACCTCACTAGCTGGGATAAAAGATATTGCTGATCAACTGAATTTAGAAAGTCGTGCTCTGTCGTTAGATTTAGATGATATGAATTCCCTAAGAATGCCTTGTATTCTTCATTGGAATTTTAATCATTTTGTTGTGCTGGTTAGTGTGAAAAAAAAATCTTTTGTGATTCATGATCCGGCTCAAGGGCGCAGAACCGTCAGTTTGGCAGAAGTATCTCAATCGTTTACTGGTGTTGCGCTTGAGGTCTGGCCTGGAAGTGCCTTTACTGCGGAAAAAACCCAAAATCGTATTAAATTAAAAACGTTATTTTCTAGTATTCATGGTATCAAAGGAACGTTAACGAAAATTTTCTTCCTGTCAATTGTGGTTGAAACCATTAATCTTGTGTTGCCTATTGGAACACAGTTAGCAATGGATCATGTCATTCCTGCCAGTGACCAAGGTTTATTAACGCTAATATGTGTCGGACTTACGTTGCTTATACTGCTTAACACAGCCGTAAGTATGATCCGCGCGTGGACATCATTGGTTATGTCTACTCTTATTAATGTACAGTGGCAATCAGGACTCTTTAAGCACCTATTGAAATTGCCGTTGGGTTATTTTGAAAGACGAAAGCTCGGAGATATCCATGCTCGTTTCGCATCTCTGAATACACTACGTGAAACGTTTACAACGAGTGTTGTCGGAGCCATTATGGATATTATCATGGTAATAGGTTTATTTATCATGCTGTTGCTGTATGGCGGCTATTTAACATGGGTTGTATTGGGATTCACTGCCGTTTATATTTTGGTTCGTTTATTTACTTACAATTATTATCGACAGATATCTGAAGAATTATTGGTTAGAGATGCCCGTGCCAGTTCTTATTTCATGGAAACACTATATGGTATAGCAACTGTTAAGATACAGGCCATGAACAATCGCCGTAGTACTGATTGGGTTAATCTGAAGGTTGATGCTATTAATTCGAATATAAAAGTTACCAAAATGGATTTGATTTTTGGTGGTATTGATACATTTGTTACGGCTCTAGAGCAAATAATAATTTTATGGTTAGGAATAGGTCTAGTTATCGATAATCAAATGACTATTGGAATGTTTGTAGCATTTGGTGCATTTCGAAGCCAGTTCACCTCCAGAGTTATTTCACTGACTAATTTTTTGTTCCAATTACGAATGATGAGTTTGCATAATGAGCGTGTTGCAGATATCGCCCTCAATGAGCAGGAACGTCAGAAACCAAATAACCATTATCAAGCCTCAATGTTTCCGATTTCATTAGAAGCGAAAGAACTTAGTTTTAGCTATGACAGTCAATCTAAACCGATTTTTAACAATATCAATATTGCTATTTTACCAGGAGAAAGCGTAGCGATTGTTGGTCCTTCAGGAGCAGGAAAAACCACACTAATGAAAGTATTATGTGGACTATTTGAGCCGGATTCAGGGAAAGTATTCATTGACAAAATAGATATTCAGCAACTAGGAATTAACAATTATCGTAAGATGGTTGGATGCGTGATGCAAGATGACAAATTATTTTCTGGTTCAATACGTGAAAATATTTGTGGTTTTGCCGATAACATTGATGAGGAATGGATGTTTGAATGCACGAAGGCTAGCTATATTCACGAAACTATTATGGCACTACCTATGAATTATGAAACATTAATAGGTGAGTTAGGTGAAGGGTTATCAGGTGGACAAAAACAGCGTCTTTTCATTGCTCGATCTCTTTATCGAAAACCTAGCATATTATTTATGGATGAAGCGACCAGTGCATTAGATACAGAAAGTGAACATTATGTAAATCAAGCGATAAAAGCATTAAATATCACTCGTGTTATTATTGCGCATAGGGAAACAACCATTGCGTCAGTAGATAGAGTAATTTCGTTATGAATTTTTATGGGTTAATTTATTCGATAATAAAATATGACACTTAAACATAACATTGCGAGGAATAACTAATGAAAGAATTAAAAATAAAAGACATTGAGTGCGTATCCGGCGGTTCTCTTGATTATGATACTATTCTATTAGAACCTGTAGGAGAGTGCATTTCAGTTAATCCAGAAAAAGATTCAAATTTATGCAGGACATCTAATGGAATGTTCTATTTTCGCCAAGATGATGGGTCATATTTATTACTCTCACCTGTACCAATGTAATTTAAATCTGCATAATTTAAATTGAATTCAGGAGTTATATCATAATCATGATATAACTCTTTTGGACATTTATTATTACAATAAATTATAATAATAAACGTAACATTTCACCCGATATAATTAGAATGACTATCGATCATTCTGGTCAATACTTCCATCAGGATAATGATAACCGTCTATATCGTAATGACCATGTTTCCAGGGAGCTAAGTTATCTGTATTAGAAAGTATGTTAATTATAGCCAAAGAAATAGTTATTAATAGTATAGTAATAATTATGCTAAAACTTATAATGATTATAACCAATGAGAATAACAAGATTGCTGGAATATGACCAAGCCATGCAGGAATATTCAAAGATTTTGCTTTCTTAACAGAAACTGTATCCCACGCTTTTAGTTTTTTAAAAAGCCACTTACAGAAGTGTGCTACATTTATTCCCCATCGCTCTCCACGGGATGCTGTTTTTTTCTTCATTTTATCCCTCTTCTGACATTTTTCTATATCAATATGCTAGGTTAAATTTTATCCTTTGTCTATGAGGCGTATTGACACAGTAACAAATGGGTAAAAAAAGTACAGAGGGTGGTGATTTTATTGTTTTCTCCTATGTATATTGGATAGAACCACCTGAGAAATTTAAGGTGCTGTGTGAGAATCATTAAATCTATTAAATATGTTGTGATTGCTATTGTTTTTTTATGGTGGTTTTTTATTACATGTAACATTTACGGTGCAATTTAAAAACTCTGAACTGAGTAACGATAATTTTGTTGTTAAGTATTGTTATGTTTTGCCTGTAAATATCATTGGAATATATTCATGGGTATTTCACTATCCGCCTGAGTATATCATCCTTTATGATAACAATAATAATTATATAGGCCAAAGTTCTCCTTTCTGTATTTCTAGTGAGCTTGATCTTAATGGAGGTGAACATATTTTACCAAAATATAAACATAAACCAGATGAGGAGTTTTATATATCTGGTGGGCCTTGCCAGCATGAGTATGCTATAGCTGTATATAATAGAGAATGGTGGAATAAAATACTCCAATATTTCCATTAAAAATAAATTTTAAACTTAATATTAAACGCCCTTATAGGGCGTTTTTTGTAGGTCGGTTTTGAATCATTGACGAACATAGATTGCCAGTGTAAGATTTTTATCGTTGTAACGTTACCTTATGGTAGCCAATCAATGTTCTGGCAATCTGAGAGGAACGCTTTCGGGCGATTGCAAATATCAATGTTCTTGTAGTCTGAGAGGGAACGCCTTCGGGTGACTGCATTATCTGCCATACCTGAAACGGCAGACAGTAAGATACTCTGGGTAAATCCGTTTATTCTTTGAAAACGGAGATCGCTAAAGCGATTAAGAAACTAATCAACTGAAGTTCATCAAGATGGATGAACCGCCTCAAAACGGGTTGTTTGATGTGAAAGCATGTCAAACATCTTTGCCGATGTAATGTGTCTTGTAGATACGTCGAGAGCTTTTGCAACCTTTACCAACATCGATATGACGGTATGCCAATTGGTACATTTGGCATTTTCGGCATCTTCGAATGGCGGTATTGGGAGCAGAAAGATGAGCGGCGTCACTTGTGTAAAAGCGTAGCGATTACCAAGTGACGCCGCTAGGCGTAAAACTTCCAGACCGCATTAAAACTAACGTTAAGACGTCTTTTCAAACGGTTTTACCAAATGAAGACAACATTTGGAATGTTTCAAAACGTTGTAAGAGATCGTTTTAGATAATTCACAAAGCGCCCGATGCGCCCGTTTTCACGAACGGTCGCTTGGGAAAATTCAACTTATAGTTTCAATAAATGAATCTAAATTAATGATAAATAGGAGATAAATAGTCAAGATATTGAGGCGTTCACCCTGATAACAGGTTCTGAACGGGGAGCATTCAAGCGCAGTGCAGAGCACAGAGCGCGCTCCTGTAACAACTCAACATGATAGCGCCCTGCTACACAATATCTGACTGTCAGGATGACACACATAACCGATACGCAGGGAACGTCTGTAATGACGAAAAACTAACAATTTGGATAAAATCATTAGCATTATGAATAATAAACTTTATTCATAATCCTAATGCTATTGAGGTTTTTATGAATAAAAAAACGTCTCGATCAAAGGTAGAAACATTTAAGAAAGATTTTATTACTTGCGCCCGTAAAGCAGGAGGTAGCTTTGCTACTGTTGCTGATCGTACTCGAATAGCCAAGCAGTTCCTTAATTATTTGAGCGTTTCGGGAATTAAATTACGTCAATTAGATAGTTTGAAAATTAAATATATCGAGGGGTATATTGAAAAAAGAAAATCTGAAAATATTAGTAGCCGAACTTTGCAAAATGAAATGTCTGCATTGCGGGGGATCTTATCGCAAGCAGGAAAACATAAATTAGCAGATCCAAATAATGATAGATTGAATAATCGTTCTCTTGGGATAGCTGGAGCAAGTCGTATGGGAACAAAAGAAGCCTTAACTCCAGATGAATTTAAACAGGCATTTAAAGAAATAGAGCAAATTGACAAAGGTGTCGCGGCAACTTTACAATTAGCATATGTTTTAGGACTCAGAACAAAAGAAGCTGTTCAGTCTTGTAAATCGATAAATACGTGGAAGCAATCTTTAAATAATGGACATCATTCAGTCAGGGTTGTTTTTGGTACAAAAGGAGGTCGGCCTAGAGATACAACTATTTTGAATCGTGAACAACTTAAAGACGCTATTATTTATGCTGAAAATATAATGAAAGAACGAGAAGGTAAATTAATTGATAAGTCAAATATTCATCAGGCAATTGATCGTTATAGAAATATAGTTCGTTCAGCCGGATTAGTCGGAAAAAAAGCCCCCCATAGTATGCGTTATTATGTTGCTAAAGAATTAAGTGAACATTATAAGAACGCTGGATACAATAAAAAAGAAGTATTAGCACAGGTATCAATGGATTTAGGTCATGGGGATGGAAGGGGACGATATATTAATCAGGTTTCTTGGATTCGACTAATAAGTGCAATTTCTAAGAAAGGCGGTCAGTTGCTATAGTAGGCATCTTTCTCGCCAAAGGAAAATGCACTATGACCTATACACA
>NZ_NIBU01000096.1 GCF_002632485.1 Xenorhabdus innexi | reverse complement strand
GTTTGATCCAATGGAGAGCCGTATGCATAGAAATGTGCACGTACGGTTCGGTGGGAGGGCAACGGCTAACCCGTTTCGGGCGCACGTGCCCTACCCAACATGACATAAGCGTAAAGATAAAACAATAATTTCCCCCACTAATTGGGGGATTTTTTTATATTTTATGTAATCAAACTTGATATTATCTTTTATTTCTTTGTTTTCCTTTCCTTACAATTAAGGTTTTGTCTTCTCTTTTTTCTTTTATGTTATATTGATATTGTATTTTCTATAGACAATGAATGTTTATTTTATAAAGAGCCGTCTGTCTTTTTATCGTGCGTATAATTCATCAATGAGAGGTTATTATGAGTATAATAGCTTTGGCTCCTCTATTTTCATGGGGAGAATGGGTTGAGTTAGAAAACAATGTGGGGTTTTCATACACAGTTTCATTCAAGAGTACTTCCCTAACTCCTTCTTTGTTTGATGTTGAGATTCAATATGCAACAAATAGAGGCTATAGAACTGAATATACAACAGGACCAGGTTCATACACTATAAAAGGTTATAGTGGCAGTGTTGGGCGGGATCGTATTCGTTTCAAAAGCCGTTCAACAGGGCAAAAAGTTGAAGTGACATATTAAGTCTGATTATTAAAAATAGTTAGGATCTAATATAATTAATCTATGGCTTATTTCATGTGTAACAAAACAAGCCATAGATTTATCTCTCAGTAATGTTTTTTTTATCTAAAAATTAAAATTTCAGGGTTTCTTTAACTATATTAGCTATTTTTTAATAAAAGAAAGTTGTATGTTTTTGTGTGTTTTATTTTTGTGCGAATTATGCTCAATAGTAAGGTTGTAGGCTTATTGACCTGATAATCCAGTCCATTGTCCATAGGGATTTTTTTTTATTTTTCAAGATAGAGTTGTTTGTTGAATCCTCTCTTGTTCCCAAGCAAAGTTATGCAAATAACAGTTATATAGGAACAGGATAAAGGATCATGAAAAAACTATCTCTTGTGTTATTAATTCCGCTTTCACTGACAGCATGTGTAAAGCATAAAGCTACAACTGTGCCATCTTTTGCTACTCCTCTAGATAATATATCTGCTGCATTGCCTGATATTTACCAGTCGCCTCCAGAAGTAGTTCGCTATGATCGTTATTTGCTGGTCGATACTTCTCCAGAAATAGCACAACGCTACCCGTTGAAACAAATGGTTCAATTTAAAATGCCTAGTTCATTAAAGCCTACTGTTGGTGAGGCTATGCGTTATGTATTGCGTCAATCAGGATATCGTTTGTGTAGTGTAAGCGGGCAGTCAGAGACTCTTTATCAGCAACCTTTACCAGCCCCTCATTATCAACTAGGGCCAGTACGATTAAATGTAGCGTTGCAATTGTTAGCTGGGTCTGCTTGGAAACTAGAAGTAGATGATATTCAGCGCGTTGTATGTCATAGCTTACGTCCTGAATATCAATGGTATAAAACAACTGATATAGCTTCATCTGGCGTGGATAATAAATCTCAGACGAAAGAATTAACTGTGAAACCTAAATCGAAATCTGTTTCTACTCCTTTAGTTGATATGAAACCTACTGTTGAAAAAAGAGGATAAGGGAGGATTAGATAAATGCACTCTCTAAGGATGCCTACTCTAAAGGAACTACTCCTTTTTACAGTTGCACCAGCTTTAGTAGTTACTTTGGTAGTTTTTTTATTTTTTATAAAGAAAGATTCAAGCGTGAATGAAAAAATGTCTGCTGTTGATACTCGTCTTCAGCATTTAGAAGTGAATCAACCAAAATTTATTAATGAAAGTGAATTCACTCAATTTAAAGCACAGTGGGAAAGCAAATTTTCTGCCTTAGAACAGCGTGTTAATAAACAAGATGAGACACTTTCATATTTAGATAAAAAAATAGGAGAAATTAGTAATCAATCTCAAAATGGGGAAGTTCGTTTTCAAGCTCTTGAAAGTTTGTTGTCTTTGTTGGAGAACAGCCAAAAACAATATGAAAAACAATTAGAGACTTTGAAATCACAATTGAGTGGTATTGCAGAAACAAAAAAATCTGTACAACCAGTTTATAAAAAAACTACTGATAAACCGCGCCAATTATCCCAATCAAAAGCGCCATTTGTTTTTTCAGGCATTGAATACAGGGGAGGAAAGGCATTCGCTGTTGTTGTTCCGAACAATATTATATCCCTTTCACAGATTCAGTTAATTGATATTGGTGAAGAGGTTCAAGGCTGGACTCTGGCCCATATGTCTAGTGACAGTGCGAAGTTTATTTCTAAAGGGCGCTCATTAACATTAAATGTTAAATAAGGTAATTACATGAAAATAAAAAATATTGCGTTAACAGTATTTTTATTGGGGGCTGTTCCTTGTGCAGTAGCAGAGAAAGATACTTCTATATCTGAGTTCGTACAAAAAGATATAACTGAGTTCCTACAAAAAGATATATCGCATCTATTAAAATCAGAGAATCTTGGAAAAGAATGGGGACTTAGTACAGAAGAGTACTCTCGCTATCAGGAGATAATAAAAGGGCCTAGAGGAATTCAATCGCCTGGCTTAGATCCAATCACTGTTTTGGGTCTTGAAACCCAAAGTGATTCTGAACGTAAACGCTTGGCTGAATTATGGGTTCAGCAAGAATATCTACGTGTTGAAAAGGAACTGCGTTTTCAGCGCGAGGTTGATGCTGCTTGGAAGCGTTTATATCCAAATACCTTGCCTGTTAATTTAGGAAACCCTGCTGGTATTGCACATGATACACAAGGTAGGTTAGCGCTATTTGTTCGTATTGATGATTGTACTCAATGTGATGCTCGATTAGCTGCAATTTTGGCAGAGAAACGTCCTGTTGATATCTATATTGTTGATAGCAAAGGTGATGATGGACGAATAAGGGAATGGGCGAACGCGAAAAAAATTCCTATTGAGCGAGTGAAAACAAAAGAGATCACACTAAATCACGATGAAGGGCGTTGGTTGAAATACGGTCAAATGCGAATGCCTATTGTATTACAGCAAAATTCTAATAATGGTTGGCAAATAGCAGCATTTTAATGAGGGAATATGATGAAGCACCTATGGCTCTATGGTGTGTTATTTATGTCCTCGTGCTGCGTGGCTAATCAGCAAGAAGTACCTCTGGGCTACCATCAAGTAGCTCAGGCTGAAAGAGTGCCGCCTGAGATGTTGTATTCACTGGCTTTAGCCGAGTCTTCTTATCGATTACCTCAAGGAATGAGGCCGTGGCCATGGACGATTAATGTAGCAGGTAAGGGATATCGTTATGAAACTCGTCTGGCAGCATGGCAAGCATTACAAGTCTTCTCTAAGACACACCCCATGAAACGAATCGATGTTGGAATTGCACAAGTTAATTTGGGTTGGAATGGACACCATTTTTCTTCTACATGGGAAGCATTTGATCCTTATACCAACCTCCATGTAGCCGCTCGTATATTGCGTTCTTGTTATGAACTTAATCCAGGGAGCTGGGTAGTAGCGGCTGGCTGTTATCACCACCCTAACGGCGGTGCTCCGGCTGATAGATATAAATCTGTGGTAAAGAAAAAATTGTCTTCGTTAGCTTCGGTTACAGACACTACCGGAGTAATGAACAAAGTAATGTGGATCGAACCAAAGGTAAAAACACCATGAAACTTAAATTAATTTCTGCCTTATCGCTATATGCAATAAGTTGCACAACCTTTGCAGAGTTAGAAGTAGTTGCTGATTTAGGGGGAGAAAGTACAGCTTATTATTTTGATGCGATAAATAATGAGTCAAATGAATGGAGCGAGTCACCAATTGATAAGATGGTTCCAGAACAGCCAACATTAGAGATGTTTTTGCCAGTAAAAACACCTGAAATGGTTCCTGGTCCTGTGCAAGACCGACTTTTAAATTTGCCCGGCATAGGAGCCTTATTTTTGATTGGTGACGATGAATTATCCCGAACTTGGCTGCATCAAAATGCTGGCAGGTTAAAAACACTAAATGCAGTAGGAATGGTAATCAATGTTGATAATGCTGCTTCTTTTTATGAATTAAGGCAGTTTTATGAAGGCGGTATTATTTCACCTATATCTGGCAGTGACTTAGCTCTTCGTTTGCAATTAACACATTACCCTGTATTGATCACTGATACGGGGTTAACACAACAGGTTCCATAATGATTCCTACTCATATATATGTAACGATTATCCCTACTCCTTTACGCGCAACAGTGGCTGAAAACCCATTTCTATTTTTAGGGTTGGGGGTATTATTTCTTTGTATTGTTTTAATTATTAGTCATGCGACTGAACAATTTTTTTCTAAAAAATCGACCAGACACCGTAATTATTATAAAACGGCAAATAGAGTTCTGAAGAAATTACCAACCCTTAAAAATGATGGGAGTAGACTAAATTATTTACGACAAATTAATCCTTATGTATTTGAAGAGCTATTGTTATTGGCATTTAAGAAACAAGGTTTTAAAGTCAAGCGAAATAAAAGTTATAGCGGAGATGGGGGAATAGATGGCAAAGTTTGGATAGGGGGTAAATGTTATTTAATTCAAGCTAAAAGATATAGTCAGGCAATTAATCCTAATCACATTGATGAATTTGGGAAAGTTTTACAATACATGAACTGTGATGGGTTATTTATTCATACAGGGCGTACTGGAGAAAAAAGTATTTATCACAGTGCTAAATACCCGATTTATATTATCAGTGGAAAGAGATTATTAGATTTATTGTCGGGTAATTTCACTTTTCAGCCTAAAAATAAAATTAATTATGAGAAAGTAATATTAGGAGAAAAGAAATGAGTGATCGCTATGTTATTGAAGCTCTATTACGTCCGGCAGTGGAGTTTAATTCAGCCGTTGCAGCAACGGGGGCAGCTTATGTTTGTGCTGTAGCACCATGGGCAGTTGCACTGGCTCCATCTGTTAGTTATGTAACAGCAGGCGCATTTGCTTGCTTTGCTGTTATCCGTGCCCGTCAAGGGTGGCGGGTTTTACGCTATAGGCGAAATTTACGACGATTACCATTATATGTTATGTCCTCAAATCAAATACCTATCAGTAACCAAAGATTATTTTTAGGTAAGGGTTTTTTATGGTTACAAAAACATACACAGAGACTATTGGAGACACAGCGCCCTGAAGTTGAACATTACATAAAACCACCGAAGCATTATCAATTGGCTCGAAATTTTGAGCAACGCTTTGAATTTCGCTTTCCTCGTTTCTGTCAATTATTACAATCGGATAGTTTATTTAATCCGGTTCGCCCATTACCGCCAGTTGGTGGAAATCCGGTCTTGCATGGAATAGAACCGGATGAAGCTAATGTTTCTATGGATTTACGTGAACGTGTGGGTCATGCCTTGGTGCTGGGAACGACTCGTGTAGGTAAAACAAGATTGGCAGAATTGTTAATTACACAGGATATCAGGCGCGGCAATGTCACGATTGTTTTTGATCCAAAAGGAGATGCAGATCTTTTAAAACGTGTATGGGCTGAAGCGCATCGTGCGGGGCGTAGCGAGGAACTTTATATCTTTCATCTCGGCTGGCCTGATATTAGCGCTCGCTACAATGCTGTAGGGCGTTTTGGACGTGTTTCAGAGGTAGCCAGTAGGGTGGCAGGGCAGTTATCAGGTGAAGGCAATAATGCAGCGTTTCGCGCTTTTGCGTGGCGATTTGTGAATATTGTAGCCAGGGCATTAGTTGCATTGGGGCAGCGTCCTGATTACGGGCTGATTTTGCGTTACGTTACTAATATTGGGGATCTTTACCAAACTTATTCATTAAAGATTATCGAAGAAAAATTACCTGCTTTGTTTGCACAGATAGAAAATGCTCGGAGTGTGTTAACAGAAAATGATGTTCCTCGCCATATGCAGAGCGATCCTAATGCAGTTTCTATCTGGGCCATTGAGATGGCATTGACATCTGAAGAAGGAAAGAAAATATATGATCCTATTCTGGATGGTTTACGCAGTGCTATACGTTATGACCGTACCTATTTTGATAAAATAGTAGCTTCTCTTCTTCCATTATTGGAAAAATTAACGACTGGAAAAACCGCCGCGCTTCTATCTCCAGATTATGAAGATATGAATGATCCCCGCCCAATGTTTGATTGGCAGCAAGTTATCAGGAAGCAAGGAATTGTGTATATAGGGCTTGATGCTTTGTCTGATTCCGAAGTAGCAGCGGCAGTAGGTAACTCGATGTTTGCTGATCTTGTTTCATATGCCGGACAGATATATAAATTTGGCGTACACGATGGTTTGCATGAGGGAGACAAAATAAAAAAATCACCTATCAGCTTACATTGTGATGAATTTAATGAACTAATGGGAGATGAGTTTATTCCCTTATTAAATAAAAGTGGTGGTGCTGGTATTGAGGTTACAGCATATACGCAAACATGGTCTGATATCGAAGCTCGCCTAGGGAATGCGGCAAAATCAGCTCAGGTAACAGGAAACTTTAATACATTAATTATGTTGCGAGTGAGGGAGTTAGCAACAGCTAAATTGCTTACTGAACAGTTACCAGAAATAGATGTGTACACAAAGACGCTGGTATCAGGAATTACAGATATTTCTAACCCAGGGCAAGGAAGTGATTTTACATCCAATACGCAAGATAGGGTTAGTATGGTAACTAAACCCTTATTATCTCCATCCGATGTTATCCAATTACCAAAAGGACAAGCGTTTGCATTATTGGAAGGGGGAAAATTGTGGAAAATTAGAATGCCTCTACCTGATGGTAAAGATGATGTATTGATGCCGGAAAACCTGAAAAAGATAGAAGAGTATATGCGTAAGAATTATCGCACAGGTGATTCTTGGTGGTCAGCCAGTCAGATCCCAAATGATGTACAGGAAATGAACATTCAATTATCAGAAGAAGGAGAAGGCGATGGCTCAACAGCAACAGATAAGAGCTAATTCAGAATCTTCTCGCCCAGTAAAAGAACCTGGTCTATTTGCTAAAGTATTATGGCATTTTCCTTTGTATCTGATAGGCATGTTATTAGCTTCGTTATTTTTTAGCATAGTTATTGAATGGATCGGAATAGCCTTTTTTTGGTCAGAACAAGGCGCTGAACATAGTCGGCAAGTTATGCTGATTGAAGGGGGATATTTATCATCAGAATTTACTCGCAGCTTATTTATGTCTTCTCCCTCTCAAACTCTTAGCTATGGTATTGAATCAGTCTATACATGGTTATTTGTAGATAGTGGTATTATGACTTGGTTTCACAGTGTTTATCAGGAGCAGGCAACAAGTAATAATGCCATTGTCAGAGAGCTAAATGGGTGGAGTGAAGATATATTTGAAGTGCTGAAAGCTTATCTTCTGGCATCAGTTTTTGTTACGATAACTTTCCTGATTAGAATAACTATCTTAGTTTTATCGATCCCATTGTTTGTCTTAGTACTCTTAGTGGCGATGGTTGAAGGATTAGGACGAAGAGATCTGCGGAGGTATGGCGCAGGTTATGAGTCCAGTTTTGTTTATCATCATGCAAAACGTTTTGTTAAACCTGCTTTTTATGTGCCATGTGTGGTTTATTTATCATGGCCTTCTGCGGTATACCCAAATTTATTATTGCTTCCTGCCGCTATTTTGTTGGGTGTAGCAGTTACAGTAATGACAGCATCATTCAAAAAGTACTTGTAGTTATATCGGGCTGGACTTTAGCGGGTAAAACTTGCTTTTGCCTGCTAAAGTCAGCAGACAAGCCGCTAGGCGCGTCAGTTCTTTTTTACTGAGCCGTGTTTCCCCCCGAAACAAGAATGTTGGAGTAGATTGGGTTTAGGGGGGGAAACTGTTTCCCGCCTAAGTCAGTAGGGAAGTAGCCAGATGTTTCAGTTACTTTTTACTGCGCCGTGTTTCCCCCCGAAACAAGATTATTGTTGCTTCGATCAGTGTTAGATTTCTGGTGTACCATGGCTAAATTCAGCATCTTGGCTATACCATCAATCATTGTTGGCCTTTTTATGATGATTTTTTCATACTGCTCAATGCTTAATAATGGTAAATCCGCTAACCGTGGATTATTTATATTAATCAACTGTTGGTGAGATGTTTTTTCACTGATATAATAACTATGTGGCATTTTTTAGTCTCCATAATAAAATATGGGCTTGTTATTATGGCGGGGGGGCATCCCCGCCATTTCATTTATTACTATATTAGTATGTTTTTTAATTTTGATGTTTGTGTAATAACTATTCAATAATGGTTATTACAATATCTGACTCTGGATACCGAATTTCTTGAAGTTCTAAAACTATCTTATCTGTTACCCAGTCTTTTAGTTGTTCAGTACTGTAATGATCAGATTCTATTTCAAGATAATTTTTTGCATCTTGCTTATTCATACTGATTACGCTTTGATTGTGTTCTTTAATATGAACGTTTACAGCTATTTCAGATTCCGATAACCCTATTTTTTGAAGACTCCTTGGATTCGACTAATAAGTGCAATTTCTAAGAAAGGCGGTCAGTTGCTATAGTAGGCATCTTTCTCGCCAAAGGAAAATGCACTATGACCTATACACA
>NZ_NIBU01000095.1 GCF_002632485.1 Xenorhabdus innexi | reverse complement strand
ACTTGTCATTGTTGCGGTCATAAAACGGAAGATATGCCTTTGTCGGTTCGTCAGTGGGATTGTCCATCTTGTGGCACTATGGATATAGACCGCGACTTAAACGCGGCTCTCAATATCCGTGATAAAGGCATTCTGGAATTAAAGGCGGCTGGACGGTCGTTTCTGCTTATGGAAGCTGCGTAAGTCTCGATACTATCGAGCAACGGCTAACGAAATAAGAAGCATCGTCCGATAGGGCGGTGAGAAGTCACTTGTGCCATACACCGCTTATCCCTTTTATTGCAGCTAAGAAATAAAGGGTATAAGCGGTATAAACGGGAATTATTCTAATCAGGAATTGCTATAATAAAGTTCCCCATTCCTCAACCCAGCCCTGAGCAAAAACTTCCGGCTCAACCACTTCGATAGCATCAATCAGCAAAATTTCTCCAATCCGTTTAGCTCCCTGCTCCTGTAACAGCTCATCAAAAGTATGACCGCCTCCACAAAAAGTGTCATAGCTGCTGTCACCGAGCGCAATAAGACCATAACGTAAATCAGGCTGATAACCGAGCTGATCACACAGTTCTGCATAAAGTGGCTGAATATTATCGGGCAAATCCCCCTGCCCGGTTGTGGATGTCACAACCAGTACCACCTGCTGCAAATATTCCTGCCATTGCTCCAGAGTGGCCTCTTCAAATACTTCAGCTTTATGCCCCTGCTGTTCAAGAACTTGCTGCGCTTCTTCGGCAACTGCCAACGCATTGCCATAAACTGTACCAACGAAAATACCAATCTTTGCCATAGATATGATCCCTTTCTTCTGTTTGATACTGCTTTTGTTCGTAAGTGGTTGAACGTTTATTTTTCAGGCCGCTATTCCGTTGGCTGTAATTCGAAAGCAGCCGGATGTGGGCATTCCAGCTCCGGCACAAGCCCCTGCCAGCCAAATTGTTCAAGCAAATGCTGCCATGAAGAATCCCAACGGGCAGTCAATAACAGCTCTTGGTTTGTTACCGGATGCCTGAGTTGGAGATGACTTGCATGCAGCATTAATCTGCCTGTCTGATAATATTTAGCAACTCCTCGATTCTGGCGCAAATCTCCGTGTGTAGTATCTCCAATAATGGGATGACGGATATGTGACATATGTCGTCGCAGCTGGTGCTTACGGCCGGTTTTGGGTTTCAGTTCTAACAGACTGAAACGTGATGTCGGATAACGCCCGATTTCAATCGGACACTCAACTTTTGCCAATGCGCGATAATGAGTAATCGCGGATTGCGCCTCTCTGTCCGTATCAGCAAATTTATCCGCAATCTTATCCAACTCTTCCATTAATGCGTAGTCGATAATCTCCTCTCCTTCAACATAACCACGCACAACCGCATGATAAGTTTTTTGCACCTGCTGGTATTCGAACTGCTGGGAAAGTGTTCTGGCCACATCACTGGACAACCCCATCAGTAAAACACCAGATGTTGGTCTGTCCAGCCGGTGAACGGGAAAAACATGCTGACCAATCTGATCCCGCAGTGTCTGCATGACAAAAACAGTTTCATGACGCGCCAGCCAACTACGATGAACCAACCAACCCGCTGGCTTATTGACTGCAACGATATGTTCATCCTGATAGATAATATCCAGCATTATCAATTATTTCCCGTCAGATCATCCGGTGTGAACAAACTGTCCAGTTCACGCAGGAGCTCAAGTAACGGTAAATAGCGCTCTGTCTCTTCCTTATAAACTTCTTCAAAGTAGGGTGCGATAGCAAATGCGGTTGGCAGGCAGGCTTTCTTTTCAATAAGTGCACTCATTCTGGGAATTAATACCCATTGGAGCCACTCTTCCGCTGCCATAGTATCAATGGAAAAAGGCTCTGTGCTTTCGAAGGCTTCTGGTTTAGGTGGATAACTCTGCCATAAGCCAACCGTTTTCATAGTGGCTTCAATGAGCTGCAATTTGTGGAGGATTTGTTTTTCGATACTCATGATTCTTATCTTATCTTGACTGCAATTCCGATAGCAGGAACTGCTATCGTGTCATTAAATAGTAAGAGTATCACTGTTCGATCTCAGCGAAAAATGTGTGGCAGAATAAAATGGCACAAAACAAAATAAGAGGGGAGACAAGGTCTCCCCTCTTATTTGATTATCATAGCAATCCGGCTAAATTAGTCGCTTCCTGCTCATTCCCTGATAAAGTACGTCCCTGTCTGCTATTCCTTTAAAAGATCATTATAATTGATAGTATCTGGCAATCCGGCCTGAACAAAGTCATCCCTGAGCCACCTTCCTGATGGCATATTTCCTTAATGATTTTTTTACTGTGCTTCCTAGCGGAATGACAAAATAATCGGCTATTCTGCGGTTTGAAACAAGCTACCTGAATCAGCAGAAAATGCATTTTACCAAAAAAATACCGTGATAATAATTTGCATATTATTGATATAAAATAAAAATAATATTTATCTGAGATATTGATCCGATGATTAAGAGACATATCTCACATCGCGTGTGAGATATGTCTTACAAAAAACCAAACAGATATCTGCATCTACAACGATGCCGCCGGGCTGGCAGCAGAAAGGAAAGCCGCTAAATCAGCAGACAGAACGGTTCGTTCCTTACTGCCAAATTGCTCAAGCATGACCTGACCCGTCAGATTACATACAGAAATCTGCCCCATGTCAGAATCAGTCGTACCAATAAATATTGTGGGTGAGAGTTTCAGGCGCTTTTGTGTCACCAGATGACCTATCAGATTTTCCTGTAGCCGGATAAAATCTTCCTCACTCCATACCTGAATCAGACTGAAATTCAGCCCCTCAAAATTGGCCGACATGTCACCGGCAAACTGGGTGACATAATAGTCATGAACAGAATTCTGCAAACGGATATCCAGTGCATCCTCTACCTTGCTGAGTTTATCCGATGGCGTAAAAGGCTTCGGAAGCCAGTGCACTACTTCATCTCCCGTCCGTTCGATGCAGGGAGATGGTATACCATATAATTCACTACTGGCTGGTGGCAGCCCTGTTTCTTGCTGCCACAAGTCAACATAGCGCCGGGTAAAATCAGTAAGTGCTGCTGTCACATTGAAGGTCATATATTTGTTTCTTCCATTTTTCCGTCTGATACTATCGTTTTGTGTATTCCTATACGTTTTTCAGGAAAATAACAACTCTACTCTTCATCTTTCAAGTTACCTCTTTGTTAGCTATGCTCAGCCTCTCCCTGATCCCGTAATTATCTATGTTCCTTTACTGTCACGATGTATCATGAAATCTATTGATTATAAAAATCATGTTATAACTGTCATAAAATAATGGTGTCAGACGCTACACTATTTATAACAGTAAAGAGAAGCATTTCTCTTCAGGTAATATTATTACGTGCACTTGGCCTAAATTTACTGCTAAGTGAAGAATAAAGTCATTCCAATAAATCATAAATAAAAAACGACATTAATATAAAAAATAACATTACCCGCTATCCATAATTTCATATATGAATTCATAGCAGTGATTTTATTTATACCCTACAAGGTCATAACATGATAAACACAAAAAATAAAAACCCGAGTAAATCAAACAAAGAAAACAATAATAAAAAAATAAAATCAACATTAACCGATTTCCCTAAAAACGTAAAATTGACATACAGAGAATTTATCAATTGGTCAGAAGAGATTTATGCGGAAAATATTCCATGCTGCATCCCAAAATCAGACAAAGAAGTTATTTTAGTTGTTAATTGGGCATGGAAAAAAAATTATAAACTGAGAATTGTGGGAGAGTCACATAACTGGTCACCGTTGACCATTTCAGCGCAAGCTCAGAATAATCATCAGGTCATACTGATGGATCTTACCCAACACTTTACTCAAGTCAGTATTAAACATCTTACTCAGTATGCAATTGTCACTGCTCAGGCTGGTGTATTAATGGAAACACTGATGACAAAAATGGAAGAACAGGGAGTTGGTTTTACTGCAACTCCGGCACCCGGTGATTTAACTCTTGGAGGCGTGCTGGCTATAGGCGGACATGGAACAAGTGTTAAAGCACTTAACGAAAAACCACAACCCGGCCATAACTACGGCTCAATCAGTAATTCTGTGTTATCTCTGTCTGCTGTCGTGTGGGATGAGAAAAGTGAACAATATGTTCTCAGGAACTTTAAACGGAATGATCCGGATTGTGCCCCTCTTCTTGTGAATTTAGGATGCTCGCTGATTTTAAATGCCGAGCTTCAGGCCGGTAACAACCAGCGCCTCCGGTGTCAAAGTATTACTGATATTCCAGCAACAGAGCTATTTTCACTTCCACAAAACAAAAAAAATCAAAGAACCTTCAGTCAATTTCTGGATAAAAACGGACGGGCCGAAGCTATTTTATTTCCATTCACAGCAAACCCTTGGTTGAAAATATGGAGTGTGTCACCGCAAAAACCGAGTTCGAGCTTTGAAGTTACTCACCCGTATAATTATCCGTTTTCTGATAATATTCCTGTTCAGATATCTAATCTCATTAAACAGATAACTCATGATAATCCTGACCTTACTCCACTATTCTCCCAACTCCAATACATATTTATGCGGGGTTACTTTTTAGGTACCGGAGATGATATCTGGGGTTGGAGCAAAAATGTATTGTTATATGTTAAGCCAACAACATTACGTGTTACTGCAAATGGTTATGCAATATTAACCAGCCGCAATAATATTCAAAAGGTTCTTCATCTGTTTTATGCCCAATGGCAATCTTTAATGGAGGAATACCAAAACGACGATAAATACCCTGTCAACGGGCCAATTGAGATCCGCGTTTCAGCACTGGATGAACCTTCTGACGTGGTTCAGGAAAATGCGGTCATCCCCAGCTTATCTGCGATTCGCCCACGTCAGGATCGGCCTGAGTGGGATGTCGCTATTTGGCTCGATGTTTTAACGCATCCGGGCACCCAATACTCCGCTGAATTTTATAACAAGCTTGAAGCATGGATGTTTAAGGAGTTTGATGATACTTATGCCTCTATTCGGGTTGAATGGAGTAAAGGCTGGGGATACAGTAAACAAGCAGCATGGGATAACGAGGATATATTGACCAGAAAAATTCCGGCGTCATTTACTGATGGGCTACCAACTGATAATAATTGGCACTCAGCAATTAATACATTAAAGAGATTTGATCCACATGGATTGTTCAGATCACCATTATTAGAAAAATTAATTTATTAACTAAAAAATAACCTTAATATCTATAAATAATCTTTTCATTGTTCAAGTTGTGTTTCCTATCACAACTTGAACAACGCTTCAATAATGAAGGGAGTAGTTGTTATTTTATCCATACAATCACATTCCCTTTCTGGTCAAAGGCCAAAAGACACTTAAATTAATATAGGTTTAATTTCCATTAGGAGATAGATATGAAAAGTTCAAGTGACAGAGAAAACCTTTATGACTATATAACCAAAACAAATAAATATAAATCACGAAACATTCAGATTGACGCCATAACATATGATCGAGACATTGCTAGCATAATATTAAAGCATTTTAATTATAAACATCCAGACATGAATGCATTAGAAAACATTATTCTTTCAGGTTCATTAAAGGAAACAATGCCCGAATTAATATCTAACTTACCCTCTAATCAACATAAGCGATGTATTATTAATGCTTGTAGTGGACGGTTTATCACGGCATCATACAGGGTTTTATTTTGTGACTCCACAGAAACAGGATTCGGATATAAAAATTTCATTAATCAATTTTTTACTATATATTCAACGAATATTTGTCTTTGTATACCAGTACTCTTCTTCAGAAATCCAAACTGGAATCCATCTCAATTCTGCTTTGTTATTAAGTCACAGACATTGTGTCATAATATTGTGATTCCGCTATATGTTGACAATTATAGATAAATTCAAAATTCAAACCCTTACTGCTACCACTATACTATAATAATTAAATAATAAGATTACTCACAGTTCCAGATAATATTATGATACTTTTTTTGTATCACATTAATTTGTTATTTTCATGATAAGAATATTTCTAAATAATATCCAAAATAATTAGTCGTTCTCGTTTTTGAATAAAATTTCAAAGGATATTTATATGAATTGCATGAGTAAGGATAGGAAGATTGCGGTTGTTTCTGGTGCTACAGGTGGAATGGGTGCCGAAATTGCTAGAAAACTTGCCAGTGATGGCTTTGATCTGGTGCTCTTGGGCCGCAATAAAAACAAATTAAATAATATAGCGGATACATTAAAAACGACCTTCAGCTGCGAGGTAACGAGTTATTACTTCGATGTCCGTGATAATGGAGCTGTAACGAACTTCGTAAAGGCCCTGAAGAAACAGTATAATCACTTGAACGCTTTAGTTTATGCAGCCGGAGATGGCCCTGTTGCAAAACTCAGCGATACTACTGATGATGAGTGGCTAAACACTTTTGATGTAAAACTTATGGGTGCAGTTAGACTCATTCGCTCCATGGAAGAGCTGCTTGAAAATGGCAAAGGCAGTGTCGTATTAATTAATGGGGCTCTTACCAAGCAACCTCACCCATTATTCCCTATCAATAGCGCCGTAAATTGTGCAGTATCTGGTTTTGCTAAAGCAATCTCAAGCGACTTTTTATCCAAGGGGATTCGAGTTAATGTGGTTAATCCAGGGGCGACATTAACGTCACTTTGGGAAACAACTGCACGCCAAGTTGGCGATAAATTTGGTATTGATGCTGAAGATATTACTCATGATGTCGAATCTAAAGCTCTTTATAAGAGAATGACTAATCCAGAAGATATTGCTAATGCAGTATCATTCTTCACTTCTTCTCAGTCAATTCATATATCTGGGACATCATTAGTTGTGGATGGTGGCGCACTTTCAGCTTTATAAACTTCACGCGATAAATTAACTCTCCTCCGCTCTTATAATAAGAGCGGATAAAAACTTTAGGTGGGATGATGTCCTCTCAGGTTGATAGTCGCGTCCAAATAAAGAAATACAGCTTATTATATATAAGCTTTATTGCGACGATGGCAGCAGTAAGCTCAATATATATGTCACAAGCCGTTTTTAAGGAAATCGGAAACCTATTTAATGTATCTCATGATGAGGCACGCCATTCTTTTGATATCCCAATGTTATTTTATGCAGCTTCTTTTTTCCTGCTCAGCCCATTAACTGATAGGTTGAAGGCAACGAATTTAGCGGCAATTGGTGCATTTGGCCTGACAGCATCACTTTTGTTATCAGCCCACACAGAGAACTTCAATCTATTTGTTGCATTTTTATCAGCAAGTGGACTATTCGCCGCAATAATACCAGCAGCGACATTTGCATTAGTGCCTCGATTAAGCTCACCTTCCACACTGGGAGCGATGTTTGGACTTGCAATCTCATCATCTGTTATTGGCATTACTATCGGAAGAAGTGTCGCCGGAGTTGCAACGAGTATAGTTGGTTTTCAGGCTGTTCTTGAATGTACTGCTGGCATGGTCTTTATCTGTGGCTGTTTGCTACTAATTGGTAATAGAGAGCATGATCAACCTATTCCAATTAAAGAGTCAATCACAGATGCATATAGATCTGCTTTGAAACTGACAGTGAGTAAAAATGTATTGCCTTACCTTTGTATAGGGATATTACTTTTCTCTGGATATCTTGGAATTCTAACATTCTTAACGCTTCAGCTAAGCGGGGCACCCTTTAACGCATCAGCAAGAGAGATAGGTTGGATAAGTTTTAGCGGTTTGATAGCAATTATAGGCGCTCCGCTTTCAGGTTGGCTGGGAGCTCGTTATAACACCAAAAAAGTAATTACTTTAGCACTGAGCCTTGTGCTTCTATCTGTAGTAATACTTTGGCTTTCAGATAGTTTATATAGTGTTATTGCAGGAATATTACTGCTATTCATCTCAGTATTTTCGTGTCAACCATTACTGCTGCTGATGCTAAACAATTCCGGTCCCCAAAATAGACGAGGGATGTTAGCGTCACTTTATACAGTTTCTTGTTTAGGAAGCGGTGGATTGGCAAGCATTTGGCTGGGAGTCATTTGGAAACATTGGGGATGGCAAGGGGTATCAATAATATGTACATCCTGTATTTTGGCAAGCTTGGTAATTGTTACTTTAGTAATCAAAAAGCAAAATTAATTCTAATTCATTCAATATGATTATAGGAATAGTCTAAATGTTCAATAATATTTTTCTACTTGTCACAGATAAATTTAATAGTTTTTCATCAGTCAAAAATGTTCTAACAATGAAACAACTTATTCAATTTATAAAGCTCTACCCTGAGATTGAAAGTGATAAGGTTATTAACATTATACCAGGACAAGGATTGTCAGAGCAGGACTTAAAAGATGTATTAAAGCTAATTTCAATTTCTGGGAAGTCAGAATATTTTAACTTGTTTCCACGCTTAGAGTCAGCACCGTCAGCACTTCGGTAATTGTCAACATAGTTGGCACCATTAATGAATTTAAGCGGCCTGTTGTTCTCGTTCAGGATTCAGCGTCACTGTTTCTACCCATTGCCAGTTTCTGGTGCTGCGCGACCAGCGTTCTGGAGAGGTGAGTTTAGCCTGGCGATAAACGCCATCCCGCTGTGTTAAAATGACTTTGTCTTCGCCTCTGTGCCGTTGGCCCGGTGTCACATAATTTATCCCACTATG
>NZ_NIBU01000094.1 GCF_002632485.1 Xenorhabdus innexi | reverse complement strand
ATTGACTGCTGGCGCTTTCCACATAAAAAATTAGGGGTATCTGATGGTCATTGAAACGGTGTGCTAATTAACCATAAAACTTAATGGTTTTCAAGCTCGTTTGATGAGGTTATCAAATGCAGAATGTACCACTAGTTTATTTGAAAAATGAAACACTTATCTTTAGTTGGCAAGATGATGTTGTTTTTTCAGTAAAAAAAGGGGTAGTGACAGGTATACCCATAGGAATAGGAATCTGGGTCTTATCTCGTTTGAACAGAAATAGTAAGAATTAAGATACCCCCAACTGGATCTACGACTGGACAAACCTTGACTACTGTACATGTCTGGGAACATGAGGATTATCAGGTTTTAGTATCAAAGAAGGATCCGCCTAAGTGCTGGATCCTTCTTTTTAGCAGTCAGTTATTCTCAACAAGCCAGATAATCAACTGTCCGTGCTCAATGCAGACCTGCGCCGGTTGCCCGGTCGCAAATCCAGCCGCTTCCAGCCAGTTACCCTTGAGGTGCAAACTGGGGTACTGGCTATAATAGCGGGTCATGCCAGTATTGCGATCAGCGTGGCGGGTACTGATGTAGCCGACTTTATAGCGGCGCTGGGATTTTGAGGTGTCCGACTCTTCTTGATCAGAAAAAGTCTTTTGTTTTAATTTATCAATTCATTGATTATATTGTTTATTCTTTAAAATTAATTGTATCGTATTAAAGAGATGAACTGTGTCAGATGATTTTGCCGAAAATGGCCTACTTGCTAAAACCATACAGGGCTTCAAACCCCGTGACGCGCAGCGGGAAATGTCTGCTGCGATTACTGTGGCAATTCAAAACCAGCAGCAGTTGGTGGTAGAAGCAGGGACAGGAACGGGGAAGACTTTCGCCTATCTGGTGCCTGCATTGCGTTCGGGCAAGAAAGCCATTATTTCCACGGGCTCAAAGGCATTACAGGATCAACTCTATAGCCGCGATTTACCTGCTATTGCTGATGCGCTGGAGTTTTCCGGTCGTCTGGCTCTACTGAAAGGGCGTTCAAATTATTTATGTCTTGAACGCCTCGAACAGCAATCAGTGGGGGCATCTCAACTTGAGCCGGAAACACTTTCAGAGATCATTACACTGAAAAACTGGTCGTCGCAAACTGAAGACGGTGATATCAGTACCTGCCATAACATTGCGGAAGACAGCGCTGTCTGGCCTTTAGTAACAAGCACCAATGATAATTGTCTTGGACGTGACTGCCCCAGTTATCAGGAGTGTTTTGTGCTGCAAGCCCGCCGCAGAGCAATGGAAGCGGATGTTGTTATCGTTAATCATCACTTATTCATGGCGGATGTTGTTGTTAAAGAAACCGGATTTGGTGAATTGATTCCGCAGGCGGAAGTGATGATTTTTGATGAGGCTCACCAAATTCCCGACATTGCCAGCCAGTATTTTGGACAGCAGTTAAGCAGCCGACAATTATTTGATCTATCTCGCGATATCATCATGGCTTACCGTACAGAAGTCAGAGATCAGGCTCAATTGCAGAAAAGTGCGGATCGTCTGAGTCAGAGTGTGCAGGATTTTCGTTTATCCCTCGGAGAAAACAGTTATCGTGGTAATCTCCGTGAAGTCTTACAGCAGCAACATATTAAGCGGTCATTAGTACGGCTGGATGATGCACTGGAACTGTGTTACGACGTAATGAAACTGTCACTGGGGCGTTCAGCGATGTTGGATGCGGCGTTTGAGCGGGCAACAATCTATCGTAACCGCCTTAAGAGGCTGATTGATGTGACGGTATCCGGTTATAGTTACTGGTTTGAAAGTTATGGGCGACATTTTCTGCTGGCATTAACGCCTCTGTCAGTCTCTGATAAATTCAGTGAAATGATCCGTGAACAATCTGGTTGCTGGGTTTTCACATCAGCAACGTTGTCAGTTAATGATCAACTTGAACATTTTACCGCACGTTTGGGGCTAAAACAGGCTCAGACTTTACTTCTTCCCAGCCCGTTTGACTATCAGCGTCAAATGTTGTTGTGCGTTCCTCGTCATTTACCATCACCGAATCAGAATGGTGGAGCAAAATGGCTGGCGGGTATGCTAAAGCCATTGATCGAAAGTAACAAAGGGCGCTGCTTTTTCCTGTGTACTTCCCACCAAATGATGCGCAGTTTGGCAGAAGAGTTCCGTGCAAGCATGACGTTACCCGTTTTGGTACAGGGAGAAACCAGCAAGGGCAAATTACTGTCTCAATTTCTTGCGGCAGGTAATGCTTTGCTGGTGGCTACGGGAAGTTTTTGGGAAGGTGTGGATGTGCGGGGTGATGCGCTATCCTGCGTTATTATTGATAAATTACCTTTTACAGCACCGGATGACCCACTGCTTAAAGCGAGAATTGAAGATTGCCAGCATAAGGGGGGAGATGCTTTCAGTGAGGTTCAGCTTCCTGATGCTGTACTGAGCCTGAAACAGGGAGTAGGGCGCCTGATCCGTGATATTGATGATTATGGTGTGGTGGTTATTTGTGATAACCGATTAGTCATGCGCCCATATGGTGAAGTTTTTCTCAACAGCCTGCCCCCATCTCCTCGTACCCGGGATCTTTCGAAAGCAGTAGCATTTCTTAAATCCCGCCAATCACAGTCGAAGTAAAATTGTTGGGGGTATGATAGTATATCCCCCTTATTTCGAATTCTATTCTTGCCGGAGTTAAGGCATGTCCACACGGATTTTAGCTATTGATACTGCAACTGAAGCATGTTCTGTTGCACTTTGGAATGATGGCCTTATTGAGGCTCAGTTTGAAATTTCCCCGAGGGAACATACCCAGCGTATTCTGCCTATGGTGGAAGCGGTATTGTCCAAAGGTGGTATGAAGTTACAACAATTGGATGCACTGGCATTCGGCAGAGGGCCGGGTAGTTTTACTGGCGTGCGTATTGGAGTGGGGATTGCTCAGGGGCTGGCATTAGGGGCTGAACTACCAATGATTGGGGTTTCTTCTCTGAAAACAATGGCTCAGGGCGTATTTCGTCTTAAAAATATCACGAATGTTTTAGTTGCCATTGATGCCCGTATGGGAGAGGTCTATTGGGCTCAGTATACCCGAGATAAACAGGGTAAATGGTCAGGAGATGAAACAGAGGCTGTGTTAAAACCTGAGCAGGCACAGGACATCATGTCTACTTTAACGGGAGAATGGGCGATAGCTGGAACAGGTTGGGAAGCTTATCCTCAATTATTGGAAAGCCACTTAACGTTAGTTCCGGGAGATATGGCTTTACCTCATGCAGAAGATATGCTGCCGTTAGTCGTTCAGATGTGGAAAGAGGGAGAGGCAACAGCAGTTGAGCTGGCAGAACCCGTCTATCTACGTAATGAAGTTACATGGAAAAAATTGCCGGGGCGTTAACACTCTTCGGGTAGCTTTTTCTTCAGGTAACTTTGAGGGAGAAGGTTGCATAAATTTAATGCAACTTGTAGCGGAAACTGATGTCCATGAAATATTGATATCCATAAAAACAGAACAGGCTATACCCGCCGTCTTTCAAGTCGTATCTCAGTCAGGAAGAAACAATCTGAAAGACAAAGAAGTCGCGTTCTCTGATTTTTTCCTGTATGGGAGGTATTTATTATGCTCAATGGAACATACTGTCGGGTCATATTGCAATCCATTGTATTTATGGGAACAATGATACTCATTGGTTGTGCATCAGTTCCGGACTCAATAAAAGGAACCACTAAGCACCCAGAGGAAAATCTGATCAGTGTCAAAAACAGACCCGATTTATATATTGGGCATGAAGGGCGCTTTGGTGGCAAAGTACTAAGCGTCTTAAATGAAAAAGGGCGCACCCGGTTAGAAATTTCAACGATGCCACTGGCAAGTAATGCAGCGCCTCTTATTGAGGCTCCTTCACTTGGGCGGCTTTATGCCTATGTGAATTCTTTTTTAGAACCCACTGATTTCAAAAATCATTATGTTACTGTTATCGGTTTTATTAAGGGAATAGAAAAAGGAAAAGTCGGAGATAGCCCATATAACTATGTTGTGCTGAATGTTAATGGTTTTAAACGCTGGCATGAAGAAAGGCGTATTTCATTCCCGTATTCAATGGGAAATATGTGGAATTATTCTGGCGATCCTTTTTATGATTATCCTTATTTTAACGAATGGGAAGAACATCCAGTAATTCGGCCTGTTCCTGTTGAAACTATCTTAACTGACAAACGCTGAACTGAATGATAAAGGTGGTCTCATATTATTTTAAATATGAGACCATTTTAAAATGCTATTTATTTATGAAATTCAATGTTGTTTGATGTTTTAAATGTGAATAAATGCTAAAGTTTATTGTTGTGGCGGGAGTTAATTTGGAAGCAAAAATATATTATAAGTAAAATGCTAGTAAAAATAGCAAAGATATTAATAAGTTGATTAAATTCAGTGATATGGAATAAGTCAAAGAGGATCATAAATACTCCGGTGAGACTCATTTTTAATGCTCCCTGTAATGCACTGGCGGCACCTTTATTTTGGGTTACATTTTCCATGCACAGAATCAATGATAAAGGCGCAGTAACGCCTGACGTTGCAGCTAATAAAAAAGAAAGCACAATAATATTGGTGGGTGTTTTTAAATTTTGGAATGAGAAATAAACGAGAACTAAGCTATAAAATACGAGTGATAATAAATACAGTTTTTTAGGTGTTGTTCTTATGAAATTTCTGCCCAATAACCATGATCCGAAAATAATTCCAGAAGAGTAAATAATGAAAAACAGACTATTTTCTATAGGGTTATAACCAAGTTTATGGAAAATATATGGGGTGGTGGAGTAATAACCTATTGTATAAGAGAATATGAGTGATGACGCAATGCTGAATGCAATAAACTGTCTGTTTTTTACCAGTTGAATATATGGAATAAAAATCGCTGGTGGTTTTGATTCTTTTTTCCCTGTCTCTCTAATTGCAATAAAAGTAATGATTAAACTAACGAGATAAATAGTGGCCAGTGCGAAAAAAGATATATGCCAGTTATACTTAATTTGAATCCAGCCTCCGATAATGGGAGCGAGAGCCGGAGATAGTTGACTGGACATTGAAAAATAGGAAAATGCTTTTTTTAATTTTGTATTATCCTGAAATACATCCACGATAATAGCTCTTGAAATAACAGTAAAGCTTGCTGTACCAAATGCTGTGATTATTCTTGATGCATAGAGATAGCTGATTTTTTCACTATAACCGGATAAAAACAGCCCAGTGATAGAAATAAAAAAACCTATAATAACCGCAGGTTTTCTGCCATAGTGGTCACTGATGCTACCATAAAAAAACTGCGAAATTCCAAGTGTTGCCATATAGACCACGATTAAATTTTTAATACTTTCTTGTGATGAATTGAATTCTTTTAAGATAAAAGGCAATGAGGGATTAAAAAAATCAATAGCCATTAACCCAATAATTAGTAAAAAACAGGAAAAAAGAATTGTTCTTCGTTCGCTCATTAACATACCTTAATTTCTACTGATTATTATATATAAATTTAATCTCTGATAATAAAATTACTTCGTCCTAATATAGTGAAAAATTATCAATGCAAGGTAAACAATACTGAAGATTCTATTGGGGATAAAGAGATTAAGATAGGGTTGCGGGTATTCGTGCAGATGCAGTGCGAATGAGTTTTGTTTGAATTTTGAACAAATAAATATATTGATAACTATTAATAATTATAATTCATTGGCTTACATGTATTATAACTATTTGGAATAAAGATGGGTGTTTTCGGCAAAAATAGCCAAATCAGTGTATAATTAGTAAATTATACATTTAGATACTAATTATGTTTTTAACTATATGATAAACAACAAAAAAGAGATGGGCGGCATAAGCTGCCTTATTTTTTAGCAGTGATAATGAAGTATTAAATTAGTGATGTGTATCGCCAACCTGAACAATGTTCCTTTTCAAACTGGTACGCTGAGTTAATAATTTGTTAAATAGGCTGGTCTGGTTTTTGTTTCATGGTCAATGGTTGCACAGCAATTAGATTTCAGGAGTACTCAACTTGGAAAAAGTCTGGTTAAAACATTATCCGGCGGATGTTCCGGCAGAAATCGATCCCGATCGTTATTCATCATTGGTTGAAATGTTTGAAAATGCCGTAGCGAGCTATGCTGATCAGGTCGCATTTATTAATATGGGTGAGGTTCTCACCTTCCGAAAATTGGAAGAGCGCAGTCGCGCTTTTGCTGCTTATTTACAAAATGGATTGGGGCTGAAGAAAGGGGATCGCGTGGCATTAATGATGCCGAATCTGCTGCAATACCCTATAGCGCTTTTTGGTATCCTGCGTGCGGGAATGATAGTAGTTAACGTAAACCCATTGTATACCCCGCGCGAACTGGAGCATCAACTCACTGACAGCGGCACCTCAGCTATAGTGATTGTCTCTAATTTTGCCCATACCTTAGAAAAAATAGTTTTCAATACTCCGGTCAAGCATGTCATTCTGACACGCATGGGTGATCAGTTATCCCGTCCAAAAGGGACTCTTGTAGATTTCGTCGTAAAATATATTAAACGGCTTGTTCCGAAATACCATTTGCCGGATGCAATATCATTTCGCAGCGTTATCCACAAGGGTTATCGCATGCAATATGTCAAACCAGAAGTAAACAACGAAGATTTGGCATTTCTGCAATATACCGGAGGCACAACCGGTGTGGCAAAAGGTGCCATGCTGACTCACCGGAATATGTTAGCGAACCTTGAGCAGGTAAAAGCAAGTTATTCACCGCTATTACGCCCAAGACAAGAGCTGGTAGTCACAGCATTGCCGCTGTACCATATTTTTGCTCTTACTATAAATTGTCTGCTGTTCATTGAGCTGGGCGGGCAGAACTTATTGATTACCAATCCACGGGATGTTAATTCAACAGTTAAAGAACTTTCCCGCTATAAATTTACCGCGTTGTCTGGTGTCAATACGCTATTTAATGCCTGGATGAATAATGCTGAATTCCAAAAACTGGATTTTTCTGCATTACGTTTGGCGGTAGGTGGTGGTATGGCAGTGCAGAGTGCAGTTGCGGATAAATGGGAAAAACTGACGGGCTGTCATTTACTCGAAGGGTATGGACTGACTGAATGTGCGCCTTTAGTTGCGGCTAACCCGTATAATTTGACTCACCATAGTGGCAGCATTGGTTTTCCGGCTCCTTCGACAGATATCAAGCTGATGGATGACAGTGGGAATGAAGTTTCTATGGGAGAGGCTGGTGAAATGTGGGTTCGCGGGCCTCAGGTGATGAAAGGTTATTGGAATCGCCCTGATGCAACGGCAGAGGTCTTAAAAGACGGTTGGCTGGCAACAGGGGATATTGCTAATCTGGATGAAAAGGGTTTCCTGCATATTGTTGACCGGAAAAAAGATATGATTTTGGTTTCCGGTTTCAATGTCTATCCGAATGAAGTGGAAGATGTTGTTTCATCACATCCAAAAGTGTTAGAGTCAGCGGCAATCGGCGTTCCGAACACAAACTCAGGTGAAACGGTTAAGATATTTGTCGTACGCAAAGATCCTAGCCTAACTGAGGATGAACTTAAAACACACTGCCGCCGCTATCTGACAGCATATAAGGTGCCGAAAATTATCGAATTCCGTGATGAATTACCGAAAACAAATGTAGGCAAAATTCTTCGTAAAGAACTACGTAAAGAAGAACTAGAAAAAGCAGAAAAATAGTTCGGGACGTGTTTGAAAAAGGCAATATTTATTGCTTGTCACATTAACAACGCCGGTTTTTACCGGCGTTGTTGTATATATAGATATCTCAATTTTGAAATGAAAGAGAATTACCCCATTCAAAAACGTTCAATTTGTACTTTTTTCCTTCAATTTTATGCTGTTATGACAGTAATTACTTTATTTTGTATAATATTAAAGCAAACACAATGCTTTTAGTCATATTTTTATAAAGCACAAAAAGACAAGAAAAATATTTTATGTATAATGATTTCGCTTTATTAATTGTATTAAGGGAATAATTGTGAAAAAAATAATTTTAACTTCGTTAGTTACTGTCGGACTATCAGTCATTTCAGCAGGTACATATGCCGCGGCTGGCAGCAATACAATTTCAGCAGGGTATGCACAAAGTAACATTAAGTTAGTAGATGAAAAGTTGGACATAAACCCAAAAGGTTTTAATATCAAATATCGCTATGAATTTGATGATAACTGGGGCTTGGTGACTTCATTTACTCATACATATCAAGGCTATGAAAAGTATTGGCGCGGACAAAAAATATACACAGCTGATTTAAGTTATTACTCAGTAACAGCAGGGCCAACATATCGTCTCAATGAATATGTGAGCGCTTATGGTTTAGTGGGATCAGCTCTGGGTAAAGTGGAAGAAACGTGGATAACTGGCTCATATAGCGGAAGTCAATCTGAACTCGCTTATGGTGCAGGTTTACAGATCAATCCTATTCCTAATATAGCTATTGACGCATCATACGAATATACAAAATTTAATGAAGTGAAAGTCGGTACATGGGCGATTGGCGTTGGTTATCGATTCTAACATTTTAGAATAATCGGCTCCGACCACGAGATACCGTTAAAGGGTTTGTAGCAGAATTTATAAACAGGTATGGTATTAATTGCATTGAATTCATAGACAGGATCTTAAGCAATAACCGTTTATTTTTAGATAGAAAAAAGGCTTCATTTATGATCTGATAATCGTCGCCAAACAATAAATCAAAACCACG
>NZ_NIBU01000093.1:3610-9327 GCF_002632485.1 Xenorhabdus innexi | reverse complement strand
TATGCCAGAACGCGTTCAAAACACCACAAAGAAAATCATGTAAAAACAAAACATTGGATGCGTGTTTTGAACGGCTTAATTCTTAAGAGCCTATCTATGAGTTCACTCTGTTTATGGAATGCAAATCTTATTATCGCACAAAGTCACTTATGACGACGCTATCTAGTAATACAGGAGATAAGACTATAAATATAAAATAAACCATTGTTGTGAATATTATTGTTATTCCTATTGTTGTTGGCTTGGAAAATGTAGATTCATAGCTTATATCAAATATCTCTGCAACAGCACCTCTGGAGTAAGAATATAGAAAACAACTAGATAAAATCCATATCATTTTAAATGTGGTTAAATATACAGAGTTTATACTTTCACTTTTTTTTATGGGGTTTGAAACGAATGTTAGTATAGATATGAATAATAAAATAAGAAATAAAATGAAGAATGTTATTGTATTTGCTTGTTCATCTGTTTTTTTCATGAATGTAAAAACAAAGCAAAATGCTAGAAAAAATAAAGATGATAACATTGAAAGAGCAATGCTTATGGCATAATTTGATATTTTAGATTTATTTTTGGGAAAGGACCTATTTTTTTATGGAATATAATTGTTAGGCTGATAAGGATCATTCCAATGAAAATAACAACAGGTATTGCTGATGGTTTTTTATCATTCAATATGAAGGATATTGAAAGGTAAAAGCATAGCGCATGATAAATATAAACATATTTTGAAGGGGATATAGTTTTGTATGACATGTTTATCTCCATTTATATAAAAATAACATCTTGGGCTTGGCTAATGAGTGTAATTAGATTTGGTTAATGCTTTCCAATAAAATATGATGATTTTAAACTGGAGTGAAATGTATTAAATCACTAAATAGTGTTTAAAAATGATAGGAGTAAATCTTATTCCACATATCGCAAGGGATAAGAACCCACCATTTGAAAAGACTCTCACTATTATGAAAAATCATATAGGATTTCTATATTAGTTATATTAAAAAGTAAAGTTATTTTCATAAGTTTCCATTTGATTTATAAACTAATTATGTAATAAAGTGATCCGTGGTTATTTTCCTTCTTAACTTGATTGTTGTTTCTTTTTTTTTATGATAAAAAAGCTCTTTTTCACTAAGAATGAATGAGTATTTACAATGACATCTTTAATTGATATTCACTTAGAAAATGTAGAACAACACTTGGATGAAGAAGATAAAGATACTTGGCACGTTATAAAAGGAGCCGGTAATAAGTCTATTGATAAATTACTTTCTGTATATACTCATCTAACTTCAAAATGCTGGGTTGATTTTTAAATTAACAGTTTAAAATCAATAATATGAATTGTATCCTATCATGCATCTTCAAGTTTATTGCGTATATCCTGATTGCCCAGTTACTTTGATTGAACTTCTGAAACGCGTAGATGGTACTTACTGGCGAAAATATGAAGATACAACGATTAGCTGTTTACTGTTCGGTTCAGATGTTGGTGAAGATTTTGGATATTACTTGTTATCATGTGATGACATAATTGAAGAGAATAAGCATAACCAGAGTATTGCAGATGATTATGGAGAATGGTTAGAGGAAGAGGACATAATTTCTATAGATGATAGAATAAATATTCATATTGCTATGAATAAACGCCTTTGCTTTGCTCACTGTATGAATAATGGTGGTACATCTATATTGTATATAGACTTCGATCCTATTAATGGTGGTAAGATAGGTCAAGTGATACGATATCTACATGATCCAGACAGTTATATAGTACTCGCTGATTCTTTTGATGAATATCTTGAACGATTAACTCAAACTGATTACCAATTTGTTCCTCAATATTGTTGAGGTTTTATTAAATAAATTGACAAATCAGTATGTCAACGGTATTCTTTATATGCAGTTTGTGGCGGTAGGGGAGCCCCACGTAAAAAACAGAAACCTCCAAACTGAAGTATAGTGGTGGTAGGAGCACCCCACGTAAAAAAACAGAAGTCTCCAAACTGAATTAACTGCCAGAAAAACCCCTGAATTGGGGTTTTTTTTGATTCAGACAAAAGTGATCAGATGAAATTAAGAAAATTAGATCAAACCTTCTATGATGAGAATATTTATCTCATACAAGCACTTGATAACGAAAGTGGTAAGTGGATCCCCGGTAAAACACGAGGGCATGGTATTGTTGTAATAAACATCAACAAATTAACATTTGCAATTCCACTGAGAACCTCAATTAAACATAACGCAGCATATATTACGCAAAAATCTAATCAGAAGGGTATTAAAGGTAAAGGATTGGATTACTCGAAAGCCTTATTAATTACTCATCTGAGATATATTTCTGATGAAATATTTTTGATCCCACCAGAACAACATAAAAATATTCAAGGAAAGGAATTTTTCATCACAAGAAAATTTGAGAAGTACGTGGAAAAGTATATTAAGGCAGTTAAAAAAGGGGATAAGCATATTCTTAATAGCCTGGAGTATCGTTTTACTACACTTCAAAATTACCATGATCAGTTAAAGGTATGAATATGTTATAAGCGTTTTATTGTTGTTTTGTATTCTATTTGAACAATGTCAGTAACTCAAAGAGTTTAATTTACTTGTTAAACTTACACATTCGATTATTGAATTAAATAACGCAATTCGTTAAAGTAAAGAAGCTATCGGCAAAATCCGATAGTGAGGAATCTCAGGCCTCAAAGTTATCCACTGGTAGGAAGTTTCTACCAGTGTGTCTGTACTCGCCCCTTCAATGGCGGTTCAGACAGGGGAGGCTTCGGCCTCACCGGCTGATAACTCCGGTACCTGAGAATCCCTGTCTTGAATCGCCACCACTTAATAATCAAAAGAAGGGGAAGCAGGTATGACTATGACTCACACTCAGAAAGACTGGCACCCAGCCGAAATTATTTGTGCATTACGCAAACGTGGTACGACACTCGCCGCTTTATCCCGCGAATCGGGATTAAGTTCTTCCACCCTGGCAAATACCTTATCCCGCCCATGGCCCAAAGGGGAACAGATCATCGCTGCCCGTTTAGGAATGGAGCCTGCTGAAATCTGGCCCAGCCGCTACTTTGATGATTACGGTAATTTTATTGAGCGCAAAATCCGTCAGCCGGCTGATGAAAGCCGGCCAGTGGCGGAATAACACACTGATATAAATCATAATGTGATAATGCCGGCTCCGGCAGGTTAATTTCCAGCAGACACAGTTGAGTTGTTCATTGAATACAGTATCGGGTTCCCTGCATAGTCGGTGCTATTGATGACTGAGCAGGAACCTGACCGGAATGAAAAATCGTGTGTTAATCAGCCTGATGGCGGTCATATTGACCGGCTGCACGACTTGTGTAAAACAACCCCCACCCGCAAACGCCTCCCCGCCTTCCGTGACTCAGAGACAAAACAGCCCGTCTGTGTCACCGGATATATATGGGCAAGCCCCCGAAGTCGTCCGCGCCGGTCGTTATATCCTGGTCAGTACCGACCCGACAACCGCTCAGCGTGACCCGCTTTCTCAGTTGATTGAGGTGCATATTCCGGCATCCGGGCAGCCCACAGTGGGCGATGCCCTGCGTGACGTGCTGCGTCAGTCGGGTTACCGGTTATGTGCGCCTGAAAAAACCCATGATATTTTATATCGTCAGCCGCTGCCGTCGGTACACACGCAGTCCGGTCCCGTGCGGCTGCGCACGGTGTTGCAGTTTATGGCCGGTCCGGCCTGGCAACTGGAGGTGGATGAAGTCCGGCGTGTGGTGTGCCACCATTTGCGACCGGGTTATCAGCTCCTGCAATCTCAACAGGAAAAACAGCCATGAAACGGCATCGAATCGGTTTGATGGCGTGGGTCGTACTCAGCAGCCCGGCATGGGCAGACACTCCGGCACCCTTAACCGCGCAGCAGATGCAGATTGTAGAAAGTCAACGTCAAACGCTGAAAACGCCGGCCGGGCAATGGGGACTGAAGGCGGAGGAATACCAGCGTTATCAGCACCTGATGGCAGGGCCAAGGGGAATTCAGTCGCCGGGACTCGATCCGCTGACCGCATTAGGAATTGAAGCGGAAAGTGAGGCGGAACGCCGCCGTTATGCCGAACAGTGGGTGAAAGCCGAATTTGCCCGTACTGAAAAAGAACTGCGCTTCCAGCGTGAGGTGAATGCCGCCTGGCAACGACTGTTTCCTGATGTCCTGCCCGTTGATATGGCAAAATCGCAGGAAATAAACGGGCGACTGGCTCTGTTTGTGAAAGCGGATGATTGCCCGGCGTGTGACACCCGTCTGGCCGAGGTACTGGCCTCCGGACAACCTGTAGATATCTATCTGGTTGACAGTCAGGGCAAGGATGAACGGTTGCAGCAGTGGGCCAAAAAACATCAGATCCCCGTTGAACGGGTACGCCACCGGCAAATCACCCTGAATCATGATGCGGGGTACTGGTTCCGGTTCGGCAGGGGGCTGATGCCGGTCTTGTTGCGACAGGGGGAGCAGGGATGGCAAATCAGCGCATTACAATGAAACGGCTGAGCGTATTCCCTGTTATCGGCCTGTTATGGATAAGTGCCGGCCATGCCGAACTGAATGTGATTGCCGATTTAGGCGGCCAAGATGCCTCGCCCTTTTATGAGAGCATTAATGCGCAGCAAGGCAAAGAGCCTTTGCCCGCGGCACCGTATTTCTCACCCGACGGGGTCGGTGAAGCCGCCATGTTACCCGTTAAAACACCGGCACTGACACCGGGCAAAGTTGACAGCAGACCTCTGCAACTACCGGGGATTGGCGCCCTGTTTCTGATTGGAGATGATCCCGCTTCACACCAGTGGTTAAGCCAGAATGCCGGCACATTGACAAAACTACATGCCGTGGGTCTGGTGGTGAATGTCAGGGACAGGGCGGGCTTACAGGCACTGCGCGCATTAGCACCGGATTTACTGCTGTCACCGGCTGCCGGCACCGAACTGGCGCGTCGGTTGCAGTTGCAACACTATCCGGTGTTGATCTCCGACACCCGACTTGCTCAGCAGTTATCACCATGAGCCGCCGTTATGTGGTGGAAGCCCTGCTGCGTCCGGCCGTCGAGCTGAATACGGCGCTGGTCTCCGCCGTGGCGGCGTTTGTCTGTCTCCGGGCGCCTTGGGCCATTGCACTGGTACCCGCCGTCAGCTATATCATGGGCGGCGGGTTTGCCGTCCTGGCGATACTACGCACATGGCAGGGCATGCAGGTTATCCGCTATCGCCGGAACCTGCGCCGCCTGCCGCGTTACCGGATGAGCACAAAGCATATTCCCGTCAGTCACCGGCAGTTGTTTCTGGGCTGGGGCTTTCGCTGGCAGCAGAAGCATACCCAGCGTTTACAGGATACACGGCGACCGGAAGTGGAACGATTCGTACAGCCGTCTCGGGTTTATCAGCTTACCCGTACACTGGAGCGAGCAACCGAATACCGTTGGCCGGCTTTATCTGCGTTGTTACGTCAGGACTCCCCTTTCAATCCGGTACGCCCGCTGCCGCCGGTGGGCGGTAATCCGGCCCTCCACGGGATTGAGCCACAGGAGGCGGACGTGTTTATGGACTTACGCGAACGGGTCGGGCATACGCTGGTGATGGGCACGACCCGGGTGGGCAAAACCCGGCTGGCTGAACTGCTGATAACACAGGATATCCGGCGCGGCGAGGTGGTGATTGTCTTTGATCCC
>NZ_NIBU01000093.1:0-3510 GCF_002632485.1 Xenorhabdus innexi | reverse complement strand
CACGTTTGCGTAATGCACAAATAATTTCGGCTGGGTGCCAGTCTTTCTGAGTGTGGATCATCGTCATACCTGCTTCCCCTTCTGTGGATTATTGGTGGTGGTTCAGACAGGGATCTCACAACCGGGAGTAACCTTCCGGCGAGGCCGAAGCCTCCCCTGCCTGAACCGCCATAGAAAGTGCGATAGCAGGCACACTGGCAGAAAACTCCTACCAGTGGGTTACTCTTAGCAAGGGTGAGATTCCTTGACTATCGGATTTTGCCGATAGCTTTTTTACTTTAACGAATTGCGTTATCTAATTCAATAATCGAACGTGTAAGTTTAATCAGTTAATTAAATACAATCAGCATACTCAGCCCATATATTGAGACAGCACCGCCTGGTTTATTTCAGTGATACGAGTTTCACACTCTTGTGGATAATCGAGTCCAATGTATTGCGCAACTTCTCGACCCAGGCGTCCATAAAGTTGAGTCATTGCGTTAAATGAGCGCAGAGCAAGATGCATCAAACCGTCCAAAGGTGCTCTGTAATTCATCCCAGGTTTGTGAGTCTGTCCATTCTCTTACATGCAGGCCATTGTGCCACACATCTATTGTGCTGCTATGCCGGGCAAGTGCATGCCATTCCAGCATACACAACAATAATTCCTTCATTGTATTGTCACGGAGTTTAACCAGCCAAAGCTCACCACGAGCCAAGTATTTAGGTATATGGAAGGCTTCAAACCAAAATTCTTCAACGGATGCTGTGAACTCGCTCTGTGAGGGAAGAGTTCTTACCGGAAATGTGTATGCTGGAGCCGGGATCCCCTGAGTAACCGATGACTTATCGAGTAAAATTGTATACCCACGTCCATAAAGCTCATCAAGTATTCCTTCATCAGCCATATGGCGAACACGCTCAATACCAGCCAGCGTGAAATCAATTTTTACCCCATTACTATAAATAGCAAGGCGCGTAGCCCATTCCTGATGCTCATCTGGATCAAAACTAAGCACAGTAATGAGTTCACCAAACTCATACAACCATCGCCTATCTTGCATCAATAATGCTGGGTTAGATGTAATAATCTCAATATCAATATCTGAAAGGTCATCGCTGGAATTATCCTTTCGGGCCAGAGAGCCTGTTTGAATCAGAGCTTGGACATGATCGACACTTTCTGCCCATTTGATAATGCCTTTCAGACAGTTATCCCGCAATTCCATATTACTGACCTCATTTCACTAATTATATAATTAAAACAACCGGCAAAACCTGAAACCGCCCATATCATGGTAATTCATAGCCAGCAGCATAAACATTATTAACCCGGCGATCGAAGAGATATGTCAATCAGATATACGTGATTGTATTAAAGTTAAAAATTATTTTCGCAAGGACTATTGATATATAATTTTTTCATTCACTTATTCGCTAATGATTAGCGTCTAAACGACAGAGCCAAAATTTGGCAATCAAAGCAGTACATACACAAGTTTTCCCCTAAGATAGGGCTACTTGAATCGCATGATGCTGAAAAGGCAAAATTATGAAACCAGTAACCAATAATGACCATTTAAGCCGGATAAAGATATCAGGCTACAAATCTATTGCTGAATGTGATTTACCAATGGGGTGTCTGAATGTCCTTATTGGGGCTAATGGTGCCGGAAAATCTAATTTCATCAGTTTTTTTCGCCTGATTGCCATCGTACTTGATCATCGTCTACAGTCTTTTGTTAGCAAAATGGGCGGCCCTGATACATTGCTGCATTTTAGCCGTAAGAAAACTGAATACATGAGTTCTGAGCTTTATTTTGGCCACAATGGCTATAAATTTGAACTGGAACCCACCAATGACAATCGCATGATGTTCCGGCATGAATCACTTTTCGGGGATATCAAAGATGACTATGATATCGGCTCAGGTCATTTTGAATCTCGGGTCAGTAAACATCATACGGGCATCAACGATGATGCATTACCTGCCATGCTCCGTTGGCGGGTGTACCATTTTCATGATACGAGTGATAGCGCCAGAGTTAAACAAACCCACCGTATTAATGACAATGATTATCTGCGGGAAGACGGAGCCAATTTAGCGGCATTTCTGTATCGGCTGAAAAAACATCATCCACAGCATTACACCCGCATTATCAAAACCCTTCAGATGGTTGCACCGTTTTTTGGTGATTTTTACCTGCGACCTACGCCGGATAATGCTGACTACATTCAACTCGAATGGACAGAAAAAGAACAGGATACCCCTTTTAAAGCCAGTGAATTATCTGATGGCACTTTGCGCTTTATTTTATTAACCACTGTACTGCTACAACCCGAAGAGTATATGCCCGGCTCAATTATCATTGATGAGCCTGAACTCGGACTCCATCCCTACGCCATTAACGTGTTGGCAGGCTTGATAAAAAATGCCAGTAATCAGCATCAATTGATTATATCTACCCAATCAGTTGAGCTGGTCAACCAATTTGATGCTGACGATTTGATCGTTGTTGACAAGCAACAAGGTGCTTCCACCTTTAAGCGCCTGAATAACGAAATGCTTTCTGAGTGGCTTGAAGACTATAGCCTCGGGGAGTTATGGAAGAAAAACTTACTCGGCGGGAGGCCACAGCGATGATCCGCATCAATGTTTTTGTCGAAGGGCAGACTGAAGAAACCTTCGTGCGGGACGTACTGGCCCCTTATTTTTTTGCACAACAAATCTATCTGACGCCAATACTGGCTCAGACCAGTTCCAGTCAGAAGGGTGGGATCACAAGCTATGGTAAAGTCAAACACCAGATTACCCGCTTATGCCGGCAAGATCCCGGTGCATTCGTCACCACACTCATCGACTATTACGGATTACCGACTGATTTCCCTGGTTATAATGAACAACGAGAGAGTGTTGCCAACGAACGGGTAGTAAAGCTGGAGCAGGCTTTTGCTGATGATATAGGACAGATAAATTTTATTCCCCATTTGTTATTACATGAATTTGAAGCTCTTCTATTTTGCCAACCCGAAAAATTTGCAGACTGGCTTGATGACTATGCGCCTATTGCCGCACTACAGGCTATCAAAGAAGAGTTTGATACTCCTGAAGATATAAATAACAGCCCGCAAACGGCGCCATCGAAGCGTATTTTAGCTCTCATCCCCAATTATCATAAAACCTTACATGGCCCACTGATTGTGGGTGATATTGGCTTAGATACCATTCGCGCTCAATGCCCACACTTTAATCAGTGGTTAGACATGTTGGCTGGCTTGGCAGTGCGTAATTAAATTTATCCCGAGAAAATAGAAACAGGCCCTGTTTTAACAGGGCAATACGTTAATGATGAAAACACCACTCAGAACGGAATGTCCGAATCCCAGTCGGTTTCATCCTCTTCCGATAACATTGATTCCTGTACCGGTGGCGTGTTTTTTCTTTCCTGATTAGCGCCCTGAGACGGAGACTGCTTCTGTGCCGGTTTATGTCCGGTCTGCTGAGGTGTTGCGTTCTTTGCCTCCCCA
>NZ_NIBU01000092.1 GCF_002632485.1 Xenorhabdus innexi | reverse complement strand
CATAGTGGGATAAATTATGTGACACCGGGCCAACGGCACAGAGGCGAAGACAAAGTCATTTTAACACAGCGGGATGGCGTTTATCGCCAGGCTAAACTCACCTCTCCAGAACGCTGGTCGCGCAGCACCAGAAACTGGCAATGGGTAGAAACAGTGACGCTGAATCCTGAACGAGAACAACAGGCCGCTTAAATTCATTAATGGTGCCAACTATGTTGACAATTACCGATACTGGCGCATGAAGTATTACCGCCCGACCGATAAAAAAGAAGACCGTCTGGCGTTCGGTGTCTATCCAACCGTATCTTTAGCTGATACACGGGCTAAACACGATGAAGCCAAAAAGCTGATGGCGCAGGGACTCGATCCCAAGGCTGAAAAAAGAGGTGCCCCCTCGCCTGCCAAAGTGAACACCTTTGAACAGGTCGCCCGTGCATGGCACGCCAGCAATAAACGCTGGAGCGACAGCCACCGCCAGAAAGTATTACGCAGCCTTGAACAGTACATTTTCCCGCAGATTAGCAGACTCGACATTACCACACTACGCACCAGCCAGCTTTTAGCACCGGTTAAAACCATTGATGAGCACGGCAAGCACAATATCGCACACAGCGGCTGCGTCAGCGTATCACCGCTATTATGCGTTATGCCGTCCAGAACGATATCTGGCATCCAACCCGGCTAACGATATGGCGGAGCACTCACCACTACAAAATCCCGCCATCACCCTGCCCTGCCTCATGAAGCCTTGCCTGATTTTCTGAACCGCTTATCGGTTTATCGCGGACGCTTGCTGACCAAAATCGCGGTAGAGCTAGTATTGCTGACATTTGTCCGTTCCAGTGAACTGCGGTTTGCCCGCTGGCAGGAAATCGACCTTGAAAACGCCGTGTGGAAAATTCCCGCCACAAGGCGACCCATTAAAGGTGTTCGCTTTTCTGAACGCGGCATGAAAATGAAAACCGATCACCTTGTACCGTTAAGTCGTCAGGCGATTTCACTGTTCACAGCCCTGCACACACTGAGCGGCAATTGTGAGGTGATATTCCCCAGCGCTCATAACTCCGCGAAAGTTATGAGTGAAAACACCGTCAATAAGGCATTACGGGCGATGGGCTACGATACCCAGACCGATGTTTGCGGGCATGGTTTCCGCACAATGGCACGCGGTGCGATGGGAGAACCCGGCCTGTGGAGTGATGACGCGATCGAGCGCCAGTTAAGCCATATCGAACGAAACAACGTTCGGGCAGCCTATATTCACACCTCCAAACATCTGGACGAACGGCGGCTGATGGTGCAGTGGTGGGCGGATTATCTGGATGCCAACCGTGAAAAACCCATTACACCGTATGACTTCGCCAAACCACTGCGCGACAGTAAAAACCGATAGTGCATTTTTTAACCCATTAATTCTCATTGTAAGAAAAACAATTAACACTGTTCATTTAAGGGGGCTTTTTCAATAATTCGCCTGTCATCCAATAACGTCCAAGATGAGCGCTCAGGGACTCGGTAACAGGAGAATGAATATGACAGTGACAGCATTGAAGGAAAATCTTATCCGTTTGCCGGAAGTTCAGCGCCGAACGGGTTACAGCAAGGCGTGGATCTACAAATTAATTAGCGAGGGGGAATTCCCGAAGCAGGTCAAAATAGGCCCCCGTTCCATCGCGTTTATTGAATCAGAAATAGATCACTGGATTGCCCAACGCATCGCGGAATCGCGCGCGGCATAACACAGAAAAGAATATGACATAAGAAACCTGACATATACACAATGGATTTCGAGTTGCATCGCGGCGAAGGCGGTGCACTGGTTATCACCTGCACCAAAATGAAAGATGCCGAAGAGCCGGAAACCCAAGCCTATGACCTGCGCGTGGTTGAACTTTTTACCGATAAAGATGGGGAGGATATTAAATCACTGGCTCTGATTGACAGGCCGCGCGATCCGGTTGAAGAGGAAGAAATCGGACTCATCGCCAATAAAACCGATAACCACACGGCATTGTGGCAGTGCATACGCTCGCGCACTGCCCTGAAAGAACCTTGCTCCATTGCTCTTTTGCGTGATGATTTGAAGGCGATGGGAGTGAATGTGAAAAATTTCAGCCGTTGGCGAACCAAGTTAGAGCAAGACAAGTTGATTATCCGTAACGGGCAGGAACTCACCATCGTTAACCAGAACAATGAAGATTAAAAAGTGAGTCAGAAAGTGAGGTGCTGTGAGGAACGGAATTTTTCACCTTGCCATATTCCTCACTTTTCTCGTATATATACGGAAAAAGTGAGGAATAAAAAAAGCATTGATTTTTAAGGATAAATAAATTTCAATTCCTCACCTGTTTTTGCAGTGAGGAAAAAATAGGAAAATTGAATGTGGATTAAATCATTGCTCAATATATCGACAATAATAATTCTGTTTATTATCAGCAACGTAGGATTCATTTCACTTGATTTAACTATCAAAGAAATACTAACTCTATGGTCAAGCAAGGAATATACCTCCTCTGAGCTATCTTTCCTTATTTGTACCACTGATTATGTGATTCTGACCAACAACTTACTGTTTGTTTTCTGCATCACTGCATTTTTGTTTCGAAATAAATTAAAACGCAGTTCTCGAATAATTTTCTCTGCTTTTTTAATTGATTTATTGAATAACTTAATTACATTTATTTATATTCTTAACTTCTCAGCTATTTTTAAATTCATTAAAAATTTCGATCTAATTTGGATATTAATATTATTCCCTGTTTCAATGATCATTATTTATTTCCTTGCAAGTAAAAGCACAAATGAACAATAGAGATATAATTAGACAATCAAGAATATTGGATAAACTTGATAGACATACGTTAAATATATATGACACTACCTGCCGATGGTTACCTAAAGGTATTTTTTTGTGGGTAGAAACAAAGGGTACAGGCCATACATTCATTTCTGTTCATACCGAAAAAGGAATAAATGTGTTTACCTATGGTCGTTATGCAGATACTGGCCCATTAGGAATCACTGGTGACGGAGTTTTAATTTGGTTGCAAGATAATGAAGCAATTGAATATATGTCAACCGAACTTTATAGAATGGAAGCTCAAGTTTATAACATCAGAGATGCCGATATTTTTGCAATAATGGGATATTTTAAAAGCCTATGGCACACGGGTAAAAAAATAGGTGGTACTTCCGTGTCTGAGTCCACCCAAAAATTTGGGAAAATCATTGATATTTATGATGTAACTGGAGTTAGCTGTACAACACACTCTGTCAAGGCACTTAATTACGCAGGTAGCTCGGTTTTTAAAAGACAGAATATATTTTCTGTAAATTATACCGAGGATTTTACCATCCCATATTCATTAAGAATATACATGAATGATATTGATACTCTTAAGAAAAGTATGATTATCACCGATGTTACCTGGAGTTTTAGGCAGCAAATGAGGAACACTAAAGGATTAGTTCCTTTAGATGGTGTGGGGAAAGAACAAGTCGCACTTGGTGTTAGTGCTAAATCTTCAGGCACGCTAGTAGGCACTCAAAGTAGTGGATACGGCGGAGCAACTTTTGGTGGTTCGTCCGGTTGGAATTATTCTCCGAAAGAAGAATAGTCACAAATAATAATGAGTCACTAATCAACTGTATGAAAGCGTCTGAATAGGTGCTTTTGTTATTTCAGAACACATTTATTTAAGTGGCAACCAATCATGATAAGCAGTTGACCTTGCCTATCATAACCCCTAGCATCCTACTTACAACAACGATCCATCGCCTGTCAGGATTGAAGTGGCACACTAATTTTGGTCACCGTAATAGAGGTGATATTCTCACTTCGATAATTCAACAGGTGACATGATGAAAAAAAGTTTCAGCCCCGAGTTTAAATTAGAGTCAGCCCAATGAGTGCTGGATCAAAACTACAGTATTGCTGAGGCGGCCAGAGCCATGAATATCAGCCAGTCCGCTATGGGACGATGGGTTCACCAGTTAAAGCTGAAGCGACAGGGTCAATCACCGAGAGCCTCGCCCATCACGCCGGAGCAAATTGAAATCCGCGAACTGAAAAAGAAACTCCAACGCCTTGAAATGGAAAATGATGTTTTAAAAAAGGCTTCAGCACTCTTGATGTCAGATTACCTGAACAGTTCTCGCTAATCGAACAATTCAGAGTGCATTATCCCGTGGCTTTCCTGTGCCAACTGTTTGGCGTTTATCGCAGTAGTTATCAAGCCTGGCAAAATCGGAGGAAGCAGCCGGTGCGCGGACAATTGCAACGATAGTCACTACCAAAGGCAGACCATTGGGCCGATGGCTGGCGGGAAAATTAATGGCTGAACTGGGGCTGGTCAGTCGCCAGCAGCCGACATATCGCTATTCACGTAAGGAACAGGTTGATATTCCTAATCATCTTGACCGTCAGTTTGCGGTTACCGAACCCAATCAGGTGTGGTGTGGGGATGTGACCTATATCTGGACCGGTAAACGTTGGGCTTATCTGGCGGTGGTCATCGACCTTTTTGCCCGTAAACCCATCGGTTGGGCGATGTCTTTCTCGCCAGACTCTGAGCTGACAAAAAAAGCGTTAATCATGGCATTTGAATCAAGAGGAAGGCCGCAAGGGATCTTGTTTCACAGCGATCAAGGCAGCCACTATACCAGCAAAGCGTTCAGACGATTATTGCAGCGTTATGCTATCAAACAAAGCCTGAGCCGGCGGGGAAATTGCTGGGATAACAGCCCAATGGAACGTTTTTTCCGGAGCTTAAAAAGTGAATGGGTTCCTTCGGCGGGATATGCAAATTTTAGGGAAGTTCGCCATTCTATTATCCAATACATAACAGGTTATTACAGCCAACTTCGTCCTCACGGGTATAACAATGGACTCACGCCCAATGAGTCAGAACGATTATTTTGGGAAAACGCTAAGCCAGTGACCAATTTTTCTTGACCACTTCAAACCGAGTGGTCTGCATATTTAGGTAGAAAGGCATCAATCATGCGGGGTAAACCGACTTCATGACAAAAAGCGGCGACAAGGCCAAGATGATCGAGACGTTGGATAGTAGGTTCAGCGAGAGACATATTGGGCTTCCGACAAATAAAAGTAATAGATCAAACCTGACGATCGCCGTTAACCTCGTTTTGGGAATAAAGCAACACACTGTGCAATAAATCACATTATTTTTAAATCAGAAATGAGGTGCGGAATGACGGTTTCACCTGTTTTAGTTGATAAATTAAACATAACAAAAACAAGCGATTACACAAATTCAGGTATAGGGTCATTGAACTCGGTGACCGATTAAACGGCCACTTTTAATCAAAGGACAAATACATAGAATTATTTACAGGATCAACAATTCCTATCGGTCACTTCCAGACACAAATGCCCAACTTTTCATCATAAGCATCTTCAATTTCGACAAAGTCAACCTGTCTACCCTTTTTATTTTTATATATTAAACCAGAGTAGTATGTTCCTTGTGTAAGAACCATATAGGTTCCATTAACTTCCCCTTTAATCATTTCATTCCATATCGTTGTATCAATAGACGGCCTAGTGTCACTTAATATTACATCATCTTTAACAAAAACAATCGGTATAGCACTATCAGATTTTTCATATTTAACATAACCAGTATAGGCATTATCTTTTTTTGAATATAAAGTGACATATTTTATATTTATCGGTTTATTACCTTCATCAGTATAACAAGCAACTGAAATAGATAATTCGGACGCAAAAACATTAGAAGATAATATAATAAATATCAAAAAAATAATTTTTTTACCCATATTAATTTCCTCTTCTTTCTCTGTCGTTTCTTTCCCTATCTTCTCTTCCCCTGTTTTCTCCTTCTCTACCTTCTCCTCTTCTCAGAGCTGCGATTCGCGTGTTGATATAATTGGGAACATCACGTTTTCTTATTCCGTATATTTTGCTTTCCAACTGGTTAGCTGGAAAAGGATTTGCAGAGAGTAATTCCTGTGCTCTTTCATAGCCACTCAAAGCCTTATCTCTGTTCTTAACAGGTCCCCTTTGTTCTGTATCAGGATCATGCCAGAGTCCCCATGCAAAAGAATTAATTTTATTATTATAAATAGAGCTGCTAGTAAACTCGAATACTTCATCTTCTAACAATTGATTAAGATGGTCAGCTTTCAATACCCTGATTGCTGTTCTTAGTTTATCTAACCTATCAGTATAACCTGTGAATCCCCCATTAATATGAAGTGGCACACTAATTTTGGTCACTGTATTGGCTGCCTTGATCTGAGTGAAAAATCAGCCGGCCTTCGATATGGCGCGTTTCCAGCGCATTGTTCAATGCCCGACAAACCCGCTCCGCATCCGGTGACGTCGACATAGCCATACCCACCACGCGGCGGGAAAATAAATCCATCACCACCGCGAGATAGAGCCAGCCGTCTTTTGTGCGGATATAAGTTATGTCTCCGCACCACCGGGTATTCGGGCATGCCGGGGCAAAATTCTGTTGCAACAGATTTGGCGATGCCGGGTGTTCTTCCCCAGCCGGACGGTAACGGTCAGCCCCCGATTGATGGCTTTGCAAACCGCATTCCTGCATTAACCGCCGCGCTTTCCAGACGCCTGACCGGTTTTTCCAATGCCTGTATCTGGCGTTGGTCGGGTGTGAGTGCGTTACCCATAAGCGTTACGCCTTGCATTTCGGCCTTGTACTAGCGGAGCCATTTTCACAGGGTACTGCTATCGACGCCCAGTGAACGGGCGACATCGACAACCCGTTGCTGATGGAGAACAACCTGCTGAACAGCTTCCAGCTTTAATTCAACGGAATATTGAGGCGTCGGGGTTTAATATACCACTACAGTCAAACTATCAGGGCAGAGGAAGCGGGGATTCAATAGATAACCAGTTATGAAAAAAGAGAAAAATGATGGGTTTTATTCACCGTCAAAAAAGATGTCTTTTTAGTCAGTATTGGCACTGCCAACATTCTATGGTAATGATCCATTCTCGATTCAGGTCCAAAGGATAATATTACCTGGCTTAATTATCTGTTGAGTTTAATACTGAATTTACAAGGAGAAGACAAATGCCATTTAAGCCTCCTTTCACCCAAAAAATTTCACCTGGTGATTTAATATATGGTTTACAATTTCAAAGGACGATATATGCTAGATCATTACAGATTGAGATAAGATTAGATCAATACAATGTACGAGCATCAACAGTTGATCAATATGTAGTTCCACGGGAGGTTGATATAATAAGAACGGGACAACGCCAATTTTATAATATGACTCTTCCCCAAAATCTCCCTTATTTTCAAGACTTTCTTTCTCACCTATCAGAACATCCCAAATACCGTACTGCACTAACATATCCCAATGAACATCCATCCCGCATATCAGGCAGAAAATGTAAAGGTTCATTATCATGGATAACCATAGGGAATAATAATCTGACCGAAGATATGCATATTCATTTCATACTTGATGGTATAGACATGGAATATGTCGTGAAGAAAAGGGAATACCCAGGAGCTGAATCAAATGTAACAGCAAGTGAATTAAGGTGGCTCTTCAGAAATAAGGAGCACCCTCAAGTCAAAAGAAAGATACAGTTTTGGAAAAATCTGACGCCTACAATTCCCCCCTGGGAGGAAAGTGGGGCAGTGTTATGGAGAGAATACACTCCACTCAACCCTCCTGCTGGCTTCGTAGGATTATCTTGAAGGTATGCAATGCTGATAACGCTCTGATGTAAACTGATAACATTCACATTTTTATTCCCTTCAAAGCCAGTTTTTACCCAGCTTGTTGAACCTGTTAATATTGTGTGTTTTTTAAACTTTTTTGGACCCTCCAACACAGTGTTACCGGACTAATTCATTAACCCAGTAACACTGAGAAGACAAGCATAGCGCGTCAGCGGAATAAAACCTGTAGATAAATTTGTGTTATTTCCAAATACAATCTTTTATCTCTGCGTCATAAGCATTCATATTTTCCTCAAAATCTACTGGCTTTCCTTTTTTATTTATATATGTGAAACCATAGTATCTTGCTCCCTGTGAAATAACCGTATACGAACCATTAAATTGCCCTTTAATTATTTCATTCCATACGGTTGTATACTGATATGGTCTATCCTCAGATAATATTTCAGAGTCTTCCTTAACCAAAACAATTGGTATACTCATACGAGAATTCTCATACTTAACATAACCAATTCTGGCATTATCTTTTTTTGAATACATATCAACTAATTTTATATTAATTGGTTTTTTACTATTGGAAGTAAAACAACCAATATCAATAGATAATTCATATGTATAAGCACTAGTAGATAGTGTAGCCAACATCAAAAAAATAATATTTTTATACATTATCATATTAAAATTCCGACCATTTTATTTACAACAATAAATACGCGATAAACAAATAACCCCGCCTAAATCAGCAGGTAGTCACCTACTTAGCATTGTTCAGATTAATTTCATGCATTGCAAACGATGGGAAGTTAATCCTCACGAAATTTAAAGAATAACCATCTTTCTTCCTATTGAGATGCATTATTTATTTTCCAATAATCAATGGAATCTCTGTCTACATCAATCTTACCATCTGGATACTCAACTCTGGCTGGCTCTTCGCCTGCCGGTATAATAATTTTGGGCATTTTAGTTTCATCTAAAAAAGGTTTATAGGTGATTTTCCATTCGTTTCCATCTATGAGTCTTAGTCCAAAATATGTTAACCCCTCAGATTTACCATATAATCCTATCTTATTAGGTTCATTATTATCTTTTCTTAAAAACGGGTAAATAATTGGTTGATAATTAATAACATTTATCATTTCTCTCATATTTTCAGGCTTTCTTGCGTCATTAATGAATGCTTTTATACCAGTCCCTGTGTAGGGAATAGCTTCTTTCATTATGTGCTCAACACCTATATACGAAAGAGATACTGTAATAGTATCTATTCTCCATTGGCACCACCCACCTCCATCAAAAGGTATTTTTTCTTTAAAATAACCAGTCTTTGGATTAACCAAAATATTAAATTTATTCCAGTGATGATTGGGTTCATGATAAAGTGTACCACCTGCAGTATAGTGAGCAGAAAGACACTTAGCTGAAATATAATTTCCACTTAAGCTAGGTTGGGTGTTTGGTGGAACAATACCTTCAACAGTGATCCATTTATTTATTTGGGAAGGGGAAAATGGATCAATATCGTTTCTATAAGAGGCTATTCAGTATTTTTTCTGCGCAGCAGTAAGACAAGGAATGCCAGATTGACGAACTGGAGACTGGTATTCAAATCTCCCTCGCAGTTCTTCCAC
>NZ_NIBU01000091.1 GCF_002632485.1 Xenorhabdus innexi | reverse complement strand
ACCTGCTCCAAAAGGCGTGGTCGGAAACGTATTTTTGGCTGGAAAAAGCACAAGAATATTTATGCCAGAACGCGTTCAAAACACCACAAAGAAAATCATGTAAAAACAAAACATTGGATGCGTGTTTTGAAAGGCTTAATTCTTAAGATCCTGTCTATGGCATTGAATTAATCAGCTAACTATAGCTTGGTTAATCAGTGATTAATTATGTCATGCCTGTTTATTCGTATTGATTTAAACTTAAGTAATTCATATTACCAATTTTATAGGTTTTTTCTCTAACCTCCCCCTATTTAAAAATAAAAATAATTAAGAATATCGGCGTACCTGCATGTTCACGGTGGTTGGTTATTCATTTGATCGAACTATTGGATACAATTCCCTCTTTTTAAGTCATTAGGTAATCATAGAGAGCATAGTACTTGATATAAATTTTCTAAAATTGTGGTAAGTAGAAACTATGTTTAATACTATAGAATGCAAAAATAGCTATATGATTAAAAGGTATACATACCTTTTCTTAGCGCTTAATTGTTCCCACTGAATTGTATTTAAAGGATATTTTATTGTTTAGTTGTAATTATCAGTTGATTACCTCCGACGCTCAGTTACAGTCCATCTGTGACAGGGCAAAACAACATGCAAAAATTGCACTGGATACAGAATTTGTACGCACAAGGACGTATTATCCCCAATTAGGTTTGATACAACTGTTTGATGGCGAACAACTTTCTCTTATCGATCCTCTTGAAATTTCTCAATGGCAGCCTTTTCGCGAATTATTGACTGATCCGAATGTCGTAAAATTTATTCATGCTGGCAGTGAGGATTTGGAAGTTTTCTGGAACAGTTTTCAGTGCATGCCAACGCCGATCATGGATACTCAGGTATTGGCAGCATTTATTGGTCATCCGTTGTCGTGCGGGTTTGCAACATTGGTTTCAGAATATTTGCATGTAGAGCTGGATAAAAGTGAGTCCCGTACCGATTGGCTGGCTCGCCCGCTGAGAGAAAAGCAGTGTGAATACGCTGCGGCGGATGTTTATTACCTCTTGCCTCTGGCCGATATTTTGATGACAGCCACAGAGCAGGCGGGATATATGGATGCGGCAAAAGATGAAAGCGAACTGATCGTACAGCGTCGTAAAGAGATACAACTACCGGAATCTGCTTACAAAGATATCAGCAATGCCGGCCAACTCCGCCCGCGACAATTAGCCTGTTTAAAAAAACTGGCTGCATGGCGTTTGAATCAGGCTCGTGAGCGGGATTTAGCTGTCAATTTTGTTATTCGTGAAGAAAACCTGTGGCAGGTGGCTCGTTATATGCCAACTTCGTTGGGTGAGTTGGATGCTTTAGGTTTAAGTGGTCAGGAAATTCGTTGTCATGGGCGCCGGTTATTGGCGATGGTAACGGAGTGTCGGGATCTTCCAGATGAAGAGTGTCCTGAAGTAATCAAAAACTTAGTTGATTATCCGGGTTATCGTAAAGCGTTTAAAGAAATAAAATCACTGATCAATCAGGTCAGCGAATCACACAAGTTCTGTACTGAACTGTTAGCCTCACGTCGCCAGATTAATCAGTTGCTCAGTGCACACTGGAAACTGAAATCATCAGAGAAGCTGCCTGAATTACTCAAGGGTTGGCGGGGTAAACTATTGGCGGAGCAGATTACAAAAGTATTGGCTGACTATCCTGTTCAGTGATTCATTTGTCTGAACCGAAATCGGGATGCCTGAACATCCCGATTACTTTGTGAAAGTCACACACTTAAATTAAATAGCGCTGTTTGATAGCGCTATTTTGCCGATTCCTCAATCTCCGGTAATGTTACATTGAGTTCTAGTACGGAGATATCATCATTCTTTTGCTCAAACTGTACAGAAAGCATGTCTGGGTCAATTTGTACATATTTACAAATGACAGCCAGAATGTCGCGTTTCATTTCGGGCAAATAGGCAGGCTCAGCATCACCACGGCGTCGTTCTGCCACGATGATTTGCAGCCGTTCCTTGGCAATATTGGCCGTCGATTTTTTTCTCGACAGGAAGAAATCTAACAAAGCCATGCGTTACCCTCCAAACAGGCGTTTCAAAAAGCCCTTTTTTTCTTCCTCAATGTAGCGGAAAGGCCGCTCTTCACCGAGTAAACGTAAAACTGTATCTTCGTATGCCTTACCCGCATCAGAATCTTTATCCAGGATAACAGGCTCTCCCTGATTTGAAGAGCGTAACACGGATTGATCTTCCGGAATGACACCGAGTAAAGGAATACACAAAATTTCCAGGACATCTTCCATGCTCAGCATATCACCTCGGTTTACACGACCGGGATTATAACGAGTTAACAAAAGATGCTCTTTGATAGGATCATCTCCCCGTTCAGCGCGACGTGATTTAGAGGCGAGAATACCTAAAATTCGATCGGAATCACGAACGGATGAAACTTCCGGATTTGTTGTAATAATAGCTTCATCGGCAAAATAGAGAGCCATCAAGGCACCACTTTCAATACCTGCTGGTGAATCACAGACAATGAAATCAAACCCTTGTTCAGTTAACTCATTCAGGATTTTTTCGACACCATCACGGGTTAAGGCATCTTTATCCCGGGTCTGAGAAGCAGGAAGAATATATAAACTCTCTGTGCGCTTATCTTTTATCAGCGCTTGATTTAATGTGGCGTCACCTTGGATCACGTTAACGAAGTCAAAAACTACACGGCGTTCACATCCCATGATGAGATCGAGATTACGCAGCCCGATATCGAAATCAATGACTACGGTTTTTTTCCCTTTTTGTGCGAGGCCGGTAGCAATGGCCGCGCTTGAAGTGGTTTTGCCAACGCCACCTTTACCAGATGTAACAACAATAATGCGTGCCATGAAGCGATTCCTTGTTATAAGGGCTAGATTAAGGTTTCAATAGTTAATTCATTATTTACCAGACGTAATTTCACAGCTTTGCCAGCGAAAGTATCTGGAATTTCATCACTGAGCCAATATTGTCCGGCAATAGAGGTTAGCTCAGCATTTAAATGGGTGCAGAAAATCTGGCTTTCTTGATCGCCAGATGCGCCTGCTAATACACGCCCACGTAGCACGCCATATATATGAATATTCCCGTCAGCGATTAATTCTGCACCAGCACTGACATTACTGGTAACAATAAGATCACTGTTCGGAGCATAAATTCTTTGTCCTGAACGAACAGGCATATTAATTATACGAGTTTTTTTGAAAATAGGTTCAGATGGCTTATTTTCTTCAGCACGAATTTTCTGACTCTTTCCTTCTTTTAATAGAGGAAGTTCAGATTCCAGCACAATTTTACGCTGTTCTTCATTTTGGCAGCCGCTGATACCAACAATACGTAGCCCGCCAGATTCAACCGCACGGTGTAGAGCAAGAAGATCTGCACCAACAGGGAGATGGGATATATTGATAACAACTGGCGCATTTTTCAGGAATTCGGGCGCTTGTTCCAATTTTTCCTGTATGGCCTTTTGAATGATATCCGGCTGGTCATCATGCAAATGAACGACCGAAAGCGTAAAATTACTGCCTTTTAGCTCAATTGGCGATTGTGACATCGATATTCAGACTCAGCAAGGTTAAGTTCCCTGGAACAACTCCAAGGATACGATATTCTTAAATATAATAAGCATGTTATAGTTACTGAATTATTCAAGCAAGTCGCAGTGTTAATTAAAAAGAGTTTATGACAATGATTTGTGTAATCTATAGAAGTCCAAAACGTGAACAAACATATCTCTATCTTGAAAAAAAAGGTGATTTTTCATCTGTTCCTGAAGAGTTATTGAAAGCATTTGGCGAGCCGCAATTTTCTATGATGCTTTCATTATCTGAAAGAAAAAAATTAGCGAATGCTGATATTGAGAAAGTAAAAACGGCATTGAATGAGCAGGGCTTTTACTTACAAGTTCCCCCTCCGGTAGAAAGTTTAATCAATGAACATTTGGCAGCAGCCAAATCATGAGAAAATCGTCATACAAAGAGCCACGGGTAGTGGCTTGCTCCTGACTGAGGAGGGTGATTTATGAAATTAAAATTAATCATCAAGATACCTTTATTATTGGGTGTAATACTGCTGGTCGGATGTAGTTCACCCGATAGAAAAAATCCGAAGGATTCAGGATTGACGACTTTATCTCAAGTAGATGTCAAGGCACTGGAACGACATTTTCCCCACGCTTCACGCGAAAGCTCCCAGTTTCCTGCTTATGTGGCTTTAATTAGACAGCAAGCACGGAAACAGGGGTTCAGTGAGAGCACCTTAGAACGGGCATTTGCGGATATTCACTTTATCCCACGGGTCATTAAATCGGATCGTAATCAGCCGGAGAAAAAAGTGACTCTGGATGATTACCTGAAACGTGTTTTACCTGACTGGAAAATAAAACAGGGTGTTGATCAGTATCAGGATAATTTTCCTCAATTAGCCAGAGTCAGCCGTAAATATGGTATCCCTAAGTCTTATATTGTCGCCTTATGGGGGCTGGAAAGCGGATTTGGCCGCATTCAGGGTAAAGAAAATGTCGTATCTGCACTGTCCACGCTTGCTTTTGAAGGACGGCGAGAAGAGTTTTTTATAAAACAGCTTCTGGCCGCCCTTGAAATTATAGAGAAAAAATATATCGATGCAGACCAGACACTAAAAGGCTCGTGGGCTGGAGCGATGGGGCAGAGCCAGTTTATGCCGACGTCGTACCTGACTTATGCCGCAGACGGTAATGGTGATGGGAAAATTGATATCTGGAATAACAAGGAAGATGTTTTCGCATCCACGGCTAATTACTTGCATAAGGAAGGATGGCAGAAAGGGTTACCGTGGGGATTTGCCGTTTCATTGCCGGATAATTTTGATAAAACATTGGAAGGCGTTAAGGCGGAGCAGAGGAAATCAATTTCACAATGGCAATCTTTAGGTGTTTTTTCTCCCGAATTTGCACAATTCCCGGCCAAAACCAACGGTTGGATTATAATCACTGATGGGGCTGAACCTCGGGCATTTTGGGTGACGCAAAATTTCCGCACTATTATGCACTGGAATCGCTCTTACTATTTTGCTCTCAGTGTTGGTATGATGGCCGACGGCATCGAACAGAGAGTTCGTTAATTCACTCATTAAGTATCAGAGCCTGAGCAATCAGGCTGATTACAGCTAAGGAAGAGTACTATGTATCAACATAGAGACTGGCAGGGGGCACTGCTGGATTTTCCTGCTAATAAAGTTGTTTGCGTCGGCAGTAACTACGACAAGCATATTAAAGAGATGGGCTCTGCTATTACTGATGAGCCAGTGATATTTATAAAGCCCGAAACCGCGCTTTGTGATTTGCGCCAACCCATATCTATCCCAGAAAAATTGGGGGCAGTGCACCATGAAGTTGAACTGGCGGTTTTAATTGGCTCGACACTCAAAAATGCCAATGAGGATCGGGTCAGTAAAGCCATTGCCGGTTTTGCCGTTGCTTTGGATCTGACTCTGCGCGATTTACAGCGTGAGTTTAAGCAATCAGGCCAACCGTGGGAGAAGAGCAAAGCATTTGATGGTTCATGCCCCGTCTCAGGTTTTATTCCGGCTAATGCCTTTGAAGATCCACAAAGTGTTCAGCTTTCTCTGGTAGTAAATGGCGAATTACGTCAAAACGGCAATACGTGTGACATGCGAACGCCAATCATCCCTTTGATTAGCTACATGTCACAATTTTTCACCCTGCGCCCCGGTGACATTATTTTAACCGGAACACCTGAGGGGGTAGGGGCTTTGAAATCTGGTGATGTTCTGAACGTTTCGCTTAATGAACACGTTTTAACTACCAGAGTGATTTAAAATGAGGAATGGCAGAAATTATGTCTCAACCTTTCTGGCAGATGAAAACTTTGGAACAAATGACCGATCAGGAGTGGGAAGCTCTGTGTGATGGTTGCGGCCAGTGTTGTCTGCACAAGTTGATGGATGAAGATACTGATGAAATTTATTTCACCAATGTCGCCTGTAATCAGCTGAATATCAAAACCTGCCAATGCAGAAATTATGAAGATCGTTTCAGTTATGAGCCTGATTGTATCAAACTGACTCGGGAAAATATGGTGACCTTTGAATGGCTGCCAAAAACCTGTGCTTATCGCCTGATAGAAGAAGGGAAAGGGCTTCTGCCCTGGCATCCGTTAGTCAGCGGCTCAAAATCAGCTATGCATGCAGAACGTATTTCTGTCAGGCATATCGCAGTGCGTGAGTCTGATGTCGTGGACTGGGAAGACCATATCCTGAATAAGCCTAAGTAGGTGTTTTATCTATTGATATAAAAGGGAATTTATATCATATAGTCAATGCTTGGGGCATAGATGGGGCATCAGAGCTAAAACTAGCATTGAACTGGAAGAAGAACGGTTTAAGCAGACTGAGCAGGAGATCAACGAAATATTTTCTGTCTCAGCCAAAGTAAACGACCCCTGAGCAGTCTGAGACGCTTTTTAAGCGTTTTTTGTAGTGCCCTCCAAAGGTGTGAGCAATAATACGTTTTAACCGGGGAGTTCAAGAGTACCATAACCGACGTTGTTATTTAATCTCCTCCTTTTTCGAAGAGATTAAATAGCACTGGTTGAAATAGAATGTCTATTTTATCAGTGAAATGACTACCCTGAGCGGGGCCGTTGGGTTATGGGAGCAGTTGTTCTGGTGCGCAGTTATAGAGTGCCGCCAGTTTTTCCCGTGTGCGCTTTTGAGGGCGATCTGACGCCTCCCACTGAGACACTGTGGATTGAGCTGTATTGAGCTTTTCAGCAACTTCGTACTGAGACAGCCCACGGTAGATGCGCCAAGCCGCCAGAATAGAAACATCCTGGTCAACCATAATAGACACAACACCGTTAGGTACGGTTACATCGTCGTATCTTGACGGGGTGTATGGCACATCCTCCCAGTCTTCCTTTGCGCTGATCAGTTTTTCGTATTCAGCTACTGGCAGGACAACATATAGTGGTTTTCCTGTTTCATCATTGATGTATTGCATTTTCATGTACTCATCCGTTTGGGATGATTAGGTGATACGCTTTTAATCGTATTTTGTCAAAATAAATACGATTAAAATACGATATTGTTTTCAGGGCTGCATTTTGGTGTGGTCTTTTATCGCTGCTTTCCGCTTTTTCTCCCTTATTTGAGGGGCAGTGGTCTTAACCGAATTTGCCACCGCAATCACTTTAATCACATCCGTATACACGCATTGCGGCTGGCATCCTATTAACTCACGTGAGGCGAATGATGAATATTATCGTGGGATTCCCGAAGATAAATTCGAGAGCGGAATTTAAGAATAATGCAGGTATAGCACAGCAGAGCATACTCTCTTTTTCTTCTGAGCGAGTTACTATGTTGGAAGCTGATGTTTATGTTTATCTGCAAGAAACAGATGAAGTTCTGTCGCCTGAAACACCTCATGTGAAACTACTTTATGTTGAAGATTATGATGAAAAATCGACGTTCTTAGATTTTGAACTCCGGGCGACAGAGTGGGCTAAGAATAAAGTGGTAGAGTTTATGAGTCAACATTAAATAGCGAGGCGAATCATGGAAAAGCGTATTGAAATACTGGAAAGAAAGGTTGTCGAACTGGAAAAACAGCTCGCTGATATTCAAAAATCAGTGAGCTGCGATATTAATGCTCTAAGAGCAGACTCAGTTACAATTAAGCACGCAATTATTAGTCAGTCTTAAGGCAATTATTTTAGGGATACATTTAGCCCATTAATACTATTGGCTAACTCCGTATAGACTTGTTTTACCGTTGCGTTTTGGTGTTGATCGGCAAATTGCTTAAGGTTGTTTATCACATCACTTTTAACTGATAGTTGAGTTGTATCCAAGCTAGCGAGTGTAATAGATAAAGCAGATTCAAGGGCTTCAATTTTTACGATTAAAGCTGCAAAATCAATAGATTGATAAGATATTTAAAATTCTCATTCCGAAGTTAATCAGCCATCACTCCGGTTAGTTAATATTCGGCCGATACAGTAGCATACCTTAATTATTAACTTATTACATTTAACCGACACAGGGGCGATCATAATTCATCCCACGGACACCCATTGCTCTGATGGGGGGATTATGACTATGGACAAATACACCAGCCCCACAGCGTACACATGGGGCGCATTTACCGCGATGCTCGGTGCGCTGTCATTAAATGACTGGGCTATCGTCATTGGCATCATTTGTACCATCGGCACGTTTGCCGTGAACTGGTACTACAAACACCGGGAATTCAACCGCCATGAAAAAGACGCGTAAGTTAAGTGCTGCCGTTATCGGTCTGGTGCTTTCTGGTGCGGGGGCGACCGCCATTCTCGCTCAGTTTTTGGATGAGAAAGAGGGGAACCGATTATCGGCGTATCAGGATGCAGGCGGCATCTGGACAATCTGCCGGGGCGTGACCCGAATTGACGGCGTTCCGATCAGGCAGGGTATGCGATTGACGCCGAACCAGTGCCGAGACCTCAACGCGAAAGAAGCGGAGAAGGCTATTCAAGTGTTCCGTGTCTAAAACCGTTGCCAGCTCCGGCATGGATGATGCAGCCACCGCCCGATCTACAGACGCCGCTATCCGAAATTATTGGTTACTCCGAGAGCGAATTCCCACCTCAGAACAAATGATTCAAGGGTTACAGGAGTATGTTAGGAAGCAGTGCCATTAACCCCTAAGCATAAAGTCTAGGAGCTAATGGCGAAATGACGCATTTTAACGGCGCGGGCTGGGTGTTCTGTGAGGGTTAATCAGATCATCTACATCCTCCCAATCCCAGTTTGTAGTGCTAGTGCTAGGATTATTGTGTGTGGGTTGTACTGGCGAGGGTACGTATGGAGTTTGAATCCGAGAGGGTGGTCGTGGAGCAACTGGAGGTTGTGCATAAGGATCATATGCAGGAGTAGCAGCAGGCTGTTGCGATCTTTGAGTCCTTATTGGTTCGCTAGCTTGAGATGAACCTCTTTGAGCGGATAATGACGGTTGATTTAAGTGCGGTGGTGGTCTACGAGTAATAAGACTTGCAATAAGAGGATTATCCCAACCTGATGCTTGAGGTGGATAATTGCTTGGTGCAGTTGGAGGAATGAAAGATGAAGTGGGTGGAGCTCCTTGTGCTCGGGCTTGTCTGCGTTGACGTATACGAGCAAAAGTTGCGTCATTAATAACATCAGAAGAACCGGATTGAGAGTTTAGAGCAGGCAATGGATCGTTATGTATACGGTGTATATGGACACCCAAATTACTCTTCTGGATAAAGCGTTGTCCACAAAAGCGACATTGAAAGGGCTTTTCACCTGTATGCTTTCGCTCATGAGCTGTTAAATGAAGTGGTCAATTAAAATTGGTCACAACCTTAGCACTTTTCCAAAATAATCGTTCTGATTCATTTGGCGTGAGCCCATTGTTATACCAATGGGGGCGG
>NZ_NIBU01000090.1 GCF_002632485.1 Xenorhabdus innexi | reverse complement strand
TTCTGAATCGCGAAGAGATACAGGGACTCCATCTGTCAGAACCGGTAAAACTCGGGCTGAGCAGCTGGCTGGGTAAAATGGAACAGAAAATTCATCGTGGTGACTTAATCTGGAGTTGCTGTCAGTTAATCTGAAAATAGAGATATCCAATATGGCTTAATAGTATCAAAATAGAATCGGAATTTTAGTCCCCATCTCATCATGATCGTGATAGAAATTGAAAACTATTAAATATCATTATTTAATCGATAGGATCATAAAATATGTCTATTGAAAGCATTTTAAAAGATGCAAATAGTTTTACAAGACGTAAGTTTTCGTTTTCATCAGGAGGTCTTAAATCACCCAATAAAATACGTATAAATCAAAATAATTTATCTGATAGAAAAAAAGAATTATATTCACCTTTAGCTATTATTCTTAAAAATAATCTATTAGGTGATTTACGTCTTAACACTATGTCTGATTCACCAGAACAAACATACCAAAAAATACTTTCCTCACCATTTCCTGTAGGTAACTGCCATGAGTATTCACTGGTGGTGTTTTTTTATTTACAACAAAATAGATCTCAAGATATTTTAAATGAACTTAAGTCATCTTGTACGATAGAAATTATATCAACATTCCCTCCATATGATCATAATTTTGTTCTAATTGTACCTATTCAGGAAAACGTAACCCGCAACATAGGCGATATATTCATACGTGACCAATTACCTTTTAACTCTTGGATATGTGACCCTTGGGCAAATATAGTCTGCAAAGCACATTATTATTCATTAGACTGGAGAATGAAAATGGAAAAATGGTCTGATGGAGGAAAATATATTGACGGTTTGATCGATAATAGTGGATTTGGAAGATTCCCTGTAGATCCAAGAGATGACCAAATGTATTATCTCGCAGAAAAATCCATAACAAAAATAAAAAACTTAGTTAGATTGGAATATAACACAGAACCCCAAAAAAATATCGGGAGCATTTTAACATCACTTGATAAAGATGATATCTGGCCATAACCAAGCTATTATTGAGTATATTTCATGATATAAAACTTAATATTAAAATACTCTTTCAATGAGTAAGCTATTTTATATAGAAATATTTCCCACACAATCCTCGCATCACGACCTTATAACATCACTATTTATCCCGCCAACTTATATACCACCTCATATATTAAGACTGGTTATTTATATAGTTCCCTCATTATTTTCTGCTTTTATCCTCTCTTGCTATATCCTCTATTACTACCACGGTTGAATATTCAATATAGCTCTCTCACTGAGAATAATTTTTTGTAATAAACACTTCGTTGATTAATCTGAGCTTTCTTAATTCACCACTAAAGAATCGACTCCTGACCAGAGAAGATTCAGTAGTGGTTTTTTATTTTTAAGACCATAAACGATACCCTCTTCTCCTCTCTTAATTCTTCCTTTCGTATCTCATCCATTTTAGATTATTTCCCTCACAAACAAATTAAATATATTTAATCATATTAAAACATTAATCTATTAATTAAATTAGTCACTCAACTTAATACAATTAACCGTAATTATCCATTTAACTAATCGATAATTGCTTTATATATAAAAAACAAAAATATATATTAAAAAACCAAACACAAACAAGTAAAAACATAAACAAAGTTTACATGTGAGCCCAATAAAGCGTCATGCGATGATTGCAAATAGTAGTTGTTATGCTTAACTTAGCATCATAAAACCAACAGTATCTAATACATAACTTTACATCATATAGCTCAAGATGCCGCGTGACGGTGAGTTTCTCCAACTATCATATATTCCCGTGTACAACAGGAATATGCGGTAGCTTTGAATAAAAGCGAGCCAATCTTATGGAAAGACAGTTTATAGCACATACTTCATCCGGTGAAGATTTATATTTTAAATCACTAAAAGGAACTGAAAGATTATCAGAGCCTTATCAATTTGAGATTGAATTATTGAGTAAGAATAGATTATCTGATCCTATATCTCTGCATAATACTGCACTAACCGTAGAAATAAAAACCCCGTCAAAACAAACCAGATACTTAAGTGGCTATATAGAACAAATTTCTTATTCCCCCTTCTATAAATATGATGACAGACTTTATTTATATACTGCCATAGTCAGACCTAAGTTATGGGAGTTAAGAAAAAAACTCGGATATAGTATCTGGCAGGAGAAAACTGTCCCTGAAATTATTTCCACTGTGCTACAGCAAGCCGGCGTCAATATCGAGGATAATCTCATTGAAAGTTATCGCCCGTGGGAATATTGCGTCAAATATAATGAAACTGATTTTGATTTCATTCATCGCCTCATGGCACATGAAGGTATTTATTATTATTTTAAACACGATAATGGCAACCATACCATGGTATTAGTCGATATGCCCCAAATGCATTTCCCTATGCCGGGGTATGATACGATTGACTATTTTAGTGTTGGTAACATATTAAGAAAGCTGGATAAAGAATATATTTATACTTGGAATATTTGTAGCACGACTATAGCAAACAGTTTCAGTACTGATGACTACGACTTTCGTAAACCCAGAGCCAAATTACAAACCCTCGTTCAAACACCGCTCAGTTCTATTGATAACACAGAAATATTTATGTGGCCCGGGCGCTTTGTAAAAAGTGATCAGGGTAAATTTTATGTCCGTGTACTTCAACAGGCAACAGAAGCACAAAGCGAACTCATTAATGGGCAAGGTAATGTATTAGGAATGGCACCGGGTCATACGTTCACACTTTCTCTGCCTAATAGTATTAAAGGGGATGATTACAATAATTACCTGATTACCGGAGCACAGTATTCATTTTATGAATCAAATTATGGCTCGGCCTTCGAGAATAATACCGATGATAATAATGACAATAAAATGGATAAAAATAGTGTTCAGTTTGAAGCCATTCCCTCCAATGTGCATTGGAAGCCCCAAGCTGTTATTCCCTGGCCAAAAGCAACCGGTGTAGAAACGGCGGTTGTCACCGGCCCTAAAAATAAACCTATATGGACTGATAAATATGGTCGGATAAAAGTAAAATTCCGTTGGGATAAAACTGATAAAAAAGACGATACCAGTTCCTGCTGGATACGTGTGGCAACTCGTTGGGCTGGCTGGCGATACGGCAGTGTCAACGTTCCCCGTGTGGGTGAAGAGGTTGTGATTAGTTTTGTCAACGGCGATCCGGATAAACCTTTTGTTATTGGCAGTACCTATAATGACGAAAACATGCCTCCCTGGGAACTTCCCAAATATGAAACCCGCAGTGGTGTGATGTCAAATACCAAGAGTGGTAAGCATGATCAGGCCAACTATCTCTTTATGGATGATGAACCGGATAAAGAGTTATTTGATCTGCATGCAGAGCGGGACATGAATATTTCCGTCGAAAAAGATAAAAATGTCACTATTGACGGGAATCGCACAACGGAAATCAAAAAAGAACAAACAGACACGGTGACAGGTAAAGCCAGATTTACCTACAAAAATACCCGTGATACGACTATCAACAATAAAGATACCTTAACCATTGATAATGGGCAGCAGCGAACTATAAAGAAAGGCCGAAACACCGAAATCAGCGATGGGGATACTTATAAACTCAAAGGTGATTTAACTGCCAGCATTGATGGAAACTGGACACAAAAGATTACCGGAACAACGCTAATCTCCAGTCCTAATCTGATTACAATCAAAAGTGATACTAATGTTGTCGTTGATAGCCCCCACTCCTTCTACACATCTCAGATGCTCAGTGTTTCTAATATCAAAGTCAGCATAAGTTCAGTGACCCTGTCACTGTCTACAACGAATCTTAATATCAGCTCAACCGATCTTAGTATCTCAAACACTAAATTTGCGATAAGCTCAACCATGGTATCACTGAGTTCAACAGGTGTAGACCTCAGTAAATCAGATGTGAAGGTAGCCACGTCAACTGCCTCAATTGCACAATCCAACGCCAATATTTTGAACAGTAGTTTACATATCATCTGTTGAGATAACTTGCTCTCTCGTTGTTGGTTGTGTTTCACTGATTCCAGTCGTTACATATCGGTGTTTATTGGAATTTTCTGCCATATCTCCATGATAAAACTCAGGATACATTGGCTATAAGTACAATTTGCAGGTTTTCCTTTTAATGAAAATTATCAAACCGTTACGTTTAAGTGTGCTTTACCGGCCTTATCGCTGGATGCAGAAAAATCACCTTGGAGTCGCGGTGATGGCGCTGGCAGATATGGGGCCAACCCCCCGCTTGCGCCCGGAACCTGAACTTTGGCAACTGGCTGAGCAAGAACTGAAAACCTGCAACGGGGTGATTGATCTGGCCATGCCTAAATCCCATCCGGAATTTCTGGCAACCGGTTATGCTTATACCCGTCATCAGGCGGATAAATCCGCGTGTGCGGTACGAATTAAAGTCGATCAGCTGGAAAAAAAACTGGTGGCATTTGGTGATCGTTACTGGGTTGGCGAGAAGCCTTCAAAACCTCAACCTTTTGAACATATGCGGCTGGACTGGAGCCGGGCTTTTGGCGGTGAAGGCTATGAAGAAAACCCACACGGCATTGGTTTTAAGCCAGAAACACAGGAAGACGGTACCAAAATACACCGGCTGCCAAATATTGAAACCGGCCATACGCCTTGGTTATCACCGGAAGAAACGCCTGAACCAGCCAGTTTCTGTCCACTGGATTTTGTCTGGCCACGCCGATTTACCCGTATCGGTCAGGGCTATGATAAGGCATGGCTGGAAAATGAATTTCCGGGTTATGCTCAGGATATTGACTGGCGAATCTTTAATGCTGCCCCACAGGATCAATGGTGGGACCAACTCGATGCCCTGCCGGTAAAAGCGCCGTGGCGGATTGAAAACATGCATCCGGAAAAACCGGTACAGGAAGGCATATTACCTGCATGGCAGGTACGCTGCCTGATTAAACGGTTACGCCCTGAAGACGAGATTGACGAAGAAATCATCATGCGACAGACCACCGTCTGGTTTTTCCCGCATCGGGAGCAAATGCTCCTGATATGGCATGGTAGCGCCCGAATCAATGAAGATGATGCCGTCGATGTCTTACAGATGATTACCGCTCTGGAACAACAGGATACCCCCTTATCGGCAAACCATTATCTGACGGTGGCTCAACAGCGCGCGGATAAAGAGAAAGGGGTGTTATATGCGTTCAGGGAAAAGGATCTGATACCGGAGGAGATTATCGGCCCGTGGATAGATACGGAACCCTCTACAGCAAGCAGCCCGATACAGGAATCTGTTCTTAAGCGTGAACAGCACCTGCGGGAACTGCAAGCTGCGCGTTTGTCTGAGCAGGGTTATGATATCAACGCAATTATTCCCCCCACTGCGCCGGACGCCAGCCCTTCGTCCCCTCCCCGACTGGATGAACTACCTGAATTCGTGGAAAAAATTGAACAGGAAGCCGCTCAGAAACGGGCAGAGGCCGAACGGAAACAAGCAGATATGACGGCTAAAGCAAAACAACAAGGAGTTGAGACCGAGCTTACCCCGTTGGAAAATCAGGCCAGAGGGCCAGAAAACATTTATCAGACACGGGATATTTTACATAGGGAACAACAGCATACCGGATTTGATGCACAACAGCTGGCGCAGACTGAACAGGCACTACGGGAACTGTATTTCACGTCAGTGCGGTCACAACCGCCTGCTCTACGGCTGAAAGGCGAATTATCCGCCTTTGTCCGTAAACGGGCACAGGACATCATGGCGCAGGGAGGCAATTTCAGCGGCATGGATTTTACCGGGGCAGATTTATCCCATCTGGATCTGAAGGGAGCCAACTTTTCCGGCGCCTTACTGGAAAGTGCCTGTTTTGATCACAGCCAACTGGATAATGCCGATTTCAGTGAGGCGATGCTGGCCAGAGCCTCGTTCTGCCATACCACTCTGTCTGGTGTCACACTGGATAAAGCCAATCTGACTCAGGTACATTGTGAACAGAGCGATTTTTCCGCCATCCACTTTGACGGCACACAATTACAGGAAGCCCTGTTCGACCATTGTCGGTTCAGTCATGCTACTTTCTCGAACCTTTTCCTGAAACAAGCCTTTATTACCCAGTGTGATTTTCACGCCTCGCACTGGACGGACTGTACTCTGACAGAATTGACTTTACCAGCTCTCCGTTTTCATCATGCCATCCTGAAGAAGGTCACGTTTCTTCAGTGTAAGCTGGAAAACGCCGTTTTTGACCATGCCCGGCTTTCTGACTGCACATGGATAGAAACAGCAGCCTGTCAAAGTCGGTTTTGTTCAGCCACCCTGTTAAATTGTGCTTTCGTGATGAACAGTACACTGAATCAGGCGGACTTTACTCAGGCGACACTGACTGAGTGCAATCTGCGTCAGATGCCGCTGGTACAGGCACAATTTCACTCGGCAACGCTGAATAACAGCGACCTGAGTGAAGCGGACTGCCGATCAGCACAGATGCAGAACCTGAATGCCGCCAAAAGTACCTTTATCCGCACCGATTTACGTGATGCCCGCTTGAATCACGCCAACCTGATGCAGACTCTGATGCAGAAATGCCGCCTGAATGGTGCGGATTTACGGGGTGCGAATGTCTTTCGGGCCGACCTTTCTCAATCGGTTATTGATGAAGCCACCCTGTTTGACGGGGCCTATATGCATGGCCTCAAGACATTACCGAAACGCGATAAGGACGTGATATGAATACCCTGTCAGCCGAGGCTCTGATCGCAAAAATCAAACAGGGTGATCTTATTGAAAAAGTCAGTGTACGAAATATCTCACTGACCGGGCAGGATTTAACCGGTGGGATATTCCATACCGTCGATTTTTCCGGAGCGGATCTGTCTGGAGCTCAACTGAAAGACACGCTGTTTACTGACTGCCGGTTCGATAAGGCATCGTTTGACGGTGCTCAGTTTGAACAGAATGTGTTTGAACACTGTCAGATGGCGGGGGCTGTTCTCAGTCAAAGCCACCTTGCCAACAGCCTGTTTAATCACTGTGATTTAGCACAGGCGGACTTTACCGGCACTCACCACGATGCCACCCAATTTACCGCCTGTACACTGCACGATACCCATTTTCATCACAGTGACCTGAAACGGGTCACCTTTATTGACTCGCTGCTTGATCAGACCCGGATCACAGGCAGCCAACTGTCTCTGGTCACCTTTTTCCGGCTGGATTTACGCAAAACACATTTTTCGGTCAGTACATTCACGCAAGCCATTTTTTTTGAATGTGATCTGCGTGGACAGGACTGGCAACAACTGTCGTTTCAGGCCTGTCAGTTTACCGGCTGTCAGTTGGCAGCGGTGAATTTCCATCAGGCACAGTTGACCCGCTGTAATTTTAAGGGAGCGGGCTTACAGGAGGCCGTCTTATCTCAGGTTAACGCCCACCAGTCTCTGTTTATCGAGGCGGATTTAACCCGGGCCGATTGTCGCCACAGTGTATTTACTCAGGCGCTCTTTATCAAAGCCTGCCTGACCTCGGCAGATTTCAGGCAAAGCCAGCTCACTCAGGCCATGATGCACAACGTTCACGCCGTCAATGCACGCTTCACCGGTGCTGAACTGGCCTATACCGATTTTTCCTACGCCAATATCAGTCACAGCGATTTTCAAACAGCGCATTTTATGCGTACCCTGTTTCATCGGGCTGATCAGACCGGGGCTGAATTCTCCGACCGACAGGGAATTCTGGAAAATGACCCTGACCTGTTTGCTGCCGAAGAGTGGAATATCCAACACAAGATGTAATCAGGAGCACACCTATGTCAAAACCTTCTTATGCGCTTTCTTCCCCCCCGCTCACGGATGAGCCCACACAACAGGTGGCTGGTCAGGTTATCCGCAGCTTTCCGGACGGCAGCTTTATGGTGGAAAGTCACCACCGTGGCTGGCGCTGCCAAAGAGCGGTCAGCTGTCTGCTGACTCCGGAACTGGGCGATACCGTCTTAGTCACTCAGGTGGAGGGGCAACACTGGCTGCTGGCAGTATTAACCCGACCGGAACACCAACAACAGGCAGAAATCACCGTTCCGGGGGATTTAACTCTCGCCCCTCAGGGTAATTTACATTTCAACAGCGAAGAGTTACATATTGATGCCGACAGCGGGCACTGTCATATCAAAAAAATGCACTATACCGGAGAATCCCTGTCCGCCTGGGTAACCATCACCCAATTGATTGGTAACCAGTTTGAATCAGTCTGGCAGACCATCACCCAACTCAGCCACCGGCTGTTTCGCCACACCGCGCAGACCGAACAGGTGCGGGCGGGCCAGTTAGATATGCAGGCAGACAGTTATCTCCGCCTGCACGCCCAGAACACACTAATGTCAGCCAAAGCTGTCGCGAAAATAGATGCTGAGCAAATTCATGTTGGTTAAGGAGGCCTTATGTTTGCCAATACACAAAGTGGCGGAATGGATCTGGCTGTACCGGATGTCTGCATGACCCCCCCTTTCTCGACCCCAATACCGTATCCCAATATGGCTCAGGGCCCGACCGGTATTACTAACGCCATGAATATCTTATTTTCGGGAGCACCGGTTCACAATCTGATGACGATCTATCCCATGACCACCGGCGATAATTCGGGTGTTAACATGGGCGTAGCTTCCGGTACAGTAATGGGGCCAGCACGACATACATTAGGTGCTAATACTCTCTTAATTAAAGGGGCTCCGGTGACACGTCTAACCAGTATGTCGATGCAGAATTCAACCAATGCAGTCGGCTGCCGTATCACCCCCAGTCAGACCAAAGTTCTGATTTTATCAGCCTGAACCCTGACATTCTTACGATGGTCTATTATATGTCTACTATATGATGGTCTACTAATATACAGGTGATGCCGGGAGCCTTAATGATATTGATGGACTCGTTTTATGAACTGAAAAAAACGGTGTCTTCCCTTCACGGCATGATGAAATCAGGCCGGGTCTTTACGCTGCTTTTACTACTGACGGGTTGTACCTCACAACCAGAAACACGACCACCTTATCAACTCCGGCTGACTATCGCCCCGGATGTCAATGAATCCGCGCCCCTGAAGATTGATGTGATGCTCCTGAAATCAAAAGAGACGTTTATGTCCGCCGATTTTTTTGCCCTACAGGGCAACGCCAAAGATGCTCTGGGGGATAAACTGGTCGATGAGGATCAGTATTTTATTCTTCCTGCCGAACGAACCCGGACGTGGCCGGAGCAAAATCAGCCTGACATTAACTACATTGGCATCATTGCCGAGTACCGGAACTTAGAGGGTAAACAATGGCGTCTGGCACTACCAGCTCCGCGTTCCACCAAGCCACCCTTTTACCAATTCTGGCGCTCTGCCCCGAAGACACTTCCGGTGTGTCTTAAAGTGACGGGGACAGGGTTAAGCCCTGACGAAACGTGTGCTGCATGGACTGAAGAACATCATGAATAAATCTGAAAAAGTCATCTGGACAGAAGGCATGTTTTTACGCCCCCATCACTTCCAGCAGGCGGAAAGCTATCTGGAAGCCTATACCCGTGATTGGGGAACCGCCCAACGGCCTTACTACTGGGGCTTTCTGACACTGGAACTGGATCAGGAAATG
>NZ_NIBU01000009.1 GCF_002632485.1 Xenorhabdus innexi | reverse complement strand
CCGCCCCCATTGGTATAACAATGGGCTCACGCCAAATGAATCAGAACGATTATTTTGGAAAAGTGCTAAGGTTGTGACCAATTTTAATTGACCACTTCATCTAAATTATTTGTATAAACATAACCCATGGTCTGGCCCATTCCAACAGAGTTAAGTCCAAACCCATTTGCTGCAAAATACTTTCCATCAGAAACCATTTTAACAGTAAATCGTGTATAAATAAGTGCACCTGCTACAGTACATCTAGCTTCATATTTATTAGACCATACAGGGAATAATTTCGTCACGGCTTCATTAATATCTTTTTCTTCAAAGTTATCAGCAGTATTTCTCCTGAAATCTTCAATAATTTTTAGTTGTATTTCATTTTCTTTTATTTTACTCATAACATCACCCTCTAATTTATAAAACATAATATCTTTCTTAATGAATTTACAATATCATTCAGTCAGGTCAAAAATAGAAAAATCGCCAGAAAAAATTAATTACTTTAATAATAGCGCAGATGATTACAAGTTAAATATCATTTTATTATATTACTTAACTACCACCTACTGAAGTAGGTGGGTTAGCGCACTTCGGTGCCGACGACTGAAAGTCGTCGAACCACGCACCTCGTAAACGCGCGTAGGTCAAAGAATTAAAGTCAAAGTCACCGTCTAAAGACGGTGGTTTTAAACCTTTCATATGGAAAAATAAATTTTTCATATATAAATGCAATAAATAAGATTTCATAATAGTGACAAACCCATGCTAAATTTAAATAGACTTAATAACTTAGGCCACCTCTAAAAATAGAAAGTTAATATTCACTAATATTTGGTGTTACTCCACCTTAAAAAAACAATAGATTAAATTTATTTTAATATTTACTTTTAGGTTTATTAGAGTCTGATAGAATCAGTAGTATATTCACTGTGTTTCAAATTGGCGTTTCATTAGCTGCGTATTGAAATCAACAGGATATATAACCTTATATAGAAAACATTTTATAACTATAAACTGGTATCTTATGTCACAACATCATACTCGTTCATTAAACAAACAGGATTATAAGACTCTGTCTCTGGCAGCCTTAGGCGGTGCATTAGAGTTTTATGATTTTATTATCTTTGTCTTTTTTGCTGTCGTGCTGGGAGAGCTTTTTTTCCCTGCTGACATTCCTGAATGGCTCCGACAACTCCAGACTTTTGGTATTTTTGCGGCCGGTTATCTGGCACGCCCTTTAGGCGGGATTATCATGGCGCATTTTGGCGATCTGTTCGGGCGTAAAAGAATGTTTTCTCTCAGCATCATGCTAATGGCTTTACCTACATTAATTATAGGAATGTTACCGACTTACGAAACAATCGGCATTGCGGCTCCGCTACTTTTATTATTTATGCGAATTATGCAGGGCGCTGCAATTGGTGGTGAAGTCCCCGGTGCATGGGTGTTCGTAGCAGAGCATGTTCCCCATAAACATATCGGGTTTGCCTGCGGGATACTGACAGCCGGGCTGACTCTCGGCATTTTGCTAGGTTCTCTGATAGCAACAGCCATTACATCGTTTTATAACAGGCATGAAGTGCTTAACTGGGCGTGGCGTTTACCTTTCTTCCTTGGTGGCATCTTTGGTTTGTGTGCCATGTATCTGCGTCGCTGGCTACATGAAACGCCAATCTTTAAGGAAATGCAGGCACGTAAAGCATTATCAGATGGGCTCCCCCTGAAATCCGTCATTCAGAATCATAAACGGGCAATTACCGTTTCCATGTTACTGACCTGGCTTCTCTCAGCGGGTATTGTGGTTGTCATTCTGATGGCACCCTCCTATATGCAGACCGTTTTCCACCTTGAACAATCAATGACGCTGAAAGCCAATAGTCTGGCAATTGTGGCACTCGTTATTGGCTGCGTATTAACCGGACATTTATGTGATAAATGGGGAGCTGGCAAGGTCTTATTAGCAGGCAGTTTATTACTGGGCACAACCGCGTGGTTCTTCTATCACAATATCAGCCATGACCCCATCATGTTGTACAGTGCTTATGCGATGGTAGGTTTTTCAGTCGGTGTGGTCGGTGCTGTACCTTTTATTATGGTTCACAGTTATCCACCGGAAGTCCGATTCAGTGGCATTTCTTTTTCATACAATCTGGCCTACGCCATTTTTGGCGGATTAACACCAATTGTGATCACCCTGTTAATGCGCTATACGATATTAGCTCCGGCGTACTACATGCTGGTATTGTCTGCCGTGGGCGTATTATTAGGGCTTCATCTGAGTAAAAAAGAAATATCAGGTAATCAGATAATATAAAGAAATCATTAATAAAAAACAGGATGCATAAAAATACGCATCCTGTTTTTTGTGAATCAGCGAATTAAATCTGATATCAGGCGTGTTTTTTCTCACCAATCGGCAGAATAGTACGGCCATACTGTTCATTCAGAACTTCAGCCATTGCCAGATAGAAAGCACTTGCACCACAAATCACACCTTCGAAACCGGCAAACGTCAGGATGCTGGCATTACCGGTGATGTTACCAATTGCCAACAGGGCAAACAGCAACGTCAGGCTGCCGAAAATAAACTGCAAAGCACGGTTAGCTTTCAGAGTGCCAAAGAACATGAACAGTGTGAAAATACCCCACAGTGCCAGATAAACACCAAGGAACTCATGGCTTGTTGCTTCCGCCAGCCCCATTGTTGGCAGGAACAGCACACCAATCAGGCTCAGCCAGAACATACCGTAAGAAGTGAATGCGGTTGCACCGAACGTATTTCCTTTCTTGTACTCAATGATGCCTGCCAGCACCTGAGCCAAACCACCATAAAAAATTCCCATACTTAAAATAACAGACGTTAATGGGAAAAAACCTGCATTGTGCAGATTCAACAAAATGGTTGTCATACCAAAACCCATCAAACCTAATGGGCCTGGGTTAGCCAATTGATTAGAACTCATACTTCCCCTAGAAATACAACTTAAAATAAAATATTAAAAAAAGGCCTTCATCGCGTTTTTCTGCATCAGAAAACCATAAAAGGCGGCGGATCATAATGTGATGACATGAACTACACAATGCCCTCAGAAAAATTTTTTTATTAAATCTCAATTTTTTTTCAATCCCCCCCCTTGATGCTGGGATGAATGACCCCATCTAAGTCTCAACTACAGTTACTACTGACATTCAGTAACGGCTGAAAACATACAATGAGGAATTTCTGGCAGACAGTGCCATTGAAAAGCAAACATTCATCCTCATATAACGTAGTAACTTGACCGAATATATGAATTCTTTGTGGAGGCGTTTAGATGGGTAAAATCATTGGTATCGACTTGGGAACTACCAACTCTTGTGTAGCAATTATGGACGGCGCAACGGCGCGTGTGCTTGAAAACAGCGAAGGTGATCGTACAACCCCTTCAATCATCGCATATACTCAGGATGGTGAAACTCTGGTTGGTCAACCAGCTAAACGTCAGGCTGTTACTAACCCGCAAAACACCCTGTTCGCTATCAAGCGTCTGATTGGTCGTCGTTTTCCGGACGAAGAAGTTCAGCGTGATGTTGCTATCATGCCATACAAAATCACCAATGCAGACAACGGTGACGCATGGTTGGAAGTGAAAGGCCAGAAAATGGCACCACCTCAGGTTTCTGCTGAAGTCCTGAAAAAAATGAAGAAAACCGCAGAAGACTATCTGGGTGAGCCAGTAACAGAAGCCGTTATCACGGTTCCTGCTTATTTCAACGATGCACAGCGTCAGGCAACCAAAGATGCGGGCCGTATCGCAGGTCTGGAAGTTAAACGTATCATTAACGAACCAACTGCGGCAGCTCTGGCTTATGGTCTGGATAAAGAAGTTGGTAACCGTACTATTGCAGTTTACGACTTGGGTGGCGGTACTTTCGATATCTCTATCATCGAAATCGACGAAGTTGATGGCGAAAAAACTTATGAAGTTCTGGCAACCAACGGTGACACTCACTTAGGTGGTGAAGACTTCGACAGCCGCATGATCAACTATCTGGTTGATGAATTCAAGAAAGACCAGGGTATCGATCTGCGTAACGATCCACTGGCTATGCAGCGTCTGAAAGAAGCAGCAGAAAAAGCGAAAATCGAGCTGTCTTCTGCTCAACAGACTGACGTGAATCTGCCATACATCACCGCAGATGCAACCGGTCCTAAGCACATGAACGTTAAAGTAACTCGTGCGAAACTGGAATCTCTGGTTGAAGATCTGGTAAAACGCTCTATCGAGCCACTGAAAGTTGCACTGAATGACGCTGGCCTGTCTGTATCTGACATTCAGGATGTTATTCTGGTTGGTGGTCAGACTCGTATGCCAATGGTTCAGAAAGCTGTTGCTGATTTCTTCGGTAAAGAACCACGTAAAGACGTGAACCCGGATGAAGCAGTTGCAATGGGTGCTGCGGTTCAGGGCGGTGTATTGGCAGGTGATGTGAAAGACGTTCTGCTGCTGGACGTAACTCCACTGTCTCTGGGTATCGAAACCATGGGCGGCGTGATGACTTCCCTGATCACCAAGAACACCACCATCCCAACCAAACACAGTCAGGTGTTCTCTACTGCGGAAGACAACCAGTCTGCGGTAACCATCCACGTGTTACAAGGTGAACGTAAGCGTGCCGGTGATAACAAATCACTGGGTCAGTTTAATCTGGATGGTATTCAGCCAGCAATGCGCGGTACTCCGCAGATCGAAGTTACTTTCGATATCGATGCTGACGGTATCCTGCACGTTTCTGCGAAAGACAAGAACTCTGGTCGTGAACAGAATATCACCATCAAAGCATCTTCTGGTCTGAACGAAGAAGAGATCCAACAGATGGTACGCGATGCAGAAGCTAACGCAGAAGCTGACCGTAAGTTCGAAGAGCTGGTTCAGACCCGCAATCAGGCAGATCAACTGGTTCACGGTACTCGTAAGCAGGTTGAGGAAGCTGGCGAGCAACTGCCTGCTGATGACAAAACTGCTATCGAGAAAGCTGTTTCTGAACTGGAAACTGCTGCGAAAGGCGAAGACAAAGCTGAAATCGAAGCAAAAATTCAGGCTCTGGTTGAAGCATCCAAGAAACTTCTGGAAATCGCACAACAGCAGGCTCAGGCCGGTGCAGCTGATGCAGGCAACGCGAAGAAAGATGACGACGTTGTAGACGCTGAATTCGAAGAAGTTAAAGACAAAAAATAATAGCCCTTAGCGGGCAAAGTAACAGGACGCCTGTTACTTGTTAACCAGCACGGGCGTTGAGGTAACACTCTACGCCCGTTTGTGCGTGTTAGGGGTAAACAATACGATGGCAAAAAAAGACTACTACGAGGTTTTGGGTGTATCCAAGACTGCTGATGAAAAAGAGATAAAAAAAGCCTATAAGCGACTGGCAATGAAATTTCATCCTGACCGCAATCAGGGTGATAAAGAAGCTGAAGGCAAATTTAAAGAAATTAAAGAAGCCTACGAGATCCTGACTGACTCTCAGAAGCGCGCAGCTTATGACCAGTATGGTCATGCGGCCTTTGAACAAGGTGGCATGGGCGGAGGAGCTGGCGGCTTCGGTGGTGGTGCTGACTTTAGCGATATCTTTGGTGACGTTTTCGGAGATATTTTCGGTGGCGGTCGTCGTCAACAGCGTCCAAGCCGTGGTTCTGACCTGCGCTACAACATGGAATTAACACTGGAAGAAGCTGTCCGTGGTGTGACCAAAGAGATCCGCATCCCAACACTGGAATCCTGTGAAAGCTGTCATGGCAGCGGCGCTAAAGCCGGAACCAGCCCGGAAACCTGTTCTACCTGTCACGGCGCTGGTCAAGTCCATATGCGTCAGGGCTTCTTTACTGTTCAGCAGCCTTGCCCCCAGTGCCACGGCCACGGAAAAATAATCAAAGATCCTTGCAACAAATGTCATGGTCACGGTCGTGTTGAAAAATACAAAACACTGTCCGTCAAAATCCCGGCAGGTGTTGATACCGGTGACCGCGTTCGCCTGAGTGGTGAAGGTGAAGCTGGCGAACAGGGTGCTCCGGCGGGTGATTTGTACGTTCAGGTTCAGGTCAAAGCACACCATATCTTCGAACGTGACGGCAGCAACCTCTATTGCGAAGTGCCAATCAACTTTGCAACTGCGGCACTGGGTGGCGAAATTGAAGTTCCGACTCTTGATGGCCGTGTCAGCCTGAAAATTCCAGCTGAAACTCAGACCGGTAAACTGTTCCGCATGAAAGGTAAAGGTGTGAAATCCGTTCGTGGCGGAGCTCAGGGTGACCTGCTGTGCCGTGTTGTGGTAGAAACACCGGTTAAACTGAACGAAGAACAGAAAGAGCTGATGCGTAAACTGGGTGAGTCTTTTGGCGGAAAAAGTGGTGAAACCAATAGCCCGCGTTCCAAAAGCTTCCTTGATGGTGTGAAAAAATTTTTTGATGATTTGACAAAGTAATTTAATACTTTACAAAATATCTGATAATAATTCCCTCTTATCGCTTTCTTAATTGATTGATGATAAGGGGGATTTTTTATATATCTATTATTTTTATATTTATCAGATTAAAGTGTTTTTATTCATTAGTTATCTTTTAATATATTCCGATTATATATAGATTGCACTTTTTTAAAAAAGAGTAGACAGTACCACTTTAAAATATTCATGTGTAGATAAAATGAATAAAATATAATAATGAGGGTATTAAAATGATTGAGCATATCTTAAATCAAGCAATTGAACATTCTCACAGAATCTTCAAAGGTAAAACGACAAATATTGCTTATTTTAATATTAACAATCAATCAGAAACTCGTAAAAATAGATATTCCAGAGAAAATTGTTTAAACAGAGAAATAAAATGACTAATTAGGGAACATGTGGAAAATATTTGGCTATAGAAGGGGCACCTTTCCCCTCAAGTATTACACCAAAAATGCCATCAGAGATGGATATAGGCTCTCCTTTATATAAGAGTACATTAAGCATAATGGATAACACTGAAAAACATGTGCTGTATCAAGCTGTGATAGAACCTGATGGTAATGTCAAAATCTGTAATCAAATATTTAAGTGTGACGATTTATAATTTACAACCATCAGTTTTTTAATTATAAAGAGAAATAAATTATGCTTGAAAATATCTTAGAAGATGCAATTAAATATGCCAGGAGCATCTATCGAGGTAAAACTTCCAACAAATATTACCGTGATATTTCCAAATTACCCGAACATAAAAGAGTGATGTATACACGGGATGCAATGATAGAAAAAGGATATAAATTTAAAAAACTTCGGGATGAAACTAATGAAATGAAATTAATTAAAGACATACATCAATATGCTTTATCAAGATCCAATGCCGGTGAAAAATTAGTTGGAAATTGTGGTGATTTGTCTATATCTGTATTTTATTATTTAGCCAATCAGAGGCGTCAGGAAATTTTAAGGTCCTTTAATGATAAAAGAAATAAAAATAATGAAACGCAATCCATTTATGTACTTTATATAGAATCAAACGATCCTTATGATCACGCCTTTGTTACAGTTAATTTACCTAAATATCCTTTAACTCTTCCAAAAGTAAATAATATTTATGAGCCTTCATTTTATAATTCATGGGTTTGTGACGCATGGGCTAATATAGTTTGTCCATATATTGAATATATTACTAGATGGAAAACTAAAATGTTGAGATGGCATCTGGTGGGAAAGTCAGTGTCAGTATATCAGGAGGAACAACGTCTGGGTTACCCAACACCATTAAGAAGACATAACTATCATGCCATTACTCTTAGTTCAAAGAACGTGGTGTATATAGCAGAAATAAGGCCTGATGGAACAATGACTATTTCCCAGTAAAAATAAAATGAATATATTAACAGTCAGATATCGATATATAACATAATAAACAAGTTAAAAAACATCCTGCATATATTCTTCCAGTCAGTCAACTTTTCAACTTTGATTCATATTGAGCAGATTTCGGAAAAACCACATATACACGGCAATAAAGATCGGATATTTCGATCTATTATGCATGAATAATCGAGTTTTTCCGAAATCACAATTAGCATAGTATTTATAACCTAATCATTCACAATCTCGATATTTAGAACCATATTTTTTATAAAACCCATATTTACCACCATGGTTTCTGTAAAAACAGTCGCCACAACAAGAGAATCTACAACCTGATTCATCTTATAGGTTATTAATTTATGACTGCAACTATTCGTCAATTCTTAAAGTTAGAAGCAGCAGGAGGAGTCCTTCTCATTATTGCTGCCATTATTGCGCTGATGATGGCAAATACACCATTGCAGGATATCTATCACCAATTTCTCAATCTGCCAGTTGCAGTTCAGTTTGCAGCACTGGAAATTGATAAGCCATTATTGCTATGGATAAATGATGGGTTGATGGCTGTTTTCTTCCTGATTGTTGGTCTGGAAGTTAAGCGGGAACTTATGGAAGGCTCTTTAGCCAGCCGTGATAAAGCTATTTTTCCTGCCATTGCTGCCATCGGTGGTATGCTTGCCCCTGCATTAATATATCTGCTCTTTAACGGTAGTAATGAAATCACCCGTCAGGGTTGGGCAATTCCCTCTGCCACCGATATTGCATTTGCACTTGGCGTGATTGCTCTATTGGGAAATCGCGTACCTACAGCACTGAAAGTATTTTTGCTTGCTCTGGCAATTATTGATGATTTGGGCGTCATCATCATTATCGCCCTGTTTTACACCAAAAGCGTTTCAATAGTAGCTTTGGGGCTGGCAACAGTAATGATAGGGCTTCTTGCATGGATGAACTGGCGCGGTGTTTCCAAAACATCGGCTTATCTGGTGATTGGGTTAATTCTGTGGGTTTGTATTCTTAAATCAGGCGTTCATGCTACGTTAGCAGGCGTTATTGTCGGTTTCCTGATCCCTCTGCGTTGTAAAAAAGGCCACTCGCTTTCCGAGAAACTTGAACATAGCTTGCATCCGTGGGTCGCGTATTTAATTCTGCCACTTTTTGCGTTTGCCAATGCCGGTGTTTCATTACAAGGGGTGACTCTGGAAGGATTAAGCGGGCTGCTACCTGTCGGTATTGCACTTGGTCTGTTTATCGGTAAGCCTCTGGGTATTTTCCTGATTAGCTGGCTCTCAGTAAAGCTGGGCATTGCCAAACTACCGACAAGTATTGGAATGCAGCAAATATTTGCAGTTTCTGTACTGTGTGGAATCGGCTTCACAATGTCTATTTTTATTTCCGGTCTGGCATTTGAAGGAGTTAGTGAAGAGTTCAGTACCTACTCACGTTTGGGGATATTAATTGGCTCAACTACAGCAGCTTTTGTTGGTTACGGTTTGCTTAATATGTGCCTGCCAAAGAAGGTTTTGGCAAAGAAAAAAACATAGCCAAATGCCGTCGAATAGACTAATTTAGGCGCATAATTGAGACAATTCCAAATTAATTCATCCTCTTAATATTCACGGTATAACGTCTCTATCCATAGGGTATTACCGTGAATATTCGTATTAAAAATATAGGAGAGCACCATAATCTGACGGCCTGAAACATGGGATCACGGCTGTTATACAGATGTAAGGTGATAAACAAGGATAAATATATGCGGGTTTCACATTTAAACTTTAACCACCTTTACTACTTTTGGCATGTTTGTAAAGAAGGTTCTGTTGTCGGGGCAGCCGAGGCTCTATACCTGACACCACAGACGATTACCGGCCAGATTAAAGCGCTGGAAGAGCGCATGGGTGGCAAACTGTTTAAGCGTCAGGGAAGAGGATTAGTTCCGTCAGAGCTGGGGCAACTCATTTTTCGCTATGCTGATAAAATGTTCATGCTCAGTCAGGAAATGCTGGATATCGTCACCTACAGCAGAGAATCAAACCTGCTGTTTGATGTCGGAGTGGCCGATGCACTGTCCAAACGTCTGGTCAGTAAGGTATTGGAAACCGCTGTCGTGGAGCATGAGAAAATCCATCTGCGCTGTTTTGAATCAACCCATGAAATGCTGCTTGAACAACTCAGCCAACATAAACTGGATATGATCCTGTCTGACTGTCCGGTCGATTCCACGCAACAGGAAGGTTTATTTTCCGTCAAGCTGGGGGAATGCAGCATCAGCTTTTACTGCCGTGAGCCAATCCCAGGGAAACCCTTCCCTGAATGTCTGGAAGAACGCCGTTTGCTGATCCCCGGTCGTCGCTCAATGCTGGGCAGGAAATTACTGACATGGATACGTAATAAAAATCTACAGGTTGAAGTTCTGGGTGAGTTCGACGATGCTGCATTAATGAAAGCATTTGGCATGTATCATAATGCTATTTTTATCGCTCCGTCTTTCTATGCCAATGATACTTTTGCTGACAGCGATATTATTGAGATAGGCAGACTAGAATCAGTACAGGAAGAGTATTACGTTATCTTTGCTGAAAGAATGATCCAGCATCCGGCAGTTCAGCGCGTTTGTAACAAAGATTTTTCTGATTTGTTTAATGTTCCGTTAAAGAACAAACCGGCACAATAATGTCAGAAAGGCGTCAGTAACATATAGTAATGGATTTCGAGTTGCATCGCAGCCAACAAAAAGAGGCAACTTGAAAGATAAGGCATATACAAAAAAACCGGCAAAAGCCGGTTTTTTCAGCATAATTAAGACAATGAATTACATTGCTTTAATTTGCGCTGCCAGAGCAGATTTATGACGTGCTGCTTTGTTTTTGTGGATCAGACCTTTACAGGCGTGACGATCAACAATTGGTTGCATGTCATTGAATGCTTTCTGTGCAGCTTCTTTATCGCCAGCAGCGATAGCTACGTATACTTTCTTGATAAAAGTACGCACCATAGAACGACGGCTTGCATTATGCTGACGGCGTTTCTCAGACTGTACGGCGCGTTTCTTAGCTGATTTGATATTAGCCAAGGTCCAACTCCCAAATATATTCTTTCGAGGACAATTCAAAGGCCGAAGAATATGCCTGTTCAACCTTCTTTTGTCAATGGATTTGTGCAATTAAGCGCCGTTGTACAGCGACGCTGGTTACGTTGTGATGGGGCAGGATTTTATCAGCTTACTGAAAGGGAATACAGCCTTTCACAATAAAAAACTCAATGAAGCACTGATAAATGCGATAAATTAAATATTTTTCGGGCATCTAACCTATTTTTATTGTATGAATCAGGTTATTAATAAAAACCCTTTGTGATCGTGGGTTAACCTTGTGCGCTGTACAAGGTATAATCCGGTAATTTTCACGGTATTGAGCCAGCTATGGAGCTAATTCGCGGTATACACAATATCCGGGCGCGTCACCATGGTTGCGTGCTGACGATTGGTAATTTTGATGGTGTCCATCGCGGGCATCAGGCTTTATTAAAACATTTGAAGCAAGAAGGGCTGCGTCTCGGGTTACCAACAATGGTTATGATTTTCGAACCGCAGCCACTGGAAGTATTTGTCGCCGATAAAGCACCAGCCCGCCTGACACGGCTACGGGATAAAATAAAATATTTATCCCGCTACGGTGTTGATTATCTGTTATGTGTGAAATTTGACAGACACTTTGCAGCCAATACACCGGAAGCATTTGTTTTCCGGTTGCTCGTTGAAAAACTGGGTGTTAAGTTTCTGGCAATCGGTGATGATTTCCGTTTCGGTAAAAACCGTCTGGGCGATTTTCACTATTTACAACAGGCAGGCAGGCAATATGGTTTTGATGTTGCCAGTACAGACAGCTTTTGTGACAGTGGGCTACGGGTCAGCAGTACGGCCATTCGTCAATCATTGCAAAATGATGATCTAACATTGGCTGAAACCTTATTGGGGCATCCTTACAGCATAAGTGGCAGAGTCGTTCATGGTAACCGTTTGGGGCGAACTATTGGTTTTCCCACAGCAAACTTACCTCTGAAACGTCTGGTTACTCCCGTAAAGGGCGTTTATGCTGTCGAAGTTTACGGTTTAAGTGATACTCCTTTACCGGGTGTCGCTAATATCGGGAACCGTCCTACTGTTGCTGGTCAGGGCCAGCAGCTTGAAGTGCATTTAATTGATACCCAAATGGATCTGTATGGGTGTCATATTGATGTTGTCTTACGCAAAAAATTGCGTGATGAACAGCGGTTTGCTTCGCTTGATGCGCTGAAACAGCAAATCGCAAATGATGTGGTCGCTGCGAGAGAATACTTTCTGCATCGATCCGAACCATCTACTTAATCCTATAGCGGAAAATTGGAACTGAGAATCTACTAATGAGTGACTATAAAGACACCCTAAATTTACCGGAAACAGGGTTTCCTATGCGCGGCGATTTAGCCAAGCGCGAACCAGATATGTTGAAACGTTGGTACAAAGAAGGTTTGTATCAGGCCATCAGAAAAGCAAAATCCGGCAAGAAGAGCTTTATTCTGCATGATGGCCCTCCATATGCAAACGGCGATATTCATATTGGTCACTCAGTTAATAAAATTCTCAAAGATATTGTTGTTAAGTCCAAAGGGTTATCAGGCTACGATTCGCCTTATATTCCGGGTTGGGACTGCCACGGCTTGCCGATTGAGCTCAAGGTTGAGCAGATTATTGGTAAACCGGGGGAAAAATTTTCCGCTGCCGAATTCCGGGCCGAGTGTCGCAAATACGCAATGACTCAGGTCGAAGCACAAAAAGTGGACTTCAAACGTCTGGGTGTTCTGGGTGACTGGGATAAACCCTACCTGACAATGGACTTTAAAACTGAAGCTGACATCATTCGTGCTCTGGGTCGTATCATCGGCAATGGTCATTTGCTGAAAGGTGTTAAACCTGTTCACTGGTGTACCGACTGTGGTTCTTCCCTTGCCGAAGCGGAAGTTGAATATTACGACAGAACTTCCCCTTCCATTGACGTCCGTTTCACCGCCGTTGATGCTGATGCTGTATACGCTAAATTTGGTGTACAACCACAGGGTCTGCCGGTTTCTCTGGTGATCTGGACAACCACTCCGTGGACGCTGCCAGCTAACCGTGCAATAGCGCTGGGTGCAGAAATCAGTTATCAATTAGTTAAAGTTAACAACGAATGCCTGATTCTGGCAGCAGAATTGGTCGAATCTGTTATGCTGCGTGCAGGCATCACTTCATGGGAAGTGCTGCGTGACTGTACAGGCGCAGATTTAGAACTGATGCGTTTCAACCACCCGTTCATGGGCTTTGATGCTCCTGCCATTCTGGGTGATCACGTCACACTGGAAGCAGGTACGGGTGCAGTACATACAGCAGGTGGTCATGGCCCGGACGACTACTCCATCAGCCTGAAATATGGTCTCGAAATCGCCAACCCAGTCGGGCCTAACGGTTGCTACATCTCCGGTACTTATCCTACTCTGGATGGCCTGTTTGTTTTCAAAGCGAATGATGTCATCGTTGAGCTACTGAAAGAAAAAGGTGCATTGCTGAGCCTGTCAAAAATTCAGCACAGCTACCCTTGTTGCTGGCGTCATAAAAAACCGATCATCTTCCGTGCAACACCACAATGGTTTGTCAGCATGGATCAAAAAGGCCTGCGCGAACAATCACTGAAAGAGATCAAAGGTGTTGAATGGATACCGGGCTGGGGTCAGGCGCGTATCGAATCAATGGTAGAAAACCGCCCGGACTGGTGTATCTCCCGTCAGCGCACGTGGGGCGTACCAATGTCTCTGTTCCTGCATAAAGAGACTCAGGAACTGCATCCCCGCACTGTTGAGCTGATGGAAGAAGTTGCCAAGCGGGTTGAAGTGGATGGTATTCAGGCATGGTGGGATCTCGACGTATCCGAACTGCTGGGTGATGAAGCAGCAGATTACATGAAAGCACAGGATACTCTGGATGTCTGGTTTGACTCCGGCAGTACCAGTTCTTCCGTTGTCGATGCCCGTCCAGAATTCAATGGCAATGCCGCTGATATTTATCTGGAAGGTTCTGACCAGCACCGTGGCTGGTTCATGTCCTCTCTGATGATTTCCACCGCTATCAAAGGCAAAGCACCTTATCGTCAGGTTCTGACTCACGGTTTCACCGTTGATGAGCAGGGACGTAAAATGTCCAAATCCATCGGCAACACCGTCAGCCCACAAGATGTCATGAACAAACTGGGAGCAGATATTCTGCGTCTGTGGGTCGCTTCAACAGATTATTCCGGTGAAATTGCAGTTTCAGATGAAATCCTGAAACGTTCTGCGGATGCTTACCGCCGTATCCGTAACACTGCGCGCTTCCTGCTGGCAAACCTGAATGGTTTCGATCCTGAACAGCATATGGTGAAAACAGAAGAGATGGTGACACTGGATCGCTGGGCAGTAGGTCGCGCACAGGCAGCACAGGCTGATATCCTCAGATACTATGATGAATACGACTTCCACGCCGTTGTTCAGCGTCTGATGCAGTTCTGTTCCGTAGAAATGGGTTCATTCTATCTGGATATCATCAAAGATCGCCAATACACCGCAAAAAGCGACAGTGTTGCCCGCCGAAGCTGCCAGAGCGCTCTGTATCATATCGCAGAAGCACTGGTTCGCTGGATGGCTCCGATCCTTTCCTTCACTGCTGATGAGATCTGGAATGAACTGCCGGGTAAACGTGCTCAGTTCGTTCTGACTGAAGAGTGGTACGATGGCCTGTTCGGTCTGGCAGAGAGTGAAGATATGAACGATACTTTCTGGGCTGAGCTGCTCGAAGTTCGTGGTGAAGTGAACAAAGTTCTGGAGCAGGCACGTGCTGATAAGCATATCCGCAGTTCACTGGAAGCAGCGGTAACACTGTATGCTGATGAAGCACTGGCCGGAACACTCAACAAACTGTCTGATGAGTTACGTTTTGTTCTGTTAACTTCACAGGCAGACGTTGCTACATACTCGACGGCGGGTGATGATGCACAACAGAGCGAACTTCAGGGTCTTAAAATTGCCTTCCGTAAAGCAGACGGTGAAAAATGCCCACGTTGCTGGCACTATGCTAAAGACTTGGGATTGGTGGCGGAACATGCAGAACTCTGTGGCCGCTGTGTGACTAACGTTGCCGGTAACGGTGAAGAGCGTAAATTTGCCTGATGAAGAAACCCATTTGTTCCACTGGCCTCCGCTGGCTTTGGTTAGTTGCTGTGGTATTAATATTGGATCTGGGCAGCAAGCAGTTAGTATTGCAGAATTTTACGCTGTATGAGTCCATACCGTTAATACCGTACTTCAATCTGACTTACGCTCAGAACCTTGGAGCGGCATTTAGTTTTCTGGCAGACAAAGGTGGCTGGCAGCGTTGGTTCTTTGCTTTAGTAGCAATTGCTATCTCTGTCACATTACTGGTAATGATGTATCGTTCCAGTGCCAAACAGAAACTGAGCAACATCGCCTATGCTTTGGTGGTCGGAGGGGCACTGGGAAATCTGTTCGATAGGTTAGTACACGGCTTTGTTGTGGATTTCATCGACTTTTATGTCGGAGAATGGCACTGGCCTACCTTTAATATTGCAGATACTGCAATTTGCATCGGGGCAGCACTCATCATCATTGAGAGTTTTATCAGACCGGATGATAAAAAAACCTCATCGAAAGTACAGTCATCAAAAAAATAGTTACTAAAAGATAGTCACTAAAAAACAATAAGAAGCCAGCCACGGTTAAAGCAACCGGGGCTGGTCATTCAATCTCACTGCAATCGTTTTTATTAAAAGGTTTGAGCGACATGTCAATGCAGGTGCAGGCGCATAGCGCTGTTTTATTACATTTCACACTAAAACTGGATGATGGCTCAACAGCAGACTCAACTTACAGTCAAGGTAAACCCGCATTATTCCGTTTAGGTGATGGCAGTCTTTCTGAGCCACTGGAACAGCAGCTCCTTGGTCTGAAAGCTGGCGAAAAACACCAATTTACACTGGCAGGAGAAACTGTTTTCGGCAAATATAATCCTGATTTAGTACAATACTTCACGCCCCGTGATTTTGCAGACTCAGGTACTCCTGAAGTCGGCACTATCATGCTATTTACGGCGATGAACGGCAGTGAAATGCCGGGGTTCATCAAGGAAGTCGCGGAAGGTTCCATCACTGTTGACTTTAACCATCCGCTGGCTGATCAAAACATCACTTTTGACATTGAAGTGTTGGAAATAGACCCTCAGTTGGAGGAAAACCATGCAAATATTGCTGGCTAACCCTCGTGGTTTTTGTGCTGGTGTTGATCGTGCCATCAGCATTGTGGAGCGAGCATTAGAACTTTATGGCGCTCCGATTTATGTTCGTCATGAAGTCGTTCACAACCGTTATGTGGTTGACAATCTCAGGGATCGGGGTGCTATTTTCATCGAAGAAATTTCAGAAGTCCCTGATGGTGCAATTCTGATTTTCTCTGCACATGGTGTTTCTCAGGCTATCCGTGCCGAAGCCCGCTCCCGCAATCTGACCATGCTGTTTGATGCAACCTGTCCTCTGGTCACAAAAGTACATATGGAAGTTGCCCGAGCCAGCCGTAAAGGTAAAGAAGCCATTCTGATCGGGCATGCTGGTCACCCGGAAGTAGAAGGAACAATGGGGCAATACAATAACCCCAAAGGCGGTATGTATCTGGTAGAGTCACCAGAAGATGTGTGGAAATTACAGGTTAAAGATGAAAATAATCTGTGCTTTATGACACAAACGACACTTTCTGTAGATGATACCTCAGCAGTCATTGATGCTCTTAATGCCCGCTTTCCGAAGATTATTGGCCCCCGTAAAGACGATATCTGTTATGCCACTACTAACCGTCAGGAAGCAGTACGTGATCTGGCAAATGATGCTGATATTGTTCTGGTAGTCGGTTCCAAAAATTCGTCAAATTCAAACCGTCTGGCTGAACTGGCACAGCGCATGGGAAAACTGGCTTATTTGATTGATTCTGCTGAGGATATCAAAGAAGAATGGGTTGATAATGTGACTGCTGTTGGTGTTACTGCTGGTGCATCTGCCCCGGATATTCTGGTGCAACAAGTTATTGAGCGTTTGAAAACCCTCGGTGCCAAGACTGTTAATGAGCTGCATGGCCGTGAAGAAAATATTGTATTTGAAGTACCGAAAGAGCTACGGGTTGAAGTAAAAGAAGTTAATTAGATATTCTTATCCCGGCTTTTTGTAAGAAAAATAATTATTAACTGATTGAGTCTTCTTACAAAAAGCTGGGATATTACAATCTGTTAAGTGCGTTAACCGCAATTTAGCAAAAAAGATATTTATAACAATTCTTCGCTGCATTAAACCTCCACTTAGCGCTACATTGAGCGGGATATAATACCATTTCTCCATGTGATTGCATAAACCCCATATTTTCATACGCAGATATGACATTTTCATCTTCGAGTGGCAAAAGCCTGATATCCGCTCCTTTACCTAACTCCAATGATTTATTGATTGCTCTTTCAACGAGTAAAGCACCACAACCCCGGATACTGCAATGCGTTACTAAAAAAACAACCTCGGGCAACACATTACTTTCTTTAATTAGTAAATATAAGATCCCTATAGGAACACCACGAAAATAAGCAATAATGAAATGTTTTTGTTCTGAACTAGTTTCTGTATCAATCTCACAACTATCTATAATATAATCAAATATATTACGTGCATTCTTGTATCTCGAAATCCATCGGCATTGTTCCTCATCAAGTCTTCGTATACGAAACTGATTTTCAGCAGAAATAAAACTATCCCAGTTATTACTCATAGTTTCGGTAAGTACTCTTTTTGCTGCGTTGATGGCATCTTGTTGATTAACAATTTTAATAACTATAGAAGCTCTTATATCAACTGAGCTTAACCTACCTGAAAAAGAGTTAGCTCGAGCTAAAGAGCCGGGATCTACAGTGTGGTAAATATTAAAAGATTTTGACCTATACATTAAAGATTACCTTTGCTATAGATGAAACCTAACAAAATATATATTTATATCGTTTACTACTTTCATCCCATATCCATTTATCAGTTCTTTTAGCCGGATTTAACTTTAAATTTCCGTCATCTTGCATAAAACCCATATTCGTATACGCTAGTCTGGCTTTATCAAACGGTTGAAGTTTTAATTTCCCTTTCTTTCCTAATTGTTGTGATTTATTTACTGCATACTCAACCAATAAAACCCCACAGCCTCTAATACCGCAATGCGTTGCCAAAGAGATAATTTTAGGGGTTTTATGATTCATTGATAGCCCTAGAGTACCTACAGGAGTACCATTTAAATAAGCGACAAAAAATATATTTTTGGCTTTGTTCGCATTTTCTGGATTATTAATGTAACCTTCTGTATCTTCAATGATGTTATCAAACATATCGAGAGCCTCACTATATCTCTCATGCCATCTTTGTTGTTCGGCATCAAGTGAATCAGAAGAATGGGAACCAAGCCAGTCATTAGCCATATTCTTTTTTACTATGTTCGTTGCGCTTAATGCTTCAGGTATACTGACTTCCCTGATTACTATAGAATATCTGATATTAATTGGTTTTGAAAAAGACTCCGCTCTGGTTAAAGAACTCGGGTTTACAGGGCGATGAGTATTAAAAAATTTCAATCTAAACATATTATTAATCATCCTTATTAAAAATAAAGTTTAACAAGACCTAAATTTATAACTCTGAGTGTTTTCATTCCATATCCATCTATCATTATTTTCATCAGGATGTAATTCCAACTTATTATCTTTATTAACAATAAACCCCATCCCCATATAAGCAGACCTGGCTCTATCATATGGAGTAAGCTTTAATTTCCCTTTCCTTCCTAATTGCTGTGATTTATTTACTGCATACTCCATCAATAAAACCCCGCATCCCCGAATGCCACAATGCGTTGCCAAAAAATAAACTTCAGGTAACTGATCTTCATCTTTACCATACACTAATAATTGTAAAGCCCCGATAGGTACTCCCCTGAAATAAGCAACAAAAAAGAACTGATTTCTTCCCGATGGATTAGCATTTCCATACACCGATGGCAGAGATTCAAGTTTTGCATTCCTCGCGATATAACTAAGAACTTCAGACGATTGAGAATATCTCGCACTCCAACTTCTTTGTTCTTCATCAAGTTGATGTAAATCAAAATCGTACCAGTCTTCAGCCATAGTTTCGTTTTCCATTATTCCCATTGCTCTGAATGTTTCTTCTGGGCCGACCTCTTTGATTATGATAGATGCTTTCATATCAACGGATGCTATGTATATATTCGGACTAGACTTATATCGAGATAAAAACTTAGATTTCTTAGGCCTGTTTATATAAAAAGATTTAGATCTGAACATACCATTAGTACCTCTATAATAAAAATATAATTTATAATACCTTGAGTTAAGAATCACCCTTTCTTCTTGGTTATGAATATCTTGATAAAATCACATTACAATAAGAGTTAATATTAAATATAATTAACAATAAAGGAATTTATAGCACTGTTCTTTTTCACTCCACTTCCATTTATTACTAGTCTCAGCGGGATTCAACTTCATATCCCCACTAGCTGACAAAACAAAACCCATCTTAATATATGCTGGTTCAGCACCAGCTAGAGCATAGAGTCTGAGCTTTCCTGCTATACCTAATTGTTGTGATCTCTTTACTGCCTCTTCGATTAATAAAATACCACAACCCCGGATACCGGGATGAGTAGCCAATAAAGAAACCTCAGGAATTTCACTTTCTTCTTCCAGAGATAACATTAACGCACCTATAGGTACGAATCTGAAATAAGCAACAAAAAAAAACGTTTTTAATTCTCTAGTCGTATTCGTTTCCATTTTTTGCAAACAATACTTTATCTGAAACAAAATAGAAGAACTTATATTAAATGCTTGATCATATCTATCGTACCATTTACCCTGCTCTTCATCAAGCTGCCCAATGGCATCAACTCCATGATCATAATTATGTATATTCCTTTCAATAAGCACTAATTCATTAAAAGCCTCTTTTGGGTTAACCTCCTTAATTTTAATATAATGTTTTGCGTCAACAGATAACCGTGATACTGAATCCAATGATGGAAGAGATTGACTACGAGTTAAAGAACCCTGCTGAGTAAATCTATTAATACAGAGAGATTTTGATCTATTCATCCTCATTTCCTTTATTGTATTATTTAATATAAACACTTAATCAACAGTTGCCATTTATGTAAAATATTTTTTATACGATAGATTTAATTTTCATTTAAGCTTATATTTATAACATTGTTTTTCTTCATTCCACATCCATTGTTCACTACTTTCGTTAGGGCGTAACACCATATATTCCCCGTTCCCAATAAATCCCATATTCATATATGCCCCTTCAGCTCTTTTTAATGGAGCAAGCTCTAATTTTCCCTCCATACCCATCTGTTTTGATTTATTTACCGCACTTTCAATCAATAATGCTCCGCACCCTCGAATACCCTGATGTGTTGCCAAGAAGCGAACTTTAAGTGAGTCATTACGCTCCCGACACAACAATGAAGCACCTATAGGAACACCTCTGAAATAAGCAATTAAAAATATATTTTTATTCAACTCATTACTTCTGTTACTGCTAGAGCCTGTATTATTCTTGAGAAACCTGAGTATCTTTCTTGTATCGTTATATCTATGATTCCATGCTATTTGCTCATTATCAAATCTAGGTGAATATAGAGGCTCAGAGCATTCCCAGCTACAATCTAACGTTTCCAGTATTCTTTTCAATGCTATTGATGCTTCTTCTGAAGTAACTTCCTTAACTTCAATATCAAAATTGCAATTTCTTGAACCAAACATGTTATTATCCTTTTATCATATAAATACAATTAGTTATTTTTATTTTTTATATTAAAAAATTTAACATATAAAATTAATCAACTAAGTTATATAACAAAAATAAATAATCTTTATAAGAGAAACCCATTTCCAGATTAAATTATAATACTCCATTACTGTACTGAGTCAATTCCTGTTATACCGTCAGAAACACAAGGCGAGCAGCAAAACCAATCAGAATTATGCCAATTCCACGTTCAAACCAATATCCCATCCGAATAAATTTCATTCGAATTAAAGGATTGGAAAAAAGCCAGCTAACCAGAATAAACCATACCGCATTTACTATACACATCCAGACACCATAAAAAACCTGAACAGATAACGGCGTCGTTGTACTCACTACGGTTGTAAAGACAGCCAGAAAAAACAGAGTTGCTTTAGGATTGGTAGCATTTGTCATAAATCCGGTAAAAAAGGCCCTTTGCAGACTTTGTTGCTGCACTGGTGCGTCATGTGAAAGAACAAAATCAGCCTGTTCCGGTTTACTTCTGATAAATTGAATTCCCAGATAACAAATATATACACCACCCATTATTTTCGCGGCTGTCATCAACCAAGGCGTCGAGTGGATTAAAGCACCAACCCCAATTAATGTATAAATGACATGAACTGATATCCCTGCCCCAATACCAATAGCAGTACAGATCCCAACCCAGCGACCAAAACGTATACTTTGCCTGATAGTCACAGCAAAATCAGGCCCCGGCGCCACGACAGCCAGAAAATGGATTAGTGCAAGCCCCAGAAATTCATGTAGATAGTTAGAAAGCATATTTAATACTCTTTGTATAAGCAGAATATCCTGATTGTATTAAATAAACTCAGTTGGGATAATCCATCCCAAAATCAAATAACTTTTGACTTATGAGCACAAATAACACAATAAACCTGATGCGGGAAATGGCCATTTTCGCCAAAGTCGTTGAAACAGGAAGTTTTTCTGAAACGGCACGCCAGCTAGCTGCGACACCTTCTGCCATAAGCCGTTCTGTAACCAGACTGGAAAAAGCCCTCGGAATCCGACTGTTACAGAGAACAACTCGCAAACTTCGTTTAAGTGAGGGTGGACAGCAGGTTTATGAAAATTGTCTGAGCATGATAAATTCAGCTCAGGCTGTCATGTCTATATCAGGAAACTTTAATCATGAACCGCAGGGAATGGTCCGGGTGAGCGTACCGAAAGCAGTCGGACGTTTTGTCATTCATCCTCATATACCGGCTTTCCTTACTCGCTATCCCAAAGTTGATATCAGCTTACGGCTTGATGATCGGTATGTGGATTTAATAGATGATGAAGTTGACCTTGCCATCCGGATCACCGATCAGCCTCCTCCGGGTCTGATGGGGCGACGATTACTGAAGATTTGGCATATGCTATGTGCCACACCGGAATACCTTGCAGAACACGGAATACCCCAACATCCCCACGATCTGAAAACTCACAGCTGCATCTATCTTGGTGAAGAACCCGGCGATTCACGCTGGAAGTTCAGTCAGGGCAGTAAAATTGCCACCGTCAATATTCAGGGTCGTTATGCCGCCAATCATACGGGAGTACGACTTGATGCAGCACTCAAAAACATTGGTATCAGCAGCCTGCCCTATTTTACCGCCAGACATGCCTTGCAGCAGGGGCGATTGGTTCAGGTTCTGCCTGACTGGAGTTTTAAGGCTAATTATACCGGTGAATTGTGGATACTTTATCCACCAACACGGCACTTACCCGCAAAACTCAGTGTCTTTATCGAATTTCTTGCCGAATGTCTTCGTCAGGAACACGCCGAGGATGAAAAGTCAGTCAGGGATAAACATATCTGCCATTATGAATTGCCTGAAGCCGGTGAATAGCTATATGTAAGATGCACACTTTAGCATTTTTTATAACTGTCCGCCTGATCGCTGTTTTCCTAATGGTATCCCTCTAAGTCTGGCACAGCCAGCTATTGCCAGTTAAGCTGTAGGCAATTTTGCTTTATCACCTCTATTAAAAATCAATATTAACTACAGCGAGGGCCTTATGGCTGATACAGATATCCGCATTGCTATCGTAGGGGCCAGTGGCCGTATGGGGCGCAATCTAATTCAGGCGGTTCAACAGTCGGATGGTGTTACTCTGGGAGCCGCTCTGGAACGTTCTGGCTCATCATTATTAGGAACGGATGCTGGCGAATTAGCAGGCATTGGTACTAACGGTATTACGATCCACGATGACCTTAACACTGTCATTGATGATTTTGATGTCTTAATCGACTTTACCCGCCCGGAAGGAACGCTGGCATATCTCGCAGTCTGCCATCAATACCGCAAAGCAATGGTCATTGGTACAACCGGATTTGATGATGCAGGCAAGCAGGCTATTAAAGAAGCTTCCCGTGAAATTCCTATTGTTTTTGCAGCAAATTTCAGTATTGGAGTCAATCTTGTCCTTAAACTACTGGAGAAAGCGGCGGCAGTAATGGGTGAATATACAGATATTGAAATTATTGAAGCTCACCATCGCCATAAAGTGGATGCACCATCAGGAACGGCACTGGCGATGGGAGAATCTATCGCTCATACCTTAGGCCGTGATCTGAAAACCTGTGCAGTATATGCCCGGGAAGGCTATACAGGCGAACGGAATCCCAAAAGCATTGGTTTTTCCACTATAAGAGCGGGGGATATTGTCGGAGAACACACGGCTATTTTTGCTGATATCGGTGAGCGAGTGGAGATAACCCATAAAGCCTCAAGCCGGATGACGTTCGCAAATGGCGCTGTTAAGGCATCTGCTTGGGTAACCAATAAAAATAGTGGACTTTATGATATGAAAGATGTCCTTAACCTGGAAAACTTATAATTCTGTTGATACGTAATTCATTGTAATTGCGTTATTATTTTCAGATGACAACGCAATTACATGATTAACATAAAAATAAAACTCAAAAACCAAATTATCACTACTTTTATATCTTAAATTCTCATTTTTATCATCTTTTCTCCCATAATCACTGAAAGCAGCATGGTTTTTTCAGCTTTAAAATTTAATTTCACATTAATCGAGCATATAATCGGACTTTACTTATAATTTTCAGGCATATTTCATCAATGTTGGATTGAGCCTCGCAAAAAAAACAATAAAAAAGGGATTTTTTGTAGACAAGTCCCATTCCCGTCATTAGAATGCGCCCAATTTGCCAAAATTTCGACCAAGAACATGATTGGCATTGATCTAAAGGATTTATTCTGAATTAATATGCATTGAGTGCGAGTTGTTATTCATTCCTGGAGGGCGTTTTGATTAAGTCAGCTATATTGGTTCTGGAAGATGGAACCCAATTTCACGGTCGCGCCATAGGTGCAGAAGGTGTGGCTGTTGGAGAAGTGGTCTTCAATACCTCAATGACCGGATATCAAGAAATACTTACCGACCCTTCCTATTCCCGCCAAATTGTTACTCTCACCTATCCTCATATTGGAAATGTCGGCATTAATACTGCTGATGAAGAATCTCCCGCCATTCAGGCCCAAGGCTTAGTAATCCGCGATTTACCGCTAATCACCAGCAACTACCGCAGTGAAAACAACCTGTCTGATTATCTGAAAAAACATAACATTGTTGCTATTGCTGATATTGATACACGTAAACTGACCCGTCTGTTACGTGAAAAAGGCGCACAAAACGGTTGTATCATTGCTGGCAATGAAGCGGATGCTCAAATTGCACTTGAAAAAGCGAAAGCATTTCCCGGCCTGAAAGGTATGGATTTGGCGAAAGAAGTAACCACGGCACAGCCTTATCAGTGGTTACAGGGGAGCTGGACACTGGCAGAAGAGCTGCCTGAAGCTCGCAAAGAACAAGAATTGCCATACCATATTGTTGCTTATGATTTTGGTGTAAAACGTAACATCCTGCGTATGCTGGTGGATCGCGGCTGCCGCGTGACTGTCGTACCAGCCAAAACACCTGCGGATGAAGTACTGAAAATGGCACCAGATGGCATTTTCCTTTCCAATGGTCCCGGTGATCCAGAACCGTGCGACTATGCTATTGAAGCCATTAAAACCTTCCTGAATACTGACATTCCTGTATTTGGTATCTGTCTGGGGCATCAGTTACTGGCTCTGGCAAGTGGTGCAAAAACCGTCAAAATGAAATTTGGTCACCACGGCGGCAACCATCCTGTTAAAGACTTAGATCGCAATGTCGTTATGATTACTGCTCAAAACCACGGATTTGCCGTTGATGAAAGTTCATTACCAGCAAATTTGCGTGTAACCCATAAATCACTCTTTGACGGCACTCTGCAAGGTATCCACCGTACTGACAAACCTGCATTCAGTTTTCAGGGGCATCCTGAAGCCAGCCCTGGTCCGCATGAAGCCGCTTCTCTGTTCGACCATTTTATTGCATTGATTGAACAGCATCGTCAGCAAAACGCTCAGAACACCAAATAATCAGGAGAAAAACGAAAATGGCAAAACGTACTGATATTAAAAGTATCCTGATCTTGGGTGCAGGTCCGATTGTTATCGGTCAGGCATGTGAATTTGACTACTCAGGGGCGCAGGCTTGTAAGGCACTGAGAGAAGAAGGCTACCGCGTCATACTGGTGAACTCGAATCCGGCAACTATCATGACCGATCCGGAAATGGCTGATGCAACTTACATCGAGCCGATTCACTGGGAAGTTGTACGCAAAATTATTGAAAAAGAGCGTCCGGATGCCGTCCTGCCAACAATGGGCGGGCAAACAGCACTCAACTGCGCACTGGAACTGGAACGTCAGGGCGTATTGCAGGAATTCGGTGTCACCATGATTGGTGCAACCGCTGATGCTATTGATAAAGCAGAAGATCGTCAGCGTTTTGATAAAGCGATGAAAAAAATCGGTCTGGATACCGCACGTTCCGGCATCGCTCATACCATGGAAGAAGCTCTGGCAGTCGCTGAAGACGTAGGCTTCCCTTGTATCATCCGTCCTTCTTTCACCATGGGCGGAACCGGCGGTGGTATCGCGTATAACCGCGAAGAGTTTGAAGAAATCTGCGAACGCGGTCTGGATCTCTCTCCTACCAATGAACTGTTGATCGATGAATCTCTGATTGGCTGGAAAGAGTATGAAATGGAAGTTGTTCGTGACAAAAATGACAACTGCATCATCGTCTGCTCCATTGAAAACTTTGACCCGATGGGTATCCATACCGGTGACTCCATTACTGTCGCACCAGCCCAGACGCTGACTGATAAAGAATATCAAATCATGCGTAATGCCTCGATGGCAGTACTGCGTGAAATTGGTGTGGAGACAGGTGGCTCAAACGTACAGTTTGCCGTGAATCCTAAAAATGGTCGCCTGATTGTCATTGAGATGAACCCGCGTGTATCCCGTTCATCTGCTCTGGCTTCTAAAGCGACTGGCTTCCCTATTGCTAAAATCGCGGCAAAACTGGCTGTTGGCTACACCCTTGACGAACTGATGAACGATATCACCGGTGGTCTCACTCCGGCTTCTTTCGAACCATCAATTGACTATGTCGTCACGAAGATCCCTCGTTTTAACTTCGAAAAATTTGTTGGCAGTAATGACCGCCTGACCACTCAGATGAAGTCTGTCGGTGAAGTTATGGCGATTGGTCGTACTTTCCAGGAATCCCTGCAAAAAGCACTGCGTGGTCTGGAAGTCGGCGCAACGGGTTTCGACCCGAAAGTCAATCTGGATGATGCGCAATCCCTGACCAAAATCCGCAGTGAACTGAAAGATGCCGGTGCTGAACGTATCTGGTTCGTTGCCGACGCATTCCGTGCGGGTATGTCCGTTGATGGTATCTTCAACCTGACCAATATTGATCGCTGGTTCTTAGTTCAAATTGAAGAGCTGGTACGTCTGGAGGATATGGTTACAGAGCAAGGCATCAACGGCCTGACTGCCGGTTTCCTGCGCCAGCTTAAACGTAAAGGTTTTGCTGATGCACGTCTGGCAAAATTGGCGGGTGTATCCGAAAAAGAAATCCGTAAACTGCGTCATGATTACAACCTGTATCCGGTTTACAAACGTGTGGATACCTGTGCGGCAGAGTTTTCAACTGATACTGCCTACATGTATTCCACTTATGAGGATGAGTGCGAAGCTAACCCGAACAGTGATAAACCGAAAATCATGGTATTGGGTGGTGGCCCGAACCGTATCGGTCAGGGTATTGAATTCGATTATTGCTGCGTACATGCAGCACTGGCGCTACGCGAAGACGGTTACGAAACTATCATGGTTAACTGTAACCCTGAAACTGTTTCAACAGATTATGACACTTCCGACCGCCTTTATTTTGAGCCGGTAACACTGGAAGACGTACTGGAAATTGTACGCGTTGAACAGCCAAAAGGAGTGATCGTTCAGTATGGTGGCCAGACTCCGCTAAAACTGGCACGCGAACTGGAAGCTGCTGGCGTACCCATTATCGGCACCAGTCCGGATGCTATTGACCGTGCAGAAGACCGTGAACGTTTCCAGCAAGCGGTAAACCGTCTTGGCCTGAAACAACCAGCCAATGCGACTGTGACAACTATCGAACAGGCGATAGAAAAAGGTAACAATCTGGGCTATCCGCTGGTCGTTCGCCCTTCCTATGTACTGGGCGGTCGTGCAATGGAAATTGTATACGACGAATCTGATCTGCGTCGCTATTTCCAAACCGCAGTAAGTGTTTCTAACGATGCGCCGGTTCTGCTGGATCGCTTCCTTGATGATGCAGTTGAAGTCGATGTGGATGCTATCTGTGACGGAGAACGCGTCCTGATTGGCGGTATCATGGAACATATTGAACAAGCAGGTGTTCACTCTGGTGACTCTGCCTGCTCCTTGCCTGCCTATACGTTAAGCAAGGAAATTCAGGATGTTATGCGTAATCAGGTTGAAAAGCTGGCCTTTGAATTACGTGTCCGTGGCTTGATGAACGTTCAGTTTGCTGTGAAAAACAACGAAGTCTATCTGATCGAAGTGAACCCACGTGCAGCTCGTACAGTACCATTCGTTTCCAAAGCAACCGGTCTGCCACTGGCAAAAGTGGCTGCACGCGTCATGGCTGGGCAATCTTTGCAGTCACAGGGTGTTACCAAAGAAATCATCCCGCCTTATTACTCCGTGAAAGAAGTGGTACTGCCATTCAATAAATTCCCGGGAGTTGATCCGCTTCTGGGGCCAGAAATGCGCTCTACCGGTGAAGTTATGGGTGTCGGCCGTACCTTTGCTGAGGCTTTCTCCAAAGCAATGCTGGGCAGCAACTCTATCATGGGTAAAAAAGGTCGCGCATTATTGTCAGTACGTGAAGGCGATAAAGAGCGTGTTGTTGATTTGGCGGCTCAGTTAGTTAAGCAGGGCTTTGAACTGGATGCAACTCACGGCACTGCCGTTGTATTGGGTGAAGCAGGAATTAACCCACGTCTGGTGAACAAAGTTCATGAAGGTCGTCCGCATATTCAGGACAGAATCAAAAACGGTGAATATGACTACATCGTCAATACCACCGCTGGTCGTCAGGCGATTGAAGATTCAAAACTACTTCGTCGCAGCGCACTGCAATATAAAGTGCATTACGACACAACTCTGAATGGCGGTTTCGCGACTACCATGGCACTCAGTGCTGACCCGACTGAACAGGTTATTTCTGTACAAGAGATGCACGCAAAAATTACCGGGTAATTTATACCCTATGGATTTCAAGTTGCGTCGCGGCGGCAAGGAAATGAGTCCCCGGGAGCATAGATAACTATGTGACTGGGGCGAATGAGGGCAGCCAACAAAGAGGCAACTTGAAAGAGGCAACTTGAAAGACGACGAGTATAGCTAGATAACAAACAGCTCCCCAAGTGGGTCAGGGGGCTGTTTTTTTATCGGGTAATATTTTGAATGGTTAAAATCATTCCCTTCCGAGGCTATATCAGCGCCAATTGCCGCCCAATCTGCACTAACGTGCTAATACTATAATCCAACTCTTCGTCACTCAAATTCGCGCTCAGGTTAATCCGTATCCGTGATCGTGTCTTACTCACAGCAGGGTATGTCACGGGGTTAACATATATACCTTTCTCATGCAGCATACGAGCCATCGTGTAACAGCATTGCTCATCACCTGTAATCAATGGCACGATAGCCGTTTCACTGTTGAGTATATTGAATCCTGCATCACGTAATTTCTGACGAAAATACTCAGCCTTAGTTTGCAGCTCCAGAGTCAACTGCGGTGAAGCTTCAAGAATATCAATGGCGCTGATGATTGAAGCGAGTACAGCCGGAGGCAGTGAAGCTGAGTAAATATAAGGGGTTGCAGCAAGACGGATAATGTTTCCTGTTCTCTTGCTGGTACCAATAAATCCACCAATGCCCGGTAAGCCTTTGCTCAAGCTGCCAGTGATAATATCAATCTGATCCGTTATACCAAAGTGTGCACAAATTCCCCGGCCATTTGGGCCAATGTGTCCGGTGCCATGCGCATCATCCACAATGACGAACGCATTATATTTTCGGGCTAATTCGACAATTCCGGGCAAGGGAGCCAAATCGCCATCCATGCTGAATACACCGTCAGTAATAATAAACTTGCGTGCCTGAAATGACGTTTGACGAAGCTTGTGCTCAAGATTTTTCAGAGAAACGTGCTGGTAAATCCGAATCGTTGCACCACTCAGTTTCAGACCATCAACAATAGACTGATGGTTGAGAATATCACTGAAAACGATGTCACCTTCACGGCATAGTGTGGAAAGAGCCGCAAGATTAGCGCAGAACCCCGAGCTTAAGGTAATCACGTCTTCCACACCAAGAAAGTTAGCCAACCTCTGTTCCATTTCAAGATGCAGACCGCAGGTCCCATTGAGAAGGCGTACGCCGCTGGATGTGGTTCCATAGCGATGAGTTGCATTAATACTGGCTTCGATGATTTTCTGATGACCATTAAGCCCAGAATAGTTATAAGAGCCTAAATGCAAAACTTCACGTACTTGCTCACTATCAGTGCTGGTGGGGCTATAGCTAACAGAAACATGCTTACAGGGTGTTCTATGAAATACCCTGCCAATCATATCCATTTTTCCAGCAGCAACAAAATGCTCATGGCGGGCGGACATGCTTTGTAGATAATCGTTAGATCGCGTGATATCTCGGTGATGGTCTTCTTTTTCAAGATCAGTAGGGCACAAATTATTCATAAAACATTTTCCTTGTGTAAAAATAAAAAATAATACTGACGATAAATGCCCAAATATTGATAACCAGAATCAACCAAAAATAATGGCTGAAAATTAAAGTAATATACGTTTATTATAATTAAGAAAGAATATTCTTATGGTTACTGCCACTGGTAATGGCAATAATACTACGGAACATGATGATTAAATACCGAAAACCCAATTACAACCGGACAATAAAATAACGATAAACAGAATTCATTTCATTCTCAAAAAATAACAACGCATCCATCTTTTATGAGGGATAAAAAAACCACCTCTGATTTGAGATGGCTTTTATATAAAGTGAATAATATTTTTTCTATTAAACTTTTTATTCAATATAAGTCTAATATTGTTTCAGCCACACAGGTATGTTGGTTTTTTATTTGAGGTGCAGGTTTAATAAAACAATCTTCCAGAAACCAACTTGCTGGTGTCTTCAGAGTAATAGAGACAATAACCAGATGTTCCAGACTAATTCGGTTAGTTCCGCGTTCATAACGTGATAACTGCTGGTGGCTGACGCCGATTCTATCCGCCAGCTCTGCTGCTGTTATCCCAAGCTCTTTGCGCCTCATTTGGATCCGTTTACCTACCAGCATACTGACTCGCATAGTATTTTACTCTCAATTATAAATAGGTTAATAAGACAACGGCTGTACCTTCATATTTACCGGCTTTAGGTTGTATTAATGTGTGCAGCGTTGACGTCAGAGTAAAAGTTGAAGGAATATATTTTCCCTCAGCGATGACATTCACTCCATTCGCTGCATTTTTTCCATCAATCTGTAATGCTGAATAAATTTGCTTATTAGTATCGAGATAAACTTTGGATTCATTATTAATAGATTTAATCTGTAACATTATTTTATTGCTATAAAGTGCACAGCTAAACTGCCCATTAATAGAACGGATTGCATTGTTAACTTCTGAGGCTTTTAATTCACCATAAGCAATTTCAGCAGGAACTTTAAGTTCACAACTCTGGTTTGCAGGCGGTAATTTATTACAGGTTGAATTAGGAAATTTTTGTGCCGTTCCATATCCTGATGATATCCGGTTAGTGTAAAACAAGCCTACACACTGAGCATTGGCAGTAATAATCGGAAATGTTACCCGCTTAGGAACCCCGAGCTGACTTTTATAAGCCCGCATAACATCTGCTGTTGTCCGGTATTTATGTGCATCAGTCAAACATACTTTTGCATCAATACAGGAGCCATACATGCCCGGCTGTTTGCCATTGTTATACTGGACATCCGGGCCGACATAGCACTGTGGCTTGTTGTAACAAGGGTTCTCAATCCCCTCGTCTTCTGTCCATTCAACAATCTCCATAGTAGTCATGGTTTGCTTACCCGATGCAACTGTATTCACCGGCATGACATAAGCTCCACTATAAGCATATGAAGCAGTTAAGAAAAATAATGATGCCGAAAACTTCATTAATGGTTTTTTAATATGGCGCATAATTTATTTCCCTAAATAGCCTCAAGCTCGGATTGAATATCACGGAAATTACACAAGAAACCGGGGTGGCTATTCATAACTGAGCTCAAAAGTTGCCATCGCATTGAACTCTCCTACACCAATCTTATTTTGCAAAAGCGCGTTGGGATCGGCTTTGATGTATGCCTGAAACGGAATAACATGATTACTGTTTGTGCCAGTAAGTGCGAACTGGGCGGTTTTATTAAAAGGCAGCGGAGTGCCATCCAGTTTTTCCATACCAATAGCCGCACCAGAAGCACTACTACCATGATTGAACGCCAACAATCCCGGCTGTTCTCTACTCTCCTGACCGGCAAACTTGACTTTGACTTTCTGGGCTACTTTGGGGTCACACTCCTCCAAATGCAGACGGAATTGTTGGCCTGCTGTACGGTGATACAAATAAAGATCCCGACTGTTAATAGTGCCAAAATCAACTTCCATTGCTTTATCTTCCGGTTTAATCACACAGGAAGGAGCAAGGACAGTCATGGTAATTCTGACATTCTGGCGCAGGTTATCCTGCGCATAAGCATTTTGCTGACCACTCATTCCCAGAAGGAACAAGCCCGACAGAACTAATGATTTCAGCGTATGCTCAGAGGGCTTTATAGTTAACGAATTCATTATCATTTATCCTAAAATTCATCATGATCAGGTGGAGTCTGTTTGGTTCCTCCCCCAATCTAATCAGCTCTCTTCATCGATAATCTTTGTCACCACACAACTATCGCCGCTACAACTAAAAGCTAACTGCGGGTGTCCGCCATAGTCATTGACATAGGTCAATATGGGATTACTGCCGAAAGCGCTGGCCGTTCCACCCAGTGTTTCACTGCTCTGAGGAGCCAGCATTAATGGTTTAAAACCCTCAACCGGCTTGCCTTTAACTTTACTCTGGCCTTCGGCAAGGGTGACGTAATACGGCGTTGGGTTATTCACCACATATTGATTTCCCTGACGGGTTAACGTCAGTTTTTGCTGCCATGGGTTTTCAAGATCTATACGGCGCGCAATAACCGCATCCGGGCGGTAGAACAGCTTAATTTTTGTTTGTATCGCGAGTTGCAGAACATTCGACTTTTCACTGCGTGGCGGAATTTCACGCACATTGAAATAGAACAGGCTTTCTCTGTCCTGTGGTAATTGCGCTACAGCTGGTATTGCCTGAATCTTAACCTGACTTTTCATTCCGGCTTCAATACGCTGGACAGGCGGAACAACAACGAGTGGGCTGTTGATCTTATTTCCTTGCTCATCTTCAAGCCATGCCTGTGCTAAATAAGGTAAATCAGAGTGTTGATTTTCAATATTCAAACTGACAGATTTTTCATTCCCATTAAAAATAGCCCGGGTACGATCTAAGGCTATCGCCGCCATTGCCTGATGCGCTGACATTAAACTTGTTACCGTTACGGCGGCTATCATTAGAATTTTTTTCAGTTTCATAGTGTCATTAGCTCATGCTTAAAAAACGTATACTTGTATTACTGCTATCAATTAATATCGGCATTGCCGCATTAAAAATTAATGCAATATTCCATAAAAAAACCATTCCGTAGTTTTTCTTATTAATTTTTACTTATTTTTTACATTTAAAAACTGACAAGGCAGTAAAATTGCGGTTGAATACTCTGATGAAATATCATCTGGTACAGTCATCTCACACTGAGCCTGTCCATCCCAATGAACCTGCAATTTATCCCCTTTATTCATCCCACTCAGGTAGGCATATCCATCATCACTTACAATGCCAATTTCCCGTTGATTTGCGTTTGTGACAGATGCACCAAAAGGCGGAAACGAACCATCAGGCAAACGGATTACTGTCATTGCCTTAAGTCCAGATATAACCTGAAATTTACGATATCCGATGGCACCTTCGGTTAATGTTGCCAATTGGACAGAACGTATTGCTTCCACATCATCCGGTAATTTATCCAGATCAATATTTGCGGTATTACGGTGATAACTGTTCACATCAGTCAGAACAGCTTTGCCAAAATAGTTAGTGTGAACTGAAGAACCGAATGTCTGGACAGGAACATTCCGCACACCTTCGGTATCCACCATCAGGCGGGTTGCTCCGGAGATATTCGTACGGTGTAAAGCGACACCTTTAGCGGTAGCAGTGATCCCGCCCTGTAAGCCCAGTGTCGCGTTAGTATTATTGCCGGATTGGTGGCTGGCGCTGGCTGTTACCAATGCCTCATCACCATAGTGGGTGTAATAGCCGTCGGCTGTCGCCCTTCCGTATGTATTCACACCTGTTGAGATACGATAGTTATTACGATCATCAATCCGATTGAAATAACTGACTGTATGCCCATTACCCTGACGATTGACTAATCCGTTATAGTTGACAGTTCCGCTTTCTCCCCAAGGAATGGAAAGCCCCAGATACAGACCATCATCTTTTTTATTGTCAAACTTGTTGCGATAAGCAGATAAATTGACATAAATACCTTTATAACGCCCGATATCCAGAGACTTAGATAAGGAAAGGTCATAACGGTTATTCGTTGGTTTGTTCCAGTAAGTTTGGTGGCTATAGCTGAAATTAGTACTGAACCCTATGTCGTTAAATTGTTTACTGAAATTAACGGTATAAAGTTCTTTTCCACTTTCAGAGGAGGTATTTCGGTAACGGCGGTCAATATATTGACCCATTTTCATGAAATCACGCTCAGAGAAACGGTATCCGGCGAATGTCACCTGACTGTTGTATTGTTCGAAACGTTTCGAGTAACTGAGGCGATAAGATCCCCCTGTAAACGTTTTATTCTCTCCCGGCAGTTTTGCTCTTGATTCTGTGACATCAAATGCTAATGCACCAAAGCTCAGCAAATCACGGCCAACTCCCAGCGATAAAGCGTTATAATCACCCGCACCCAAGAATCCACCATATAACGACCAGCCGTTATTGATCCCCCAGGAGAATTCTCCCAGACCAAAAGCAGGCCCTTCGCGATGATGTTTTTCATTAGTGGATTGCCCGCCAATAAATTTGTACTGCACACGTCCGGGGCGGGTCAGAAAAGGAACGTTTGCCGTATTAACCTGAAACTCCTGTACACTGCCATCCTGCTCTTCAATTCTGACATCCAGTGTCCCTGCCACAGCATCACTGAGTTCCTGAATACGGAATGGGCCTGCGGAAACCTGAGTTTCATACAGAACCCTTCCCATCTGACTGATGGTAACTTTGGCATTGGTTTTCGCGACTCCTGTAACTTCAGGTGCATAGCCGCGTAAATTGGGTGGCAACATATTTTCATCTGTTACCAGACTGACCCCGGTATAACGGAAACTATCGAAGATATTAGAATTGAGGTAATTCTCTCCCAGCGACAATTTAGCCTCTAGCGAGGGCAGCGCACGATATACATAGTAACGGCTCCAGTCCCAACTGCGTTTTCTGACACTGGAACGATTTGCGTCATCCGAGCTGTTCTTACTGGTATTTTCGCGATCGTATCTGCTCTGCCAGTTTGCACGGAAGCGCCACGCACCGGCATTAAAACCTGCCGTACCATTTGCGCTGATTTGCTGGCGAGCGTTGCCATGATCGGGTTTAGTTGCCTGTGCATACAGATTGTAGTCAAACAACAGTCCGGCTATTCCTTCATCCCAGCGGGAAGGAGGGTCCCAATCCGATGATTCATATTCCAGATAAAATTTAGGAACCGCTAAATACAGGGTATAAGTGGCTAAATCCCCTTTAGCTGACGTCCCCGGCAGGCTACTAATATCAAGACATGTATCATTATTCTGCCAGACCAATTTGTCGGCCCATTGTGATTTCAGACCGATTTTTTTCACTAATTCTGGTGACACACAGGCTTCACTGCCTTTCGGATCATCATCCGGCGCAATAAAATCAATAGAATACATATCCTGCAATTCAGATTCATTCACCCGAACTGCCATCATATAGTTCCCCGGCATGATATAACCCGCACGGGAAAACTTACCCAAATCAATATGGTCGCGTTCATTGATATCCAGCGCGTCAGTATTGAATTCAATGGATTTAGAATAAGCAAGCTGAATACCGGATAGCGAAAATAGTATCAGGGCAGAAAGGAGTTTAATTCCGGGCATCAAAGGCTTTGCATTTGTTTTATTCGTTATTCTTTGTGTATTAAGCACGTCATTTTTATTAAATATTCTTTTTCTATTACTGCGTGTTTTTTTATTAACAGACGAAAAATCATGATTCATAGAAGCTATAAACCAAGCCATAACATCCTCTAAGCAATGAATCGTTAATAATCCAATTTGAATTTAATTACTGCCTGATAATGCCAAACCTGTATACATGGCAAAATATGTGATTTTCCGAATATAGGTAACTGAGATAAAAACAACTTCAATTAACCCTAAAAAAGCGTTTCAACGCACTGCCACTTAAATCGCTTTCTTATCAGTTTTAAACACCATTATTAAACACATTACATGTTTGAAATAGGCTGAATAATTATGTCAGGAAACCCAAAAAATCAAAATGGCGCGGGCTTCCCGACATTCAGCAATTAAAAACTAACCTTTAATTTTCACTATTACAGGTAGTTTAAAGTGAAGTATGCGAAAGCATAGAAATTGCCAGTTGTGATAGTTTCACCTGGGATAGCTTTCAGGTTCGCATCGAAACGCAGGCGGTTATCAACTGCATCTACAGCAGTAGTAGGCGTGCCTAAACGAACCATTCTTCCGTTCTCGCCGTCATTTAAGTCGCCGATTTCGATGCCAACACCTTTAACACCTTTAACAGCTAACATTTCGCCGCTAGCATCAACTGCGTCGCCAGTGAATGTTGTAGAGATTTTCTTTCCTGTGATATCAGAACACTTGTCTAATTCAATATCAAAAGGTATACGTTCGGATTGACCATTTACGTTGGATTTAAACTTAGAAGTCCGAACTTCACCAAAATTAACATCGATATGGGATTTTTTAAGTGAACAAGTCGGATTAATAATAGTACCTTTGAAGTGAACAAAACCACGGTCATTCATATTTTCCGCATTTGCAGCGCCCGCAGTTAGAGCGACACCAAGACCTAAAATCATTGCCAATTTATTCAGTTTCATAATCGAATTTATACCTTTTAATAAAAAGTAGGGGATTTATACTCATGGGATAACCGAAGCTCAGAAATTAATTTCTGGCACTTAGGATAATTGCTATTTAGTTTTTGACAGACAGCTTCACTGACCTAACTAAACAAAAATCCTAAGTATGATTCTATACAAAAACCCCTAAGTCAAATTTCAGCGGATAAAACTGGCAATGATCTCTAACTGCGTATGGATTATGAGTTTTTACCAAAAAGCCCGCATAAGTAGCAAAATATTTTACTGATAATGGTATAAATTTGGTTTATTTTTCTGAATTGAGTCGAACAAAGACGAATAGTTCAGAATCTTAGTTTGCGAATCTTTATTGAGCGATTTTATCTTTCTGAAAATAAATAAATGATCAATTAAACTAAAATAACAATAAACATCAGCATTTAATTTCGATCAATCGGAGGGATATAAAATACAAACAAAATATTCATCTGATTTATAAAATTAACACGCTAATTATAATATCAACTTATTATTTTTATTTTAAAAGTTGTTTTTTTACCCAACCGACTTATTTGATTATTTTTATAATAAAATCGACACTGGGTAAAATGGAAAAAAGCAAATAAATGAGATTGATTCTTAACAAAATTACTCAAACAATCTATTAATTTGGATAATAAAAAAGCCCTTCTCATTATTGAGAAGGGCTTTTATTTTAATAAAGTAATTAAATTACATTATTTTTTAATTATCACCTAACAAAATAGATTCAAGCGCAATTTCAATCATGTCATTGAAAGTAGTCTGACGCTCTTCAGCCGTTATTTGTTCACCGGTACGAATATGGTCAGAAACAGTGCAGATTGCCAGTGCTTTTGCGCCAAATTCAGCGGCAACACCATAAATACCAGCAGCTTCCATTTCAACGCCCAGAATGCCGTACTTTTCCATCACATCGAACATTTGTGGGTCTGGCGTATAGAACAGATCCACAGAGAAGATGTTACCAACACGTGCATTGATATTTTTTGCTTTAGCCGCATCCACAGCGTTACGGATCAAATCAAAATCAGCGATTGCCGCAAAATCATGATCTTTAAAACGCTGGCGGTTTACTTTGGAATCAGTACAGGCACCCATACCAATGACAACGTCGCGAATTTTAACGCCTTCGCTTACCGCACCACAGGAGCCAATACGGATAATCTTTTTAACACCAAAGTCGGTGATCAGCTCTTTGGCATAAATAGAACAGGATGGGATACCCATACCATGTCCCATGACTGAAATACGGCGGCCTTTGTAAGTACCGGTGAAACCGAGCATACCGCGAACATCGTTAACCTGACGAACATCTTCGAGGAATGTTGCCGCAATATATTTTGCGCGCAGTGGATCGCCTGGCATTAAAACTACATCAGCAAAATCGCCCATCTCAGCATTAATATGTGGGGTAGCCATAAATCTATTCCTTGTTTTACTATGTATTAAAAGTAGGTATTAAAAAGAAGCAGTAAAATAGATCAATATCGGAGCAGCAAAACCATTGGATATCGCTGCTCCGGAAAATCAGAACATCACTTTACCGTAATCCATTGGAGTCAGGCCAAAGTAGTTAGCCACTGTCTGACCAATGTCTGCAAACGTTTCACGATGTCCTAATGAACCCGGTTTTACCTTCGGCCCATAAACCAGCACAGGGATATGCTCACGGGTATGATCCGTACCCGGCCAGGTTGGATCACAACCGTGGTCAGCCGTCAGGATCAGAATGTCATCTTCTTTCAGCAGTTTCAGCATTTCAGGTAGACGGCGATCAAACAGTTCCAGCGCAGCCGCATAACCAGCTACATCACGGCGATGACCATAAGATGAGTCGAAATCAACAAAATTGGTGAACACAATAGTATTATCACCAGCCTGTTCCATCTCTACCAGTGATGCATCAAACAGCGCATCAATCCCTGTAGCTTTCACTTTTTTGGTGATACCGACATTGGCGTAAATATCAGCAATTTTACCAATGGAAACAACTTCACCCTGTTTTTCATCAACCAGTTTTTTCAGCACTGTCGGGGCTGGCGGCTCAACGGCCAAATCATGGCGATTGCCGGTACGCTGGAAGTTACCGACCTTGTCTCCGACAAACGGGCGGGCAATAACACGACCGATGTTATAACCACCCTCGGTGAGTTCTTCACGGGCTATTTCGCATAGTTCATACAGTTTATCCAGACCGAATGTCTCTTCATGACAGGCAATCTGAAAAACGGAATCCGCTGAGGTGTAGAAAATCGGTTTACCCGTTTTCATGTGCTCCTCTCCCAGTTTATCCAGAATGACTGTACCGGAAGAGTGACAGTTCCCCAGATAGCCCGGCAGGTTGGCACGTTCAACCAATTTATCCAATAATGCCTGCGGGAAGCTGTTTTCTAACTCGTGAAAATAACCCCAGTCGAACAGAACCGGCACGCCGGCAATTTCCCAATGACCTGATGGTGTGTCTTTACCAGAAGAAAGTTCACTCGCATAACCATAGGCACCGATAATTTCAGCATCTTCATCCAAACCAATCGGGAAGGTTCCGCTGGACTCTTCCGTTGCTTTTCCCAGCCCTAAACGACTCAGATTCGGTAATTTCAATAATCCCTGACGACCGATATCAGCTTCACCACGAGCGCACTGTTCTGCAATATGCCCTAAAGTGTTAGATCCTTCGTCACCAAATCTTTCTGCATCTGCACTCGCACCGATGCCAAAGGAATCCAAGACCATGATGAATGTACGTTTCATATTTTTCTCCTGCGCCAACTCACGCTCTCAAAGAGGGAACTGCCAGCTATTAAAATCTATTTAATACTTATATGTTGGACTATCCACCAATATGACGATAAACCATCTGGGTGGCGACTTTCATTCCGGCATCTGATTGTGCTGCCGAAGTATATGCCTGTTGAAAAACAAGCGATGCTCGCACAGCCTCTGCCGCCGCATGCCAATCATCTTCATTATTGGCATGAATTACCATCAGAGGAGTATCTGCGTTTACTTCTGAACCAAGTGCAATGATATCACTCAGCCCCACACTGTAATTGATCGGATCAGTCGCTTTGCGGCGACCACCGCCTAATGCAACGACTGCCATCCCCAATGCACGGGTATCCATTTCTGTCACAATGCGTTGTTCTTTAATATTATTTTCAATGGCGCGTTTTTCAGCAAATACAGGCCTGCTGAAAGAAGCTGTCGGTAAATAACGATCATAGTTTTCAATAAAATCGACCGGCCCTTTCTGGGCTGCAACCATGCGCCCGAATATTTCCGCAGCCTGACCATTATCGAGTACTGCCTGTAACTTGCGATATGCAGTATCACGATCTTCTGCCAGTTTACCCGATACCAACATTTCAGCAGATAATGCCATGGTAACTTCAAATAACCGGGAATTACGGTATTCTCCTGTCAGAAACTGCACAGCTTCACGCACTTCCAGCGCATTACCGGCACTGGATGCCAATACCTGATTCATATCGGTCAACAGCGCCGTTGTCTTGCAACCCGCACCATTAGCCACCGCAACAATGGATTCAGCCAGTTGTTCTGACTGTTCATAAGTCGGCATAAATGCGCCGGAACCGACTTTCACATCCATGACCAAAGCATCTAACCCTTCAGCCAATTTTTTGCCCAGAATAGAAGCGGTAATCAGCGGAATAGAATCAACAGTGGCAGTAATATCACGGGTTGCATAAAAACGTTTATCCGCCGGTGCCAGTGAGCTAGTCTGCCCGATAATTGCAACGCCGACATCCCGGATAATATCCCTGAACCGCTGCTCATCAGGGAAAATGTCAAAGCCGAGGATAGACTCTAATTTATCCAGCGTCCCTCCGGTGTGACCTAATCCACGCCCTGAGATCATCGGAACATAACCACCACATGCAGCAACCATCGGCCCCAGAATCAGGGATGTTACATCACCGACTCCACCCGTTGAATGTTTATCCACAATCGGGCCGGGCAGATTCAGCTTCTTCCAGTCAAGCACTGTACCAGAATCACGTACCGCCAATGTTAAGGCAATACGCTCTTTCATCGTCATATCCCGGAAATAAATCGCCATCGCCAGCGCAGCGATTTGCCCTTCAGATACCGTATTATCACGCACTGCGTTAATAAAGAAGCGGATTTCTTCTTCGCTCAGTGAAAAACCATCTCGTTTTTTGCGGATAATTTCCTGTGCCAAAAACAAAGCTACCTCCCGATTATCATTGCCTGAAAAGCAAAGCAGTTATGCATCTTATCTTAACGAATATTTAATAGGTCATTATTGATCTTAAACGATTACTCTGAATAACGACTGATTTTAATAACCGCTGCTTTGTTTTTGTCCCTGATGACCTAACTCGCTCAATAAACTCCCCAGCAGGCTGGAGGCACCAAAGCGGAAATGGCGGGAATCAGCCCATTTTTCACCCATAATCCGATCGGCCAGTGCCAGATACTGTGCTGCTTCTTCTGCTGTGCGGACACCGCCCGCAGGCTTAAACCCGACACTATCCCCCACTCCCATATCCCGAATGACATTAAGCATTAGCTCTGCACTTTCCAGTGTCGCATTAACAGGCACTTTTCCGGTTGATGTTTTAATAAAATCAGCACCTGCTTTGATTGCAATTTCAGAGGCTTTACGGATCAGTTCAGCGTCTTTCAGCTCTCCGGTTTCAATAATGACTTTCAGCCAGATACCTGATTCAGCACAAGCGTCTTTACAGGCTTTAACCAGATCAAAACCCACTTTTTCGTTACCCGCTATCAGTGCCCGGTAAGGGAAAACCACATCCACTTCATCTGCACCATAAGCAATCGCAGCACGGGTTTCCGCCAGTGCAATCTCAATATCATCATTACCATGAGGGAAGTTGGTAACAGTAGCAATCCGGATATCAGGCGTTCCCTGCTCACGCAGCACCTTACGTGCGAGCGGAATAAAACGCGGGTAGATACAGATGGCCGCAGTATGCCCTGCCGGACTGTTTGCCTGATGGCAAAGTGCAGTCACTTTCTCATCAGTATCGTCATCATTAAGTGTTGTTAAATCCATCAAGCCCAGCGCACGCTGAGAAGCGGCACTGATTTTATTAACCCTGCAATTGGTCATAAAACTCTCCAACGGTATTATTGTTGTGACTGAATTAGTTCACATACCCTTCCGAACATTTAACAGCTAACTGTTCCGAATTATTAATGTATTCATATGTTGGGGAGCGGACTTGGTTCCTTGAAGATGTTGCATACGCCTATATCACAGCAACAACAGAGTTCCTTCTCTCCGCACCTGCTTCTTTAATTTGATTTTTCAGCTTGTCTTGCCCGGCAGGCATTAGCTTAATCGATGAAATCTTGATTCATCATTATTTGAACATGTAAGCATGTAATAATGCGTGTTTAGAATCACACTAATCAAATGAAAATTGCAATTATTATCATTTTATCGTGATTAAAATCACATTGATTAAGCCTGAGAAAAATAAAATGCAGGTAAGATAAGCTCACCTGCATTCAATTTAGCCTCTGTTTTTTGGTTAGGCTTGCCTAATTATGCCAGAGAGAGGAAGAACCCTGCAATTGTGGCACTCATCAGGTTAGAGAGTGAACCAGCCAATACGGCTTTCAGACCAAAACGCGCGATATCACCGCGACGGCTCGGTGCCATACCACCTAAGCCGCCCAGCAAAATAGCCACAGAAGAAAGATTCGCGAAGCCACACAGTGCGAAAGAAATAATTGCTTTAGTATGGTCAGAAAGAACCTGAAGTCCCGCAGCGCGGACAACATCATCCGGTTTCAGGTATTCACCAAAGTTCATGAATGCAACAAATTCATTAACAACCAGTTTTTGACCAATGAAAGAGCCCGCAACTGTTGCTTCATTCCACGGTACACCAATCAGGTAAGCGATTGGAGAGAACAACCATCCTAACAGCAGTTCCAGAGATAATTGAGAGTAACCGAACCAACCACCGATACCGCCCAGAATACCATTCAGCAACGCAATCAGGGCAATAAATGCCAGCAGCATTGCACCAACATTCAGTGCCAGTTGCATACCTGATGCTGCACCAGAAGCCGCCGCATCGATAATATTTGCAGGACGGTCTTCTGCTGATATCAGTGACATCGCATCAACATTATCGTGAGTGGTTTCAGTTTCCGGTACCATCAGTTTTGCAAATAGCAGGCCACCCGGTGCTGCCATGAACGAAGCGGCAATCAGATATTCCAGCGGAACCCCCATTGATGCGTAACCTGCCAATACAGAGCCAGCTACGGAAGCCAGACCACCACACATCACAGCAAAAAGCTCGGATTGAGTCATGGTCGCAATATAAGGGCGAACAACCAATGGCGCTTCAGTCTGACCAACGAAGATATTCGCTGTGGCTGACAGGGATTCAGTACGTGATGTGCCCAATACTTTTTGCAGGCCACCACCCAAGATCTTGATGATAAGCTGCATAACGCCAATGTAATACAAAACGGCAATCAGAGAAGAGAAGAAAACAATGACAGGCAGGACGCGCAGGGCAAAGACAAAGCCACCGCCGCCAAACAGCTCAAACATTTTGTTGGATACTAACCCACCAAAAATGAAATCCATTCCCTGTTGACCATATCCGATTACATTGGACACACCTTTTGACATTCCGCCCAGAATGTCTTTACCTGCCGGGACATAAAGTACAAATGCCCCAACAATGACTTGAATAAGAAAGGCGCCAAGGACAGTGCGGATTTTAATAGCTTTGTAATTACTGGAGAAAAGTACTGCGATAAAAATCAGCACTACCATCCCTATCAGGCTCATAAAGAGTTGCATTGGAAGAATCCCTGTTCACTAAATGATTAAAGATATGTCAGTTCTTTTGTGAGTTCCTACTGACACTGTGTGTGGAGGCGATTATACCCAGTAGTAAAAAAGAACAAGCTACTAACATCACAAATTAATGCAGCAGAAAGTAATATAAAAACAGAAAATGAGACCCACATCACATATGACCATGCGATTTATCAGGTTTTAGATAATTAAGCCGTAAAAAAGAAAGAAGTGAGAAGATAATGCCAGTTAAGTATTATTAATATTTATTTCAGCCGGAATAGCGTTTTCCGCTCCGCCAAAAATGGACTATTTCTACTGGCATACATTAGCTGAGGGCAAATAATTTCACACTATTTTGATAAATTTGGCGAGAGATTTCATCCGGAGATTCAGGACGTAATTCACACAATACAGAAAAAACCTGTGCAATCCTTTCTGGTCGGTTTGGCTGCCCCTGAAAACCGGCTAATGGCATATCAGGCGCATCCGTTTCTAATACCAGAGCTGAAAGAGGCAGACGGGCTATCGTATCACGTGTTTTTTTCGCTCTTTCATAAGTTATAGTTCCCCCGACACCAATATAAAAACCAAGGCGAACAAAGGACTGCGCCTGAGATAAGCTGCCAGCAAAGCCGTGAATAACGCCACTACGTGGTACGTGATACTTGCGTAACATTGCCGCCAGTTGATCATGACTTTTGCGGGAATGGAGCATAACAGGTAACTCATACTTTTTGGCTAGCTTTAGCTGAACTGCCAGAACACTTTTTTGCCGCTCAAACTGGGGTTCAGCCATGTACAGATCAAGCCCGATTTCCCCGATTGCCACACAATGGGGCAGTTTTTCCTTAAGCTTTTGTTCCAGATCGTTCAGGTGTATATCATGATGTTCGTTAATATATAAAGGATGTAAGCCAAACGCAGAATAAATTGGCTCATGAGTAGCCGCCAAATCAGCAACCCGCTGGAAATATTCCTGACTGACCGTCGGCACAATAATTTTTTCAACGCCCGCTTGTCTGGCAAGTTCTAAGCTGGCAGTTTCATCGCCAGAAAAAGGCGGAAAATCAAAATGGCAATGTGTATCAATAAACATCTGATTATCCATATTATTTTTCATAATCATTATTGATCATGGTTGTTCCTGTCAGTGGCATTGGCTCGGCATCATTTGCCTCAGTTCCCTCTATTATTGTCGGAGTACCGGTATTATTCAGAAAACTGTTACGCCGGAAACAATGACGGTTCGTTCCATCATGATTTAAACCGCTACGGCAGACCCCATAACTTTTGCGTTCTGCTAATCCGAATTTACCGCCGACAAAAGTATGCCCGATGGTCGCTAAAAAGTATCGCCCACAACGCCGCCCCAGATGATAATCTTTATCCAGTGCACTCGCTTTACTTCCCAGAGCCATTGTTGCCAATGATGCAGGCGGATAAATTTCGAAAATTTGTACGTCATCCGGTGGGTTTTCAATAAATCGTTGTGTCTGAAAATAACGTTTAGCATGCAGCTTCAACATCCTGAGCATTTTTTGCTGGCTGCTGCTTTCCAGCCAGCGCTCTACGCGCGTGAACCACTGTGACGTATAATAAAGCTGTGAAGGCACTGTCCTGATCACCACAATCGTATCCGCTCCCCGACGATAGGCTTCTTCAACCGGAATCGCATCGCTAATGCCACCATCCTGATAAACAATACCATCAAGCGTCACGCCATTGCGATACAATCCAGGGATCGCACTGGAGGCCTTGATAATTTCCATCCAGTTATTTTCATTGGGTTGAAAATAACTGGCCTCAAAATTATCAGCCCGGCATGTACACATATAAAACTCTCGACCGGCATCAAAATGATCCATCGCAATTGGAATGTTTAAGGGGATTTGTTCAGAAACCATATTGATATACCAATCCAGATCGATCAGATGGCCACCCCGGACAAAACGCAATGGGTTAAAGAAAATCGGATTAGTTGTATATTTTTTAATAACTCTACGTGCATAACCTTTTTGCCCGCAAATGTAAGCAGAAAGGTTCTGAGCACCGGCTGAAGTACCAATAAACAATTCGAACGGGTTGAAATCCAGCCGGAGAAACTCATCCAACACACCCGCAGTAAAAATTCCCCGCTGCCCACCGCCTTCACAGACAAGAGCAATTTTTCCCGGCTTAATCTGTGATGTATAAGCTAAAGGCTCTATATTACCCAACGTAATTGGAATATGTTTCCCCACATTACCCCCCTATCAAGTCAATGTCAGTTTTAAGACATAATTTGAATTATGATCATCTTTCAGTAATTAGTAATAATGTTATGCAAATAATACGTCGCTAAAGTGCTTTATCATTTAAACAGTGAATTCACAAAGCCTGTATTAAATAATGAAGATTAATTCACCAACAGGCAAGTCATTACCGATAACCTGAATAGATCTCATTCTTTATGTTCTTAAAAAAGATAATCGCTTAATTAAGTTGGATTTTATTTGGAGAATAAGCCGATAGAGTGACCTGTTCTCAGCCACTCTCGACAAAAAATAGGTTATTTTTTGATTTTTAGGGTGCTGTTGACGGACTGAACACCGTCCGCTTTATGAGCAAGTCTGATAGCTCGCTTTGTCAGCTCTTCATTTTTGACAAAACCAGAAAGGTAAACTACGCCGTTTTCTGTTTTTACTGAGATATTGTTATCATCACTATTAATTCCGATATCTTCCAGAAAATTTTCTTTTATTCGGGCAGTAATAACACTATCGTCAAAATAGCCATCTGCTTTTTTAAGAGAATTCCCGGTTTTTCCCCCAGTATGATTTATTGAATCATCAATCTTCTGGTCTGTATTTTTCAGTGTCTTACCTTCGGAAAGAGAATCTGAAGATGTACCTGCTGCCAGTGCGTTACCGCCTATTAGTACCGAGCCTAAAACAACAGCCAGGAATGAGTGCGTGAACTTTGAATTTTTCATACTCCTACTTTCCTTTTACTTAAGCCAGAATGTCAAAGGATGATATATCAGCAAATTACGAAGATGGAATGAGCTTTACAATAACTAACGTATATTTTCTTATACCTAGAAATCGTATTTTAAATAAATCCGAAAAATTTTAAGGATGGTACAAAAAATAAAAAAGGCCAACTATTTGTTGGCCCATAAAAAAATATCAACGTTCCCGAAAATATCAATGTTCCCGCGTCTTACGGAAAACAACATCGGGATAACGTTCGCTGGTCAGATTTAAATTAACCATGGTTGGCGCAATGTAACTCAGGTTATCACCACCATCAAGAGCCAGATTTTGCTCATTCTTACGTTTGAACTCTTCCAGCTTTCTGACATCATTACACTCTACCCAGCGCGCAGTAGAAACATTGACTGGCTCATAAAGTGCTTCAACGTTATATTCACTTTTCAGGCGGGCAACAACAACATCAAACTGAAGGACACCCACCGCACCAACGATCAGATCATTATTGGTCAATGGCCGGAATACCTGCACAGCCCCCTCTTCCGACAACTGAACAAGCCCTTTCAGCAATTGCTTTTGTTTCAGAGGATCACGCAGACGAATACGGCGGAACAGTTCAGGAGCAAAGTTAGGAATACCGGTAAATTTCAGCTCTTCACCCTGAGTGAACGTATCGCCAATCTGGATAGTACCGTGGTTATGCAAGCCGATGATATCGCCCGGATAGGCATCTTCAACATGCGAGCGATCACCTGCCATAAAAGTCAGGGCATCTGAGATAACCACATCTTTTTTGATGCGCACCTGACGCAGTTTCATGCCTTTTTCATATTTACCGGAGACAACACGCAAAAATGCCACACGGTCACGGTGTTTCGGGTCCATATTGGCCTGAATTTTGAACACAAAACCAGTGAATTTTTCTTCTGTTGCTGTCACTTCGCGCGCATCAGTCTGGCGAGGCATTGGGGTCGGAGCCCACTTCACAAGGCCATCCAGCATATGATCGACACCGAAGTTACCTAACGCAGTACCGAAGAATACCGGTGTTAGTTCACCCTGTAAAAAGGCATCCAGATCAAATTCATGTGACGCGCCTTTAACCAACTCCAGTTCTTCACGCAACTGACCGGCCAGTTCTTCTCCGACCACGGTATCCAGTTCTGGATTATCCAATCCTTTTATAACCCGGACTTCCTGAATAGTATGCCCCTGACCGGATTGATACAGATAAATCTCATCCTGATAGAGATGGTAAACCCCTTTGAAAGACTTACCACAACCGATAGGCCATGTGATCGGGCTACAGGCGATTTTCAGCTCATTTTCAACTTCATCCATCAACTCCATCGGGTCGCGGATATCACGGTCGAGCTTATTCATGAATGTCAGAATTGGCGTATCACGCAGGCGGGTCACTTCCATCAGCTTACGGGTGCGATCCTCAACACCTTTCGCCGCATCAATCACCATCAGACAACAGTCAACCGCCGTCAGAGTGCGGTAAGTATCTTCAGAGAAGTCTTCGTGTCCCGGTGTATCCAACAGGTTAACCAGACAATCAGCATAAGGAAACTGCATCACCGAGGTAGTAATGGAGATGCCGCGTTGTTTTTCCATTTCCATCCAGTCTGACTTAGCATGCTGATTGGAACCTCGGCCTTTTACCGTTCCGGCTTTCTGGATCGCCTGTCCGAATAATAATACTTTTTCAGTAATCGTTGTTTTACCCGCATCAGGGTGGGAAATTATTGCAAAGGTTCTTCGCTTAGCGACCTCATTGGCAAAAATTGGGTTTTGCATAGAAGTTTTTCCAATTATGTACAAAACCATGTACAGAAAATAAATTTGCGAAAATTTTACACTGATAAAAGGTCTTTGCAAATTACAACTTGGCAGGCGACAAAAGAAGTTCACTTGAGCCAGTAGCCCTGCTTTCAATCATCTCACCATTCAAATAATTTCATCTTAAAATTGTCTATTGATTAGTCTATCAGAAAGGTAACGTTACTTTATCGATAATATCTCAATAGCAATAATTCAAATAAGGAATTAGTTTTTATCAGTATTGAAATAAATTTCGTTAATTGATCCTCTGTCATTTTATGTCATCCTGCCAACAAAACATGCTACCTATCAAAAAGTAATCAAGCCGTACTCTCCAAAATTGATGAACCCATTTTATTGATGTTCACAGGCGGAGTAGTATCCCACCGCCTTCATGTTACTTAGCAATGTGTATTGTTGATTAAATGAGGGAATGACTATGCAAGATAAGAAGCCTGATGTATCAACACAACAGTTATGGGAATATACCATCTTACCTGTTGGTGTTCCTATTCCTTGGCCTACAGAAACACCCCCTGAAGGTTGGGTGATATGTAATGGCGAATCATTCGATACAAAAAGATTCCCAAAGCTTGCCCTTGCTTATCCAAAAGGGATATTACCCGACTTGCGTGGTGAATTCATTCGTGGCTGGGATAGCGAAGGGATGATTGATCCAGAACGTAAATTGCTGTCTAAGCAACAGGCAACTCTGTTACCGTCGGTATATACCTATAAATTTTTAGATAAAGAATCGGGGGTATTTGTCTCACCGCCAATGAGTGCATACAAAACAGAAGGGATAGAGGGGATAGAAGGTACAGGCATAATAGCTAAAGACTTTGATGAGCCTGTGTACACACCAGTTGGCACATACCTATCTGCTAAATTAATAGCAGAAGGCAATGCTGCAAAGTTAGCAACATTCAGAGTTCGCCCTCGCAACGTCGCATTCAACTACATCGTCAGGGCTGCTTAATTCTGAGTGAATGCAGCTCAGGTTCTTGCATCAGGGGCGTTATGCCCCTGTTCTGGTGGTTATTCCTGCGGCTCACCATCACCAACCCTCTCCGCCGCTGCCTTCTGCTTCAAATTCCACACTGAATTCTCCGGCATCTGGACACGGACGTCTAACCGGCAACCTTCGGGAATATCACACGGTTCACCGTCCTGATAGTACACCTTCTCCCCGTCAATCAGGGCTTTGATACGCTTGTTCTGAAAGCGTTCTGGTAAGTGACTGTGCTGACGGTGGAACGTCTCAATCGTGATACTGCCGTCCTTGTTCACCTTGTCATCAATGTAGATGAGTTCAAGGCCGTTGTTGTTCTTCGGGGAAGAGATGCCACCGTGAACCCCCCACGCTTTATCGGAGTTATAGCCCAGTACGCCAGTAACCTGATAATGACCGGTGTTTAGTTTAGTCACTGTAGCCCCTTCGGATTCGTCATTGGTGATAAAGGTGCCGTCAGGGTGAATCTGAAGGATGGGAGAGGACGCTTTGATAAATCCATTGCTGTCACGCCAGCAATTCGTTCCTAACGACAGGATAGTGCCGGAGCCTTTTGGTAATGTCTGAACCGATTTATTTAAGCTATTAACGTCCCTGTCTATAAAATTTAATAATACATTTGAATCATCAGGCGCACTTTCTATTCGCCAATGCGTGCCAGAGGGTCTGTATACCTTTAACCCACCCCAATTACTATTAGAGTTCAACGTGATAGTACCCGGGTCTATTGTTAATACTCGTCTGGCGTTAATATCAATGGCATACCCCATAGTATCCGCCCCACCCCCACGAATAATGCCGGTATGCACATAATTTTCATACCATCCATAACTGGTGAATGCGACCTGAGCGTTTTCTGGCTGCCCGCCTTTCGTCGATACCAACATGACCGCATTACGCTCATTCGGTAAGGTTTCTACCTGCTTAAATCTGAAATACCCCTGATAATTCCCACCACTGGCGGAGACTGCACCGATATTTTGGGTAAACGCCGCTTTATTCGGAATATCCGCCCCGTTCCGGTTTTTATCCAGCATTGATGCCTGTAGTGCCTTAATCGACTGCAACGACACCGTCTGTCCATTCGGCAACGTCAAATCCACAACCCCGTTCTGCGTCATCCATTTATCCATATTCTGCAGAAAGGTGATGATATGGCTGTTAATCGCACACAGATGCCGGACACCATCGGAGATGGAGTTGGGCACGGTGGTCTGAATCTGGTACGTGACGTTATTCAGCGTCACGGTCGCCTTGTCCGCCAGTACCAGTTCAGTATCGGAGTTCACCGCCTGAATCATATGCAGTAAATTGCTGCTGCCGGACTGGATGAGAATCACCTGCCCCGGTGCCACGCCGTTCAGGTTGTCTTTAAATTGGGTGCCGGTGCCACGGACCATCGCCGAGCCGGACACCGTAGAAATTGTGCCTTGTGTGTAAATCATGGTAATTCCCTGAAAAGATAAAATTAGAAATAATCGTCGAAATTAATCGCGTAAATGTCGTAGTTGATGGGTTTGTAGCTGAACCAATTCACCTGAAAGTATTCATAATCCATGCGTCCGGCTTCATTGACGGCAATCGTCTTCCCGGCGAAGCTGAAACCGGAATCGGCAAAGCGCCAGCTGTTTCCCCGGATATTGCGGGCCAGTTTCGCCAACCGGCTGACCTGCACCATCGGGCGGGCAATGTGGCTGGCTGAACCACGCCCGTTTCTGACCGGGATCATTTCGCCCAAAAAGAACGGGGTGTAATACGAGGAATAGGTCATCTCTCCGGCAGCGTTATACACCGCCACACCCACATCGGGTTTCTTAAGGGAGAACCCGCTGGAGAAAATCACCACGTACACCTCGCAGGGAACGTCATTGTTCCTGATGACTTTATCGTGGTTCATGCCGACCGCCGCGCCCGGCGTTTCTGTCCGGGCAAACACCAGACACTGTTCACGGTTCGGGATAGCCGCCGGTACCCGCCATTCTCCCCATTTCCCTAAGGTGATTTTTCCCCGATACACGCAGTAACCCAGCCGGTTCCGGTCAGACAAGGTTGCAATGCCGTTCATGCCTGCCAGTTGAATGCCAAAGGAGCTGGTCGGCTTCGGGTAGCCACAAACCTGAATGGAGAACGTCCGTTCGCGTTCAAAAAAGGGATCGAACCAGCCTGTGACGTTGCCATACCAGTCGGGTTTTCCGTTCGGGCTGTCACTGTACTCAAAACGCAGGTACTCCCCCTCCATACGGATGTTGGTGAGGCGTATATCAACAATGGCGGATACGTTCCCGTTCTGCCCCACCATCACTGTTTTTATCGGGATCAGGACAATATGGAAATCCTTTGCCTCCGGGATATGACGGGATTGTTGCCAGCCCTGCTTGCGGTAATCCCCGTGTAAATCAATGGTGATCGTCCTTATCAGGCTCAGTGTCTGCGCCCGGTCAGAATCCAGCCGGTACGGTTTGCCCCCGTCACCGGGATGCACTAATAGGCCTATTTCACTCATTTAGATTTCTCCGACCTTAACCCTTAACACGCCGTTGCCATCAAACACCGCCAGTCCGGTGTTATCGAGCGCGACCCTCGCCCCGCCTGAGGTGCCTTTCATCTCAAACGCGCCATTTTTCGGTAAATTCCAGCCCGCGTGAGGCCAGTTATCTGAGCGTAACCCATCGGCAATTTTTGCCATCGAAATCGACGCATCGCGGATTTTAGCCCCGTCGATCACTGCCGTGCCAAGAAAGGCTTCCTTGATAAACACCTGCCCGTCTTTCACCATAAAAACCGATTCCAGCTTGCCGTTAGCGGGGTTGACCACCGTAAACTGGTTGGCGCGTACCCCAAAATGTGTTTCCACCTGCCCGTTTTTGACCTCCGCCCCGATGACCATTCCGGCTTGATAAAACTGGCCTTTGTAATTGACTCCAGCCCCGATATCCTTGATGGCATAGCCGTTGCCGTCGATATCAAACACGGCGGTGGCTTTCTCTTCCAGTACCGCCCCGTTTTCCCCGACCTTCGCGCTCAGGGTCGCCATCGACTGGGCAAAAGCCTGACGATCATCGGCTCGCGCTTTATCCACCCGGCTGATTTCCGCCCGGATTTGTCGCTGTTCACCTGCGGTGGTGCTGGCTTGCGCCGCCAGTTGCAGCGCCGATTCCGCCTGTGATGAGGCTTGTGTGGTGACCGTCTGGTTTAACCTGGCTATCTGAGCCTGCTGGGCGTCATACTGGCTCTTTTGTCGCGCCTGTATTTCAGTGGACGTTTTCTCAAGATCAGCAATGAGGGTATTCTGGCTGTCAACCTTACTGTTAACAGCGGAAAGCTGACCGCGCTGTTGATTGAGGCCATCCTGCAGTGTGTCATCCCCTTTCTTCATCGCCGCCCTGAGCTGACTACCCGTTTCCACGACCGATTTATCGGTTTCGGATTGCGCCTTTCTGACATCGACTATCGCCGCCTCGTTGCCATCAAGCCGGGCGGAGAGCTGTCCCCCCATCTCCACGCGGGCTTCCGACTCGGTCGCGATGGCTTTCTCGGTGCTGACAATTTTGGCCTCAGAGGCCAACTGCCGTCCGTTAACCCCATTGAACTCGGCGGAGACCTGTGCGACAGCCTCAGCCAGTGACGTCTCCACCGTCGTCAGGGTATTTTCGACCCGACCCAGACTCGCCTGCTGTGCTTCGTACTGGCTGTGTTGTTTTTCCTGCAACGTGGTGGTGGTTTTCTCAAGATCCGCGAGCGCCGTTTGTTGTTCCGTGAAAGCACTGCTGATGGCGGATAATGCACCGGCCTGCTGGTCGATTTCCCCTTGCAGCCCGTCACCGGCAGACTGTATCTCAGCCCGGAGCTGCGATGTTGATTCCGCCAGTGCCTTGTCCGTGTCAGACTGTGCTTGCTTAATCTCCACCAGTGAGGCCGCTGACTCATCAAACTTCGCCGTGATCTGCGCCCCCATCTCTGCCCGCGCTGCCGATTCGGTAGCGATGGCCTGCTCATTCTTGATAATCCGGGCCTCTGCGGTCAGCTGGCGTTCATTGAAGACATTGAATTCTGCTGAGGTCTGCAGGAGGGATTCTGCCAGTGCCTGCTCGGTATTGGTGACTGAGGTCTCAATCCTGCTCAGGTCACTTTTTTGTGATGCAAACTGTGAGGTAGTAGCCCGCTCGAAGGTCGCCTGCGCCTCAGTGACATGGGCGATGGCTTCCGCGTGACGGGTGACGCGGCCTGCAACGTCCTGAACCCCTTCTTCCGTTTCCTTCATGGCCGCCTTCACCTGATCCAGCGCCTGAGAGACCACCTCACCCTGTGTCACTTGCGCCTCTTTAACCGCCAGCACGGCAGCGGCATTGCCCGCCACGTCTGCACTGACCTGTTCCTGAAATTTGGCGTGCGTTTCCCTGTCGTTAGCCTGAACCTGCTCAAGCCGGTAAATCTCCGCTTTGCGATCCGCGGATTCCTCGGTCACCCGTTGACTGACTTCGGTCGTGAACCGGGTGGTTTCTAACGTCCCTTCAGCGATATCCGCCAGCTGGTGCTCAAGGTTGAGCGTTTTGTTGCCCAGCTGATTGGCGGTGGATTCAAATTCAAGTGTCTTATCCCCCAGTGCCTCAGTGACTTTTTCTATCTCCGCCACCTTTTCTGCATGGTGCCGGAGGTCTTCCGCCAGTCGCTTGCCACTTTCAGAAGAGAGAAATTGTTTACCCGTAATGTCCAGTATGTCGTTGGCATTATTGTCTGGTTTCCCCTCAGCTTCGACAAAGTGCGATTTACCGAATTCATTCACGCTGCGCACATAGAACCAGTAAGAAGTACCGGCTTTCAGCTGCCCTTTTATCCAGAACTTCGCGATGCCCAGAAAATCGGCTTGGGCTTCCACGTCGTTAATATCGGGAATGGGTCGGTCTGAAAACCAGAATTCAAACTGGGTATCCAGTGTCTTCGGGGCGCTGATATGCGGGAGGGCTTTCAGCTCAAAAAAGCCGGGTTCAATGGTGATGACCGAGGGCGCAGCCGGGGCACCAATCACCATCGGCACACGGGCTTCATCCCCCAACATGCCACTGTCGTCACGGGCACGCACCCCCACCTGATACACCCCAGCATCCAATCCGCTGAAATAGTATTCCAGCTCGCGGGTATTGCCGTGGGAAACCACTTTAGTGTCCCGATAGACCGTGACGTCAAAGGTGATCGTGCGGTTTACCGTGGTGGTGGCCCACATTGCACGCGCCTGTACCTGATTGCTGTCCTGAATGTACGCCATACTCAGGCGTTCTATGTTGGGAATGCGGATCACGTTTTGTGTGGCGGGCATCCCCTGAAAATCGACACCCTCATCCACTGTTGCTTCTTTCTGCGGCTCATGCTGAAGACAGGTGAAATTGTAATGACCCGTTTTGGTGTCTTCAGCAATACTGATAACCCGGAATAACCGCGTAACCAATGACCGCTTGGAAATAGAGAACACCCCCCACTGCCGCAAGCCCACCGGTTCATCTTTCAGGGTGACCCTATCCCCGCTGACCGATTCAATTTCGACCCGGACAAACTTGCCCGCGGTGCCCATATAGGAGAAATAACCGGACTCCCCTTGGGCAAAGTCGGCAGGCGCATCAAGACGCACGTCTTTACCGGAAAACGCCAGTACCCGTCCGCCGATGCGGGCAGCCGCGAAGCTGTTATCGGCAATGTCCACAATATCGCCCGGAATGCAGTTAATGCCTTCGCGACCGGTACTGAACGTCACCGAATCCGTTTCGAGCTTCTCTGTTTCAATGATCCACCGACCGACCCGGTGTGCCTGCCCCCGACTGGTACAGCCAAACGCGGTCACCTTTTTAACGTTCAGGCCCAACCGGTCAACCAGCGCATCATCCTGAATCAGTTCCCGTTCTTCTTTCCAGCCGTTGTCCGGGTTGACCCACGTCACTTCAATCACCGTATGCCGGGCTTTCTTGGCGGCGGCACTGTAGTTAAATTTGCCCTCGACCACATTGGCATTGGTGAATGTCCAGACCGGATCGGCAGGCCGGTCCTGAAAGCAGGTCAGTTGCAGCCCGTTCCAGACCTGCATACCCCGAAACACCGAGGCCAAATCATCCAGCACATCCCGTGCCTTACGTTGATTGGCGATGTACGCATTGCAGGTAAAGCGGGGTTCGGTGCCACCAAATCCATCCGGCACGAGCTGGTCACAATATTGCGCAATGGCATACAGGGCGAACTTGTCACAGCCAAATGCCCCCATCAGCTTGCCGATGCCATAACGGGTATGGGTCACCAAATCGTAGAATATCCACGCCGGGTTATTGGTGTAGGCCGGTTTAAAACGCCCTGTCCAGACCCCTTTATAGTCACGGGTTGCTGGATCGTAATTGTCCGGCACCTGCACAATCATGCCCTTAATGTGATAGGAGCGCTTGGGGGTATCGGCAAACAGGGAACGGTCAATGCGCATCCCCGCAATGGCACTGTTGGGGTAGCTCATCAGGGTATCGGTGATTTCAGTGTAACTGGCCCAGACTGTGCCGTTGCGCAGCCGGTCGCTTTTGCTGTCGTCGGTTAAGCGGGACACCCTAATTTGGAACGGCTTTTTCTTTGGTGCTTCAATCGTGTGGGCTTCCAAATAGGGGCCGCTGATTTTTGCCGGGCCGATATGCACAAATTTGGCGTTGTACCAGCCTGAGCCGTCATTCACATCGATAGACAATTGTACCGAGCTGTTTTCCTGATTGCCCTTGTCATCGGTCTTAATCAACTGGCTCACCCCCACGGTAAACCGCACCCTGTCCACATCGCGGTTGGAGACCGACCGCAGAATGGGCGTGTCTTTCTTCACTTCCACCCCAACCGAAATTTCACTTTCCACAAACGGGTAATCGCTTAAGGGTTCCTGCGATTGCGTACCGGCCCGCCACTGCACCGTGACGCCGTGGATATTGGGATTACCGTGCTTATCCACCACCGGTGTGCCGTTGAGGCGAAACCCGTGCAAGCCACCGACCGGCCCTTCAATCTGCCCTTCACTAATCAAATCCACGACATTGAGAAACTGCTTATTTTTCAGGTTATCATCCAGCCGTTTCGGGGTACTGCCCTTGCCACCACCTTTACCCATTACTCGATCTCCAGGCCCTGCGAAATCACATTTGACCCCACCACCAGTTCCCCGTAAGCAATCGGCACGGGATAGCCCTGCCCGATCCGGTTTTCCAGTGAACTGAAATAGCGGTTCCCCTCGGTTTTACTGGCCCCCATCGAGGGGGTATCCGGCATTTTGGTCAGCATCGTCGCCAAGCCTGCCCCTAACAGCGCCACCCCCGCCATCGCCAGCCCCGCCGTGTAAGCACTCCACAAGGCGATTGACGCGCCCCCGGTCATAAAGGCCGCCGCAATCGCCACGCCTCCCAATACCGCCATGCCGATCCCGGCACTATTACCACCCGCTCCGGTAATCACCGGCACAATCGTCACGGTATCGCCCGCATTCAGCGGATGATTCATCCCCGCCGGCATCGATTGTGCCGTCATATCCCGCCCGGCAATGCGAATGCGGTACTGCCCGTCAGCCAACGCCTGCTGGAAGCCTTTTAACTGATAACACAGGCACCTGACCGCTTCGGCGGCGTCACGCACCTCTAATTCATAGCGACGGCCAAATCTTCTGAGATGGCCGCCAAGCTGTAACTTGACCATTGAGAATGTCTCCAGACTGAATGTGTGTAGCGAAGCCAGTAACCGTCATAGATATCCCGCTTACTGATGCGATCAGGACGATGATGCAGAATGTGCTGGTTACCGAGATAAATCGCCCCGTGACAGGGCGTCTGACTGCCCAGACAAATCAGGATGATGTCGCCGGGCTGAATCTCATCCACCTGCCGGAACCCCTGGCTGAGGCTGTTATCGAGATACAGGTTCTGCCCCGTGTTCCACCATGCTTCATCACGGGGAATATCGTCTAACTCAATCCCCGCCAGATGGTAGGCATCCCGGATCAGCGAGTAGCAATCCTGTAACCCGTGGATAAATTCGCGCCCCAATAAACGCGGCACCGGTCGGAATTGATGCACCCGATCACCACAGACCAACCACCACGGCAGCCTGGTTTTTATCTGCTGTCGGCGGTCTTCGGCACTCAGATGGGGTTGACCGTTAGGATGGCTGTGCACAATGGCCTCAATCTCGGCCATGCCCTCGGCGGTTATCCAGTCATCCGGGTGAATGTCAAAATAGTGCGCCGGATCGGGGGCAATATTGCGGCAGGGAAAATAGCGCCCCCCGGCAATCAGGCCGCACGACTCCCTCACCCCTTCCGCTTGCGCGTGGGCGATAATGTCTTGTTCAATCATGGTATTAACCTAACTTATTGGCACCCAGAAAACCGCCATAGGGCATCGATAACGGGCGGGGAAAACGGATCACGCAGCCGCTGTATTTCTTGGAGCAGCGGTCTTGCAGGGGATTGGAGGTGGACTGGTCTTTTTCATCCGCCACCGGCGGGCCATCATAGCCACAGTCTGCCGAACGGTACTGCCAGCAGCAGATATCCGCCTGAATCACCCGTGCCGGAATTAACGCACCGTCCGTTTCACTGGGCAAGGCCAGCAAATAGGTGACAAAATCCGCATTGGCCTCCTGTTTCTGCTCAATCAGGTACTTACTGACCGCTTCCCGTGTCGGATCGGCCTGCGGGTTGCCATTGAGGAAGTTCACCGCATCCAGATATTGTTCCGGCACCTGATGGCGTGTCACCACCGCCCCCAGTGCATCATGGAAATCCTGATTGATGGCGGTCATCAACCCATTGATATTGGCAAACACCATTTTCGGACGGGCACTGGGGCCTTTCCCGTTCATCTCAAACCCGCTCACCTCAACCGGGTACGCCTCATAGCGCACCCCCTGCCAAATCACCGGCTGTAACCGCCCGTTCATGCCATCATGAAACCGGTAGATATCGCCGCCAAAGGCGGTTAAATCAATTTCATACAGATTGAGAATGGCAGCCTGACCCAGTTCGGTGACCGCAATCCGCATGTCCTGTGGTATATCCCTCATGCCACCACCTCTTCAAACGTACAGTTCACTGACCAGACCACCCGCTGGCGGTTGACCGTCCATGACCGGCAGACAAACGTGCGCAACCGGTTATCGTCACTGGTGCGCCATGTAAACGCCTCCACCGCGCCCCGTGCCCGTAAAAACGCATCAATCTCACGACCCATATCGGCCTGTTCAATAAAATTCAGCTGGTAGCGTTTGAGCTGATGATTGAGGCCGTCTTTGACACGCTGCTCATAGCCATCACCGAACTTAATCACTTTCACACGCGGCGCATGGGACACTTCATAATGATCCTGTGGCCGCCAGGTAAATTCTGGTTTTGTCATATTTCACCTATAAAAAAACCTGCCGAAGAAGGTTAATGTTCCAGCATACCGCCCGGCCTGCGTTCATCCATCAGCACGTCATAAATGGTCTTTTTCACCATCCCTGACATCATCCGTGCATCCTGTTCGGAAAAGTTGCCCTGTGTCTGGACATTAAACGACACGTTGATACTGCCCACCGATACGCCATTACCCCCCTTGCCCATCTCCCGGTTACTGACCACCTTCCCCCGATCGCCCGGTATCATGTACTGATGACCGTTGTTAGCCTTGAATATCTCCGGCTGGTTATTCTCCCCAATCCGGTAGGCGCCGTTTGGGCTGACGGGTCCGCCGTTCTTACGCGCCCCCAGTAAGGCAATCATGGCAGGGACAGCGGCAGTCATGGCAGCCATGCCAAACGTTGCCGCCGTCCCCATAGTGGCCACACTGGCCGCTGCTGCTGCCGGTGCCATTGCCGTGGTGATGGTCGCCCCCGTTGCGACCGCATCCACCTTCGCCGCCGTATTCGCAGCTTTTCCGATGATCATATTCTTGATTTGCTGCATCCCCATCTGGACTAAGGCAGAGACGGCTTCGTTGGTGATGGTTAACGCCAGATTGCGCATGGCTTCATTGGCGGTCTGCGTGCCGGTTAACAGTCCGGTGATGGCATTGGCGGAGCGTTGGCCTAATGCTTCCAGGGAATTTCCCATAAACTGATACATCTCACTCTGCCCCTTCCATTGCTCCCACTGGGCGTTGGTCATGTCATCATTGAATTTACGGGTCAGATCGGCTTTGAGCTGGAGAATTCTTTCGTGTTCGCCGATATCATGGGCATTATAGGCATCCAGTAACGCCATTTTTTGCGTATATTCATTCTGGAGCTGCTGAATCGGATCGACCTGCCCCATTAATGTATCGTTCGTACTAACAGAGGCGCCCACTTTTTTGTTAATGTCCGCTTCCGTTTGTTTCTGCTTATAACGTTCCCTGATTTCCTGTTCGCGCTTGTGGAAATCTTCTTTTTCAATCAATTCCTGATCTTTGATACGGATCAGGTAATCCAGCTCTTCATCCATGCTCGCCTTTGATTTCGCCAACGCATCCTGCTCAAGAAACCACGCTCTGGCAGCAGCATCCCGTTCAAGGTTGTACTTCTCTTCGGCTTGTTTTCTGACTTTTTCCAGTACGTCGGGGGACGTCCCTTTCGGCATGGCTTTGACGGCATCGTATTTCGCCATTTCAAGGCTGTTTTCTTTGTAACCGGTGTTAATCCGCTCTATTTCAGCACGCTGCCGGGCTAACGCATTCGTAATATCATTGGCTCGCTGCTCAGCTTCATCTGCGGCTTTCTTTCTGGCGTTTTCTGCCTTCCTTTCAGCGTCTTCTCTTTTTTGTTTCGCTTCCTTCAGTCGATTTTCTTCTCTGATTTCTTCCTCTATCACTGTCCTCTGCTTAGAGCTTGCGCCCACCTCATCAGCCTTGAACTCTGCGGCCTTTAAATCCCTTTCCAGCCCCTCTTTAATCCTGAGCAGTTCATTGGATTGTTTAAGTTGCTTGATGTAGTCAGCGGCTTTTTCAGATGCCTGATCAGTGCCTTCATTTTTGTTTTTGAGAGCATCCGCATTTTTATTGGTTAGATTTGTGTTGTCAGCAATAGCTTTATTGGTGAGATCAAGCGCCTTTTTATAATTACTTTCGACCGTTTGCATATCCTCAAGCTCACCCTTAGCCAAGGCTAACTCTTCTCTGAGTTCCTTCATTTTTTTCTCAGATGGTGTTGCAAATATTAGCCCAGCATTATGATCAGCGTAGTATTGAAGGCCGCTTACCTTGACTTTTTGCTTCTTTGTCTGTTCACGCTGTTCATCTAGCTTTCTTTCTAATTTGACTTTATTTTCTTCAAGCTTAACTTTACTCAGCGCCTGTAGATTGCCAGTCAAACTCTCAACCGTATTAGATAAGTCTTTCGCCTCTTTCTTCGCATTTTCTGCTTGGTCATGGAAATAATAAAGCGCTGTTGCGGCTAGCATCACCACCCCCAGTGGCCCACCTAAAAATGCCATCGCGCCTTTCAGTCTATTCATTGCAACGCTGGCCGTGTTTGTCGCAGCGGTCAGCCTTGTCTGGGCAGTGGCGGCAACATCTTGTGCAGTTCTGTATGTCGCTGTGGCTGTCGTTGCCGTGGCTTTAGCAGCGGTGAATCGGGCAAGTGCCGCTGTAGCAGCGTCGGTGCCCCTGACGACAGCATATTCAGCCTCGGCATGGCGTAATGCCTCAATCGCAGCAATTTTATCCATTTCTGCTTTACGCAATGTCATATTGGCGGCATACAGTGCGCTTTCTGCTTCTGCTTTATTCGCTTGCGCTAACGCGATAGATGACCTGACGTTTGTGATTTTCTGACTCGCCGCCAGTGTCATCGCACTGACCATCCTTGACCCCATCACAGCAGCCAAGGCAGTGGCAGCCCCCGCAACCAGATCCATATTTTCACTGACCGTGACCAACGTGCTATTAAACGCTTTCAGTGCCGTCTGAACCGTAGTGGATTGACCAAAAAACTTGGTCATATTGTTTGCCGCCATTTCGATTGACTGGCTCATGGTTGCAGATGTTTTATCAAATTCTTTCGCGATAGTGCTGGCCTGCGCCAGAAAAGCCTTCGAGACAACCTTAGCCGTTAATTTACCCTCTGCCGCCATCTTCCTTAGCTGACCGATATTTACGCCGAGGTGGTCACTCAATGCTGCAATTAAACGACTGCCGTTCTCAGACATGGAGTTAAATTCTTCACCGCGCAGCACACCCGAAGCCATCGCCTGCGAGAACTGAATCATAACGCTTGATGATTCTGCCGCCGTTGCGCCTGAGACCACCAGACCTTTTGCCACGGTTTCGGTTAATTTCGCCACCTCATCAGCCGACATCCCATAACTGCGCGTGGCTCTTTCAAGGCGACCATACAACGCAGCCGTAGCATCCAGATTCGCACGGGAGTTCTGGGCAATATTGAATACACGCTCGGTCACTTCCGCCAGTGTTTCATTGGTTTTAATGGAGTTAACCAGTTTGTTATTCACCACAACCCACGCATCGGCATAACTGGCTATTTTCTCCACGGATAAAGCGGCGGTGACCGCAGTGGCTGCCCGTGACAGACTGAGTAACGCTTGTTCGGCCCCCTGCACTGAACGCCCTGTTTGATTAAAACGCTGCTCTACCTGACTCATGCGCGAATCCAGTTGCCGTTGCGTTGTCAGAAGTTGCGCCACATCCATTGATACCTGATAAACAATATTGCCGACCTGCGTTGTCATTTTCCGATCCCCTTAAAACAGAAAACCCCGCCGAAGCGAGGTTATGGTTGATTAGTGTAGATAACTGCCAATAATAAGCCCCGTAATGAGGCTTCTGTCTAAAGTGGCGTGAGAAAAAATCCCATGCTGGCAAGATCTATTTAATTAAAGTGAGTCTTTATTAGCATTATTTATCTCTTTAGCACATTCAATATGATTCTTGAATTCATATTGCAAGAGAAGGTATCCAGATGAACTATCGCTAGCTTTAGCACTCAATAATAAAGAACCAACATTATTTTTTTGCAAAGCTTCGCTTTTAGATTCCCATTTTGCACGTAAAACTCTTTCTTTTTTATTTAATCCTTCCATCCAATCTCTCGGCTCATTCCATATCGAACTGGGTAATAGCAAGTCAGTTTCCTTACTTTCACCGTAAATCGAATCAAGAGATGTCTTTAGGTCATTAAATTTAACCCTTAGAGAAATGCCATATGCGTCATTTTCGATATCGTTACCAATAGCGCGTATTTTGCAAAGCCCGAGCGTTGGGGAGATAAAAAGTGCATAGATTTTAAAAGAATCATTTTTTTTAGGTAATTTGTCCACTAGATAAACATTTGTAACTTTAGTTGGCTCTAGTGTGTTACCGATCATATCCTCAATATTTTTCTTCGTTAGCCCCATCTGTAATCCAAATGGTCCACTAGCCGCTGGCAGTAATTGTTGCTCGGTTTTCAAACTATCTACTTGTTGATTATCTTCTGGAGATAACTCTTTTGAGTCACATCCAACTAATAAAACAGCGCCCACAAGCAGAGCAATTACATTCTTCCTCATCATAACCCCTCATCATTAAATTTTGCTCATGATACCAATCAGTTGGCGCAAAACAATGCAAAAAGCCACGATTAAGTGGCTTTAGAAATGCAAAACCCGCCGAAGCGGGTTAGCGGGATTAGATTTATAACGGTTAAGCATAATTATCGTATATTCGCTCTTTGCTGATAATATTGACCAAGTGGTGGCAAGATTCCATTGACAGCTTCATTTCTGAACCCCATAGAGCCATATCACGCTGATCTAGTCCAATCGCACTCCACGGGAGGACGCCTTTAATTCCGCGACCATATGGCGTCAATACATCTATAAATTGCTTTTTCGTGCAGTCATAGACTCTGACCTCGCCAATTTTTATCATTCCCTGCGCCCATAATCGGCCACCCAGAATGGTTTGTATATGGTCACAAACTAAATAATCATGCCTTAAAAGCAAGCATTTATATATTTGCTTAGCAATACCAATACCCTGATATTTACGTAGTATTTCAATGCCTCTAATCTGTTTACCCGTTTTTAGAGTGTCATAGTCATAAAAGTTAAAATCATTAAATGCTACCCTGCCAATCAGAGAGTCTTCATTGGGTTCATGCATATCTAATGACAATAATTCTTCAATTATCTGCCATTCTTTTAATCCTGCTCTTTTTAGAGCGGCTGCGTGATGCGAGTAGAAGTCTTCTGTCCCGCACCCCATTTCGACTAATTCGCAATAGTAATCGAATTCACTACCAATTAATGCATATTCAACCACTCTGACTAAATCACCGTCAGAAGATAGGTAATAAAATGTATCTATTATTGCCTCTGATGTGCTGAAAGGCTTACGCGTTAAGTCTTTAGAATAGTTTTTAGTGAAGTTTGGAGCCAATTCCCTATCTCCGGTTTAGTGAAGAGATAAACTTTTATATTGTGACATATAGCCAATAATTGAGGATTTAATCAGCTCTATAGCTTTATCAACATCTGCGCACAGCTCAGGGTACTGTGCTTTAGGGTCTACTATAACATTCACTTTGTTGCGCCTATATGAGAATTCCGCAAAAGGAACAACATAAAAAGCATCACTTTTCTTATCGTTGTTTATTGTAACAATAAATATTTGACGATTGGGATCACTTCTAAAGCTCAGACGACGGATAAAAAACTCTTTCTGCAAACAATCATCAAAGAACCTATCAACTATTTCTGTCGAGTGGCTAATAGTTTGTATAGATCTGGTATGCTCAGTTCTCATATAGCCCCCTAACATCATGAAGTTAATATAAAAATCATTACCATTTATCTCATTGATAAATATAACTGAGGTAATATTAGACCGTTTGAACCTTAGGTTCAACAGCTTAAACTCTATTTTAGTTGTCTGTTTAATCATCATAATGCATCAAATAATACCCAATTACTTCAACTTTTAGCCATCCTTGGCTTGGAGTTACACGCTGAGTTTGTAACCCTGTAATGCTTTCATCATCGGTCTCATATCTTCTTCATGTATCATCAGATAGCCAGCGCGTTGCGTCATCTCAGTGAAGTCATTCAAAGTAGCAACATGGTGTTGCGGGGTTAGCATCTGAGTACAATGCACCTCGCCATTTTTCAATTCCATCAGCAAGCGGCCTGTAAAACCCGTGTAACCATGAAAGATCGGAATTTCCTCTTTTCCTAAAAACTCACCTTCAACGGCTTTAGTCGCCAAATATTCGATAGCAGAGGGTAACTGTTCGCCCGTTAATTCATTGATATGTTTTATCCCAAACTCATGATGAACCATTTGGTATAACTTTTTACTGCTTACGCCATATTTGCCTATCAGTGTATTAACCAGCCCACGAAGAGGAGTGCGATCCTGAGTCGTGGTTTTCTTCGCTGTAACCTCTCCCGTTGTCCAGTATTCGTAAAGCACATCATCGCATGACGTTATCCCTGATAGCGACATTAACTTTATTCGGGTTGATAGTAGCTAACCACCCAGCAAGTTTACGAAGAGCGAGACAAGCCATATCCCTATTTTTACCATCTGCGGCAACTATGGTGATTTCCACCATAGTTGATTTAAAGCGTTTATTTAACTTAGCTAGCTGGCTTTTCCAGTCCATCCCCATCCCCTCAACCACCGGCTTCATCGGCACATACGGCTGACCGTGATAATTCACGATAGCGAGATCTACGCCATAAAATGGCACATTGAGGGTTTGAGTTACTGCCTTAACTGTTACAATGGTCACGCTTAGATTCCTAATCAAACTGGGCAATTCAGAGGCCTCTGACTATGGCTGTAGTCAGGGGCTTCGTCATTTCGGTAGGACGCTATTAATTACCAAGTGTCACTTTTTGTAAATAATAGTCATTTAAAATTGGGACACACTTCGAATATTCAACTATTTGTACCCATATGATAGGTATTTATCCCTTTTTATCACTAAACACCTTCAATAAGTCAGCAGATTTGATTAAATGGTAGATTGACACCCTTAAATAATCATTTTTTTCAGATTGTTACCACTGATGTCACTTTTTGATTATTTCATCCTCACCAGTTTTCGTTTACCGCTGAGCAATTCACGGGTGCGTTTATCATCGGCCTCAATCACCGCGTCGTATTCTTCACGGGTGAAGCCTTTTTCTTCCGGGAACTTCGCTTTCAGCATCATCTGGAATTCCGTCATGGTTAACCGCTCGGCTTCCGTGCGTGACATGGTGAAGTGGGTACGCGCCGCATTGATGTATTCCACCGCATGGAACGCATCAGAGTAGGCTTCTGTGCCTTCGTGACGCTGGAGTTTGCGCAGTTTGACTTTGCCCATTACCCCGTGGGTGATAAGTTCCTGGGCTATCGGGATCATATCCTTCACCGGCATGCTGCCCGGACGATAGACCACGCCCCGCTGTCCGGGGTGCCACTCCCCCGTCAGGGCGTCAGTGTCCTCTTCACAGCAGGCCTGTATCACCGCCATTGCGGTCGATAAGACCGGACGACCAAATACCGGCTTATGCATATGGGTCAGCAGCCAGTCGGGTAACGTGCCGTAAGCCTGCATCGCCTGTTGCACCAGTGCCTGTGCGGGCGCGCCGTTCAATACTGTATATGCCTCGACGATTTGCCGGGGGGTGCCCAGCCGGGTCATGGCCGCAAAAGAGGGACGCAGTAAAAAATCATTTTTCGCCGTGGAGATCACCATCTCCCCGATTTCAAGTATGGGTGTCATAAAGCCTCCTGAACATAATCAAGGGCACTGCGCCAGTACCCTTTGTGATATTCAGCCCCGCCGATCAACCGCCGGCGTTCTGCTTGGTCACGGCTTCTTCAATCAGCCAGTCAACCGAGTCGGCATCACTGACTTTTAACTCGCCGGAATAGGTGGCAATCTCATTGGCACCGAACTGGGATGACCACGAGGTAAACACCATATAGCCCTGCAACACAAAGGCATGGTCGCCCGTGAAATCCATTTGTACCCAATAGGCCGGCTGACGACCGGCCTGCACCTCTTTCGGGATTTCCTTCAGCAGACGCAAGGGGCCGAAGTCCTCTTTTTTATCTTCCTTGCGGTATTCCCCGTCAAAGCTGATGGTTAAGTCCATGCTGGTGACGACACTTTCAACCAGCCCTTTGGAATCATCCGCTTCAGACGTCAGGGTGTTGGGGGACAGGTCAAAGGATTTGGTGGTCAGCGCCCCGATGCGTAAAAATGCGGCTTGTTTCGGTGCGTTGTCAGGGCAGCCCTGAGCAATACGAATAATGGCATGACGACCAATCAGTTTATTGGTCTCTACCGGGCAATTTGCCATATAAATAACCTCTTATGGGTAAAAGAAAAAAGGCCGCATTAAGCGACCTCGTTTGAGTTTTGTTTGTTTATGACAAACAACGGAATGAGAGCCTGAATATCGTTCGGTTTTCTTCTGAAGTGATGGGCGATGGCAATCCCCCCACATTGAATACTGAGTTTAATTGATCGTCATCAGGGTTGTTGGCGACAAAATTCAATATTTCAACCGCTCTCTCCATCACGGGAATGGGCTTGCCTTGCTCAGAGACTAAAATCACATCAATGTAATCATCCGCACTTAACCCAGCCAGCCGCCCGGAGCCGCCAGCAGGTTGAATGACGAGATATTGCTGCGTTTGGGTATTCGCCTTTTCCTCCCACTTCAATCTTTGAGCGATAAAGCCCTCCGTTAGATTTCCACGCGCTAAGTAATCGAGAAAGTCATCAATAATCACAGCCTCAGTTCCTCCGCAATGGCAGCGTCAATCAGGGCTTTTGTTTCTTCAAAACCGGCCTTGAGGAACGCTTTCTTTGCCGTTGGGCGCTTGAATTTCTGTACCACTTTCGGGTCATGCACAAAGGCGGCATACGTGGCACTGTAACCCACTCGACCCGTGAACAGCGTGCCGCTAACGCTGACCTCCCGAAAGCTTGAGTTGATGAGTGTCTTTGTGTCGATGGGGGTATAAACAGCGGCCTGCCTGCCGCCAATATCTAATGCTCTGTGCATCGCCCTGCTGACTTTGTTTGACTGAATATCACCCACCATTTTAGCCAGTGAAGCCTTGGCTTCTCTGATGCCTCTCACGCTGGTTGCCATATCACGTCCTTATTTTGTAATCAGGATCTTGCCTAAACATGTTCATGTCATAGCTATCGACAGCGCGGATTGTTGAACCACCCGCTTTAACCTTTCGCGGATCAGGCTCTGATCTTGTGTCATCCTGAGTGATATAATCACCCACTTCGGGTCGTCTTACGGGCTTACCCTGGTGTAACAATTCGGTATTGAAAACCCGTCGAGAAATAAATTCACTTCCGTTGGCATCAATGGCCTTTTCATTCGTGGATACCCAGTTACAGTCAATAAGGTAAGGTGCGCCGAAAGTGATTTCATCCGCCCATGTTCCGCCGAAACTGACAGGGTAAACGGTCGCCACGCTCTTGTAAGACCATCGTGACATTTTAGCCATATCACCCCCTGAACACGCCGAACTGAACAAAACTCAGGGGTTTATTGATGGGTAAAGCCTCGGTGCACCCCTTCACATCCAGTTTTGATAACAAATGAGCCAGTTGCTTTCTTCCATCATCGAAGTACTGATATGAACGAGAAGCACCAGAGGGGGCACGTTCTGACGTTGTCTTTCTCACGTCAGCAGATGACAGCATTAACACAACGGCATAGAGCTTGATCAACAACACGGTTGACTCTGGGTATCCCGCAGCATGTAAGCCATCATCAATACTCTTAGCCACAGTGATAAATGCATTGATAATAAAATCAGGAGCCTCAAAGCCCATTGAATCCAGCAATTCCTGAACCTGCCCGAGGGTAATTTCTACAACCATGAAACCGCCTGAGTAACAAAGGGGCAAGCGCCCCTCTCTGTGATTAGCCCGCCGCCGTATCCTTCGCTTTACTGCCAGAAACCGGCTTACCGCTTAACACCGCTGCAAAGGGGACGTTTTTACGGTCAAACTTGCGCTGCCAGTTAGCCGCTTTAGCGATATCCGTGATTGACGGGGTTTGATTCGGGTCCTCTTCACCCAGCCAGCTGAATCCCGCCGGTTGCAGAATAAAGGTCTTACGTTCCCACAGGACTTCAGCGCCCCCGCCATTACCGCCCGATGCCTTGCGATCCAGCTCGACGGGCGTATGAGGATTGCCACTGCCGTAACCAAAGGCCCCGCCACCAAAAAAGACCGTGAGATAACGCCCATCGTCATATTTCAGGCTGTCATCCATGAACAGGGGCTTACCGAGGTAAGTTTGTAAGATAATACGGCCTTCTGAATCACGGATCGTTTCAATCAGGTTTTTGGTTGCCATCTGTTTCATCACCACAGAGTGAACCCCGATAGCACTGAATGTGTCGGCGGCATCACCGGCGGTAAACGCGGCGTCAATCAGGTTATTAGCGGAAATTTCATCTCCGCCCTGAACCACCATGTCACTATCATCATTCGCGATGTTGCTGCCAATCACCCCACGCGCCGTCCCAATCAGGTAGCGCTGCCATTGGCGAGTCCAGTAGGTACCAAAGCGGTTGCGAATGTGACTCATGGGTTCACTGTTTGCCAGTTCTGCGGCTAAGTCCGCCACACCATAACCTTTGTTGAGATATAACACGCGCGCTTTAAGGCTCGACTGGCTGGCCTTACCTACCTTACCGATCTGATCGGGGTTATCCGACGTGGCATTGGGTGCTTCGTTCGCATCCAAATCGTTCCAGTAGTTAATGGTTGCTGTACCTTGCCCCTCTGAGGCAATGGTATCCAATTGAGGCAGGCGGGTAATGATGCCCGATTCAAACACGGCGGTTTTTTCTGGGCTGTTCAGGGGTGCAATCGATTGATAATAATCACCACGAAAAATATCGGATAAACGAGTGGTTGCCATTAATTTTTACTCCTAATTTATTGGGTTTTCTGGAGGCGTTTGAATTCCTCGGGTTCTTCATCAAATAAACGGATGCGTTCAGCTTCCGTATAGTCGTGCCAGGTTTTACTGCCGCCTCGGGCAACCGTCTGGCGCACGCCTTCACCGCCGGTGCCGGTCGCTTTACTGCCGATAACAACAGGCGCAAACAACTTGTTGCTACGAAATTCTTTTTCTAAATCGTCAAGGGTGAGTGCGGACGGCTTCCCTTCGGCATCAATGACGCGTGTCTTTCCCTCTTCAACAATGAGGCGTGATTTGATATGAGGAAGGATCAACGCGGCCCCGTCCCCCGCCAGTTTCACCGCCAAAGATTGCGCCACGTTATCTACCAGCAACGTGCGTAAATTGCTGTCTTTTTCATCGAGTTTGGCTAACAGCTCTTTTTCACGGGAAGATAATTTTTCAGCCCAGCTCTTTTCCAGTGCTTCAATATCCCCATTTTTGCGAGCCTGTTCATCGGCGGCTTTTTTCGCCGCGTCTTCCGCCTGTCGGCGTTTTTCCTGCTCTGATTTTTTCTCAGAAAGCAGTTCATCCACTTTCCTCTGCAAACCAGAGACATCAGGCATGTCTGGCATACCTTCAATGTGTAACTGATATTGGTCGCCCTGCGCTTTGTACAGGGCTTTTTGCTCACCAGAAAGCGCCTCAAATTCGTCTTTCGTTAATAAAAATTTAAACATCGTCAACCTCGGGTCTGGATGATGCAGTCACTGACTGCGGAGAATAAAAAACCCGCGCATGGGCGGGTCTGTGTTATTTCAATGCAATGTCGGCTCGCTTAAATGCGTCGGGTGCCAGTTTTTGCATCTCCTTGAGCGTCATTGGGGTAAAGTTTTTGTGTAGTTGTAATTGAGCGAATCGCTCTGGTGAAAGCCCACCATCACGAAACAGCGCCCCTCGAGTGGGCCCTAATATCAAATCCTGCCGCTGGGCTGGCTGACGTGATAGCCACTCATAATAGTTTTCCTCTCCCCACTCCGAACGCCCCACTGGCTTTGTCACTATCAAATCGACATGCTTATCATTGAGTATGGGCAACCTTCGACTTCGACACCGTGGATGCAGCGGTGGCATCGGCCCCTCGCCAACCGGATATCGCTTAGCGGACAGCGCCCGGCACGTTGCTGACGTTTTGTTATCAAGAATGGCGCTAAACTCTTCTTCTTTGATGAGATCGTTGTTTTCTTTGTAAAACGCCTGGGCCGCGCCAGTGTGAGCATGTTGAATGGCGGTACTGGCTATCGTCTGATAGTTGTAAATAAGACGTGATATCGTCGAGGTCGTGACGGGCGTTTTATCCATCATCGTGCCGTTAATCGTGGCTTGCAGAGCCTGAACATCATGCTGTGCTGCCATGGCTAACACAACCTGATTCTCGACTTGCTGTATAGAGCTGGTCACCCAAGAGGCGATAAATTTCTTGAGAAATAATGACCCTCCCCATGCAACAAGCCCCAATGGAACATTGATAATCGATTTCTCGAGGGTTTCCTTCGAGGGCTGGCTAACCGTCTTTGCCACCGCCTGAGACAGGCTATCGGCTTCAAGCCGGCTTGATTCAATACCGATATCGATAACCGACTGCAATAAATGTGCTGAGTAACCCGTCATAACAGGCGTCAGTGCTCGCTTGAGTTCAGCAATAACGGCATTCAGTTTTGTTCTTGATGAAATTTGACCAGAAAAGTGGGCTAATGCCTTCGCCACCGCAGCCCTCAGTTCCTTTTGCATTGCTTCATCATCAACCATACCGGCTTTCAATCGCTCAAGGAGGATCTGGATCAGCATTGCATTATCTAACATCAACCGTGATTGCATATTCACCTCTAAAACAGCGAGTTAGCACGCGATGCTTCCAGCGCCTCAATAATATCTTCTGGCTTTTCATCTTGCGGCACGAGGTTGATGCTTTGCTGGTACTTAACAAAATCAATCAGGCGCATGGCACCCGATTGAACCGAGGCCAGTAATGCCGTCATCGCCGCTGAATCTAGTTGGGCGATATCATAGGATTTGTTGAGTTCGATGGTTGTCTCACCACTCCCGGCAAACTGAATGCAGAAATTAAGCGCCCTGTTAAAGGCTTGCTCAACATTACCCGCACACAATGAAAGCACGGAGTTATCTGTTTGCGCCTCATCTTGCGCCTGTGTAGCTGTTCGTGCCGACGTGCCACGCTCCACTAACTTAGCGCCCAGCATCGCCATTTGCTTTTCTCGCCGTTCTGCCACGGTGATTTGTATATTGCGCTCTTCGGGTTGGGCGAATTTCATATCGCCGTTTGGGGGAAGTAATATTCCATTGCGTGACCCGACCGTAAAACCCTCAGAAAAATACTTATCGGCCCATGTCTCAGTCAGTCCGGTTAATGCCACCATCGGCTGCCCGACGGTGTGTGCTGATTCGGCAATATCGGCTTCGGCCTGATAGTGCTTGATGTTCACATAGGCGATATCCGCCAGCGGCGGTGCATCCGGCGTGTGGTCATTGTTCATTGATCCAATCCATGACCACGGCAATTCAGATAATGGCTGACCGGTGGCATCTTTCAGCTCTACCCAATCATCCACCAGTAAATTGCTGTCCTGATACCAGTGCCGCGAATGTGCCCTGCCATCAATGAGCCGTAACTCAATCCAATGATCGACCAGTTGCAAATCAAAATAGTCCGAGTCTTTCGGCTCCCTGTAATGCACCACCACCAGTGACGTTTTCCCGTTCGTCACCCGCCAGTTAATAATTTCCTTGGCGGTAAATAAGCGGATATAGGGACGGCCTTTTTCAGCCTCTGACTGGATGCCGGAGCCTGAGAAATCAGTCAACAAGCCCGCTCTGCCACGCTGTAACACCTGAGAAAGCGCATCACGTATCATTTGTGTCAACGGTTGCCCTTCACCATCAATGTCGGTTTCCAGATATTCAATGCCGCCTGAGATATCAATTTTGACGGGCTTATTGAATGCAATACCCAGCAACCCGCTCAATGTGCGTCCCGTGGCGTTGATAAACGATGCCCGAAGCAGATAGCGTTTGTAACGTTCATTGCTGAAGTCATCCCGCGCTTTCTTGTCTGCGGGATGGGGTAGGTACTTTTCTTTTCGGCTTTTGACCACCCGCTCGCCATCAACACAATCCCCGATCATGTTCCACTCGGGCAAAAATTCGGTGTACGCCGGATGCGTGTAATCCACGTTGGTATTCATGTCAGTTCCAGTTGAAATTAAGTTTTTGGGTAAAGCGCTGAGGTTTATGCAAAACACGATACCGCGTTGCATCCCAATCGTGGTCTTCCTGTTCGGTATCAACATCATCAGGATTTTTAGTGTCACGCACTAAGACGGGGATACGGCTTATCCAGCCTCTACAATGGTCGAATACATAGAACGCGGGCTTTTCCGGTAGGCCTGATTCTGATTGCTTGCCCTCAATGACTGCCTCCAGCATATCCGCAAAGATTGAGGCACCATTGATGCGAGAACCGGGCTTTTTATTGGCCTCCAGCCACTTCACGCCCTGTTTTTCCATCTTCTGCGCAATGGAGTCCTCATTATCTCCTGTGTTGAAAATGGAACTGTCAGCGGGACCCGTGCTCACTTTTTTGCAGATACCGGGCATCATATTTAACTGGCCTTGTGTCTTACTGCCCTGTTTAATTTCGTCAGGTTCTGCAACATCTTCACCCATCAGGCGGCTATCAATCCACTTCACCCCCTTGGCTACATTGGTCGATGACATATTGAGGCCTTTATTCAGTTCATCTGGCGGGCAACCGTACCACTCGCCTATCAAAATTAATGATCCTGATGGCGGGCAAAATTGACGCCCATCAGGCAGTGTTGCTGCTGTCCCGTCAGATTCAGCCCACCACAGATTGGCAAACGGCTTTGATTCCCCCCAGTCGTGAGAACGATCAACTGTCCAGCTATCCGGTATTTTGAATGGCTTGATAACGTGATGATTGGCATTCCACAGATGGTCAAAGCGTCCACCGCTGGTGACATCCCAAGAGCCTTCAACCCATGCCTTTCTTCGATTGGGGTCTTTGATGTTCATCAATGTGGCGATGTACTGCGGGTCTAGGTAAGGGTTTTCTTTGAAAGAGCCATGAACAGCAACACGGGTCAGGGTGATGTCTTCTTCTCGTTCTGTCTGCGGGTTAAACACCTTTTGCGTTTCACGGATAACCGTTCCACGCGGTGCAGGTTCGATAAACCGTTTCTTAACCCATGTGTGACCGATACCAAATGGATTGGTTGTACTGAATGTTTCCAGCGGGATAGGCTTTAACAAAGAACCGTCTTCAAGCGGATAATCTTCTGGTCTGAATGATGAACGGCGGCACGAAAACATCGCTTCATAGAAATCAGGAGACTTCTGTTTGGTTAATTCGTTAAAGCCGATAAAAGGGAATTCCTGCCCGTGGTAGTCCCAGTAGTCATCAGCCTCTTTACCAAACCGAAATAACAACTCTTCACCCGTTGGCCATACCCAACGTAATTCAGATGCCGACGCCAAAAAACGCGTACCATCCTTAAATAAGCGATACATACGCTTGGATTGAGTTATGATGTCCGCAAGGTTTTTGTATTCAGTATCGAAAATAACACCACGCCAGAATGAACCGTATCCCACGCCGACATTGCGTCGAAAGCGGGCTAGTTGTGCGGCTGTTTTGCCGGGGCCTCGTGTACCTTCATACAGAATTTCGTTACACGGGCAACTTAATGCTAACGACTGTGAGCCGGGTAGCGGTTTCCAAACCACATTGTAATTCATCCACCCAATACCTCGCCCTGCTGTTTCTGAGCCACTTTTTCCCAATCATCGACGCTATCGCAAGCAGGAACCGGCATGATGTTGTGTGTAGCCACCACATTTTGATCAACCTGTTCTTTAAATGCCTGAACAGCAATGTGCTTACCGAGCAGCTCAAGGTTCTTCACTTTGTCCGGCCATTTGATTTTCTTGAGTAGAGCGGCAGTGTCTTGTGACCCTATTTCCAACACTTCCATACCTGATAATGTTGTTCGCCAGACTTTAGGCCAATCCTTGACGGCTTTCAGTTCCCCGCCATCATTGAGAATGTCGAGGACATCCATTTGATCAATTTCAACTAGCCGCTTTAATACATAGGCGGCATTAATTCCCACCTCTTCATTGCGTTCAGCTTTGAGTTCAGCAATGCGTGATTGAATATCAGGTTTTGACAAGTTCTCAGACGCAGTGCGGTTTGCAGTCTTCTCGCTGTACCCCGCACGAATGGCCGCTTGTGTGGCGTTCAAATCAACGAGGTACTCGCGACAAAACATCTCTTGTTTGTCGGTGAGTGCCATTTCTTTTTCCCTTATAAAATAAAATGCCCGCTTTTATGCAGGCATTATGATTAAATCAATCTTTGTATATCGCTATTTATAATGAATTTACCCTGACAAATTCAGATATCACATCAAATTTTGACGCGTATTCTTCAGCTCTTTCTTCAAGAAAACGTTCATTTAGCTTAGAAGTTTCATTCACAAAATTAACTATATAATCACGCAATGTTTCGGAATCCAGATCTCTCTTAGCTATTAATGCACCATAAGCGGATTTTAAAAATCTCGCTTCATCAAGAGGATGTCCTGTGTGCCAAGTATCAATCTTCAGCCATGAGTTAAATTTTTTCAGTGCTTCTTCCATACTAATTTCCCTTTATATTTTATGAGAACGTGAATATTAGACTTTTATGAAATTCATTCAATTTGAAAAGTAATAAGCAAAACGCTATCAAGCACCCGTTTGTGGAGGCTTTGTGTAGTTCTATAAAATGATTTCTTCATCAGTCGGCAAGCGATAAAGTCCGTTTTTCTCTCTAATACCAATATCCATTAGCATCATGCCAAACTGATGCAGGAAAGCATTCATGTAATGCTTCCCGCGTCTACTCAGTCCCGGAGCTTTCCCACCGATAAAGACCACGCGTTCGCAGATTTTTTTATCGTAGGGTTCAAGCAATCTATCGTAAAACAATGCCTGACTACGGGGACTGAGCTTTTCACTTAACCGCCCATCAAGCAGACCCGCAATGAAGTGCTGGTTGATCTGTATATCACCAAACAGATGTCGATACACAAGGCTCTGATTGATTTTCATTAGGTGATAGCAGTAGGCTTCGGCAACACGCCAGCATAAAAACTCATGGGTTGGCATATTCATGCTTTCGCGCCCCCAAGGTCGGGGATCAACACCTGCATTTCATTAGCCAGTTGCGCCCTTGCGGACTCAATTCTTTGCTTCTCACCACCCACGCCCCAGCCATTCATGATCCTCGCTGCGGTGCTGACTCTGCGCTTCTTACTTTGATACTCCAGTTCAAGTCGATTAGCCTGAGCAAATTTACCCAAGTGACCAAGAATAAAAGCACGGAAAGTTTGGTAAACCTTCACTTCAAAGGCAGGGGAGAGCCAAGCGGCATAGCGTAGAGCAATGAGTTCATGTGCCCATGTTCCCCGTTCGTTACCGCCGTGAATCTTTCTAAGTATTTGATTTTGTTCCAAGGTGTTTTTTAGCACCTTGGTCACTTCCTCAACAAATTCCCGAACACCATCACTTTGCAAAAACTGACTCGGTTTCTGCCATGTCTGCGCTAACCCTCCTACGATTGCAGCCTTATGTAAATCATTAAGGTTGTAGGTGCCATGCTCATTACTACGAACATGAATGTTTTCAATAACGATAGCTGGGTAACTCATGGTTAAGTTCCTTTTAGTGATAAACCTTGCGCTCAGGAATAACCAGCCCAAAGAGGGTTAACCAGACCACTGCTGGCATTCCTCAAGGCTTATCCTGAAAGGTTCTTTGGTATATACGTCGAGCGAGACGCAGTGGATTTAGATATGACAAAGTCATCACCAAATGCGATAACTTGGAAAAACATTAGGTATATTGATTAGTTAATTTTTACTATTGAGATCTCATATGATTAATACAGGCGTCTTACTCAGTCACATAGTATTAGTGTGGGCATACCTTTCGCTCCGTTCATCACAAAAAAAAGAACAAGCACGGTATCTTTATTCTTTATTTAAAGATCATGAACAATTTATCGGGAAAAGCCCGGATTACATTATTAGCAAAACAATGAAGCCATACCATTCTGGCACTAAGGAGCATGGCGTAGAGTTTGTACAATGGAAAATCGGAAAATTAATTATTGAAGCTTGGTTTAAAAATGAGGCATGCACTTGCATAGACTTTTATTTGCCAAAATGGCTCACTGACACTGCTCCCTAATATACTCCTGCAACCCCAGGATCATTTGTTCTGAGGTGGCAATGCGCTCTCTGAGTAACCAATAATTTCGGATAGCGGAGTCTGTAGGTCTGGCGAGGGCTGCATCATCCATGCCGGAGCTGGCAACGGTTTTAGACACGGGGCACTTGGCTTGGATGTACACCCGTTCAGGATGAGCAAGAGAAGCAGAGTGCAACCGGTCAATTTCAGTCTTGGCATGGGCGAGTTCCTGCGTGTGCTTACTATCCAGTTCATGCAGCATGTCAATGTGCGTGTTCTGGTAGTTGATGGTGTCCGTCAGTTGCTGGATTTCGGTTATTTTGTCTTGGGTGGCTTTAAGTTGTACCTTGTATTTATCGCGATAGAGGCAAGCTGCCCCAGAAGTGACAATCAAGGCAATGACAACGCCAGAGGTGAAATTGAACTTCATTCATCCAACCCCCAACAGGTTAATTCCGATTCCTGAGCACGTCGCTCTACCTGACCATAACAGCCATTAGCTTGGCCTTGGGTCTGTCGGCAATCTCTGCCGCCGTCAAATATCCAGCGTTTAATTTCCTGACAAGCCCCTTGCCTATCACCCGCATTCAGTTTTCGGTAGAACGTGGAAGAGAAGCATCTACCGGGGCCGATGTTGTATGGGCAGAAACTGGCAATGCCGGCTATCTGTGGTTCAGTCAGTGGCACGTTAATATGGCTTCTGACCCATGCAACGGCCTGATCTGCTTCTTTGGCGTTGAGATCACGGCATTGGTTCGGTGTCAGTTGCATACCCTGACGAACGGGAGCACCATCAATTCGGGTTACGCCCCGGCAGATTGTCCAGATGCCAGCTGCATCCCGATACGCCGATAATCGGTTGCCCTCTTTTTCATCCAAAAACTGAGCGAGAATGGCGGTCGCCCCTGCACCGGAAAGCACCAGACCGATAACGGCAGCACTTAACTTACTCGTCTTTTTCATGGCGGTTGAATTCCCGGTGTTTGTAGTACCAGTTCACGGCAAACGTGCCGATGGTACACATGATGCCAATGACGATAGCCCAGTCGTTTAATGACAGCGCACCGAGCATAGCGGTAAATGCGCCCCATGTGTACGCTGTGGGGCTGGTGTATTTGTCCATAATCATAATCCCCCCCCATCAGAACAATGGGTGTCCGTGGGGTGAGTTATGATCGCCCCTGTGTCGGTTAAATGTAATAAGTTAATAATTAAGGTATGCTATTGAATCAGCCAAAATAATTAATCAATGGAGGGATGGCTGATTACCTCTAAATAAAGGAAAAAGCATGATAGTGGAAAAATACTATCCATTTAAATTTTCTGTAGAAGAATCAATACCCGAGCCTCTAGCTCGTGAACTGATTGCTATCAAACAAGTTTTAGTCAGTATCATTGCGACTGACTACGAGAAAAAACAAGTTATTATAAATGGCCTATCACAGAGTGATTGCCCAATCATCAAAAATATTGTCGATAATATTAAGCTGATTGACGAAGATCAGCACCAATAACCATTCCGGCATCGATTAATTTAGTTGCTTGGTTTTTCGCTCTGATTTCATCAATCTCTACTTGATGAATAGTACGATAATGATTAACAGCTCCTGATAGATCAGCGAGCTGTTTTTCCAGTTCGACAACCTTTCTTTCCAGTGCTTCAATGCGCTTTTCCATGATTCATCTCGCTATTTAATATTGATTCACAAACTCGACTACTTTATTTTTCGCCCACTCTGTTGCCCTGAGTTCAAAATCTAAGAACGTTGATTTTTCATCATAATCTTCAGCATAAAGTAGTTTCACATGAGGTGTTTCAGGGGACAGAACTTCGTCTGTTTCTTGCAGATAAACATAAACATCGGCTTCCAGCATGGTGACTCGTTCAGAAGAAAAAGAGAGTATGCTCTGCTGTGCTATACCGTCATTATTCTTAAATTCCGCTCTCGAATTCATCTTCGGGAATTCCACTATAATATTCATCATTCACCCCGCATGAGTTAATAGGATGCCAGCCGCAATGCGTGTATACGGATGTGATTAGAGTGATTGCGGTGGCAAATATGAAAAAGGCCACGCAATGCGCAGCCTTTATGTGTCATTTAATAAATTTTAAATCGTCTTTCCTGTGTCGCTTTTGTTCCTGATAAAAATTTTCATGAGAACCAAAATTTAGCAGGTATAGCTCTATCTTTTTTTCAACCCAATGGTACCCAAGCAATGTTAGCTGGTTGTTTAACTGGAATTTATGAACGCGAAGAAAACTCAAATCGCCTTTCTTCTGTTCGCCAATTTCTGGGTTGTCGATAATTTTTTCTATCTCATCTTCCACGACTGCAAGAAGATTTTCAGGTAATTTAGATAATGCCTTAGAGAAACGTCTTGTTTCATAAACATCAATCTTGGGACTTTTTTGTCCTTCTGACATAACGCGACACCTTACCATTATCGACTTCGCTTTTCGCTAGCAAGACATCAAGGATAAAGGAGTACGGCAAATCGGGGTTATCTTCGGCGATGCGACCTATTTTTGCCCAATGTTCGATCTGCTTTGGTACACTCCTGCTTGACGCTTCTGCGTGGATTTTTACATCACTCACGAAGTCATCATCTAAACGGATACTGACAGCCATTTGGTTAACCCTCCTCGACGGTTTTTACTACATGCGGAGCGGACGCATACGCTTTCGGAAGCGCACTTAAAATATGCACCATTTTGACGAATAACGCAATCTTTTGTCGCAATAAATGATTATATGGTTTCGCAATCTACCTGAACCCATTGAATTTGTTTCGATGTCGGGATTTCGATGTCGGGATTTCGAACTACCTAAGAATCCTCGGTAGTTGAATAAACCCATTCGAATTCATCTTTCATAAATGCTCGATACACCAATCCGAGGTGTTGCTCGAAATGGTTAAAACCCTCGAATTCGGGGGAATTAAAATATTTCTAACAGTTCAGTTGTAAACTCTAAGTTTACAGCTGCCCGTTGATCTCCTGCTCAGTCTGCTTAAACCGCTCTTCTTCCAGCTCAACGCCCAGAACCCGACGATTGAGTTTCAGCGCCGCTTTCAATGTTGCCCCGGAACCCATAAAGAAATCCGCCACCACATCCCCTTCCCGGCTGCTGGACTGGATAATATGTGTCATCAGGTCAGCAGGCTTTTCGCAGGGGTGCTTGCCCGGATAATACTGAACGGGTGCAAATTGCCAGACGTCGGTATAAGGCACGTCTGCCGTCACTGAGAACGGGCGGCGCATTAAACCGTATTCCTGCCGCAACTCGTCATACTGGCGCGACAAAAACTGGTGTGATTCCACCAAATTAGAATGGGGCTGATTCAGCTCACCACGCTGGTGCTTCTCTTTAGCCACGCGGTCAAACAACACCTGCAGCTTTTGATAGTCCACAGCATTGGGTAACTGCCATTGGCTATCACTGAACCAGTGACTGGCCATCTGCTTACCGGTTGCCGCATGAATTTCTTTCGCCGTCACGCCCAGTGCTTTTCGGGCATCACGGAAGTAATCAATCAGCGGTTTAAATACCGACTGTTTCAGGGCCCGGCATTGTTTGGAATAGCCATCGCCTTTCGGGTGATACGACCCTTGGTAATGTTCGGCAAAAATAATGCGTTCTGTGGCCGGAAAATACATCCGCAGGCTTTCTTTATTCTGCCTGCGCCACGGGCCGGACGGTTTCGCCCAGATAATATGGTTTAACACATTAAAACGTTCACGCACGAGCAGCTCAGTATCTGAGGCCAGACGGGAACCACAGAACATATACAGGCTGCCGTTGGGTTTCAGTACCCGCCAGAACTCAGTCAGCATCTCGTCCAGCCACGCAAGGTAAGCCGTGACATCCTCCCACTGCCTGTCCCAGCCACATTCTTTAACCCGGAAATACGGTGGGTCAGTGGCTATCAGGTCAATACAGTTATCCGGCAGGGTTTTGATAAATTGCAGCGAGTCGTCGTTAATTAATGTGGTACTACTTAAATTCACAAGCTATTCCATACATCGACACTGGCGGGCTTGCTGGAAAACCACAGGCAAAGGCGAGGTATCAAAGCCCCGCCCTTGATGGCTTAAGACATTACCCGATTAAGGGCAACGTTTGAAAAACGTCTCATCGTCCCGGCTTTCCATCAATCCAGCCAGGCAAAATTGAGTTAAAAGTAATTGGCAACGTGGCGTGGACAGCCCCGTCAGGGTAGAAATATCGGCAACAGATGCCCAGTCATACAGAGGCACAGTTTCCAAAACGCAGGCTGCTGTTGTTGTCATATCTTCATGTTTTAGCATGATAATTTTAACCTTCTGGTCAGTTATTCGGCGTGAACACACATGTAACTCTGACCCATGACAACAGCAAGTCTTATGTTTATTTCAGGCATAAAAAAACCCCGCGAGTGGGGTTATTGTTCTGGTAAGGCCACCTAAGAAACACTGACGGCAACCTTACCAAAAATTATTGCTCATTTGCTCATTAGTGTCAACACGTTCTAGGCAATCTTTTTGATTTTCTCTACACGTTTACGTGAATTAAATGCATTTTGCAGAGGCTGATATAATAGGTAAACACTGGCTGCCAGAATTTCATCCACTTCACGGCGACATGTCCCACGAGAAGGCTTCCTTAAGCGCCCGCCAGAGCGCGTCATCATTCTGCGGGGTTTCGCAATCTTGTGATAATAAGTTGAAATTGACAGCTTCGATGCGCCGTGAGCGTAGTAGCTGAGTAAAATCCCATAGGCTTTTTGGTCAATGCACATAACGGCATCGACCACCTGAGAAATCAACATACCATCATCATCATTGCACACAGGGCGGTCTTGCCCCTTGCGAGGCTCAACAGTCATCATGAACTTATAAATCATGTTTATCTGGCGCTTATCGATTCTGCCACTGTGAACCCATGCCCCCCACAAATTTAACCAGTTATCAATCCAGTCCTGCTGTGGTTTTGTTAGCTGCTTTTCCCTGATGTGACTCATTTTACCCCCGCAATACTGAATGCTGTTTATCGTATTTGGTTGAGAACATGACTGAGTGGCCTGTGGTTCTTGTTTTGCGTGCCTGAATCACTCTCAGTCGGGCGTGTTCACACTGCAAAACCACATGATTTTTTCTTGTTATTGCGTGGAGATACCGCGCTTCTTCAATTGCTATGTGTAAGTCTGTGAATTCCATTAATCCAGTTCCCATATCTGGACATCAAGACAGCCGCCTTTAATCAATTCGCCCCGCGTGATCCGCATATCATCAATCTGCTCATCATCAACCCAGAAATGGGCATGTGTCAGTGAGTCGAAGACCGCTTTGGGCAGGTTATCGATATCTCTTCGGCGTCGGTCTGGAGGGTGTGCAGTGATTGTTATTCTGATGCGGGAGGGGGTGAGGATGTCTAAGTCCTGCTGCTTGATGAGTGTGATGATGTTCTGTCGGTAATCTTTGCCCTTCTCTGTGATGTAGTGACCCCACCTTGAGTGTTTCCAATAATGATTAATTGTCGGCGGCCACGGCAGTTTTAAGCGGTAAGTCTTCATAGTGCGCCAACCAGTCCCCGCCTCGTCAGCTCTTTGATCGTCAGGACAATCGACCTGTCCATCTCGTGCCTGCGTTCCTCTTTGCTCATGTCAGCGCCATTATCGATGGCATAATGGCAGGCGGGACACAGTGCTGCGGTCAGGCTGTCATCCACCTTCAACCCCATGCCTTTGCCCTCATTTCTGTGGGCGACCTGAACGCCGTATTGCCCACACCGGACACAGCATTCAATCTGACCAACGGCAGCCAGCCATTTTTTACTGCGATAGCTTTTCTGTTTCATTTTATCTCCCTGAGACTACTCTCATCATTACCGTGATGACTATTCAAGTGAGGGACTGCATTTACCCCCTAAATTTCCTGAATTTTGGCTAACCCGATAATCTTATCCGTCGTAAACAGGCCGACCATCAAATCCTCATTGGCGCATCGGATGATCATGTCGTGCAGTGGCTCGTTATCCGATTCGCGGTATCGGGTTGAGTGATATTCAGCCCGGCTGTGCTGCAGGTAATAATCATCTTCCACATCGTAAATTTTGCCTTTTTCTAATTTCATTGCGTTTCCTTCCAGTTAGGTTAAATCTTATGCCCGTAATAATTCAGCGCGTAGCGTGTCTCTGTGAGTTTTACGCCCTGACAGACAGCCCATGCCTGTGAATATTCAATTAAACTGCTCATGCGCTTTACGCTCATTCTGGCGGTGCTTTCTCTTGCCAATGGCACCGGCTCACCTTCAATGCCTTCGATTAACTGCCCCTCTTTCCCGGTGGCTTTGGCGTGACCGGAGACAAAAATACATTTCCATTCCGGCAGCTTCCATGTGCTGCCCGCCCACTCAATGCCCTGTTTCGAGACGTCACCACATAACGCATGGAACTTGTCGTTCTGCGGTAGTGTTCGGCTTGAGTCTGATATGGTGACTTGAAGAGGAAATTCGTCACTGAGGGAGAGAGTATCTAAAGTGGCTTTCAGGTTATTGAGTATTCGCGCATTTCGTAGCAGAAATGTCTGCTTGTCCATCTAATCTCCGTTATAGACTTTCATAGGTTGCGTTTTCTGCACACCAGTTCCTCATTTCTGCACTATCAATTTGCGGATTGTATGCACATGGCGGCTCAGATTTAGATTTATACCCAGCCCAGTAATACCAGCCGCTACGATGCTCGGCGGTTCCACATTTAGAACAAATGTGGCCCCCACATGACTTTGACCATGAATAATCATGTTTAGCGGCATTGTTTGCCCGATCAATCGCTGCTCTTGTCATCGTTATCTTCCTCAACTGGTGAAAATGACTGACTACGGCAATTAGGGCAGACCAGAACGCTATAACTGTATTTAGCCTTAGCCTCAAATAAATTCCTACGGTCTGATATTTTCTTGCACCGGCTGCATTTGAGTTTACTCATCGTTATTTGCCCTCTGGTTCCATGCCTGAATTGCAGAATCATGATCATGGCTTTCTGGCCCATTAGCATTACAGTCAATACATTGCACAAAAAACCACGTGTCTTCTGCATACGCGCTCATTTCTGTGCGCTTACTATTACAAAATGGGCACGGATTGAGTTTATCTGTCATTCCCCCTCCAATAGCTCATCAGGGATATCAACCTCATTGCCTAACTCGGCAGCGACTACAGCGCGGCAGATAGCTATCTTTGGTGTATCACCATGTTGATATTCACCCATCAAATGTGGGCATGTTGCGTAATATCTCCATGTATCATTGACTAATTCATTGGTGAGTTCCATCCCGAATATATCAATCAATTGCCCGCACTGTTCCCAATTGGTTGATGGGGAATACTTTTGAGATTTTGTCTGAGACTCAATGCATATCTCACCGCAAAAGCCAACCGTAATAACGGGTTTCTCAAACGCCGCCACTGCAACATCCACGCTATCCTGAATTAATCCGAATGATTTTTTATAACCAATCCATCCATATTCGTCATCACTAGCACGACCACATATATAAATATCCATGCCAATCGCCTGAGCTACAGAAAAATCCAATGCCCTGCCTGTCAGTTCACTTGTTTTTAGTTTCATTTCAAAAGTCCTTCTTGTGGGGTTTATTGGGTTTCACCGCCGAGTGCGTCAATCAGACTGTCTAACATTCTGGATAACTCACCCGTGAATAACACAAAATCAGCATCAAAACGCTGGGCGAAATCTTCACGATCAATATCGTCGTTCTGTTCTTTCAATGCGTCACTGAACCTGATTTTCTTGATGGCGAAATCATCGGATAACGTGAACTGAATACGTTCTTCCCACTCCAGTGCCAACTTGGTCACGTACTTACCGGATTCAATATGCGTGGCAATTTCATCTGAAAACAAATCCTGCTGCTTGCAGCGGATAAGGCCGCCTGCTTCCAGCACGGCTTTCAGTTCTGCTTCATCCTGTAATGCCAGCCCTGCGGGTAATTCACCGTTGCTTACCCAGTCGGTGAGTGTCAATTCAATCGGATTGGATAACATGACTGGCGTTATCGGCAGTGAGCCTAACGCTTTTCTCAGAAGCGCCAGCGCATCTTCGGCTCGTCTGGCGCTGTTGGCATCCACAACAATGCGCAAATTGCCTAAATCTATCCAGAGATAGGTTTGTGATTCCCTGCTGAATGCCCGTGGTAATAGGGTGTGGATCACTTCATCCTTCAGCGCGTCTTTCTCGGCCTTTTTCAGTTTCCGATGCTGCTCACCTTCCAATTTCTCAATCTTGCCCTGCAGCTCTTTTTTGATGACCGATGAGGGCAATATTTTCTCTTCGCGCTGCATACAAATCAGAATCTGATCCCCTGTTGCATGAGTGAGTGCCAAACCGTGAGAACCCATCGGAGAAATCCAGCCCACTCTCATCATGTCCTGACTGCCACACGGGGTGAATGCCAATGTGGATAATTGCGTTTCCAGTGTTTCCGCTGAAATTTGAATGTCACGAGCCATACGATATACGATCGCATTTTTGAAAAAGTTCATATTGGTTTCCTTTTGACCGGTTATTTTCTGAGGGCTTTTAGTCTTTCGTTGTAGAACTGGTGCTCGTACTCTTGACGGGATAAATTGCAGCCTAAGGCTCTCTTTATCAGCCACAAGCTGCTTATCACAGAACCCTCATCAGACGGCGTGTATTTTTCCTCAATCTGAGTAATAGGTTCAGGTATTTTCTCGCCTGCCTGAATCCGCTTCGCCATCACCTTCAATTCACGGCCACAGAGCTTTTTTACTTCAGAGTCAGTGAGGTTTTGACGCATCATTTCAGCATGAATTTTTGTCACCATCCAATAACACGCACTGGACGGCCATTCGTAATTTCCCCAACCACGGTGCTGGCAATAATCGCGGAACACCTCGTACAGCTCATCTTCAGTGGGTAATCCAATGGCGATAGCCTCTCCCTGTTTACACCATGTCACAAACAGTCCCGGCGAAGGCCAGAACGGGGACTCACTGGCACGGGCCTGACGCATACCCGCAGAAATTTGTTCCTTGGTGCGAACACCGTTCTCAGCGAAGGCGGCGATCCATTGCTGTTTAGCCAGTGTCTCATCGGAAGCGTTTCGCAGATTAGTTTGCGTCGCAGCAGGAAAGACCTGCTTCAGGTTCTCGAATAGCACGTTAACCAACCGCTCGGCATTCTCGTTCACCACGGGCTGGCGGTTAGGCTGTTGCCCCGCTGACAGTTGAGACAGTGCCGCACCATCACGATTTTTAATGGCGGTAACCAGGTTGCGATTCATAGAAATCCCTCCCATGCTTCAGCCGTGTTCCAGTTGCCGGAGGTTTCAGCGGTGGCGTGAGTGGTGGGTTTTCGGTTGGGCTGCGTGCTCTGTGCTTCGAGCGTATCCCACTTTTCCCGTAGCTTGGCAGGGGACAGGATGTTGCAGTACCAGAATGAATCCTGATTCGCCCACTTGAACAGGTGGCAGATCTCCGCATGGGTTCGGTTATCGGCTTGCCTCATCAGGCGAATATCATTGGCCCATGCCGCCCAGTTAGGGGTTTTGGTATTCGGTCGGGCAACCAGAATTTTCTCGTAAATCCATTCGGCAGCTTTCAGGTCTTCAGCGGTTCCCCATTTGTCACCTTTGGGAGTGCTGATGGCTGCATCAGGCCGTGGAGATAATTGATTTTGAATTGACGATCCTGAGGATTCGCCAGAATTCTCAGACGTATTATTAATATTGTTATTGTTCTTGTATTGGGTGTCTACCGTTTTCGGGAAGACTTTTCCTGAATTCGGGAAAGATTTTCCCGTTTTCGGGAAGGTTTTTCCCGTTTTCTTTTTGTCTAAAATCCACTCAGAAAGCTCAGTATTTACACCGACTAATTTCATCGTTCCTTGCTTATGACTAAAAATAATTTTCCTCTCTGCAAGGGATTTAATTGCATCAGAAACATGTGTATCACCTAATCCAGTCAGCTCAGACAAGACAGTGTTAGTTACCCTATCTTGTTTTTTATTCCATCCGTAAGTTAGCCAAATAACAGCCTCAAAGCACTGCCATTCCCGCCCCGATAATCTTAGACGGGGTTTGAGTTGTTGTATTTTATTGGCTACTTTCATATACCCATCTGAAAGATCAGCCACCTGAACCTCCGGTTGTTCCGGCAGAATTATTTTATTAGTGAAGTCCACTCGTTTAACTACGTTCATGAATGAACTCCCTACCATTGAATTTGATTTTCATGTATAATTACTTCCGTGAAATGTTGTTCTGAGGGGAACACTGCATACTTCCCCTTGTCGTTAAATTGACATCTCAATTTGCATTTCTGAAGCCTCAGTTGTTACCGCAACTGGGGTTTTTCTTTTTACCTTTCCTTCATTTTCCAGAGCCTGAATTAAGCGCTCGGCATATACCCCTTCAATGACTATCACAGGTTTATTGTCTGCATCAGATATCTCAAATGCCCACTCAGGCAATCCCAAATTCACGATCATTAAACTGGCTAATCGGGCAATTCGGTTTTTATCCTTGCTTAATTTGGAGGGGTGAATACCCATATCACTTGCCAGTCCATTATTTCCAACTTCAAATACTTTTTTGTGAAAATAACTTTCAAGCATCTGCGCTTTACGCGCATTACGAGTATTTTTGACAGTTTTTGCTATTTCCATTTGTTATATTTCCTAAAGTGAAATTTTGTTAACGAGTCATGTTTGTTTCATATGGCGAAAAGAGACATCAACTATCCTGAGATAGATAATGGTTAACACGAACAGCATCATGGTGAATGTGCCTTTACGGGGGAATACCCGATTGCCTGAGTAACTACCCGGCGCTATTTCAGTTTGCTAGGGTTCACCAGTAGCTTGTCGTGTGTCCAGGTTGTTAAAGAGCAATACAAGGCAATACTAAATGCGACGGTGAGACGGAAATGGCTTAAGTTCCTCAGCTTCAATTCGTCCGTCCCTATGGACAATGACAGTAATTTTCCGCCCGATTGCCAGAGCCTTACTAATAGCACTTTGATTGACCCCAAATAGGGAGGCTGTTTCCTCCTGCCCTTTTCGGGATACAAAATCTGATAACGGAATTCTTTCCATGCAATCCTCCAGTTAGATTTGGTGCTTAGTATTACTCATAGTAATAATATAGTCAACACTAACGGTGATTGGTAAATATGACTTTAAGTTATAGAATCGAATCATGAAAAAAATCCCATTGAGCGACGAACAAATATCGGACGCTGGACGCCTTAAAGCGATATATGAGGCAAAGAAAAAAGAATTAGGGCTGTCCCAAGAGGTACTAGCAGAAAAGCTAAGCATGGGGCAGAGCGCCGTTGCACAGTTACTAAACGCAAAAAACGCTATTGGAGTTCTTCATGCGGCTAAGTTTGCTAAGATTCTAGAGATTACTGTAGATGACTTTAGCCCGGCATTAGCGGCAGAAATCAAGGAAATGGCTCGGTATACGCGGACATTAGATAAAAGTATTGAATCTTCAAATTTATCTAGTAGTAATAAGCTAACGAAGCAGCAGAAGGAAATATTGAACTTATTTGAAAGCCTTCCTTCAGATGAGGCGGATGGATTCTTGCGTGAGTTGAAACTAAAAGCAGCTCGCTTTGATGCCATTTTTGCCGAATTGCTTGCAAGACGTAGTAAAAATATAAATTAGTTAGCCGAACAAATAACAATCAAAATTGTCATAACCCGCCAAGAGACTCAATAGCAGGCTGCCTTCAACGGCCTGCTCCAGCCTAAGTAACAAACACCCACGATCACAATTCAAAATAAATTTTCAAAACAATTTCTTTTCCAATCAACAACATTACTAATGGTGATAAAAATATATTACTATTAGTGTTGACTAATTTATTACTGACGGTGATACTAGATTCATCCAAGGCACACAGCCGAAAGATAAATCAGTATGCTCTTTAACAAATTGGAATCACATCTAATGCTGAGCGGAGAGATCTGCGTAACTCAGTTCCCTGACATCTCCAGACCTCACGGGGTATATGGCATCTCAGGCAAGCGGCGGACAGTGTTAGGTGTATTTATTAACAAGAGGAGGAATAAATTATGGTGTAACAAAGCGGATAGACCGCAAGTGCAATGCGCCAATGCAGCAGTAATGATGCTGCCCTGAGTCGCCAAGTGGTGAGCCTGTGTAGCGACGGGTCAAGGTTCATATATTACAAATAGCTCCGGTAGAGCAGCAAGAAGGCCAACTTGCACCGGTTATTAGCGGCGAAAGTGCGACAGCAACTCAAGGGCATGAGCGCGACCACTGCGGGATGTGGTTCAAAGTCAAAGAACAGTTGGCTTTGAGGTGTGGTGATAATCGCCATAGCATCAAAGCCAATTACAGAGGAATTTCTATGAAAAAGAAAGATTACTGGTTGGAAAACGTGCTTGATAGTTTCTTCGCTAAAGAACGGAAGAAGCAACTCAGGAAGTTCTGGTCTAACCGCGAACCTAAATCAAGTATTACCGGGCAGGAACTCGATACGGTTGATGTATTAAACACCTTCATCACGGTAGTACATAAAGCGTCATCGAGGGAACAGGTTGTGAAATCTCCCCCGCCGAATGCAGAAATCAGGCGGGGTTACGGCAAGAGCTTAGAACGCGCTTTTTTAAATAATTAATCAGCATTGGCGGGAAATAAACTATAGCCGTACTGATAGAATATAGAGAAACGCAATAGGTCACTACTTCTGGCAAAAAATCAGGATTGTGTTCACTCAGCCATAATTTGAGCGATTCAGGACAATATGTCAGTAGCAGAACATAACCTATCATAGCGAAATTTGATTTATTGAACTTCCTGCCAAGCCATCTGGCAATATTTTTAAATTGACTTCTATCCATTAGTTAAAAATCTTCTCAATTATAGGTGTGAAACCACTTTAAACGATTTTGTTGCTGGGGAGTAGCAAAACCACCTCGCCTGATGTGGCTAAAAGCAGGTAACTGACTCCAGCTCATTCCAAAATAATATTGATACTGAGGTGAATAAGAATGACTAAGACTCAAGATAAATTCGCAATGTTATGCGCTCAAGAAGATAAAGCTCGTTATGATTATTATCGCAGTGATCTTAAGCAGTGCCGTAGCAATCCTGAATTACGTCGTATAAAGATTTGCATGTGCTTGATGTATCGCAGGCATTATCGCACTTGGTTAGATTACAACAGATAGTTGATTGCAGCTCATTTCCGAGTGGGCTGTGGTGAGTTACTCTGATATATTCCGGGGATCGACAATGGATTCATGAGGGAGTATATATGTCTGGATTATCTGAGCTGCAAGAAGCAACACCCGATTTAATGTACGACATTAGCAACTCAAATATAATGACAGCAATGCCAGATGCAATAGCATCAATAGTATTGTTTATGATTGCATATTATCTATTTTACCTATTACATATTGCTTATATCTGGTATATCACAGTGCCGCTTGGAATAATTTCAGCTTTTCTGTTTGTTAAAAAAAAGTCTAAAATATTTTATGCATTCTTAACCTTATTCTTTTTAATTCCGCCAGTTTGGGGTCTGATTTTTTATAGCAGGTTGCTTTTCGTTAGATAATAACAAAATCACCAAACACCAGCCTCGCCAAGCGAGGTTTTTTATTACCTGAATAACAGGAGATTATTAATGAACAAACCAATGTATTCATCCCCACAGCAAGCAATAAAGCATATCGTCTTAGAAAGATATTACGGAAAGAACATATCCATATCAGCAATCGATGATATGTATGATGAAGTTGAAAACAGTGATGTTATTTTTGATTTACTGGATCAAATTAGGGGAGGAACCATAGAAACAAATATAGATGCGCCTCTCAGTCGGCATTATGAAACAAAATCAGTAGCCAGTAAAACTCCGGATGGTGCATGGGTCGGCTGGACATATTGGTATGGCGGAGGGAAACACAGCGACCCAGAGGAAATAGACTGGATAGAGGATGCTTATTTTCTAAAAGTAACCAAGGAAGAAGAAGTTTTAACTGTTATCAGAACTTTTGAAAAGGTTGAAGAATAACAATGGCTAAACATATTCACGCCGATTTAATGATGAAAGCGGCAGAAATTGCACAAACAGATGCTGAATGGTGGAAGTATTTTCAGGTAAAAACCGACTATGGATGGGGTGGATGGAGAGATTTAGGCGGAGAAACTGCGTTTTATGACAATATAAACGCTGAATACCGCTTAAAACCCCGCACTATCAGGATTGGAGAATACGACGTTCCTGAGCCAGTAAGAGAGGCATTGAAAAAGGGGCAGGCTTACTATTTTCCAAATATAGAAGGGTCTGATGAAGATAGCTTGTATTGGAAAGCTTTTTGGACTGAAAGCACCATTGATAATACCCGCTTAAAAAACAGACTTATCCACCTCACCCAAGAAGCCGCCGAACTACACGCCAAGGCACTTATTGCTCTTATATTAAATAATGTCCGATAGTTTCTTTTACTACTCACTCTCAATTCTCGTCATCATATTCATTCTACATACTGTCAGATAATCCATTATGAACAAACGACATTTAACCCGTGCTCAGTCATGGGGAGGGATTGCTGTACGTGAAAAACGCCCTGCTGCATGGAAACGCGGCATGAAACTGCTTATGAAATATTACAGAGGTCAACATGAAAGCATTAGCGCCAGCGGTTGCTGTCCGACAGTACTGTGCCGGGATAAATGAAGTTGAGTTCCCCGAAGGAATTAACCGCCTTGATGGAAGGCTGGAAGAAATACTTGATGCCAGCCAGTGGGGAATGAATGAGGTCGCTCAGTACCTCAATGACAGAGATTTAATAGATAGCCTTATGGAAGAACTAAACAAACTACAGAGGAGAGCAGCATGAGGCATTTCGGTTACAACACCTACGCCAATTGGGATCGAGCACAGAAACAAGCAGAAAATAAAGCAGAACAGAAAGAGAAAGCCGAGGCTGAACGCAGGGAAAAAGCCGAGGAAACTGTTCTGGGATTTATCGATAACTCGTTATCAGAAGAAGCCAGTGAAATACTCGAACCCATATTCAAAGAACACCCGGCAGCTTGGGATATCTACGTAGAGGCACTCGATAAAATTGTAATGATAAGTCTGAAAGATAAATCAATTGGGAGAGCAGCGTGAAACACTACCTGAGAAAAGCGGAACGCAAACAGGCTTTTGCGAAAATTGGCATCTACGGTGATGCCGGGTCAGGGAAAACCAGAACTGCCACAGAAATCGCGGTCGGATTATGGCAGACCTACAACCTCAAAAAACCGGTTGCCATGTTTGATACAGAACCGGCTGCAACTTATATCATCCCATTCTTTGAAGCCGCCGGTATTGAATTTCTGGTTTATGACGAAAGCCGGGCCATTAAGGATTTAATGGGATTCTGGCGAGAAGCAGAACAGGAATGTTCGATTATCATTGCCGACTCAATCACCCACGTTTGGAAAGATTGTCAGGATAGCTATCTGAAACAACTCAACACCCAACGGCAAAAGAATAACCCCCACGCTAAGCCTGTTTATCAGCTTGAGTTCCATCACTGGAAGCCTATCAAAGCTAAGTGGGCAGAGTTTACTGACCTGTTTCTGTCATCAAAGATCCACGCAATAGTTTGCGGTCGTGCAGGCTCGATTTACGAATACCAGAAAAATGATGAGACAGGAAAAATGGAACTCATCACCAGCGGCACCAAGATGGCCACCGAGAAAGAGATGGGATATGAACCCTCATTGCTGATTGAAATGATAAAGCACAGGGAAAACGGGCGGATTATCAACCGGGCACTGGTTGAAAAGGATCGCACGGACAGGCTCAATGGCAAAGAGTTTGATTTCCCCACATTCCAGACATTCGCACCACACTTTGATTTTCTTAACATTGGTGGCAAGCACTTTGATTCAATGGAACAGCACGACAGCGCAACATTGTTTGCGAATGACATCACGGATGACGGCTTCAGATACGAAAAACGCCAGAGAGAAATCTGGTGTGAAGAAATAAAGGGGTTGTTTGTAAAACTGGGGCTGGATGGAAACGGGACAGACGCCAAACTCCAGCGACTTGATGTTCTGGACAGTATTTTTGCTACACGCAGCTGGACAGCGATTGAAGGCATGAATAGTGAAGTGTTGAAACAGGGATTCAGAAAAATCAAATCCATGATAATGGAAAAGGAAGCAGCATAAATGGCACAACGCGGCGTTAACAGATGTATTCTGGTCGGTCACTTAGGTCAAGACCCGGAAGTACGTTACTCACCCAATGGTGGCGCAGTCACCAATATCACACTGGCTACCTCTGAAGCATGGAAAGACAAGCAATCAGGTGAGCTGAGGGAAAAAACAGAATGGCACCGTGTGGTTCTGTTCGGAAAACTGGCAGAAGTTGCCGGTGAATATCTGAGGAAAGGCAGCCAGATTTATATTGAGGGTCAATTGCAAACACGCAAGTGGCAAGACCAACAGAGACAAGATCGTTATACAACGGAGGTTGTGGTTAACCCCATCGGCGGGACAATGCAGATGCTGGGCAATAGACAGGGAGGTCAACAAGGCCAGCAACATTCAGGGCAGGCATGGAAATCGCCACAGCAACCACAACAACCACAGCAGGAACCACCGATGGATTATGACGATGATCTACCGTTTGCCCCAGTTGGAAAACAGTATTCCAAACACGCTATCTACGCAATTTAACTCCAGATAGACCCCTCTAACTCAACCCTATCACTACGCTGCTATGCGGCGGGAGGGTTTATGTCGAAAACACCCGAAAAATTACAAACACTAATTTATTTTCTAACAAAAGAAGCTGCTCGTGATTCATTTTCAGAGTTTCGAGCAGAAATTGGTATTAGCGATGAGGAATATCAGGAAATAAAAAATTGGTTTAAACAATTAGGAGTTGAACCATACGTTTAGATATTTACTGGATTATATTCATGAAGGAGAACTCTTCATGTACACCCCGTGGAATCCCAGCACAAGAGCAATCAAAAAAGTTAAAGACCCATTACCTACACCTACCCAATGCCATTATTGCGATGGAAATATAGCAATAGTCAGCCACAAAGCTGTGTATGGCAAAGATTACGGTAATTGGCCTTGGTTATATATATGCACAGCATGTAAAGCCTACGTAGGCATGCACCCATTTACAGATATTCCATTAGGAACGTTGGCAGATAAGGAAACTCGCGCAGCAAGGAATAGATGCAAGCCCCATTTCGAACGGATATGGAAATCAGGAAAACTCACTCGCACGGATGCATATAAATGGTTGGCTGAAAAATTAGGCATTAATCCTGGCGAATGTCATTTCGGCTGGTTTGACGCTGAGATGTGTCATAAAGCAGAGAGTATATGTAGGGAGTTTAGATGAGTGCCTATTACAACGAAATAGACCCTTATGCCGCTCAGTGGCTCAGAAATTTAATTACAGCCGGTCACATAGCGCCGGGGGATGTGGATGAAAGGAGTATTGAGGATGTCAGACCCGATGATTTACGCGGATATAAACAGTGTCATTTCTTCGCCGGAATTGGTGTCTGGAGTTGTGCCCTGCGCCGTGCAGAATGGCCTGATGAAAGACCCGTCTGGACAGGCTCCTGCCCGTGCCAGCCTTTCAGCGCGGCAGGCAAAGGAAGCGGGTTTACTGACGAGCGGCACTTATGGCCACATTTCCATTACCTCATCGAACAATGCAGACCTGACGTTATCTTTGGTGAACAGGTTGCAAGTCGGGACGGATTGCACTGGCTCGACCTTGTACAAACTGACCTGGAAGGAACGGGTTACTCCTCAGCGGCGGTTGATTTATGCGCTGCGGGCATCGGTGCGCCGCATATCAGACAACGACTGTATTGGGTGGGCCACGCCAACAACGCGGTGCTACAAGGACTGCGGGGACATGGGAGGATCGTTTATCAGGAAAGACGGCAAGATTCGAAACGACACCCTTTATCGTCAGCTGTGGCTACACACATTTGGCATGAATGGAAACCCGACAAGGGGGCAGATGGAAAAATTAGAGTCATTCCACCCTGTTATGGCGAGGTTGCTGCTGGGGCTGCCAAAAGAGTGGGACGACTGCGCGCCTACGGAAATGCCCTCGTCGCTCCGGTCGCGGAAACATTCATAAGAGCTTACATGCAGGGAGTTTAGATGAACGATAAATTTGAAAATAATACCCTCGATGATATTTCGAGCAGATTGAAAGTAGCAGCGAAAATATCAAAAAACTATGACGTCAACAAAATAACCGTTGATTGCGATGAGGTAATCAAGCTTTGTGAAGCTGCAAAGAAACTTGGTGAATATGAAAGTATTCTGCCTGTCGCATTCCAGTATGAAACACAGAATCTAAGTGGCAACTGGGAAATGGAAATTACAAGGCACTATCCTGATTGTGACATGTTCTGTATTCGCAACATAATCCCACTCTACTTTTACCCAATAAATAATAACGAGAATTAAATAATGAATAATAATGCAATTGAATTCGAAAAAGAAATAAACAAACTGCAATTTAAGGCGGCGAATGAAGTAGCTGCCTCATGGATAACAGAAAAGCAATTACTGACCATTTCCATTATTCGTCATTTTTTGGAAAAAGGAGATAATGAAGCAGCATTATCATGGACAGATGGTATCCTTGATTATTTAGAAGAGGACTTTTCGTCAGAAATAGAAAATAACGAACATGATTTAGATAGCTGGCTTGATAAGCGATTAGAAAATGAAGTTAGCACATCTGAAGCACTGGAAATTATCTGCTCCGAAATGCCTACGGTTGAAGCCTTTAAAAAATCATGGGTGGATATGCGTGAAAAGTTAGCTGAATATGGAAATATGCAGCCTGTGGCATGGGCACGCGATAAAGGAATGGGTAGCAGTATGGACGTGACCACTCTGCCAGAACGAGTAGCGGAATGGCGTGAATTCAACGAATCACACCCAGAGATTGCTGATGATATATTTCCCCTCTACCGCCACCTTAGCAAAGAATCTTTAGAATTCACTGCCGAAATAGAATTAACCGCCTGCATTGAGCTTGAAGATGATAAAACAGTAGCCTTTGGCAAGATATTTAATGACAGCAAAAAACGATTTAACGATGGAGTCGAAATAAAAACATCTCCGGTAATTAATCCCTACACTTACATAACTGACGGATATATAAAAACCCAGAATTCAGTTTATAAGATACGTCACTCCACTTAACTACCACCTACTGAAGTAGGTGGGTTAGCGCACTTCGGTGCCGACGACTGAAAGTCGTCGAACCACGCACCTCGTAAACGCGCGTAGGTCAAAGAATTAAAGTCAAAGTCACCGTCTAAAGACGGTGGTTTTAAACCTTTCATATGGAAAAATAAATAGCGATAAAATATGACAGACTACGGAGGCAGCAACACTCCAAAAGCACTGCGTGACCTCTGGCAAACTCCACTCCCGTTATTTAAAGCACTCAATCTCGAATTCAAATTTTATCTTGATGCCGCCGCTTCTGCGGGTAATGCCTTATGCGCCCACTACTTCACAGAACAAGATAACGCACTGGAATGTGACTGGGAAAGTGACGGTTCTATCTGGTGCAATCCACCTTACTCCAAAATTGACCCGTGGATAAAGAAAGCCGCGATTGAGTGCAGAAAACAATGCCAGAGTATCGTGATGTTAGTCCCTTCTGATACTTCGGTCGGCTGGTTTAAATTGGCACTGGAAACCGTAGATGAAGTGAGATTAATCACAGGTAGCCGCGTTCAGTTTGTTCCAGCTCAGCAAATAAAAAAAGGCAATGGCAATACAAAAGGCTCAATGCTTTTAATTTGGCGACCCTTTATCACCCCAAGAAAATTAATAACCACTGTAGATAGAGAATATCTATTTAATATCGAAAATAACCCTTGAGGAAAATAGTATGAGCACACCAAAAATAGCACTCGAAATAACCAGAACGACAGCAGAAGAACTGACCAGCCCCAGCAGAACAGTTTCAGATGAAATATTAGCAGATTTCGTTACCGATCTTGTTGTGGAGGGATTGCTGTCAGTTGGCTTTCCTGAGTCGGAGGTAAATATCACCATCGCCGATGACTAACGAATTGGAGAAAGCAAGGAGGAAGTCGGCAAGGGATTTGCCTAAATTAAGTACACACAAATTAAGATTAATACTAAACCCGCACTAGCCAATTATATAAAAACCATTAAATGGAGATGAAAGATGAGTAATTTTATGGATACAGCGGAAATCGCAAACTTGTTCGGAAGATCTAAGTCTACCATCCAGCGGTGGAACAGCATCAACGGTAAGACTGGTAAAAAGTATAAGCCAGACTTTCCAGACCCAGATGTAAGATCTTGCCCTAACCTCTGGGCTAAAGACAAGATCATGAGGTTTGCAGGATTATCCGGCGACTAATAAAGATACTTTGCCATCACCATATACGATGGTTTCAACTTTAGCCCACCATAAGCCATAGGCTTTTCTTTGTTCATCTATATAGTGGCTTTTATCATACACTTGCCAAACACCCGGTAGTTTATGTCCCAGCATAATTTCGGCGACATGAGGTTCAGTGAAATCAGAAAAGTTCGTTCTGGCGGTTCTTCTCAGGTCATGAAGAGACCAATGCGGGAATTGATAGTCTAACTTCTTCCACGCAAATCTCATTAAGTTATATGGCAAAGAACTTAATGAGCTTCCTCTTATCTTTTCATTATTATTATCTTTTGTTATTAAATATTTTGATCCTTTACTCATATCCATCAGTTGCCTAATCATCTCCTCTGCTTGAGGAATGATTGGGCGAATTAGCGGCCTCCCAGTAGAAGAGCCTGTTTTATGGCCTTCCGGTGGGATGGTCCATAACTTGTTATCAAGATCAAAATGACTGATTTCAGCGTTCAGTAACTCACCTAACCTACAAGCGAAAAGTAGTAGCAATTTAACAAACAGCTCATATTTTAATGATGCTCTTGATTTTTCTAGTGCGTGGAACAGAATTCTTATTTCTCCCTCTTCAAGCACCCTAGTTCCTTCTCGCTTGTGAACTCCCAAATCCTTTCCTGTTATCTGCACCAGAGGCTCACCAAGTATCAACTGCCTCTTCACTCCCCATTTATGAGCTTGCTTTGTATTTATGAGAACTCTGTCAGCTATTGACTCAGAGTGTGTAGATAACCCCTCCAGTAACTCCAACCAATCATGTAATGTGGTTAAGCTATGCGGCCTATTTCCTATTTTGGGAAAGACGTGCAGCTCAAAAGATCGGAGTATTCCCACTGCATCCTTTTTGTTTTTTACACAGTACGCCTCATGCCACTTTCTTATAATCCCCTCATTTGTTTCTTCGGTAAAAGCAGTTATTTTTTGCTGTTTTTTTACAAATCTAGGGTTACGATTGGATTCAATTTCCCCTTTGAGTCTAATAACCTCATCTCTGGCATCTTTCAGAGTTGTTGCTGGGTATGTGCCGATATCGACCCTTTCGCCTTTACCATTCCACTGAAATCGAAATTGGAAAATCACCTTGCCTTTTGGAGTGATCCTGACAGATAAACCATCTCTATCCGATTTAACTATCTGCTTATCCCTTTCTTTCCCAACGACCGACCTAAGCCACGTATCTGATAGCGCCATAACTCACCTTGTACATATTTTCATGTGCCAATAACTTGTTATAGCATTATGTACAAAACTCTGTACATAATTTTATGTACAACACTCAAAGAGATTTAGATTAACTTGAAAAATGTCAGAGTAAAAATAACACTAGCCTGACCATTTTCACTGAATTAAAAATGAAAAAATGAGGAAATGTGAAAGTGAATGCAAATAGTCAAAAACAGGTAAAACCAGATCAAGGATTGGGGTGGGAAATTATTGCAAAGGTGCGCCGTTTCGCAACTTCTTGCAGAAATGGAGAATTTGACATCTATTGAAATCTTCTATTCTTTACGCGGAGCGATACCATGATTAAGGCTCCACCAGTGATCCTTAATCCATCAAATCCGGTATGTTAATTGGAATTAGCGTTTATTTTCGCTGAACTTGGCGCTATAAACAACTCATGATACTCAAGATGATGATGCAGAAAATCATCGGGACTTCATCAGATTAAATCTACATTCCCCTTCTCCCAGATCGCAAAAGCTCACATACGGATATGCACACACTATTCCCCAAACAACGGTAGCGCCATAATAATGGCATCTTCTTTACCTGTCGATGTCGGATAATAATTTTTGCGGATGGATACTTCATTGAAACCCAGATCTTCATATAACCGGATCGCAGATTGGTTGGAGCGCCGGACTTCAAGCCATAACGTATTTATCTGTTTCTCCGGTAATGTTTCTGTCAGGTAGTTTAATAGTGTTCTTCCATACCCTTGTGATTGATATTCCGGATGGATAGCGATATTAAATAGCGTTGCTTCGTCCAGAATATATTGGGTTATTGCAAAGCCAATCATCTGATTATTCAGCATGATTTTATAATTGAGATAACGCTCTCCCTGATTGGAGTAAAAGGTTTTCTCACTCCACGGAAAGGGATGGCTGGCCTGTTCTATCTGGAATGCCGCAGGAAGATCAGCGGGAGTTAATAGAGAAATATTCTTCATAATGGTAAATTTGTTGCCAAAGAGCGCGTTTTGCATCCCCATCAAGGGATAAGTCATTTAATGCCGGGCTTCTCAAAGAAATCCCTTGTATTGATAAGGTAATATCAACCCCCAACAGCCAGCATGGGCAGCGAATTGATTCCGAAAGTAGCTCAACATCTTTTGTTGTAATGCAATAAACTAATGAGGCATCAATCCCCATGGCTGTGAAAATATCAGCAAGTAATGAATGGCTTAAGTCAATGTGATCATGGGTAATGATCAACAGACGGGTTGAGTCAGGGATGAGGACAGATAATTCACCCCGCAAGGCCGCAGGGTTACGCAGAACCCATTGGGTAATACCCAGTCGGGTCAGTGATCTGTCACGCTTCGTCATCGTGTTTTATTCCATCTGCCATAAAAAAATAACAGGTAATATATACCCGGTAGGTTTCAGGCTGTAAATCAATAAAACTGCCACCTGAAAGATGAACGGTATAGTATCAGAGGGCTTATCTCTGCGCCAACAACATGGCATTCCAGCTTTGCCCAAAGATATAGTCAAATAAATATTGCCCGGATAAAGAGTTATAAGGAGCTATACATAGATGTCAGTATTAACACCGGCCAGTGAAGTGATCCTGCGCCATCAAGAGCAATTCCAGTCCCATCATCTGCTCTTTGCAGGCGATCTTCAGGATACACTGGCAACGGAAATCGAAGCTGCAAGTGTGCGGGTACACACTAATCAATATCATCACTGGCAATCACTGATCCGTACATTGGGTGATCATGCTTCATTTGGTCTCACTGCTGACAGCACGTTTGTCAAAGAGTGTGATACGCTGATTTATTACTGGCCAAAGAGCAAGCAGGAAGCCCGTTTCCAACTCCGCAGCCTGTTCTCCATCCTGCCTGTCGGTACAAATATTTTTATTGTCGGTGAAAACCGCAGTGGTGTTCGTAGCGTCGATAAACTGATGGAAGGGATCGTTACTTTCCGTAAAGTAGACACTGCCCGCCGTTGCAGCCTTTTTTATGGTCAACTGGAGCAACAAGTTCAGTTTGATCAGAATAACTGGTGGCATAGCTATCAGGTTGGTGATGCTATCATTAATACACTGCCCGGCGTATTCAGTCAGGATGATCTGGATGTCGGCAGCCGTCTTCTGCTTTCCACTTTTGATACGCCGATTTCCGGCAGCCTGCTGGATATTGCCTGTGGTTCTGGTGTTCTCGCCGCAGTATTGGGTAAAAATAACCCCGATTTGTCACTGACTCTCAGCGATGTTAATGCAGCCGCGATCACATCCAGTAAGGCAACACTGAAAGCCAATAAGCTGGAAGGAAATGTTGTCACCAGTAACGTCTATTCTGCTATTGAAGAGAAGTTCAACTGGATCATTTCCAACCCGCCATTCCATGATGGGCTGAAAACCAGTATAGCAGCCGCTGATGATATGATACGCATGGCACCAAGCTATCTGAAATCCGGTGGTAAATTCCGCATTGTCGCAAACGCGTTTTTACCTTATGCGGACTTACTGGATAGTGCTTTTGGCAGCCATGAAGTTATTGCTCAGACAGGTAAATTCAAAATTTATCAGGCCACCAAGAAGTAGTAAGCAGAAAGTAACGAATCAGACCGCTATTGCCACCCATTCAGGATGGCAATAGCAACGTGTCGATTTTTACATCAGTTATGCTTTCTTCTGATAAATAATGATTGACGCCAGCCGTAAAATCTCTAGAATGCGCCCCCATGCTATCTGTTTAAAGATGGTATCTGGATTTGCGAGGGTGGCGGAATTGGTAGACGCGCTAGCTTCAGGTGTTAGTGTTCTTACGGACGTGGGGGTTCAAGTCCCCCCCTTCGCACCAAATCAGATAGTCATCATTAAACAAATCAGATAAATAGCAGTACCTGCGAGGGTGGCGGAATTGGTAGACGCGCTAGCTTCAGGTGTTAGTGTCCTTACGGACGTGGGGGTTCAAGTCCCCCCCTTCGCACCACTGTTACTATTTATCTGTTCAACTTGGTCATCTATTCAGTTTAATTCCTTTTAATACCTTTCTCTTTTTATCCCATCATTTTCTATTGTTTCAATTCCATTGCATCACGTATGGTGAAGAACAAATCTGTCTGATCAGTTAAACCAACAACATTGGCGGAATACGGGCCATAAGCTGCGACACGTAACTGTGTGCCAGTATGATTTTGCTTACCTTTTTCTGAGTTGCCATAGTTAACCGTAATGACCGCACCATCTTTAGTAATCAATGAACGGGTCAGGCCGGGAGATTTAACATCATTTGCAACGATCTGGCTGGAATGGGCATGATCAGCCGTAACAATAACTAACGTATCTTTATGCTGTCTGGCAAATGTCAGGGCAGCCTGAACAGCGTCATCCAATGCCACAGTTTCCCCAATCTGGGCACAAGGATTGGCTTCGTGGTCTTGTTTATCAATCGAAGCACTTTCTACCTGTAAGAAAAATCCATTCTTGTTGGTCTTCAGCAAATCAATCGCTTTCTCAGTGAGTTGTCCCAATGTTGGTTCATCTGAATTACGTTTTGCATTAATTCGGCACTTAACCGGCGCTTCATTAAGGTTGCCTTGATAAACTGCTTTTGGCCCCTGCCAGATAACATCCATATTGCCACGATTGAATATACCCAGTAGCGGTTTTTTCTGGTTGGCTTCTTTAATATTATTCAATGAATTGAGATCAGTGACCCATTGATATCCTTGTTCTAATGCCTGCTGTTTCAGAGTCTTTGCATTATTATGGGCAGATTGTTGCTCAAAACTTTTAGCGCCTCCTCCCAAAGTAACTTCAGCCCGAGCCACCAAAAGTTGTTCTGTGATGGAACCTTTCCCACCATTTTCTACTGCATCGGTAGGGCATTTCTCCAGTGTTTCCTGTGGGCCATAGCATTTACGATTAGTAATATGGGCGTAGAGCGCTGCGGGTGTAGCATCCTGAATTTCAGCCGTTGTAACATTGCCTGTGGCTTTTCCATTCTTCTTGGCTAATTCCAGTAACGTCTGGTGTGGTTTGCCAAAAACATCGATTCCCAGCGCACCGTTATAGGTTTTCGTTCCTGTCGTCCATGCCGTGGCTGAAGCGGCAGAATCCGTGACATAGTCTGGTTTTTTTGTCTCTTTATCCAATGAGTAATGCGTATACTGCCCCGTGAAAGGTAACGCATCTATTCCCTTAAAAAAACCACCAGCACCCTGCGCATAATTACGAGCCAGTGTAATTTCCGAATCCCCCATTCCATCGCCAATAAATAAAATGACATTTTTCGCTTTTGTGTTATTCAATGCAGCCTTAAGTGCATCAGTTTGATCCTGAGTAAGACGGCGAGCGCCACCAAACTGAGTAAGATCACCATGGGCGGAACGTTTTTCTGCCATAATTTTGTCTGCATTACTGGCTTGTGCAGATGAACAAACTCCTGACATTAATATCGCAAAAGTAATAGCAAGCAGATTTTTTGAGTGATGATGGCGTACAGAGCGATGGGACAGGTCATTACAGGACATAGGGAGTTCCTTATGCTCGGGAAAATTAAAAAAGAATGAACATTAATTTTTACCCGAATAGTGAACACCCAATATGGCATTATCGTTAAATAATGATGACACATTTATGACAATTTTTGTGGCATGTTATGGAACACCCTGTTGTGGCAGAACCATGTTGCAGCATTGATAAATGATTAAGTTGCCTCGCCAGCCACCACGAAGCAACTTTAAACCATTTCAGTCTTGATAATTTCAAGCAATCAATGCCTTATCATGACTGATTTCAGTTCTGTGTAATACTCGATGAATGCCTTGCCAAACTCCCGGCCTAGCCCTGACGATTTTGTTCCTCCGAATGGGAGAGCAGGATCAAGATGCGTATGCATATTAACCCACAAAATACCTGCCTGAATGCGCGGGATCATTCGCATCGCTTTGCTGAGATCATTTGTCCATAAACTGGCAGATAAACCAAATGGCGTTGCGTTTATCATCGCAATCAGCTCTTCCTCATCATCGTAACTGAGGAAAGTTCCTATCGGCCCGAATGTTTCTTCATTCATCAACGTATCATCCGCACTGTTAGCGCGGATCACAGTTGGCATGACAAAAAAACCTTTTCCTTCCAGTGCTCGCCCGCCATACAGGATTTCATTCCCCTCCTGACGTGCTTTTTCAAACAGGGAGAGAATTTTTTCATAGTGCTCTTTATTTGCCAACGGCCCCATTTCTGTCGATTCATCAAGGGGTGAGCCAATTCTCATCGCAGACAGACGCTCAGTGAGTAGTTCCAGAACCGCATCCATATGAACAGAAGGAATGTAGAAACGTTCCGCCGCTGCGCAGATTTGCCCCTGATTGAGATAACCGGCTTCCAATATTCCATCCACTATCTTTTCAACGGGTACATCCGACAGGAAAGCGGCGGCATTTTTGCCTCCCAGCTCCAGTGTGGCATGAAATAATCCCTGCTCCATGACAGATTTGCCTATCAACTTACCTGTAGGGACTGATCCGGTAAAAGTCACTTTGGCACACAACGGATGAGTCAATAGCTTAGTTCCTACATCGGCTCCCGTTCCATTGACGATATTGATCACGCCATCAGGAATTCCGGCTTCTTTCGCCAGTTCCACCACTCGCAACATCGTTAAGGGCGTGTATTCGCTTGGTTTCAGAACAATCGTACAGCCACAGGTCAAAGCAGCACCCAGTTTCCAGATGGCAATCATGATCGAGAAATTCCAGGGAATAATCCCGACCACCACGCCGACAGGTTCACGACGGGTAAAGGCTGTATATTCTTCTCCACTAAAAGAGGGCAAAGATACATTCAGTGTTTCGCCACTGATTTTGCTCGACCAGCCAGCAAAATAGCGTAAGTACTCGGCGGAGGCACCCACCTCCAGCATACGCGATAACTGAATGGTTTTCCCTGAACACAGCGTTTCCAACTGAGCAAGTTCTTCACTGTGTTTTTGCAGTAAATCTGCCAGCCGTATCAGGCAGTTTCCACGTTCCATCGGCGAAGTCTTCGCCCATGAACCATGAAAAGCATTGGATGCAGCCTGCATCGCTGCATTAGCTTCGACCTCACCTCCCTGATTAACGGTCGCGATCACTTCATCAGACGCGGGGTTAACAACCGAAAAAGTTTTGTCTCCCTGACCCTGAACAGATTGTCCGTTGATGTAGTGGCCATGAGAACGCTGCAAAAAAGCCGTAACAGACGCCAACAAAGTGATGTCACTCATGATGTCGCCCTCTTGTCAGCCTGAAACCTGAGCATTGATGCACGCCATATAATGTTTGACGAAGCGTTCACTGGTAATTTCCCACAAAACTTCCGTGCCCTTGGCAGCAAACCATGAATCGCCCTTGTGGTATTCAACCATAACGCCTGTTTTAACATCCGTCAGTTTCACAACACCTTCATGAACTGTTGCCATTTCATCAAAGGGATAAACCATTTTAAATTTTCCTCTGGTACAGGCAAAAATACCGCAAGTCAGGTTATCCGTCGGCTCACCGTGAACCATAGCAACACTCGCCTGTGGATCACCTTCTACCACAACAGAACCCAGATTCGTAATACTGCCAATCGGCATTAATTCAGGAAGTGATTTCTCCAGCAATAGTGGTTTTATCATGACTTTTACCTTTCAGAATTGATTGTGCAAAAAAGAAATAAAACTAACGACGCCCTTTCCAATAGCCTGAAATCTGGTGCCAGCTTTTTCCGAGAGTCAGCAAGACATGCCTCAGTTGATCCTTACCGATGACATTCATATGCGGGATAGAACTCAGCAGGGAGTAGCGATCGGAGCCTTCAGTCATACCTTCTGCCAGTACTTTGCAGATAATATGACTGGGTGTTACTCCAAACCCGGAATACCCCTGAACATAAAATACATTGTTATGTTCCGGTAAAGTGCCGAGCTGCGGGAACAGACTGACGCTACAGCACATAGGGCCTCCCCATGCCAGCTCAATCTTCACATCTTTCAGATAGGGATAAACATTCAGCATGCGATTGCGGTTCCATGCTTTTAAATCTGAAGGGATATATTCGACATACTGCGTCGCACTGCCGAACAGCAAGCGGTTCTCTTTAGTCACCCGCCAGTAATTGATGACCGGGCTGATATCACTATAGGCTCCACGGATCGGGCTGATTTTTTCGATCATTTCGTCTGACAGTTCTTCTGTCATTAACTGAAATGCGTAAGTATTAATTGTTTTTTTATAAATTGTTGGTTCAAGACCATTCAGAAACGCATTACACGCCCACAGCATTTTGTTTGCCCGTACAGTACCCATTGCAGTACGAACGGTAACTCTCGGGCCGTATTCAACATTCACAACCTGACTGTTTTCGAAAATTCTGACGCCATATTCTGTGGCGGCCTTAGCTTCCCCCAACAACAGGTTCAGTGAGTGAACATGCCCTCCTCCCATATGTTTCAATCCAGAGGTGTAAAGATCTGAACCAATAACTTTTTTAACATCCGAGCCGGTATAAAGCTCAATTTCTTCATCAGGACAGGCTGACTGAAACTCTTTCAGCCAACCTTGCAGTGTCTTATCCTGCCGGGAGTTATAAGCCATATAGCCGTATCCTCGGCAGAAGTCCGCATTGATATTATATTTGGCAATCCTATCGCGGATTATTCCCGCCCCCATATTGCTGATCTTGAATATTGTCTCCAGACCTTTCTCACCAACATGGCGTTTAATCCGATCTAAATCATGCCCAATGCCAGCCATTACCTGCCCGCCATTGCGCCCCGTTCCACCATATCCGAGGTGTCTTCCTTCCAGGATCGCTATATTGGTAATACCTTTTTCTGCCAGTTCCAGCGCCGTGTTTACACCGGAAAATCCACCACCAATGATAACAACATCGACATCCAGATCTTCTGTCAGTGTTGGGAAGCGAAGATCATATTTTTTGGTTGCTGCATAGTATGTTAATGAATCGATCTGATTATTCATATTACACCCCGTGAGCATCAGTCTGCTCCTTGTCAGAGAGATCTGTGCATTGACTGAATGTTATTCATTCAGTTAACGCTTTTTATTTAAGCGGAATGACAAAGCAGGGCAAAAATATTAATAAATTAACAAATATTAAAATTTGCCACCTGCAATTTTTTGATGTTTATATATGAATCACACGCACTTAAAATGCTCAAACCATTTTTTATTTATATGTTAATTAAATCACAATAATTAAACAAATTGTTAATTGATTATATTTTTTATCATGCCATTTTGTGATGGTCAGCGGAGGCATTTTTATTGATGGTGAATTATTCTTGTTGGGTATATTTACTTTAGACGCCATAAAAGGAATGAATATGATTCCCAAGAAAATTATTCTCGATTGCGACCCTGGTCATGATGATGCTATTGCTATGCTGCTTGCTCATGGCAACCCGGATATCGAACTCTTAGCAGTCACAACCGTTGTGGGTAACCAGACTTTAGATAAAGTTACCCGTAATGCGCTTTCCGTTGCCCGTATCGCTAATATCCATAATGTCCCTTTTGCTGCCGGTTGCCATCGCCCCTTAGTCAGAGAAATCATGACGGCTCCTCATATTCATGGAGAAACAGGGTTGGATGGCCCTGTATTACCTGAACCGGAAATGGAACTGGACTCCCGTCATGCCGTTGATTTAATTATCGATATCATCATGGAGCACCCGCCTAAAAGCGTGACATTAGTCCCGACCGCAGGCCTGACTAATATTGCCCTTGCAGCACGTAAGGCACCACAAATCGTGGAGCGGGTAAAAGAAGTTGTACTAATGGGAGGGGGCTACCATAAAGGTAACAGAAGTGCCGTTGCCGAATTCAATATATTAATCGACCCGGAAGCTGCTTATATTGTTTTCAATGAGAAATGGCCACTGACCATGGTCGGATTAGATCTCACTCATCAGGCTCAGGCAACACCCGAAGTCACTGAGGCAATTTCCAAAATAAACACACGCTCTGCTAAGTTTGTTCTGGACGCACTGCAATTTTATGGGGAAAGTTATCGGGCATCGCAGGGTTTCAGCTACCCCCCTGTCCATGATCCTTGTGCTGTCGCTTATGTTATTGATCCCAGTGTTATGACTACACAAAAAGTTCCGGTTAATATCGAAATGAGTGGAATATTAACAACCGGTATGACTGTCGCTGATTTCCGTTTCCCTCCTCCAGAGGACTGCCATACTCAAGTTGCTGTGAAACTGGATCAGGCCAAATTTTGGCAGATGGTCATTGATGCCCTGAAAAATATTGGTGAGACTGAGCACTGATAAAGCGTTCTTACAGAGAAAAAATCACCTTTGAGCCAGTTGTATATGCTCAAAGGCGATAGAACTGCAAAATCAATAAAACTTCACTTTCAGAATGAAATAAGAAATAGCATCGCGAACTATTTAACCGAAAGAGACGCTAACCGGAAGAGACAGAGGCGTCAAAATCAAATAACTCATTCAGTTCAATCTGTAACCCATTCGCAATAACATAAATAATTTCTAAGGTAGGATTTCTGACTCCGCGCTCAATACCGCTGACATAGGTTCGATCCAAACCACATTTATCGGCAAAAGCCTCCTGAGACATCCCGGCTTCTCTCCTGAGATATCTGATCCTTTGCCCGAAGAGGGATTTGATGTTGTTAGGTTTTTTCATCCGATAAGTATCGATTCGTGTTACTTATCCGACCACGGACTATGAGTCACATTTAAATCTAATTTATGTTATTATGTGTGACTCATAGTCTACTGATAAATCATTTCTTTTTAATTGAAAAATGACAGGTAACCGGAGAAATTAAAAATGGAAAATAAAGATTGGCACTCCGCCGATATCATTGCTGAATTGAAAAAACGTGGCACAACACTCTCGGAAGTCTCACGTACTGCGGGGCTGGCATCGTCAACTCTTGCGAATGCTCTGCAACGTCACTGGCCGAAAGGGGAGCGTTTAATCGCAGCCGCTCTGGGGCTGACACCGGAAGAGATATGGCCTTCCCGTTATGAAAAAAAGTAAACAAAATAAAACCCAGCATGATGCTGGGTTTTATTTAGCGATAAATCAAATGATGACAGGTGATCAACTGGCAAGTTTTAAACCGATAATGCCAACGATAATCAGCCCAAGGCTTAATATTCTGGCAGGATTAGCAGACTCACCCAAGATGATAATACCAAAAATCGCTGTACCTACTGCCCCAATTCCTGTCCACACAGCATAGGCTGTTCCTGTCGGTAGATTTTTCATAGCATAAGCCAGTAACCCTACACTAACAGCCATCGCACTGACAGTGACTAAGCTCGGCACTAAACGGGAAAACCCCTGTGTATATTTCAGTCCCACAGCCCATACAACTTCAAATAAACCTGCAATGAGAAGTATCAACCAAGACATGCTTTTTACCCTATACCTAATGGAAGCAGTTCAATGAATAAACTGTCCAATAAAAGTGGGGTCGTCCCCAATGAGATGGCGTTGATCCGAGTCGTCCCGGATAACGATAGGAAATGAAACAGGATTATAACTATCTGCTCAAAGAGCAACAATACATAGCAAAATCTGGGACAATAAAAAAACCGCAATCACTGGACGAAGAGGCTGCGGTTTTTTTAAAATAACAACGCGAGATTATTTCACGCGAGAAACGTATTCGTTAGAACGGGTATCAACTTTGATAACTTCACCGATCTGCACAAACAGAGGTACTTTTACTACTGCACCCGTGCTGAGAGTAGCAGGTTTACCACCAGTACCCGCAGTATCACCTTTCAGACCTGGATCGGTATCAACGATTTCCAGCTCAACAAAGTTTGGTGGAGTAACAGCGATAGGACGGCCATCCCACAGAGTCAGAACACATTCTGCCTGATCGATCAGCCATTTTGCATTGTCACCAACGGCTTTCTCATCCGCAGCTAACTGCTCGAAAGTTTCGTTGTTCATGAAATGCCAGAATTCACCGTCGTTGTACAGGTAAGTCAAATTGACATCCATAACATCTGCACTTTCAACGGAATCTGTTGATTTAAAAGTTTTTTCCAGTAGTTTGCCAGAAATTAACTTACGAATACGAACGCGGGCAAACGCCTGCCCTTTACCTGGTTTAACAAACTCACTGTCAAGAATAGCGCACGGCTCGCCATCTAACATGATTTTAAGACCTGAACGGAATTCATTGGTACTATAAGTAGCCATGGAGATCCTCTAATTTTTAACGAAATGGCTTAGCCAAAAAATGGCACACATTATAACCCATATTCACCCTGCCAGAGAAGTCTGGCTACAACAACTTACCGATGTTATCACTGATCCCAATGAGTTGTTGCAATTGTTATCGCTGAACACGCACGCTTTATTGAAAGAAGGTAATGAGGCGCGACGCCTGTTTCCTTTGCGTGTGCCAAGAGCATTTGTATCACGAATGAAAAAAGGTGACCCAAGAGATCCCTTATTACTACAGGTTTTAACTGCACGAGAAGAGTTTAATACTCCAGAGGGTTTTTCCACCGATCCATTAGATGAACAGCATCCGGTTGTTCCCGGATTGCTGCACAAGTATCGCAACCGTGCTTTATTAATGGTTAAAGGCGGTTGCGCAGTAAACTGTCGTTACTGCTTCCGCCGCCATTTCCCTTATGAAGATAACAAGGGAAATAAAAATAACTGGCAATCAGCACTGGACTATATTGAGCAACATACTGAGCTTAATGAGATTATTTTTTCTGGTGGTGACCCTTTGATGGCAAAGGATCATGAGCTGGATTGGTTAATTACTCATCTTGAGTCCATTCCTCATATTAAACGGTTGCGTATTCATACCCGTTTACCTGTTGTAATTCCTGACAGGGTGACTCTCTCACTGTGTAATCGCTTGGCACAATCCAGTTTGCAGGTCGTCATGGTCACCCATATTAATCATGCAAATGAGATTGATGACGCATTCCGGGAAAGCATGATGCGGTTGAAACAGACTGGAGTCACCCTGTTGAACCAGAGTGTTATGCTGCGTGGCGTGAATAATGATGCCGATATACTGGCTGATTTAAGTAATTCGTTATTTGATGCCGGTATTTTGCCTTATTACATCCATGTGTTGGATAAAGTACAAGGCGCAGCACACTTTCTTATCAGTGATGAAGAGGCAAAAGCGATTATGCGGGAGCTATTAACCAAAGTCTCCGGCTATCTGGTGCCGTGTCTGACAAGGGAAATCGGTGGCGAACCAAGCAAAACGCCGTTGGATTTAGGGTTAAAAAATAATTAACCATCATATACTTTTCGCAATAGGCAGTGCTCAGAAACTCTGACAGCCAGCTCACCATATTATGGGCTGTTTTTCTGGGCATTGCCCAAATGCAACATGCTATTTATCAAGTAAAATCAAGGACATTTATAAACTTGACCAACTATTTTACTGTCGAGAGGAATAAAGCTATTTAACAGCCCCTCTGACGGACTATTCACGCCATATATAACGTTTCCACCCATTGCAGCCGCTTTATTACGCAAATCATTAGCTGCACCACGCATGGAACTGCTTTCATTTCCAACGCCATTGAGCCAGTTACTTTGAGTTCCGGTCACTTCGCCTAACCGCTGGCATTCGTTACCCGGTTGAGTATCCACAAAACGCACACCGGAACCCGCTGAAGTTAATTGATTATTCGTTGAGCATCCCGCTAACAACAACACCGATACGCTGAGCAAAAGTTTTATTCGCATGTCTTTCCTCTCCCTCGTTGATTATGTTTATTTCGATTACGATCGATAAATTTAATCTTTTGTATTCTATTAACAGAAGAAAGTAAAAAGGCGAGCAGAAAAATCTGCCCGCCTTCAAAGTCTTTACCTAATAGACGGAAAATTCCATCATCAGGGTGAACAGCATTACATCATGCCGCCCATTCCACCCATACCGCCCATGCCACCAGCTGCACCTAAGTCAACTTTGTCATCTTTTGGCAGTTCAGTGATCATAGCTTCAGTCGTGATCATCAGACCAGCGATAGATGCTGCGAATTGCAGTGCAGAACGGGTTACTTTAGTTGGGTCCAGAATACCCATCTCGATCATGTCGCCGTACTGTTCAGTTGCAGCGTTATAACCTTGGTTGCCCTGATCCGCTTTCACGTTGTTCACAACAACAGATGGTTCTTCGCCTGCGTTTTCTACGATCTGACGCATTGGCGCTTCCATTGCACGCAGTGCAACACGGATACCAACGTTCTGATCTTCATTGTCACCAGTCAGGCTTGTGATAGCCCCTGCAACGCGAACCAGCGCCACACCACCACCAGCAACAACACCTTCTTCTACCGCTGCACGGGTTGCATGCAGTGCATCGTCAACACGTGCACGTTTTTCTTTCATTTCAACTTCAGTTGCCGCACCAACTTTGATTACTGCAACACCGCCTGCCAGTTTCGCTACGCGCTCCTGCAGTTTTTCACGGTCATAGTCAGAAGTTGATTCTTCGATCTGCTGGCGGATTTGACCAACACGCGCTTCAATTGCGCTTGCTTCGCCTACGCCATCAATGATGGTAGTCGTGTCTTTGTTGATAACAACACGTTTTGCCTGACCCAGATCTTCCAGAGTTGCTTTTTCCAGCTCCAGACCGATCTCTTCAGAGATAACAGTACCGTTAGTCAGGATAGCGATATCCTGCAACATTGCTTTACGGCGATCACCAAAACCAGGTGCTTTAACCGCTGCAACTTTCACGATACCACGCATGTTGTTCACAACCAGAGTAGCCAGTGCTTCACCTTCAACATCTTCAGCGATAATCACCAGAGACTTGCTTGCTTTAGCTACACCTTCAAGAACTGGCAACAGTTCACGGATGTTGGAGATTTTTTTATCAACCAGCAGGATGTATGGGTTTTCCAGTTCAACAGAACCTGATTCTGGTTTGTTGATGAAATAAGGAGACAGGTAACCACGGTCGAACTGCATACCTTCAACAACATCCAGTTCGTCTTCCAGACCAGTACCTTCTTCAACGGTGATTACACCTTCTTTACCGACTTTATCCATCGCTTCTGCGATCAGTTTACCTACTGTTTCGTCGGCGTTTGCAGAGATTGTAGCAACCTGTGCAATTGCAGTGGAATCAGAGCAAGGTACGGACAGTTTTTTCAGCTCTTCAACGGCAGAAATAACTGCTTTATCGATACCACGTTTCAGATCCATTGGGTTCATGCCAGCAGCAACGGCTTTCAGACCTTCGGTGACGATCGCTTGAGCCAGTACGGTTGCAGTAGTTGTACCATCACCCGCTGCATCGTTGGCTTTAGAAGCAACTTCTTTAACCATCTGTGCACCCATGTTTTCGAATTTGTCTTCTAATTCGATTTCACGAGCTACAGAAACACCGTCTTTAGTAATTACAGGTGCACCAAAAGATTTATCCAAAACAACATTACGGCCTTTAGGACCCAGAGTCACTTTAACTGCATCAGCCAGTACATTCACACCGCGCAACATTTTGCTGCGAGCATCATTACCAAATTTTACGTCTTTAGCTGCCATTGTATCTTTCCTTTAAATTCGTTCAGTTAAGAAGATCTAAGCGTAAGATTTTCAATTACGCTTCAACAATTGCCAGAATATCGCTTTCAGACATGATCAATACTTCTTCGTTATCGACCTTCTCTGTTTTAACACCGTAACCTTCATTAAAAATAACGATATCACCCACTTTAACATCCAGAGCTTTAACTTCGCCGCTTTCCAGGATGCGACCATTGCCAACAGCAAGAACTTCCCCACGGGTAGATTTGCCCGCAGCTGAACCGGTCAGAACGATTCCACCAGCAGATTTTGACTCAACTTCTTGACGTTTGACGATAACACGGTCGTGTAATGGACGAATTTTCATTGATAGATCTCCTATAAATAAAGTCCATATCAGGTAAGAGGATTGATACCAGAACCCAACAGAACCAGTACCATGAAGCTACAAGTTGGGGCTTATAGGCCGTACTTCAAGGGGGGATAGCAAAAAATATTTCACTTTTTTATTTACCTGTGATGATCTCAGACAATATGAGCTGAAGTTATTTCTTATTATGACCATTATCATGCTCATCCTGATTTTTTTGATCATCCTGAGTAATGGTGTAAGAAGCATCATCCTGTCTGCGCTCATACTCTCCTTCAAAGGTCTGACCACGGTTACTATCCTGCCCATATCCTCCACGAACATTCGGGCGGTAAAAAGTCAGATGAGGCAGTAATTTTGCTGTCAGTAATTTTTGTACAGGTGATAACAACAATAACAGTCCGAGAAAATCGGTAAAAAAGCCGGGAAGTATTAACAGGAAACCCGCCATGACCAAAGACACACTTTTGATTGCTTCTTCAGCGGGGCTTTCTCCGGCAGCAATTTTCTGCTGCATTGACATAAAGTTCTTTATGCCCTGATTACGTACCAGAGAAATACCAACACAGGAAGTCAGAACGACCAGTAACAGCGTTAGTAAAACACCGACTTCAGACGCGATGCGGACAAACAGAACTGACTCGATATAAACCAGCAAACAGATCAGGATAAGAGGAAACCAGCGCACGTTGTTCTCCTGTAATTGAAGAATATAGAAAGTTGAAAAAAGTTAAGTTGAAACAAATTAAGTTGAAGCAACTTAAAATGAGGTAGCCTAAAATGAGGCACCTGAAAGATGAAGGATATAAGCTGGTATTCTCACCTGCTTTAGGCGCAGTGTATACAACCAACGCATTTTTATTACCACAGATAGCGTTTATAACCCTGCTCATTGATAGCAACATCTATAGATGACTAGCTTGTATGGATAACATATATGGGGATAACAATAACGGTTTTCAATACTTAGGACATTTGACTTTTTCCCTGAGTAACCGTGACCTCAGTCACACATATGTCATTTCATTAGTAAAATCGTACTATAAAGTGATCCAGGTTCAAGGCATTTCTGACAAATCCACATATGATCGCGCCAGCAATTTCGTGGTAATCACCTAATATCACAGCAATTGCTGTCGGCAACATTATCTCAACAAACATATAACAAACAGTAAAACGTATCCAATTTAAGAAGGTTCTCATGTCAAACAACATTCGTATCGAAGAAGACCTGTTAGGTAAACGTGAAGTCCCTGCTGAAGCCTATTACGGTATTCACACTCTACGTGCGATTGAAAACTTCTATATTAGTGACCGTTCCATCAATGACGTTCCTGAATTCATTCGCGGCATGGTCATGGTGAAGAAAGCGGCAGCACTGGCAAACAAAGAACTCCATACCATTCCCGGCAAAATTGCCGATGTTATTGTTAAAGCATGTGATGAGCTGCTTAACACTGGCAAATGTATGGATCAGTTCCCTGTTGATGTCTTTCAGGGTGGTGCAGGTACCTCGCTGAACATGAATACGAATGAGGTACTGGCAAATATCGGTCTTGAATTGATGGGTCACCAAAAAGGCGAATATGAGCATCTGAACCCGAATGACCATCTGAACAAGAGTCAGTCAACTAACGATGCCTACCCTACCGGTTTCCGCATTGCTGTTTACAACTCAATCATGAAGTTGATCGATTCAATCGAATTATTAAAAGCGGGCTTCGACAAAAAAGGTATCGAGTTCGACGATATCCTGAAAATGGGTCGTACTCAATTGCAAGACGCGGTACCTATGACTCTGGGTCAGGAATTCCGTGCTTTCGCCATGTTATTAAAAGAAGAAATTAAAAGTATCACCCGTACCGCAGAATTGCTGTTGGAAGTGAACCTTGGGGCAACCGCTATCGGTACCGGCCTGAACACAGCACCGGGTTATCAGAAACTGGCAGTTGAAAAACTGGCAGAAGTAACCGGCTTGCCTTGTATACCAGCAGAAGATTTGATTGAAGCAACTTCTGACTGTGGTGCTTATGTTATGGTTCACAGCGCCCTGAAACGTCTGGCTGTTAAGATGTCTAAAATCTGTAATGACCTGCGTCTGCTATCTTCCGGCCCGCGGGCTGGTCTGAACGAAATCAATCTGCCGGAATTGCAGGCAGGCTCTTCCATCATGCCAGCCAAAGTGAATCCGGTTGTTCCAGAAGTTGTGAATCAGGTCTGCTTTAAAGTTATCGGTAACGATACCTGCATCACTATGGCAGCAGAAGCTGGTCAGTTGCAGCTGAACGTTATGGAACCTGCTATTGGTCAGGCGATGTTTGAATCCATTACGATCCTGAGCAACGCGTGTCGTAATCTGGTTGAAAAATGCGTTAACGGTATTACAGCCAATAAAGAAGTATGTGAAAGCTTTGTCTTTAACTCTATTGGTATCGTAACCTACCTGAACCCATTCATCGGTCACCATAATGGCGATATCGTAGGTAAGATCTGTGCAGAAACCGGTAAAAGCGTCCGGGAAGTTGTTCTGGAGCGTGGTCTGCTGACAGAAACGGAATTAGATGATATTTTCTCTGTTGAGAACCTGAAAAATCCAACTTATAAAGCAAAACGTTTTGAAGACTAACTATTCATGAGTAAGTAAGTGATTATAATAACGAGTTCGTCTTAATTTTTAAGGCACGCTATTCCAACCGGAAGCGTGCCTTTTTAAGCCATTACTTGGATTAACACAATGAACACCCCCGCTGCAAGTAGCTGTCTCTTATACACAAATCCTTCAATAAAAATTGAGGGATTTTTGGAACGTTTGCCTAAATGATAGCTCTCAGGACAAAACCATAAATTAAGGTAAGCTGGCATGTTTTTAACGGATGCGGAACAATGGGCAAAAGACACATTCTCCCAGGCGGATCTGGGCGAGCACCGACGGACAAAACGCTTGGTTAAGTTCACATCATCGCTCGCTAATCATATAGGACAATCGATTGTGCAATCGCTAAAAACACCGGCCGATATTGAAGCGGCTTACCGCTTTATTCGTAATGGAAATATTGACGCTGGGTCGATAGCAGAGGCGGGCTTTGCTGCCACGGCGGAGCAGGACAAATCCTATAATTGCCTGCTCGCACTGGAAGATATAGCAGAATCACAACACTATGGCATAATGTCTGTGACTGATAATAACAAGGCGGAATTGAGATGGGTTACAGTCTGGATTTTCGAAAAAGAGTACTGGCATACAAAGACAAACATGCGTTGACCTTCGAGCAAACAAGCGACCACTTTGAGGTCTCTATCCGCACCCTATTTCGGTGGTGCAACAAAATAGAGCCCTGTATGACACGTGATAAAGCTCCCACAAAAATCAGTGACGAGACACTGCTCGCCGATGTCAACAGTTATCCCGATGATTATCAATGGGAAAGAGCAAAACATCTGGGGGTCTCACAATCCGCCATCCATTACGCCTTGAAACAACTCAGAATAACCGCCAAAAAAAACACTAAAACACCCCGCCGCTGACGAACACGCGCGTCAGGTATTTAGTGAGCGTATCCGCCATCATGAGCAGGCGGGCAAACCGATTGTTTATCTGGACGAAAGCGGCTTTGAGCAGTCCATGCCACGTACGCATGGTTATTCGTTAAAAGGGACGCGCTGTTTTGGTTTACATGACTGGCAGCACAAAGGTCGCATTAATGCCATTGGTGCCATCATTAAAAATACCTTTGTGACCTTAAGTTTGTTTGCCGGAAACATTAATGCGAATGTGTTTCATGCCTGGATGACACAAGGTTTGTTGCCGAAGATCCCAAAGGGTGCCGTGATTGTGATGGATAATACCTCTTTCCATAAACGGTGTGATACGTTACAAGCGATAGCCGATCACGGGTGCCAGTTAGAATGGTTTCCCCCTTACAGCCCAGATTTAAATCCTATCGAAAACAAATGGTCGGAAACAAAAGCGATAAGAAGGCGAGAACGATATTCTCTTGATGAACTGTTTACAGAGCATGTAACCTATGTCTGATTATATTGATTCTGCTATACCACCACACTGAGTTTCACGCACGAGACCGTCAGGGATGAGATGGGGTATACCTCTTCCCACCCAAAACCCACGGGGATGCTGGCGCACTCAGTCCTGCTTTTTTCGCCGGGTCAACAACACGTTGTTGGGGTGATTGAGCAAAAACGCTGGGTGAGAGAAATCAGGGATTATAGCAACAAAAAACAACGTCATAGCCGCGCTTATAAGGAAAAAGAAAGCCATAAGTGGGAAGTGTCTTCACGGGCAATGGCAGCCCGTCTGGGTCCCGATAGGGCGAAGGTCATTAGCGTCTGTGATCGTGAGTCAGATGTCATTGAATATCTGACCTATAAGGTCATGAATCAACATCGTTTTGTTATCCGCTCAATGCAAGACCGCCGTCTGGAAGAAAGTGAAGAAACGTTGTACACCTTTAACGAGGCTTTACAGCCTGCGGGAGAAAGAAGGGTTCACGTTGCCCAGCGTGGTGATCGCAAGGCGCGCGAGGCTATTTGTGAAGTCCGTTATGCCCCTGTGACCGTCAAAAGGCCGGTTCAAAAACCCGGCGCGTCGATCGCGCTGTACTAGGTGTCCTGTCAGGAAATCAGCCATGATAAAGCCCTTTGTTGGCACCTGCTGACGTCAGAACCCGTGCACAATCAGGAAGAGGCCAAACGGATACTGGATTACTATGAAAAACGCTGGCTGATTGAGGAGTTCCACAAGGCGTGGAAAAGCAGCGGGACGCAGGTTGAAGGGTTGCGAATGCAAAGTAAGGATAACCTAGAAAAAATGGTTGTCATACTCGCGTTTATCGCCGTACGGCTCCATCAACTGCGCTATCTTGGCTTGAACAGGAAAGAAGCGGAACAGCAAAGTTGTGAAACGCTCCTGAGTCCACTGGCGTGGAGGTTACTCTGGTCGAAGCAGGAGAAGGCAAAGCCCCCTAAAACAGCCTCAAGCCTCTACTGGGCCTATATCAGTCTGGGTAAACTCGCTGGCTGGTATGATTCGAAACGTAACGGTCGCGTTGGGTGGGAAAGGCTGTGGGAAGGCTGGTTTATGCTACAGACCCTCGTTGAAGGTTATTTACTGGCCAAGTCTCTTGATCTCTAAAATGTGACCAAGAGACAGCTGCAAGTAGCGAGGTATCTCAAAACAGAGCCAGTTGATGATCTGAATGCAGTTTGTGATATTGTTTACCTTAATTTTGGCGTGCCGTCCAATCGTCTGTGAATCACCGTGCTTGACCGCTACAGATGAGCAATGGTCGTTTGTGGGGAACAAGCAACATCAACGCTGGCTTTGGTATGCTGGGAACCCCGCCTGAAGCGAATAATGGCCCACGTTTTTGGCGATCGCAGTAGAAACACATTAGACAAGCTGCTTGCCCTCTTATCCCCTTTTAATATTCGATTTTACTGCACAGATAACTATGCGGCTTATGACAGTCTTTTCGAGGAAAAACACTTGGCTGGAAAGACGTTTACTCAGCTTATAGAGAGAATGAACTTAACGCACCGTACCCGAATAAAAAGGTTGAATAGAAAAATCCAGGGTTATTCAAAATCGGTGGAAATGCACGATAAAGTGATAGGCACTTTTATTGGACGTGAACATTATTTTTAACACTAACATCTAATCATTTAATACATAACCCCGATTGTATTTAACGTGCTAATTCAGCAGTACATAACAATTAACAATAAAAAACATTTCATGTAGAAAATAATCAAATCACGTTAAAATTAAGAGGTGCAAATTAAACAATATTATTTAAATTTTCATAATAAAAATTATTATACACCATCTGTTATTTTTCATTTTAAAGAAACAATATTTATTGTATTATAAAAAAACAAATACGAATAAAATATATTAACAAGAAGGATGATTCAGTGAAGATAACAATACCTCGTGAAACATGTGAATTATGGCAAAGTGAACTTTACGGAATAATTGAAAACAAAAAAGAGATAAGTAAAGAATTAATAATTAATAGCAAAAAAATTTCTGAAAAATTCTTACCTAACATTCAAGAAATTCGCGATGAAATTAATTACGGAAAAGGATATGTACAATTATCTAATATTCCTATAGATAAAAATATACCTGCCATACCAACTGATGGAGCTGTTTCAAAAGAAAAAGGAATTATCTCAGAGCTTAGTATTCTCGGAATAAGTAACGCATTAGGTTTCAATCCGTTCTCATACAAAGAAGAAAAAGATGGAGCGCTTGTCCACGAAATTGTTCCTGTTAAATCTAAAGAGAATATACCATCCAGTAATGGGACAGTAGAATTTGACTATCATACTGATGCAGCCTATTTAAATAGAAACCTTAGACCACAAACATTATCATTAATGTGTCTGGCTGATAAATATAAAACAGGCACAAAATTAGCCTCACTTAGTGAAGCCCTAGAAAAAATCTCTAACGATGAAATAGAAACATTAATGAGTAAGTTATATGTTCATACTGCTCCCGCTACATTTAATGTTAATTTAAAGAAGGTTAATACATCTGTTCTAGATCGTATTGATGGAGTTTATGAGATGAAAGTAGCATTTCATAATACAGTCGGTATAAACGAAAGAGCGCGAAAAGCATTAGCTAGCTTACATGACGCCATTGAAAAAGTCGTTTTCATTCAAGAATGGACTCCTGGAGATCTTGTTGTTTTCAATAACTTAAGATGCGTTCATGGTAGGGGAGAAGTCAAAGGTGAGCGCTGGCTTCAACGGTGTTATGGTTCATCCATAATTCCAACAGCGACTATGCTAGAATTGACTTTCTGAAGCTATAAGCCTACTAATATTGTAGGCTTAATATCTTATAAAATTTCGGGTGATTTATGTTTTTTGAAATTACACTTAGAGTATTACTGTTAATATTTATTACATTATTAGGTTTTTTTATTGGTAAAAAATTGGATTTAAAAACAAAAGATATCTCATCATTGTTAATATACATTATTTCCCCTGTTGTTATTTTTATTTCAATAATACAGTCACCTTCAAATTTAACATATTTTTCATATTCAATTGCAAGTTTTTTAATAGCATCACTTTCTGCATTCATCGCTTTTTCAATAGGGAAAAAATTATGGGATTGTAATAAAGCCAATCTCTTTGGATTTGCGGGAGGAACAGGTAATACGGGTTATTTTGCATTGCCTATAGCTTTTGCTATTTTTAATCCCAACCAAATAGCTATCACTATATTCATCATAATAGGTATCAATCTATATGAATTTACAGTAGGTTATTTTATTACAGCCAAAGGACATTTAACAACAAAAGAATGTCTAATAAAAATCACTAAATTACCAATCATTTATTCTGCAATTTTAGGTGTATTTTTCAAAGGCAGTGATATAATATTAAACTCCATTCTGATTTCCACACTAGAGAATTTCAAAGGTGCTTATAGTATTCTTGGTATGATGGTTATTGGAATCACTCTATCGTCTTTTAATAAGATAGAGATTGATTGGAAATTTTCTTTTTTCTCCATCTTATGGAAGCACATAATATATCCTACTGCTGGAATATCACTCTTTTATTATATCATTGCAGTTCCTAATGACTTACTAGTTGTAATAGCATTAATGTTAGCCACTCCTATGGCTGGTAATGTAGTTGTTATTGCAAGCAATCTTAATTTACACCCTGAAAAAGCAGCTTTCTCCGTAATGTTAAGTACAATACTTTCGGTTATTACTGTTCCCATTTCCTTAGCTGTTTTTGGCAAAATTATCAATTAATGTTAATCATTATTTTCAAGGTCATTCTCATTTGAGTGGAAAAAAACTAATATGAGCTATATTATAGTTCATATTATAGAAATCCAATATGATTACATATCTTTCAATATTATACACCAAATAAAACACAAACATCACATTAGAATAACCTCTCATTATTTAATGAAACTCTTTTTTAACTACAACTATTTTTATATCAAACATAGAATGTTCTTTATATTTAAAAAAACACAAAAAGCTTGTATTAAAATAATATTTAATGATGTAATATCTCTATAAAACAGATAAATAAAAATTCCATATATAAAGTAAAACTATCCTGATGACGGGAAAAATAATAAAAAATTTTCATCTTTCTTACCAAGACACAAAAATTTAACAAAAAATTTTCACAACATAACAAATACAAGGGGTACATAATATGCTAGCCGTGGAATTAACTATCGTTCTGCTGGCCATTTTTCTGGGGGCAAGATTAGGGGGAATCGGTATTGGTTTTGCTGGTGGAATTGGCGTTTTAATCCTTGCCAGTCTTGGCGTAAAACCAGGCAGTATCCCATTTGACGTTATTTCAATTATCATGGGAGTAATCTCTGCTATTTCTGCTATGCAAGTCGCCGGGGGGCTAGATTATCTAATTCAACAAACAGAGAAATTATTGCGTAGAAATCCGAAATATATCACTATCCTCGCACCAATAGTTACTTATTGTTTGACGCTGTTGGCTGGAACAGGGAATATCTCTTTAGCAACGCAACCCGTAATAGCCGAAGTAGCTAAAGAACAAGGTATTAAACCATGCCGACCATTATCAACAGCTGTCGTAGCCGCACAAATTGGGCTAACTTCTTCACCAATATCCGCTGCAGTCGTTTATATGTCTTCTATTATGGAAGGGCAAGGCGTTAGTTATATTAAAATGTTGATGGTAATAATTCCCTCATCATTTGCTGCAGTTATTTTGATGTCGTTCATTATTTCATGGTTTTTCGATGCCAAATTATCTGATGACCCTATTTACCAAAAACGCCTTGCTGATGGCCTAGTTGAACTGCGTAGCAGTCATAAAATAGATATCAAACCAAAAGCTAAACTCTCTGTACTGCTGTTTCTATTAGGGGTAATAAGTATTATTACTTATGCGGTTATCAATAGCCCGAGTGTCGGATTAGTGGAAAAACCACTGATGAATACCACTAACGCGATTCTGATTATTATGCTGAGTGTCGCAACGCTCACCACTATTATTTGTTCCGTCAATACAGACGCTATTCTGAATTCGAGTACTTTTAAGGCGGGCATGAGTGCCTGTATCTGTATTCTGGGTGTAGCGTGGCTCGGGGATACTTTTGTTCAGGCTAATCTTGGCTGGATCAAAGAAACTGCTGGTAGCCTGATTCATGCACAACCATGGCTGCTGGCTATTATCTTCTTTTTCTGTTCAGCCTTATTGTATTCACAAGCAGCAACAGCTAAGGCATTAATGCCAATGGCATTAGCGCTGCATGTCACTCCTCTGACGGCAATTGCCTCTTTTTCTGCTGTTTCCGGGCTGTTCATTCTGCCGACATACCCAACCTTAGTTGCCGCAGTACAGATGGATGATACCGGAACAACCCGTATCGGACGTTTCGTTTTTAACCATCCATTTTTCATTCCGGGTACAATTGCTGTTGCGCTGGCAGTCACATTCGGTTTTCTGTTCGGCGGTATGATTCTGTAATCTTCAGGCGTTATATTTTGTTATTTCAGGGGGGCCCTCTCTGTCAGCATAGTTGTCACCCTCATTAACAACGCTGATGGAGAAAAAAATGACACGTATTTCACCTGAACGTAAATCTGCCGCACTGGCTAAATTGCTACCACCGTACAACATGACTGTGACTGCGGTTGCACAAATG
>NZ_NIBU01000089.1:7674-10907 GCF_002632485.1 Xenorhabdus innexi | reverse complement strand
TGTTATCCGAAGCCACGGTGCGTATCTGGCTGCGTTACCGTGATGATATCACCACAACAAACCGCATTGTCTATCAAGGTGCCAGCACCCACGGCAAGAGCTTTGCCATCGTTGCCGTTATCCCTGATCCGAAACACACCCGTCTGGAACTGCTTTGCAAGGGAGGCGTGAAATATGTCTGATATTGAAATTTCCCTCAGTGAAATCAAACAACATTGCCGGATTGATGAAAGCGACGCCCTTGATGATGCGCTCCTTACCGCTTACGCCGAAGCCGCTCTGGAAGTCTGCCAGCAACATATCGGTAAGCGGTTTGATAATGGCCTGAGCTTCACGCCAGCAATCAAGGTAGGTTGCCTGCTTTATATCGGTTTGCTGTATGAAAATCGGGAAATGGCAACCGATATTGAGCTAAAAGAAGTCCCGTTTACCATTAAATCCCTGTGGTCAGTCTATCGTGATGTGGGAGTCTACTAATGCCGTGGCAGCCCTTAAAGCGATGTAGCTACCCATACTGCCGCGAGCGGGTGAAATCAGGCCGATGCGAGCAACACCAGCGGGAAGCCAGACGCCAGCAGGATAAGCAACGAGGCACCCGAACCCAACGTGGCTACAGTAACCGATGGGGACGTTATCGGCTGCACTACCTGAAAGCTAATCCGTTATGCGTTCATTGCTTACCGCAGGGTATTTACACGTCTGCCATCATTGTGGATCACATTATCCCGATACAGGGTGATGCTGATGTGCTGTTCTGGCCTGCATCCAATCATCAAGCGTTATGCCAAACCTGCCATAACCGGAAAACCGTACAGACTGACCCCATGACTAAAGCGAAGCGCAAGCAGGGGATCTATCGGCAGCAGGAAACCGAAGCAGCAAGGTATCGGGGCTGGTTATCAAAAGAATAATAACGAAACGAAATAACGGGGTGGGGGTATCAAAAATGACAAATGTCCCTTCCAGCGGAACCGCCCCCTCCTTCAATTTTTACGCACGGCAGTTTTTTTGAAAATAAAACAACAAGGAAAAAATCATGGCAAGAGCGCCAAAACCGCCAACTTACCTTAATGATATCGCAGCCAGTCAATGGAAGGCCAAAGGTAAAATTCTCAGTGAGCGGGAAGACCTGAACGCCGCTGACTGGAACAATTTAGAACTGTATTGCGTGAACTATGCCATTTACCGAAAAGCGGTAGCAGACCTTGATATCAGAGGCTTTAGCATCATTAACAGCCAAGGCAGTGAGAGCCGAAACCCGTCATTGAGTGCCAAAGCCGATGCCGAAAAAATCATGATAAAAATGTCGTCATTGCTGGGTTTTGATCCTGTGTCACGGCGTAAAAATCCGGTGGAAACCGAGGAAGAAGACGAGCTGGATCGCCTATGAACGCATGGGAACAATACGCATTTGATATCGAAAACGGTAAAATTCCGGCCTGTAAACGCGTCAAACAGGCAGTAAAACGCTACTTTAACGACCTGAATAACCCGCTTTATACGTTTGATTCTGAAGTTGTGACGCGTTTTATTGCCTTTTCCCGTGTTTGTCCCCATGTCAAAGGTCATTTGCGCGGTAAGCCCATCATTCTAGAGCCGTGGCAACAGTTCGCCTTTGCTAACCTGTTTGGCTTTAAGATGAAGGCAACCAGACGCAGAAAGTATCGGAGTGCTTATATTCAGGTGCCGCGCAAAAATGCGAAATCCACCGTTGCCGCAATACTGGCTAACTGGTTTCTGGTGATGGAGCAAGGGCAGCAGGATATTTACACCGCCGCCGTCAGCCGTGATCAGGCGCGTATCGTATTTGATGATGCCCGCCAGATGAGCCTGTTATCAAAACCGTTGAAAAAACGGGTAGCTATCCAGCAACACAAAGTCACTTATTCGAAAACCAACAGTTTGTTAAAACCGCTGGCCGCCAAAGCCGCCACCATTGAAGGGACTAACCCCAGCCTCGCTATTGTCGATGAGTATCACTTACACCCTGATAACGCGGTTTATTCTGCCCTTGAGCTGGGAATGGGCGCACGCCCCGAAGGTATCCTGTTTGCCATCACCACCGCAGGCAGTAATGTTATTTCGGCCTGTAAGCAGCATTATGATTATTGTTGTCAGATACTGGATGGCGAAGAACAAAATGAATCGCTGTTTGCCCTGATTTACGAATTGGATGACGAGAACGAGATTGATGATGACTCCCTTTGGATAAAAGCTAACCCTAATCTTGATGCATCGGTAGACAGTGCCGCCTTGCATGACATCATCCAGAAAGCCCGTGGTATTCCCTCACAATGGACAGAAATGTTAACCAAACGCTTTAATATTTGGTGTCAGGGTGAAACCCCGTGGATGGGCGTAGGGGCATGGAAAGCCTGCCAGCAAGATTATGATGAAAACGATCTCATAGGGCTGGAGTGTTACGCTGGGCTGGATTTGTCTTCAACAGGGGATATCACTAGTATCTGCTACACCTTCCCCGTGGATAACGAACTGTTATTACTGACCCGTCATTACTTGCCCGAAGCACAGTTACAAAATCCCGCCAATAAGAATCGGGCGGTGTATCGACAATGGGCGCAAGCAGGCTGGATACATACCACCACAGGCGATTGCATTGATTATGACCGTATCCGTGATGATATTCTCAACGACAGTCAGCAGTTTGATATCAAGCTGGTGGGGTTTGACACATGGAACGCCACGCATCTACGTACCCAATTACAGGGTGCAGGGCTGGATGTTGAACCTTTCCCGCAAACCTATATGCGCTTTAGCCCTGTGGCAAAATCTGCCGAGGTATTCGTTAACCGCAAAGTTATTCGTCACAACGGCGATCCGGTGCTGGCGTGGGCAATGTCCAATGTGGTGATGGAAACCGACGCGAACGCCAACATTAAACCGAATAAGAAGAAATCAGCAAACAAGATAGACCCTGCTATTGCGTTCCTGATGAGTTTTGGTACATGGCAAATAGAACATGAAGAGTTTGCATTTAACTTAAGTGAAGAGCAACAAGAGCGCCTTAAGATGTTTAATGGAATATAACGCAAAAAGTTAAACTGTTTTACTGATTCGCTTATTGAACCCCCTCTCTGTCAGCATAGTTGTCACCCTCATTAACAACGCTGATGGAGAAAAAAATGACACGTATTTCACCTGAACGTAAATCTGCCGCACTGGCTAAATTGCTACCACCGTACAACATGACTGTGACTGCGGTTGCACAAATG
>NZ_NIBU01000089.1:0-7574 GCF_002632485.1 Xenorhabdus innexi | reverse complement strand
ACGTGTTGATAGGTAAGTGCATTGAACACCTCCCCGTATTGTTCAGGAAAAAATGTCAGGGGTTATCATGCCACAATGGGGCGTACGGCTGTAGTACTAGCCGTTACTTTGATTCGTATGGTCAACCCATTGAGCGTAAAGTGCGCGACAAGCCGCAGGAATAATCACCCATCTGTTTGTTATTTATCTAGGTGTCTTCATGTTCAAGGAATGTGATAAGTGTCACAGAGGGAAATACGAGAACGCTTCATTACCGTAGCGATGTTAATCGGTTATACATAATGCTACTGCCGGAAGGTATCCTATGGGTATCCTAGAAAAAACTAAGGGGTCGCACTTTTGATGCAACCCCTTGATAATTCTGGTGGCCCCTGCTGGACTTGAACCAGCGACCAAGCGATTATGAGTCGCCTGCTCTAACCACTGAGCTAAGGGGCCAGTGAAGTGGGGAGATTATACGGTACTGTGTGGCATCAGGTCTAGCCCCGAAAATTCATATGCGCGTTTTATATACAGAAATTAGGATCTTTTAAGATATTTAAACTATTTTGAAACTCTATAAACTATTTTTTAGTGATGCTGATTGTCTTTTTGATTAATTTTTCTGGTTATTTACTGGTTTTTGGTTATTGTTTGAGCGCGAAAACTTTCGTTGATGATGTTCTGCACTTTCTGTAATTGCAGGCCGCTCTTTATTTTCCTATAAAAATATTTTCGTGATTCAACAATATGAGCCTATATAACTTATCAACTTCTATTTTGTTTCATCGTAAACTGGAAGATTACTTTTTTTCATCAATTAGCCAAATGCACTGGCATATTGGGGCTGGCATTCGGGCTTACATAACCGGTGTTGAAGCAGATACATTAAATTTTTTGCAGGTTATTAATGAAAGTGCTCAGATTACAGAAGAGCTGAAATCAGGGATTCAGTTACTTGATGAGAAAGGTAATGTGCCTTTTCTGATTGTCGCTGTGCAACCCTCTGGTCAGATTTTGGCGGTTATTGAACAGACTGGGTTTGTAGCTGATCCTGATAGTATAACGACAGTTATGGAGCTTGATTTAACAAACTGGCAGATGGAAGATGAGCATTGCGGAAAGTATGAAATCAGGTGTGTTGACCATTGTTTACCTGATTGGGCGATACCGCTTGAAAGTGCATTTGAGACTGGAGACGCTATATCTGGGCAGTATATGAAATGCCATCAGGCCGCGCTAAGAGCAGGGAAATGTTTGCAGCATTACGCTCTGTATGTCGATGAAAAGCCAGTTTGTGCTTTAACTTTATCGAGAGTCGATAATATTGTCCGCCTTGATGATATCAGTACTGTAAAAGAAAATATGAGGCGGGGATATGCTTCAGCATTAATTAATTATGTATTGAATGAGGCCAGAGAACGAGGCGCAACGGCTTGCTATCTGGAAGCCTCCCGTGAGGGTAATGGCGTGTATCGTCGCATTGGTTTTAATGCTTTGTTTGAATGTCAGGCTTTTATTCGTTAAACACAAAAGTTCGTGAGAAATAAAAAAGCGCCTGCCAAAACAGACGCTTTTCAGACCTATTCGCAAATATTTTGATTAATCATCAAGGAAGCTACGTAATACTTCTGAACGGCTCGGATGACGCAGTTTGCGCAGCGCTTTCGCCTCGATCTGACGGATACGCTCGCGGGTTACGTCAAACTGCTTACCAACTTCTTCCAATGTATGATCGGTATTCATATCGATACCAAAACGCATACGCAGGACTTTCGCTTCACGTGCAGTTAACCCTGCCAGTACATCGTGGGTTGCTGAACGCAGACTTTCTGACGTAGCAGAATCCAGCGGCAGTTCCAACGTTGTATCTTCAATGAAATCGCCCAGATGTGAATCTTCATCATCACCAACAGGGGTTTCCATTGAAATTGGCTCTTTGGCTATTTTCAGCACTTTGCGGATCTTGTCTTCCGGCATCAGCATACGTTCTGCCAACTCTTCCGGTGACGGTTCACGACCCATTTCCTGTAGCATCTGACGAGAAATACGATTAAGTTTGTTAATCGTTTCAATCATATGTACAGGGATACGAATAGTACGCGCCTGATCCGCAATGGAGCGGGTAATAGCCTGACGGATCCACCAGGTTGCATAAGTTGAGAACTTATAACCACGGCGATATTCGAATTTATCAACCGCTTTCATCAGGCCGATATTACCTTCCTGAATCAGGTCAAGGAATTGCAGACCACGGTTGGTGTATTTCTTGGCAATTGAAATAACCAGACGTAAGTTAGCTTCAACCATTTCTTTCTTCGCTCGGCGGGCTTTTGCTTCACCAATTGACATGCGACGGTTGATATCTTTGACTTGATCGATGGTCAGGCCAGTTTCTTCTTCAATCTGACGCAGTTTTTGCAGACTGCGCATGATTTCATCTTCAACTTCCGGCAGTTTATCAGACCAGGGCTTGTTCATTGCTTTTGCAGCAGTGAACCAGGTCTCAGTTGTTTCGTTACCAGAAAACAGAGTGATGAAGTTTTTCTTCGGCATTTTGCACTGTTCAACACACATCTTCATGATCAGACGTTCCTGAAAACGTACTCGATCCATCATGGAACGCATGTTGTTGACCAGATAATCAAACTGTTTTGGCACCAAGCGGAACTGCTTGAATACCTCAGACAATGTCAAAATTTCAGCGGCAGTATTCGGGTGGCTGCGACCATAGCTTTTGATTGACTGGCGAGTAACTTCATATTGTTCACGAAGCTCCTGAAACTTCTGACGGGCCAGTTCTGGATCGATGCTGTTATCATCTTCGCTGTCAGTATCATCATCCCGCTCTTCGTCATCATCGTCGTCGGAATCATCCAGCTCTTCCTGAGGTAGTTCAGAACCAACGTGAGTGGCTGTCGGTGCGAGATCTTCTTCTGCGTTAGGGTCAACAAAACCGGTAATTAGATCAGACAGGCGGCTTTCACCTGCTTCAACATGGTCGTACTGTTCCAGCAGATAGGTAATAGCTTCAGGGTATTCGGCAACGGAGCACTGTACTTGGTTGATGCCATCTTCAATGCGTTTTGCAATGTCAATCTCACCTTCGCGAGTCAGCAGTTCAACGGTACCCATTTCACGCATGTACATGCGTACCGGGTCAGTTGTACGACCGATTTCTGACTCGACACTGGATAACACTTGCGCAGCTGCTTCTGCGGCATCTTCATCGGTGTCGTTTGTGTTTTCTGCCAACATGAGATCATCGGCATCAGGTGCCTCTTCCATTACCTGGATGCCCATGTCATTGATCATTTGGATGATATCTTCTATCTGATCAGAATCGACGATATCTTCCGGCAGATGGTCATTGACCTCAGCATAGGTCAGATAGCCTTGCTCCTTACCTCGGGTGACAAGTAGCTTCAGCTGTGACTGCGGGTTTTGCTCCATAAGACGGTATCCACACTTCAGAGTATTGGTTGGTGTCGGTCGGCGAAACAAATATGCCAACAATAACATTTAGGGGGCATTTCGTTGTATTGCCACTGCCCTCAATAGCGGCAACTGTAGGGTTATCTCCCTACCTCATTCGGCACTTAAGCCGTAAATAGTTCAAGATTCAGATTCTGTCTTACATTTTAAACAGGATCTTACTTTCTGGCGCCGGACTCTGTAATCAGTCGAACTTCTTCGCGTTCTTCCGGCGTCAGACCTTCTGTTCTTTCTTTAGCAATTAAAAACTTGAAACGTTCATCTAAAGCTGATGCAAAAAGATGATTTAACGCATCACTAAACGTTTTTTCAGCGATTTCTTCTACTTGTATATCGTTCCATGCGGCGAGTTTTTCAAGCTGTTTTGCGTATTTATTATCGCGATATTGCTCCAAAAGCTGACCGGTTGTTAACCCCGGCTGAGCAAGACATGTGTCGACAAGCTCAATAAATAGCGGTAGCCCCGCTATCTGAGCAGAAAACATTCCCTGTAATGAAGGGACTAATGTCGCTAAATGCGGATTCTGTACCAGCAATGCGATGAGTATTCGCATTGTTGTTGGTTTCAGTTTTAGCGCCTGATAAGTATTGGTATCTTTTTTGACAAGTTTTGCCAGAGATCGTTCCAATTGTGTAGTATCAGGTATGCCCAACAGTTTCCCTAGTTCCTTTAGCAGGTAAAGCCGCAATGCTTCGCCCGGAATCTGGCTAATCAGTGGCATCGCAAGTGAATTAAGTTTGGTTGCCCCTTCTGGGGTACTTAAATCAACTTGTAACAACAGTGAATCAAACAAGAATTCAGACAGAGTCAGTGTCTTTTCCATTCTCTGTTCAAATACTTCCCGCCCTTCTTTACGTACTAGTGAATCTGGATCTTCGCCATCAGGCAAGAACATAAAACGTAATTGCCGGCCATCATTCAGATAAGGTAATGCTGTTTCCAGCGTCCTCCATGCGGCATCACGGCCTGCACGGTCTCCATCGTAACAACAGATGACACTATCGGTTGTACGGAAAAGTAACTGAACATGCTCGGCTGTTGTCGATGTTCCCAACGAAGCTACGGCATAATCAATGCCAAACTGAGCCAGTGCAACGACATCCATATAACCTTCAACTACCAATAATCTTGAAGGCGATTTTCGGTTTTGTTGTGCTTCATAAAGGCCATAGAGTTGACGACCTTTATGGAAGATATCTGTCTCAGGTGAATTCAGATATTTGGGAAGTGAGTCTCCTAATACCCTACCACCAAAGGCAATTACACGACCACGACGATCGCGAATTGGAAACATCACTCGACCACGAAAACGGTCATAGACATTGCCACTATCATTAGTGACTAGCATGCCTGCATCATCGAGAAGCTTGCGTGCCTCTTCATTTTGGGCAAACTGTTTAAGGGCATTATTCCACCCTGCCGGGGCGAAACCAATTGCAAAACGCTTAATGACTTCTTCACTGAGTCCACGTTGCGCCAGATATTGGTGGGCTGGCTGCCCACTTGGTTCAGACAGTGAATATTGATAGAAACTATTGAGCTTATCCATCAATTCATAAAGATTCTGCCTTTGGTGACGTTCGATGTGCCCGCCGCCTGAGCCTGCTTCGTAAGGGACTTCCAGCCCGTGCATAGCTGCCAGCTCTTCTATGGATTCGACAAAGTCTAGCCTGTCGTAATTCATTAAGAAGTCGATGGCATTACCGTGGGCTCCGCAACCAAAGCAATGATAAAACTGTTTATCGCCATTAACAGTAAATGAAGGGGTTTTCTCATTATGAAAAGGACAACACGCCTGATGGTTCTTACCTTTCTTTTTGAGAGGCACTCTGACATCAATTAGATCAATGATATCGGTTCTTGCTAACAAGTCATTGATAAATGCGCGTGGAATTCGTCCAGCCATAAGCCCTTTTACGCCTGTTGATGAACGAGAATAAGCCGCGCTTTCTCTGGGAAAGCACGGCCTTTAACTGCAGTAGTTTGTTAAAACAAACACTTTGCGGACGGGCCGCAAAGATTAGTACAAACGAGTGCGACGTGCGTTTTCACGAGCCAGCTTTTTAGCGTGGCGCTTAACTGCTGATGCTTTAGCGCGTTTGCGTTCAGTCGTTGGTTTTTCATAGAACTCACGACGACGAACTTCTGCTAATACGCCTGCTTTTTCGCAAGAACGCTTGAAGCGACGCAGAGCTACGTCAAATGGCTCGTTTTCACGTACTTTAATTACTGGCATGTGCCTCTCACCTCAATAGAAATCGGGTTTGTCGCTGGCGGGATAGTGCCAGCCGTCTTTAAAATGGTGCGGAATTTTACTTCAATGAACACGGCTTTGTAAAGTACCGTGGAAAATTGAAACACGCAACGTCGCAGGTTGTAGGTTGCTTTTTTGTACGCAAAACAAGCAATCTGAAGCCAACGTTATTCATTCAACCACACTGGATATTCAAATAGGGGACTGATTATAGACTAAACAGAACAAAGAGTCAGCATGTAAATGGAATCTATTGTCTGTCATTGAGTTAAATGCGTATACCCAAAATCTGAATAGTGATTGTAAACAGGTGTGGTTATAAATAGACAGATGTGGTTGTAAATAGATAGTGATACACTGACATCCGCTTTAATTTTTGCTTTAACTACCGTGACGAGATAACAAGTACAATGCGAGTTTTAGGTATAGAAACGTCCTGCGATGAAACTGGAATCGCAATTTATGATGACAAATCCGGCCTGCTAGCCAATCAATTGTACAGTCAGGTAAAACTACATGCCGATTATGGTGGCGTTGTGCCTGAACTGGCATCCCGTGATCATATCCGTAAAACAGTTCCCCTGATTCAGGCTGCCTTGAAAGAAGCAGGCCTGACAAGTAAAGATATTGATGCTGTTGCTTACACTGCTGGGCCGGGTTTAGTGGGAGCACTGATGGTTGGAGCAACTATTGGTCGTTCACTGGCTTTTGCCTGGGATGTACCGGCTATTCCTGTTCATCATATGGAAGGGCACTTATTAGCACCTATGCTGGAAGAGAAGAAACCTGAATTTCCTTTTGTCGCTTTATTGGTTTCCGGTGGTCATACTCAGCTTATTAGCGTGACGGGTATCGGCAAATATGCTCTGCTTGGTGAGTCGGTTGATGATGCGGCTGGTGAAGCTTTCGATAAGACGGCAAAACTACTGGGGCTGGATTACCCGGGTGGCCCTCTTCTTTCCCGTATAGCGGAACAAGGCACAGCAGAGCGTTTTGTTTTCCCCCGTCCAATGACAGATCGTCCGGGGTTAGATTTCAGCTTTTCCGGTCTGAAAACGTTTGCAGCTAATACGATTCGTAATCACATAACTGGTTGTGATGCTGAACAGGATAAGCAGACCAGAGCAGATATTGCTCACGCATTTGAAGATGCTGTTGTTGATACTCTGGTAATAAAGTGTAGACGTGCATTAGAGCAAACTGGTTTCAAACGGCTGGTTATGGCGGGAGGAGTGAGTGCAAACCGGACATTGCGCATCAGAATGCAAAATATGACGGAAAAATTGCAGGGAGAAGTTTTTTATGCCCGCCCTGAATTTTGTACTGATAACGGGGCAATGATAGCGCTTGCCGGGATGATCCGTTTGACAACCGGAACAAAGGAAAATTTAGGTGTCACTGTGAAAGCTCGCTGGCCATTATCTGAGCTTCCTTCATTATAAAAGTAGCTAATGTAAGCCAACTGTTTTGAAAGAGAACAGTCACCAAAAATTACCTGATCCAAAAAGATAGTGTCCGACATAACAAGGTAGTACTTGTTATTAATAAAGAAGCAAGTTTCTATTCAGGATTAAACAGTATCAGCCCTGAATAGAATCTTGCTTCTGCGAACAAATAACTTTTGTCTTAAAACCGATATCCCACCCTAATATTAAATTCATTGATATAGCTGTTAATACTTCGTGACGCGACGCTTTAGGAGCGCGCTCTGTCGTATTCACTGCCTTTAATATTTGATGGCTGAATCATAGACAGGATCTTAAGCAATAACCGTTTATTTTTAGATAGAAAAAAGGCTTCATTTATGATCTGATAATCGTCGCCAAACAATAAATCAAAACCACG
>NZ_NIBU01000088.1 GCF_002632485.1 Xenorhabdus innexi | reverse complement strand
TGGAAAACGAGCTTGGGCTGAAAAGAATTTAGCTCAAATCTAAACTCACAGTGACACCCCAAAAATAGGTAACTGTCCGATCAAGTTTGAGTCAATACAATTTGATTTACTTTGAAAAGAACAGGCGGAAGCAATCATCCGTGGCTAGATACACTGTCATTCACCACACTGAATCAACCATGCTAGAGCAAACCTTAGTTATAGAAAAAGAGCTGGGTGGCAATTTCAAAGCATCAATACAGTTTGATGATATGCCTTCATTTGAGAATGAAAAAGAGGCAGCATTGAAACTAGCTGACTGGATGAAGCGCATGAGTGAAGCAATAGAAAACCATTGGCAGGATAAAACGCAGCACACAGAGGCAGCCTCTTTTGCTGAATAGTGGGACGCATTAAAACCCCAGAGCAAATGATTCTGGGGTTGCAGGGGTTACTTTTCCCAAGGGCGCCAAATTCTGCCTGGCTGAGAATCTCCGCTGTTTTGACGCGATTGCGTATCAGGGCGTCTATAGGGATGAAAAGCACTGCCAGCACCATCGATTTGTCGTGTTTGCCGCTGAGTAGAAGTTCCTGCTTGCTGAACAACTTGTTGAAATGGTAAATGTAGGCCAGAAGGACCGGGCTGAGGACTTCTTGCTGGAGAATGTACAGGGCTTTGGTAATTTCTTAAGCTGTCTCGGATGTGTTGATATTTTCTCTCAGTCATCCTTTCTTTAAAACGATTAAGGTAAGATGGGTCCAGTGGTGAAAAGCTCGGTAGTATAACTGTCTTATATGCATTAAGTGTTACATCATAGCCAGAATGGTTGGTAAGTTTATATACTGAGCATTCGCTGTTCTTGGTTGCGGAAGACATTAGTCTATCATGTTCAAAACCCAATTGGTGTAGCTTCTTTGGTAAGGAATTAGAGGCAGAACTCTTTCGCTCTAAAATTAAATGTGCTCTTTTTCTTAGATCATGCCGTACATCTTCATTTTCAAATACAACAGTTAGCGTTCTTGTTCTGTTCTGATTGATGGACTCATGGTGTTCACATAGCACAGGGGTGCCATTGGGATTGCGAGTTTTTTCTAATTCGCGAAAAAATGCCTCCAATGCGAGATCAGGCATAACCACCTCCAAAAAAATAACATATTTGCAACAACTCATACCCCATCGCCACAGCAAAACAAGCGAATAAACCTTAACTATCAGTAACCGACAGAAATTAAACACAATATTGCTTTACCCATTCCCTTGAGTGGTTAAAGCAATAACCCATGCTGCCACTTCGTTCTCATCGCGTACCCAACGCACACGGACTGGTGGCATTTTATTTTCCCCTGCGCCGGGTTATCGCCGTCTGCCGGTATGAGCTATGACAGGACTCCTTACCTCGAGCGTACCGACAGAATCAAAAATAACCCATGCCACCGTCTGATAGAACGGTCATTATCAGCAACATCCGCTGTAGGCAGACGAAGCGATGTGACAGCCGGAAATGTAAACTCTATAAATGAGAAGGGGCTACGTGTGTTCGTGTTTATTGCAACTTGATGAAAACAAAAAATAAATACTAATTCAAGGTTTCTATTTGTTTTGGTGTTTTCTGACTGTTTCACCACTCTGTGTATTGCAATGTGTATTGCAAAATAAAAGGAGGCTCGCTTAATGGCGGTCAATAAGCTCAGTGATAGAAAACTCAGAACCTTATACGGTAAACCTATTGAGAAACAACAGACGATAGCAGACGGGAATGGGTTATCAATCAGGGTAAGTAAACTGGGAACAATCAGTTTTGTTTTCTTCTACCGTCTGTATGGGCGAGAGAGTGCACCGATATGGTTAACCTTGGGCAAATACCCTGATTTAGGTCTTAAAGCCGCAAGAGAACAAAGAGATAAATGCAGAGCATGGTTAGCTGAGGGGAAAGACCCAAGAATTCAGATAAAAATAATAAAAGAAGATACATTAAAGCCAGTGACCGTAGAAGAGGCCATAGAATATTGGTTTAATAATTACGCCATCAATAAAAGAAAGGCAGCAATTACCATTAGAAGCTATTTTGCTAAGCATATTTATCCAGAGATTGGAAGTATTCCATTAAGCGAATGCACACTACCAATGTGGGTTAGTTGTTTTGATAAAATTAAAAGAAATGCACCAGTACAAGCAGGGTATCTTTTAAAAACCTCACAGCAGGCATTGAAATTTTGTAGAGTAAGAAAATACGCAATTAGTCACGAAATAGATGATTTAACCGTGAGTGATGTGGGTGAAAGAGCCAATAAACGAGATAGAGTGCTAACAACGGATGAATTACGCGATGTATGGCATTATGTTAACAAAGAATATGACAACCATATTATTTCACATGAAAACAGAATTATTCTTCGGTTTTTAATTATATTCGGTTGTAGATTGTCTGAAATATTACTTTCAAAGTGGAATGAATGGGATTTTTCAAATGAGATATGGCGAGTGCCACCAGAGCACAGTAAAAGTGGAAAAGAAATCATCAGGCCAATTCCAAGTAATTTAAAAGATTGGTTATTGCTATTAAATCAATCAACGAAAAATAGAGGGTATGTTATTGGTTTTGAGATAGAGCAAAAATCAGTAAGTACAAATATTTCAAGAATATGGAAAAGATTAAATCATCAAGAGAGATGGACGGCTCACGATATGCGCCGAGTACTGGCAACCAATCTCAGTGATAATGGCTTTGAACATAATGTAGTTGAGCAGTTATTAGGTCACACATTGCATGGTGTTGCAGGAATATATAATCGAAGTAAATATATGGACAGGAAAAGAGACGCGCTTTATTGGTGAGTTGGTTATTTAGATTCTTTAGTTAAATGAGGTCAGGCTATGATACATATATTAACTCGTGAAGAATTAGAGTGTGATGATAAGATTGATCGACTAATCAAAGATAAAGAATGCGAATGGCTAACTTCAATTAAATGGAAGCAGAGGGCCTTACTGGAGAAAAAAGGGGAATTCCCTGCAAGAATAATAATTGGGCCACAAACTAAAGTTTATCGACTATCCGAGATTCAGGCATGGATAAAAGGTACTTGGAAGTCTGAATAATATTAAGGTCTTATAATTAATCCCTTTCCCCGCTCGCGGGGTTTTTTATTTTGGAGAATATAAAAATATGGTAATGAAATTTACTTCACCGACAGCACAAGAACGCCAATCAATTTTAAATGAGTATGGTGAGAAATATGATCGCAGAATAAGAGAAAAAGAATGTGAACACCTTTCCAGTTTATCCCGTTCTCGTCGCTGGGTATTAGAGGAGGAAGGCAAATTCCCTAAGCGTGTTCCTCTGGGGCGTAATTCTGTTTCGTGGTTATTAAGTGATGTGCTCTGGTGGGTACGCAATCCGCCAACAGTAAACAATGTAAATAACCCGTATAGCCGAAAATCGAATTAATTAAGACAGGGTAAAAATATGACCTCTAAAAATATGGCCTTAATCGGTCAGGAACTCGCTTACTCTGAAACTAGCCAGAAGGATATTTCAATTATCCGTAAGGCGGTTATATCAGGTAACTGGACAGCAATTAACAAAGGTATTTGCACACTCACTGATCTGGGCTTACGTCATAACGGTCAGGGGCTGGTTTGGTTAAATTCTGGGGTATCGGTTCATGATGCAGAGTGCGATACAGGGCTAACTGGAAAGGCTAAAGCATCATTCGACTACCACGCGACGTTATGCCCAAGTAACGCATTGGAAAACAAAGATTATTATGGGTTTGCCCAGCTAAAGGATGTCGATAGCTACGCCTTGAATATCATCGCTTCAATCAGTTCTGAATATCACGCTCGCAAAAATGGCACACCTTTAGCGACGTTCGCATTACTGATTGACCAAAAGCTGCGGAAACAGGCTGCGGATAATTGGGTTTTATGCCGTAACCCACACCAGCCAGATAAATACACCATTCTCAATAAGCAGCACCATAACGAACTAGCGAAATGTTATCAGGCTAAAGGCTGGAAGCATGAGCCGTTGGAATACCTGAGCAAGCTAATTCGTAATGACGCTGAGTTCAGCAAACTTATGCGTCGGCTGGGTTATATCAAGGTTCGCACCCGTCAAATTACAGGAAAAATAAATGATGTCTGGGTTTATAGACATAACGAAAAAGGCATGAAAGAGGTGCGCACAAAAGAAGTAAGTAAAATCAATAGGTTTACTCCATTTGTCCAGTATGCAAAACAGCCACTCAGAACATTTGAACGCATTGCTGTCGATGGTCAGTGGCTCTATGTCTATGCCGATCATATTCGCTTTCTGACTAAAAAGCGCCACCGTGTCGAAGGTGTTCGGGTTCAGGGATATACGGCGAAAGGAGTAGAATTGCGAGAGGTGGCGTGATGAAGACCACCCAAAGCCCGAATTCGAGCTTAGACCGCAACCCATTGATATGTATTCAGACGCCAAATTTGGCGCATGGTCACTCTTTAGCTGCCCCGATTATTTCAGGTCAGCTACCTAACCCATTGATATTTAATCAAGCTGCAAATTTGCAGTCTGCTTATAATTTGAGCACTGAAAATATCGGTGTGCAAGCTGGTGGCTATTTGTGCCGACGAAATCCGTCGATACAAAATCCAATATCCGATTATCGAACTTTGAGCGTAACTGGCAGTTACTCACAAACGGCTGTGTGCATAAATACTATTTACTCGCAAAATCTGCGCAACTCATTTAGAGGTGTACAAAAAGAAAAGGATAGCACGGCGAATGCTACCCTTTGGCGTCAATCAGCTTTGAATCAATTGGTTAACTGCCCCTCTTTAAGAGGTTCAGTTAGGCTACCATCTTTAAGAGGGTTGGTTAGTAAACGCACTAATTGTAACCCCTCTTGTGAAGGTATTGGGATTTCCTCAATACCTAATACCTTCCCATCTGCGGCAACCATAATGATTTCCGTAACAGTTGATTTGAACCCAGTGAATAATATTCACTTGGTTAGTTATTGCTCAGGTGATGCTTTGGCTTTGCGCTGTCGGCGCTTGATCTCACCCTGTAACGCAGTGACGATAAATTGCGCCGTATTTTCACCCGGTTCCTTTAACAACTCTACGTTATCAGCTACCTCATGCGGTACTCGTGCACTCATCTTTTGTGATTTGTTATTGATGCTATCACTTGCCATTACTGATCTCCATGTTTATTTATGGGTGCCAGTATACACAAAAATAATTCGAAGAAAAAGGTTGAAGTGGGTGCCAGCTTGTATTTATACTGGGTGCCAGTTGGATGTTGCAGCATTCAATAAAAACAAAGCTCCGCTGGATTGCAGTCCACACGGAGCTTCTAACCACAATGTTAACTGGAGTAACACTATGGCTATTCAACAGCATACTCAAACTCGCCTTAAATTTACATTCCTAATTGCATCAGGCACTCAGCGATTGGTGGATATTCATCCGGTGCGCCTTATTACTGTACTGGCAGACAGTGAGCATGAAGCCCGTCTGCTGGCTGGTATCACTTCTCTGATATTCGTGTCTCGTCAGGGGGTGAACTATGCGTGACCCTGCTCCCCATGACTACTACACCCATAAGAACGGGGAAACCGTCCAAGTGCTGTCAGTGGCCTTTAATCGCGTGACGTTTGTCCGTGAAGGTTATCAAAGCCCGTGCACTATGCCTTTAAGCCGCTTCACTCACGAATACACCTACGCAGGGAGAGCCTGATTATGTCTGATATCTATAACCATTTGGTACGTAATAACTTTAGCGCTATGAGCACTGAGGAACTCAAAGATTTACGTAAACATTCATGTGGTGCACACAGCGGAGTTATGGCGGCAATGTCTGCGATAGGGGAACTGGCTTTCTGGTCAGCCGAGAACGAAAGTTATTCAAATGAACAATCAAGAGATGATTTGCGCCGTATCGGTGAAGCCTTAATGTATTTACCCCAGATAGCCGAAGCCCTGAATGACACAGCACAACATGCTCAGTTTGAAATTCATCACCGTGAGGGCTTTCCGCAATGGTAACGCAGATTGATATCAAGCTGGTGAAAGTGGCGGCTCAAAATCAATGGCAAGGGTTGTTGTCAGCCTGCGGTGTGAATGTTCCAGAAAAGGGTAAGCAGGGTGCTTGCCCCATTTGCGGCGGTACTGACCGATTTCACTTTATCGATGACCACGGAAACGGAGACTGGCATTGTCGCCAGTGTGATAACCCAAATCACGGGGATGGCTTTGATTTGCTGGTGAGAAGTCAGGGGATAACACTGACCGAAGCAGTAAAAGCCGTTTCTGATGCGCTGGCACTACCTTTGCCTGAACCCGCCAGAAAGGAGGCTCCAAAATCAGAGTCTCCTCCGATAACCGAGAAAGTTAACAAGCTGGTGGAACAGTCCATTGCCGGGCAATCCGACTACCTGACAAAAAAGGGGCTGCAATGCCCCGATCAGCGGCTGCTTAAAGACGGTTCTTTATTACTGGTGATTCAGGCACTGGACAGCACGATAACGGGTGCTCAGATAATCAAACCGAACAGTGATAAGCGCCTTGTCTCTGGTACGAAGAAAAAGGGGAGTTTTATCCCCTTATCAGCGCTGGGTGGAACACCAGACACGATCATCATTACCGAGGGCTATGCAACGGCCTTAACAGTGAGCCAATTGCATGAGGGGGTGATACTGGCTGCGATTGATGAAGGTAATTTACTGCCCGTTGCCGAACAGGTCAGAAAGCGGTGGCCTGAATCGAAAATCATTCTTGCGGCTGATAATGACTGGCACGAACCCGGAGAACTGGATAGCAACGGCAAGCCGAAAAAGAATGTGGGCAAAATGGCGGCAGAGAAGACAGCCAAAGCGATTAACGGGTGGGTATCTATACCACCGACCGAACATAAAGCCGACTGGGACGATTACCGACAACGGCACGGTATCGAAGCAGCAAAACAAGCGTTTCGTGAAGGATTGTATCAATATTATGCAGGGGCAGAACTGGATATGTATGAGCTGGGCAGCGGTGAAGTGATTACAGGTGAAGAATTAGCCTTGTTGGAGAAAATGAACAAAACCTACACCCACATTACCATTGGCGGCAAGCATCGGGTTGTCAGCTTAAAGCCCTGTCAGGTGAACGGGGTCACGCATGTTTTCGAGGAACTGACCCAGTTTAAAAACTACTTTCTGCACGAAGGACGGATCGCTAAAAAGATGTCACTGGGGGAAGCATGGCTAAAGTGGAAAGGGAAAAATTATAAGCCTGACGGTGTGGGGTTTTATCCCGATCCGAAAAGATGCCCGGACAGCGTATATAACTTGTTTATGGGGCTGGCTATTGATCCTATTGAAGGTGATTGCACGGTCTACCTTGATCACATTAAGCATGTGATTTGCGCGGGGGATGAGCGGGCTTACCAGTACGTTGTTTCATGGTTGGCGCATTTGTTCCAGAAACCCGATGAAAAGCCCTCCGTGGCTATTGCTATGAAATCGGTTCCGGGCACAGGAAAAGGAACACTGGTCAGGCCGTTACTGGAAATACTGGGGCAATATGGCGTACAGGTGAATGGTGCTGAACAGATCACCGCAAAATTTAACGCAACGATGGCCAATAAGTTACTGGTTTTTGCAGATGAAGCCACCGTAGCTAAAGCCAGTGACGGGGAGAAACTACGCGGAATTATCAGTGAACCCACGTTTAATCTTGAGCGTAAAGGCATCGACGCGGAAGCAATGGTGAACTTTTCCCGCCTGATTTTTGCCAGCAACAGCACTCAGGCACTAAAAGCCGGAATTAGGGAAAGGCGCTATCTGGTACTTGAACCTGACGGAACGCGGGCACAGGATAAAGCCTACTTCGATAACCTTTATCAATGGCTGAATGATAACGGGGTGGCTAAGTTGCTTCATTATCTGCTGAATTATGATATTTCACACTTTGACCGCCACCGCGCACCCCAGACCGATGCACTCAAGGAAGAAATCCTGTTCGGACTCACCGGGCTGTATGCGTATTTGTATGCAGAGCTGGCGAAAGAGGAACCATTTCGGGGAATGGCAAGAATTCCCGTGAGTGAACTTATCGATAATTACTTACTGTGGTGCAGAGAAAATAACGAGGAAGAGACAGAACCTGCTGCCCGTCGGCGTGTGGGTAGCACGATGGTTAAAATGGGGCTGGATAGCTCAGGACGACGAGGCCGGGGGGTAGGTATTGTTTACGAATTACCCAGTCTTAACGAATTGAGGGTCAGATTTGCCCAAATGATAGGTATGGGGGTAAGTGATGTTTTCTGAGCTAAAACACAAAATAACTGTACCATCTGTACCAGTTATCATTAATTGTTTATTTATCAGTATATTAAATTGGTACAGTTATTTAAATATCTGTGCCATATCTGTACCAAAACTGTACCTATTAAAAAGAGAAAGCCAGCCAGAAAGAAACTTTTCATTCTCTGGCAGGAGGGATTCATTATGATGTCTACCCCTTTTTATGCCGTTAAAGCAGTCTCTCCCACTAACGGAAAATGGCGCGTATTGTTTGATGATGGTGATAGTGATTGGGTGGTTGCCTGGGCAGTCGTTGAAATCCAGAATCACAAAGAAGATCCCTGTGAGCTGATATTACCCTGCGTTGTCTGTAACGGCTCGATTGAACCCACGGATTTAGGCATAGAGTTAAAGCAGGAGTTTTAATGTCAGTGGTACAGATAAGGCGCTGTTATTGACAGTTAATTTTCGTATCTGCACCACATTAACTAACTGATATTAAGATAAAATATCTCAAGTGGTACAGATGGTACAGTTATTTTGCGATTTTTTCGTTAAGGGCTAAAACCGCAGTAAAAAACAGTTTTCTTGTACATATAAAATTAACAAACAATGCCAGCTGGAATAAAAATCTTCCTTTCTTGGCAGGCAAATTAAAGAGGCAAGTAGAGATGATAAAACTTATAGATAATCAGCCAATAGGTCAGAAAATGACTTCCCAAGAGCGGGAGCGGTTCAAGAGCTTCGCCAGAGAATGTGAAATTAATAAGGATGCCGAAACGCTTTCTAAAACGCTGCTTATGATAGCGCATTGGTTTCGTCAGGGGAGTGTGATCCCTTTTACTGAGTATGCGTCGCAGTGGACGACAGCCCAAAAGAACAGGACAGACGGCAACGCCTCAACCGAAGCCATGAAAAACGAGTGGCCATTGACAGGCAGGCGTTGTATTGAAGATGGCTACTCAGAGTATTGGCAACAGGGTATTGCTTCACACAAACCCGAACATTGGGAAAAACAACCTATAGAGGGGCAGATTGTTCAGGCGCTGAATGGGCTGATTATCCAGTTCCCAAGCTTAAGTGCTGACGGATTAGCAACAAGGCGAGGCAAAGAATATGAACTCCGCCCACAGATATTGATCGGTAATGCGATGTTTTACCGTGAAGTAGAAAGCTGCTTACGCTGGCTGGCACGTCATAACCTGATGTACGCCAAAACCAAGCAGATAACCAAAACAGGGGATGTTCTCACGTCGTATACGTTCAAGCATATCGTTGAACGCGAGAACGCCGATAAGTTTAGCCATACTGATGAACCTCATTATATTCGTAATATGGCTTTCATTGTGGCGATGGTGATCGCAGGTTATAAAGTGTGTGCAGAGGATGCTGACTCCATGAATGCTCTGTTTAATATCTCGAAAGCAGAAATCAAGAAATCGGGTGTGTTGAATTAATGGCATTGTCGAAAACCGACAATGAAAGATAACACCTATCATATTGAAATATATCGATAATATTATGTTTTTTGAGACACTGAAAAATTGAGCGACAATTAACCTACAACGATTTAACATTATATCCAATTGAATATAAAGGATAATATTTCCAATTGTCGGTTTGTCGGTGTTGTCGGTCAGTTTTCACTATATATACAAAAAAATAGAGCTGCTGATAGATTGGCAGTTTAAATATCTGGAATGTATTACATATAATCTGATTATCACAACGAACAAGGATGATATAGATGTTTCTGCAATGGATTAAACGCGCATTTATCTGGGTAATAAAGGGTATTTTTAATGAGATTAGAGGGATGGCATCAGCATTCTGTGTATTAGGTATTCTTGTGAGTGGCCTTGAGCTTAAATTCCGCCTGATCTTTTTGGCCTTAATAGCAGTTCTTTATTCACCTGAAATTTGGCGGCTCCTGAAAACCAGAATAAACAATAAAAATCGGCGTTAGTTGATTCTGGCATGCGTTTTATTGGATGAAAATATGATCAATTATGAATATTTGATATACCCACAAAGTGAACATCTTTTTATAACACCTCTATCATCTATTGTTATTTAACAATTAGCGCATTCTATTACGATGCATTGATTACTCATTTTTTAGTATGGGTTATTTAATAAATCACAATATTAACTAATGATAAGAGGGCAGCCTTATGAATCCACTAAATGCCTTTTCAAAATGGTAGGAGTATCAAAGAAACTCGATCCTAAATTTGCGAAATTTTTGTTCCCAAAACGCAAAATCACAGAAAAAAGGATCGAGTCATGCTTATCATACCACCCACTTCCCGAAATGAACGGCGGCAGATGAAAAAAATCGTTCAAAAAACACCTGATAAAAATTATGCACGCCGGATCATGGGGATACTTCTACTGTGCAAGATACATTCTGTTCCTCAAGTCGCTGGGCTACTTTGCTGCGCCGAATCTTCCGTTTGGCGTTGGCTGAAAAAGTTTAGAGAACACGGATGGGCAGGCTTGCAGAGCTTACCCGCTGGACGTCATATTCAGTGGCATTTAGCCCGTTATCTGCCTCTTTTCTATTATTTTTTAGAGCATGCTCCCCAGCAGTTTGGCTATATCGGTTCTCGTTGGAGTCTTTCGTTTTTTGTGTTTTTACTCAGAAAATATCTGCATATTACCCTTTCCATCAGCACACTTTAC
>NZ_NIBU01000087.1 GCF_002632485.1 Xenorhabdus innexi | reverse complement strand
TATTACCGTCAAAAGCACCACCTATTACCGTCAAAAGCACCACTTATACGCTCTCAAGGTATTGATTTTAAATGTTAAAAATAGGCCGAAAACAAGAATAAAAACAAAAAAACAAGTTAAAAAAGGGCACGCGCTGTGGATAAGTCGGAAAAATTTTGTGATGTAGATCACTGAAATAAAGAATGGCGTACAAAAGTAACCCCAATCCACACTAAAAAGATGCAATTCCGCATCTCCGACAACAAACATCAAAGTCACCATTTAGTTTTGCGCGGATTGGTTCGCTTTGCTCACGGCTTAGTAGAAATGAGTCTCATGTCATCATGCGAACTCATCTTTAGGATCACAGCATTGATCAAGATGATCCTCAATGGCTAACATACTGACACTGTGTTTTTAATGCCGTAAAAAGGCGTAGAAATGATTCTGAGTGGTTTTTATCTTCAAGTGATAGTTCCATCACCGTAACAAAGAAAAGTGACCAGAATGACGCTGAGGCGATTTAAACATGATCCCTTGTATAACGTTATGTCCTCTTCAGATCACTCCCATCTGTTTAAATCCTTTAAAATCCGACTTACGTGCTTATTTTGACGTAAAACAAGAATGAGGACAGAGATATGCATAATTATGCACACGGTTAAAAACCTCTGTCCGCGATTTTGCGGATTTTTGGGAGGGAAGTGCGTGGGTTACCAGTTTCAGCGTAAAACCGTGCTGAGGGCGTTTGGGGCGGTGCTGGCAACGGCTGTTATGTTAAATGAAAAAACAGTTATATGGAGAAACTTCCTTTAGATAATTTGAAATATAATCACCTGTTACAATATGTATAGTAAAAGGAATGGTGAAATCAATTCGTCATTTCCTAGGATAACTTTTCTGGCTTTTTTGGCTCATTTTATGTGAATTCCATAAAATTTTTCTAAAAAAACTGGCCATTTGATCAGTATATCTTTACTATAGTGATTATAGTGTCTATTTGAGTGAACAAATTCTGTATGTTGTATAAAGTATCTTCTTTTTTTGCTGGTATTGGAGGCTTTGATCTTGGGCTAGAGAAAGCAGGAATGGATGTTGTTTTTCAGTGTGAAATTAATTCATTTTGTCAGGAAGTTCTTAAAAAAAACTGGCCTAATATTCCGCTAATAAGTGACATATCATCTGTTGATCCCAAAGATATACCAGAAAGCAATGTTTGGTGTGGTGGCTTTCCTTGTCAAGATGTATCTCTAGCTAATCAAGGCAAAAGAAAAGGTTTACTAGGTGAACGGAGTGGATTGTTTTTTACTTATGCAAAACTTATTAAAGAAAGAAAACCTGACTGGATTATTATCGAAAATGTTCCAGGTCTCCTCAATTCCCACAACGGAGAAGATTTCAGAACAATTATCGAAACGCTGGATGAACTCGGGTATGGCTTATCGTGGAGAGTGTTGGACGCAAAATACTTTGGAACACCCCAAAGACGACGTCGAGTGTACATTGTCGGAAGTTTTGGAGACATGCGCTCCGCTAGAGTCCTTTTTGAAACCGGAGCAACTAAATTCGTTGATAAATCGGGCACTGGAGAGAGAACAACAATTGCCGCAAGATATGCTGACAGCATATCAAAAGCAAATATCTATTCTATCCAACATGCAGGAATTGGAAGAAAGCCCAGTGCAGGACCTCAAGCAAAAGGATTTAGAAATGATGGAGAAACATACACTCTCGATTCAAGAGGAAGCTCCGATGCTGTATGTTCGCCGGATGCTCCCTTCAGAATACGAAACATTACAGGGGTTTCCAAAAAATTGGACTCTCGTAGATTCAGAGCAATAGGCAATGCAGTTGCAGTGCCTATTATAGAATGGATAGGTAAAAGAATAATATTAATTGACCGAGAAGCTAAACAGTAAGCTTTTCGTTATTAAGTAATGTGAACTCACCTTCGAATATCTCAGGGCAAGGACTGCCCTGATCAGTGAGAAATCGAACAAAAGTAGAATAATTAGTAAATATTGCTTTCTCTTTATTTATTCTTAGAGGTACGGGCCCACTTTTTTTATCTAATGAGTTATTTTCCTCTATTGGTAGAAGACATAAAGTCCAGTTATGTCTTCTTAAGTCTCTTAAATTAGCGTTTTTTATTCTTTTGTATAAATATTCGTACAATGGAAGACCAACAGCGAAAACTATTTTTCCTCCAGTTTGGTCGACAACATTTCCCTTGACTAAAAACTGCTCTTGCTGTCTTCTCCATGCATTTGTTTCTAGTGTACTGGCTTTGACAATGCTTGCCAAAACAGAGTTGGTAGGATTATCTTGTTTAGACCATATATCTATATTAGTAGATATATTTCCTGTATTACTCGTTTCTCCACCACCTTGCATTTCGAGTAATATTTCATCCACTTTATTTTTAGATGAAAAGTTTCTCATAACATAATCGGCATGGTAGCTATTACCAGATTCTGGTAATGGGATTTTTACTTCTCTTTTTATCCCAATTTCATCTTCCTTTAGATTATCATTATTATATATAAATTTAGCGATTTCTAATAAAATAGTTTGTTGATGTAAAACTAAACCTATTGGTTTTTTGTTTTTGTTTATTCTTCTTGATGAACAAAGACGGTGTTCACAGGTAATCCAAATACTACCATCTGTTTTCCTGACAGAACATATTGGAGCTAATCCTTTCGATACCTTATCACATGTCCTATCCATAAATGGACATTGAACATTAGTTTCGGGAGGTACAGGAACTATGTTTTCATCTACATCAGTTCGTTGTCCTAGATACTCAGCTACAGAAACAGCCATAAATTTTCATCCATTATTTGAATAAACTTATAATCTCAGGGGATGATTATAAGTTAAATATGGCTCTGTATAGGAATTGTAAGCCGGAATCCTCCAAAAATTTGTAGCGTTAACTTCCTATTTCTCATTAGCTGCGTCACTTGGTAAATCCAAGTGACGCAGCCAAAAATTGGCTCGTAGCCCTTGTTATGCCTGATTTAAGGCAAATATTCACTCAGTGAAGCCAATAATTTTCTATCATGATTTATTTCGAGGATTACGTTCTATCAGGCAGCCCATGTAATCGAAATAACGACTAGGCCAAATTTCGGAAGGATGAAGGCCAAGCCAGTGCATTCGAGAGCGTGGATGGACTTAATCCAGCCTGACGGGAAATGGCTGTTAAGGTTGTTCCTTGTTTGCGTAATGCGGCAATGATATCAGCCGGATGCTGGGTTTGATGCTCAGTGGGACGAAAAAAATCCGTCTGAAAAATCGATTAACAGACATACCTGTGCATTATGTGCCGCTTTTCGATTTAAAAGACGCCATTTTCGGTATGATATTCACTGTCCATAATACTTTGATTTATCGGGCAAATAAAAAACCTCATCAATCAAGACCTACCAAGTTTAAATCTTCTTGTTCTTGGATAACTTTAAGGTTCATTCTGATGCTGTTATTTAAATCTACGCAATTGGCATGAGTTAGGAGTTAGTTTAACTTCCTTTATGATGCCTCCTGCTGCGCGCGTTTACCCGTGTATCTCTTGTAGAATAGTGCACGCAGTCAATATACCTTTTTCATGCCGTTATCGCTCCTATTATCACAATCTTTAAATCGGCTTTATTAATCAAAATTTGCTTAACGTGAGTTTTCGCCCCACTGAGCGTCAGACCCCTAAAAGTTCTTGGACTGCCAAAGGGATTAAATGATTTTATTTTGTATATTGGTTCACAATTATAAAAATAACTTTTTGCCTTCTTTTTTTAAGCCCCTAATTAATACATTACACTTATATATTCAAAGGATACGTAATGTCGGATAACTACGATTTGATAGAAGAAGCAATTAGAAATAAAAAACAAGTTATTGCCATGTACAAAGGACACTTAAGAGAAATGTGTCCTCATGTTTTAGGTAAAAAAAATGGAAAGGAGCAGGCCTTGTTTTATCAGTTTGGTGGACACAGTAGTTCTGGCTCCATCATTCCCGGATCGCAACGTAATTGGCGCTGTATTCAAATTGATGGGTTAAGTGATATTACGTTAAGAAATGGCGAGTGGCATACTGCTGATAACCATAGTCAAAAGCAAACGTGTGTTGACGATATTGATATTGAAGTGATTTTTTAAATCATAAAGTCAATATGCGCATAAGACCTATTATATTAACCGGGTGAGTTAGGTAGCTAAAACCACCCGTTCATAATTTTGTTCTTTTTTGCAAGGAACGTACAAGAGACTTGGAACAGTCATCTTTGAGGCATCACATACGTGTGTATGGGGTGGGGGTTCTGCCGTTGTCCAACGACTGCGAGTACGCTGACCCGTTTCGTCTTATCGTCTACCTCGTAAAGCACATGTTGCCCGACCAAACTGATGCGACGTACATTTTCACCATAGCGTGAATCGACCTCATACAGACGGGGAAATTCTGCCAGTTTGTCTGTCGAATTCAGGAGGCGATCCGTTACATTTCTGGCATCCCAGAGTGAGGAGTTTTCCGCGATATAGTCAAAAAGCGCCATGATGTCTTCGATAGCCCCTTGTTTCCATTCGACGTTATACCGCATCGCGTAACGCCTGATAACGATTTTGTAGTTGCTGGCGAAGCTGTTCGGTGGTGATGCCTGGGCGACTGTCTGCACGGCTGATTGCCACTTTGGCTCTTACCTGTTCTTCGTACTCAGCCCGTGCCAGTTCCTCATTAGCCAGCCGTTGCAGAAGTTCTGCATTTTGGGCTGCGTTGGCACTGGGCATAATTCGTGGCAGGTTCTCTGCCAGTTCACGCAGAAAGTTAGCGTTTTCATAGTGGGTTGTGTTGTTCATTGTCGTGCTCCAACTATCCGTCAGTGTGGGGTAATGCAACTTGACCTGTGCTGATTATACGCCATCAACGTTAATTGATTAATGTCCCATTCGTGGCGTCACTTGGATTTACTAAGTAACGCCGTTAAAAACTGGCTCGTATCCCTTGTCCTGTCTTCTTCCAAGTAAAATTATATTGAGTGAAGACAGCCAAAAAGGATCAATTTCTTTCCGTCAAACCGTCAGCCACCCATTGGGTTTTTCCGTATGTATAATCTGGGAATTCTTGATCTAACATGGTTTCCCTTTTCAGTAACCGGCGAACTAAATGCGCCAGTTTACGCAGTTCTTCAACGTTTCGAACCTCAATCGGTGCCACGATGTGAACATAACGGCACCAAGCCAGCATTTCGATTTTGAATGAGGGATGAATGATGAAGTTTGCCTCTTGACATAAACGGGCTTTTTCCGCATTGAGCGCATCAAGCCATGCCTGGTTGTCATCATTTTTGAACATGGTGTAACCAATGGTTTTTTTCCGGCTTTGTCCCACTTTTTTATACGTTTTTTCTTTGACTAAGAACCCCTTGTTCTTGATTTTCTGGTGAGTCTGATAAAGTTGATCCACAGCTTCAAAGGCGGCATCTTCAATTTTGTCATGATAGGCTTGGCGAGGGTGTTGCCATGCGACGGCAACACGTACTTTTCCCTGAATGAACATGACATCATCCCACCACGATAATCCATTGGGATCTTGGTCAGTGTAGTCGTACCGGATTAGAATTCCTTCCTCAAACTGATCACTGTGTTTGTTTTGATGGTACTGTTTTGCTAAATGCCGGTTACGCTCAAAGCGGCGGTTTTTCATAAGGTGCTATTTTTCCTGTTATAGTTTTCAGGGATTATTTCTCTTCGCCCTTGGCTATTAGGCGATCACCAAGGGTTTTCAGTTCCTGCAATTTCTCAGGGGTACAAACTGACAGTTTTGACAATGCCCCGACGAACGTGCCTGCATCGAGTGTGAGCTGTCCCGTCTTTTTGTCAACCAGCCCTGCAAGGCTGACCAGACCCGCCACCTTAAACATCTCATGATTGCGAGCCTTACGCGCTGCCAGCCGCTCAGCGTTGATAACCCTTGCTGCTGCGCCTTTAGCTTTCATTGCCCGTTCTGCGGCTTTCTCTGCCCGTATCAGTACCGTGAGCTTGCGTCCCTCGTCCCGTGTTGGATTTTTAATCCCTGCCAGCTTCACTAGCAATCGCTGTTGTTCAGTGGGGGATTTCAGCCCCGTGATATAGCTTATTCGTGTCTGTAGCCATTCGTCTTTCGTGTTCATTCCTACCTCATAGTATAATGCCAGTACGTGAGCGATTTTTCCTTCCATATAATCATAAATATATGTTCGCCTGTTGCAAAATTAGCATAATGCAAAGCGGCTCACTAATATTTATAATTATATGGAAGGCGCGCTTAGGTGTTTCTTATCTTCGATAAGAAACGCGCGTTTTGGGCTTTGCCCAAAAATGGTAACACCGGAGACATCTTATTATGGCGATAGCCCGATTAAGTGTGAAAGTAGGCAGGAAGGGAAAAGGCGCACAACATGCTGCCTATATTGCCCGTGAAGGAAAGTATAAAAAGCGTCTTGAAAAAAGTGAACGGCTGGAAGCAACGGATTACGGCAATATGCCCGCATGGGCGACTGATAACCCCCAACAATTCTGGCTGGCAGCGGATGCTTTCGAACGGCAGAACGGAACAGCCTATCGAGAAATGGAAATTGCCTTACCCCGTGAACTCGATCCCAGACAACGGGAAGCGCTTATCCGTGACTGGGTTAGGCAGGAAATGGGCGAACAGCGTGCCTACCAGTGGGCTATTCATGTGCCGATGGCAGCGGATGGCGGGGAGCAGCCTCATTGCCACCTGATGTTTTCAGAGCGGATAGATGACGGTATTCCTCGTGATCCAGAGCAGTATTTTAAACGTTTTAACCGTAAGACACCGGAAAAAGGCGGCAGCCAGAAAAGTTACGCGGGGGAAGATTTTCGCTCACGGAAGGCATTGATTATAGCCTTGCGTGGGCGTTGGGAAATTCTGTGTAACCAGCATCTGGAATTGGCGCACTGTGCTGACCGTATCGATATGCGCAGCTATGCCAAACAGGGATTAGATCGTGTGCCGGAAAAAAAAATGTTGCCCAGTGCATGGCGTAATCCGCTGGAACGCAGCGCGATCATTGAATTCCGGCATATCCGGCGTGAGCAGGAAACCAGCCAGCATGTTCTTCATCTGATGGAAAAACAAGACGAAATAGTTTATTCCCCTGAAATTACCCGTGATATGAATCACTTTCAGTGTAAACATGAACTTTTTAATGGAATGAGGCAATTTAAGGAAAATTATCAGCAGGAGGCACAGAAAAAGCAGCAGGAACTGGAGGAAATAAAAAGGCAGGAAGAAAGGCTGAGACTGTTGGAAAAGCAACGGGCAGAGCACGACAGGCAAATTCGGCAGCAAGCTGAACAGGAAAAGAAACAACGTCATTCACCCAAGATGGGTTTTAGTCGGTAACAGAGGCAGACATGAACAAAGAACTGACAGATTTTGAAAAAATTTCCGGTTATCTCTCCGTACTGGAAAAAGAAAAGGCAGTGATAGACGGCATGCTAACCGCCGTGGGGGAATCTCAGCGGTCTGCCTTTGATGCTATCACGGACGCCAAGAACGGACTGAATCTGGCAACGGAGGCGTTAAAAAGGCAATTGGCAGAGTTGGATCATATCGAAGTACAAAAATCCCAGATGAACGCGGTGCTGGTAAAACTGGATACGATTAAAGAGAGTGCCATCTATTCACTGGACACCAGCGCTTCACAGTTCAGGGAGCTGGCTAACTCTGTGCCAGCCGAAATTGGCCAGAATATTTTGGTCACCATCGGGAAAACCGATATTGCGGGGGCTGTCCGGCAGAAAACGGATGCGCAAATGGAAGCGATAGCAACTCAGGTTAGAGCACTGAGTGATCGTAGCCGTGATTTTGTTAAGGAGATGAATAAAGCTGAAAATAACCTTAGAGAGAATTGTGGGCAGCTTAAAAGCAATTTTTGGTGGATTGTCGGTGGTACAATGCTGTCTGTCACAATTGTTACAGGCATCAGTGCCAATTTTTTCTTCAGTCAGGGTGTGAACAACAATTATAACCTGATTAGTCATACTTATCAGAAAACAGTACAAGTTGAAAAACAGCTAAAGGCACTGGAAAGTAAAATGGATGAAGCTCTCAATAATGCAGAAAAACTAAAGAAAAAATAGTTGAGTCCGATAAAATATGAGACAAAATTTTGATAAATTATCAAGTTATGTAATGTTATGAGGTGCAAAATGAGTAGACGTGAAATTGAAGATGCATTTATGGATGGGGACTTAGTATTTGAAAATGGAACACTAAAACCTCTTACTTATACGAAAGAATATAGGAAAAAACAATTTGCTGAGCTTGAAAGGAAACTAAATGAAAATGAAGAGCATTATGCTTTAATAACTCTAGAAGAAGCTGCTGGATTCTTAAAATCTTACTTATGCAAAGATGGTGAGCATAAGGTATGGAAAGATAAGATATTTGCATGTACCGATCCTGCATCTTCTTTTTTTGGAAATATGCTTGAAACTATTGGGGTGGTTAAAATAATTGATGAGTTCAAAAGTCTTGGTGTTAAAGCTAAAGAATATAAAGTTAAAGGTATTACTTATATAAAAATAACTGGTAGAGAAAGCGTAGGTAAACTTATTACAGGTTCAGTTTATCGTATTGATAATCCGCAAATATTAAAAATAGGAATTGGTTCAAAAGGTATTATAGATGGTGTATTAGGTGGTGTTAAATATTGTATATATTTTTCTCTTGCTTATAGAGGTGTAGAATTGATGACGAAGGATGAATATGCCCTTGCTGATTTTTTAGGTAATATTACAGTTGATATAGCTAAATTAGCTATTACTATTTTGGCAACTATCGTTATTGGAAAGGTTGTAACTGCTCCTCTTTTACTTATAGGAGCAAGTTTAATCGGTATTGCTGTTGGGATTTTCTTGATTGGAGTAGGTATTACTATGTTTTTAAATGCTTTAGATAATGATTATGGAATCACTAACAAAATTATAGAGAAGTATAAGGAAAAGGAAAATATTGATAGGGTAAAAGATAATTTAATCAAAGGTTTTAGTATGGGGCAAATTTAAATACAAGGTTTATATATGTCGAATGTTATTAGTAGTAAAGGTTTGCTAGATATTCCTTTTTGGAAAAAAATACTTTATGTATTAACATCTCTTGTTTGTTTGTTTGGTTTGTTATTTGTTGTTTTTGACTCATGGAAAGATCTTGTTTCTTTGATTAATTTAGACGAGAGAGTATATTTTTCATGGAGGATTTTTCTTCTTTGTTTTGGTTTCCCTATAGCTTTTCATATGTTTTTTTCTGTTATTTTAATCTGTTTTGTAAGTAATTCAAAAGAATTTATAAACTATTTATTTAAAATATTTACAAGGCTTTTTTTTGTTGTTTTTATTTTAAGTTTTCCAGTTTCTTTATATTCTGATTATAAATTGAAATCGTTTGGATATTTAACATGTAGTAAAAAATCTTGGGTTGCACCAAATGAATATGTTAGAAATATAAAATTGTGTTACTAAGCATATAGTTATATGCTTAGTTTTTTTTACTTAGTAGATTCTGTCTTCCCATATACTATAGGCAGATGTACCTGCTGATACATGATTCCATGATATTGATTTATAATTGAGTATAACTCTTTCATATGGCATGGCATCAAAATCATTTATCGAATTTGGATAGACACAAGAAACTTCAGATATTGTGGCTTCAGTTATTTTAACTTCATAAAAAAGCTCTAAATGTCCTGCTTGTCCAGTTCTGTAAAAAATAAATTTTCCATCTAAAGATTCGTTGGAATCTATTGCCATAGCTAATAGTGGTGATGATTTATCTATGGGTTTAATTAATTGTATAGGGCTGTGACTAACGTTTTGTTGGCGAGTTATTGAGTGGTTTAAACTCAGTACCTGTATTTCGTTTTCGTGTCCATTCTGATACCTATTTCCTATTGAGTCAGGAGTTGAACATCCAGCCGATATGAGACCCTGTTTTTTACCATTTAAAGTTAAATAAATCATGTACGACATAAAATTACCATCCTTTTTTTAGATATTGGAATAACAAATTAACATACAATCTAAAAAGACAATAGTAATTCAAATCAAAAAGTAGGGATTGAAAATTATTTTTATTATTCTAATTAGTTAACCACAAATAAAAATGGTGCTTTAAATCGCCATTTTTATTTGGTTATCTTCTTTGAAGTTGAAATGCAAAGCAACAACATTACGACCACTTTTAACTGTGTCTACGGAAACAATAATATTGCTTTTTTGATTTAATTCATTAATGGATGGCTTTAAAAGAAGTTTATTTAAGTCCCTGAATTGTAAATATTTATTTTTAATTCCTAGCATAGTTCTAAAGTCTTCAAGGCTAATAATTCTGTCACCTGTTTTTTTGAATTGCATTAACAACTCATAAATTCTTATACTATAAGTTCTTTTTAGTGATGAAACGTTTTTCACCGCAATTGTTGTAAATTGGCCTTTTAATTGAGTCAAATAAGGCATTATTAAATCTGAGAAAACTAACTCAATTTTTCCTTGCCCATTAAAATATTTAGCCTGACCTTGAATCCACCTTATTTTTTCTTCTTTTTCTTTCCAGTGAATATAAATCCATCGCTCTGCCAATCTATCTACGGCTTCTTGTAACCTTCTTTCTGCATTTTCCTTACCCATATCAGGAAACGCTAAATAAAATTCATTTGCTGTTAATTGAAACGTTTTTTCTGGTGTGGGTGCTTGTGGGTTTAGCTTACCAATGCACATCAATAAAACTCTTTGTTCTTGAAGCGTTAGTTTATAACTGGCTTCAATGAGTGCATTAGATTTGTAGGCTACAAGTTCTGTCATAGTTTTTGCACCATATAATTATAAGTGGTTTCTATTTTTTTAACACCACAACAAATATATGTGGTGTTTTTTTTTTGTCAACCACTCAAAGTTGTGAATATTACCGTCAAAAGCACCACCTATTACCGTCAAAAGCACCACCTATTACCGTCAAAAGCACCACCTATTACCGTCAAAAGCACCACTTATACGCTCTCAAGGTATTGATTTTAAATGTTAAAAATAGGCCGAAAACAAGAAT
>NZ_NIBU01000086.1 GCF_002632485.1 Xenorhabdus innexi | reverse complement strand
GTCAGGCTTGCAATAGGCACTCCAACAGCCTATGATTATATCAATTAATTGATATAATCACTTGATTTACAAAGCAAAACGGCGCACTTAAAACGGAATGTCATCTTCAAAGTCCATCGGCGGCTCATTGTGCTGAGATGAAGAAACTGGAGCCTGGTTAGATGGCTTCCCACCACTATATTGTGGTTGTTGTGGTTGCCCCCAATTCTCCTGTGTATTACTACGATTACCCAACATCTGCATCACTCCGTTACCATTCACTAGGATTTCGGTTGTGTATCGATCTTGACCACTATTATCTTGCCATTTCCGAGTTTGCAAAGATCCTTCTATATAAACTTGTGAACCTTTCCGAAGATACTCACCAGCTATTTCCGCAAGTTTTCCGAAGATAACTATACGATGCCATTCAGTTTTTTCTCTCGCTTCACCAGTTTGCTTATCTTTCCAACTCTCAGAAGTTGCAATAGTAATGTTTGCCACTGCTCCTTTGTTATTTGGCATATAACGAATTTCTGGATCTGCTCCCAGATTGCCTACCAAAATAACTTTGTTTACTCCTCTTGAAGCCATAATATTTTCTCCTCAGATATATTCGCGTTGTGTCCAATCGCCTAATTTCAGAGCATTAGATGCAACCTTATCCGATTGAAAATATTCAACGGATTCACGAGAAACAGGCCCTTCTTCATTCATCGTTCCAATGTAATAACCAGTACGACCAGATAGAACCTGTAAGGGTAAATTTTGTCCTGCCAATTTTGCTGCAAGAACACCAGTCTTAACCATAGTATGTTCCTTTAATCAATAAGATAGAAACATACTTCCCTGAAAGAAGTATGTTCCTTTCAGGGAAGTAAAATTACGTGATTTAGAATGAGTCTGCTGCATAATCTCTTGCAGGCACTTTATCTTCACTTGGTGGTGTTGATTGAAGTTTCTCAGCCTTATATGCCATCTCTTTCCCAACTTTGATCCAGTCGATGTTAATCAGCCGAGCACGTATACACGCTCGTTGTTCTCCAGCATGTTCCCCACTATTGAGAGTAAAAATTTCAGTAGAAGGGTTACTTAATACGAATCCAATCAACACTTTTTTATCGTCATCAACCGCTTTTTGACAACGATTTATCAGTTTAATGGTACTTTCTCCTGCAACAGTAGCATCAAAACGCACATATGCGGGACTATCAGTAGGACCACTTAAAGCATTAATCACCACGGTTAAAAAAGTTCCATTAGGTCCTTTCCGATGGCGTATATTGCTCAGGTATCCAATACCATTAATATGAAGATTGAAGTATTTATTTTCATTTTTGCTATTCATCATGATGTTTCTCCTAAAAAATAAGGTAAAAATGAGAAACATCATCCCAATGGGATAATTATTTCCCATTAGGAAGCCAGCCATGAGGCTAACCTGATATCGCGATATGATATATGTGAAGAGTTTCTTAATCGCCTTAGCGATCCCCGTTTTCAAAGAATAAACAGGTTTACCCAGAGTATTTACTGTCTGCCTTTTCAGGTCTGGCAGATAATGTAGTCACCCGAAGGCGTTCCTCTCAGACTAACGGAACCTTGATTGATACAGTCACCCTAAAGCGCTTCTTTCAGACTGCTAAAGCATTGGTAGGTTGCAGAGCAACATAAAATCTTGTACATGTTTAAATCAAAACAAAACAATGTCAAGAAATTATGAATAAAATATTCTCTATATATAAACAACCTCACCATAAGAAACAAAGCACAATAACGCTATAACTTTTATGAAAATAAATAAATTAAACAAGCAATTATTTATCTTCAAAAAGGTCACTGTATCTTCTGGATATTTGAGAACGAGAAATTCCAGTCATTCTCGAAACTTCCGATTTGCTGACTTTTTTTCCAGTACGCTTTAAATTTTCTATAGCTTCACGTATTTTATCCTCACTTGAAGCAGAAGCACTTGAAGAAAGGCGTATATTATCAGCAATATGTTGCTCTTGGGATTTTCCCTCATCCTGTAATGTTTTTTCTTCTAGTGTTTTTTCTTCACTAGATGGTATTGATTGGAATTTTTTAGCCTTATATACCGTCTCTTTCCCTACTTTGATCCAGTCGATATTAATAAGCCGAGTACGTATACGTACACGTGATTCTCCAGCAGATTTCCCGCTATTGAATGTAACAATATCAGTAGAAGGGTTGCTTAATACGAATCCAATCAAAACTTTCCGATCTTCATCCACTGCTTTCCGGCAGCGGTTTATTAGTTTAATGGTGCTATCTCCAACAACAATAGAATCAAAACGCACGTATACGGGACTATCGATAGAGCCACTTAAAGCGTCAATTACAACGGTTAAGAAAGATCCATTAGGGCCGTCTATATACCGTATGTTGTTTAAGTATCCAAGACCATTAATATGAAGATTGAAGTATTTATTTTCATTTCTACGATTCATCATAATGTTTCTCCTAAAAAATAAGATAAAAAATGAGAAACATCATCCCAATGGGATAGTTATTTCCCATTAGGAAGCCAGCCATCAGGCTAACCCGATATCGCAATATGATATATGTGAAGAGTTTCTTAATCGCCTTAGCGATCTCCGTTTTCAAAGAATAAACGGATTTACCCAGAGTATTTACTGTCTGCCTTTTCAGGTCTGGCAGATAATGTAGTCACCCGAAAGCGTTCCTCTCAGACTACAGGAACCTTGATTGATACAGTCACCCGAAAGCGCTTCTTTCAGACTGTTAAAGCATTGGTAGGTTGCAAAGCAACATAGAATCTCGTACATCTTCAAATCAAAAAAAAAACAATGTCAAGAAATTATATTATTTAAAATAATTAGTTATCTTCAAAAAGATAACTATATCTTCTGGAGATTTGCACACGGGAAATTCCTATCATTCTCGCAACTTCTGATCTCACAGATAAAATTAAAGGCGTTACCAAAACAAAAGTAACGCCTTTAGCAGTTGTACCAATTCTGCGAAGTTGAAATAAAACTCCGAGGCCATTCAACAAACCCGGCGTGTTTTTCACGGAGTTGGATACGCCTTGAAAATCTACTGTGTCGAAGCAGTAATTTTCTGAACTATTAGGGTTAGAACGCTGTTTAGCGTTTTCCCTCCGTAGTTACGGGGTACTATTTCCTAGCTAGGAAACCTTAGCAGTTACTTAGGTGACTGTACACCTAAGTTACGAAAAAAGGGTTTTCAACGTATTACTTTTTTTCTTCTTACCTGATTGAAATTTAGCACCTCTCACCTTTTTTGCTGTATCTAAAGAAACGATACCATCACATTCAGGGTAACGCTGGCAGCTCCAAAAACGCCCTTTCTTACCCTCACGTAGTACCATTTTCCCCTGACATTTTGGACAAGGCGGCATTGTAGGTAAGTTCAATTTTAACGGTGTATTCTGTGCTTTCTCTAACAAATGATGAACCCAAGCTTCCTGTTTTTGCATAAATGTGGTCAAGGGCATTTTACCTTCAGCAACTTCTTCTAAAGCCTGTTCCCATAATGCCGTCATGCCAGGATCAGTAACTACAGATGGCAGTGCATCAATAAGCTGAGATCCAATATCCGTAGCTAACAGAAACTTCTTCTGGCGAGATAAGAAGTTTCTTTCCTCCAATTTAGCAATAATTCCAGCCCGCGTAGCCTCTGTTCCTAATCCTGCATTATCCTTCAGAATTTTCTTTAAGTTCGGATCAGTAACAAATGCAGACGCATTTTTCATAGCGGCAATTAATGTTCCATCAGTGTAGTGTTGAGGTGGCTTAGTTTCCAGTTGCTTCAGCTCACCATTTTTAACTTCACACACTTCCCCCTGAGATAAAGCAGGAAGTTTTTCTGTAGGTTCTGTCTCATCTTCGGTATCTTCTGAATTGGAGAATAACAACTTCCACCCTTTAATAACCTCAACATTACCTTTAGAGATAAATAGCTGGCCTCCTATATCAAAAGAAAGAGTAGTTACATCAACTTGTTGCGCAGGTAAAAACTGAGCCAAATAGTGAGTACGAATTAATTCATATAACTTTCTTTCTTCTGCACTCATCCCAGATAAAGTAGGTGGTTGTTTAGTTGGAATAATCCCATGATGCGCAGTAATTTTTTTATCGTTCCAGACACGGGAAACTAATTTAGTATCCAGTTTATTCAATAATGGGACTATTGAAGTATCGCTTGCCGCTAGTGCCTTCAACACATCAGGGATCTCAGATTGCATAGACACAGGCAAATAACCACAATCAGTTCTTGGATAAGTAGTAGCTTTATGTTTTTCATATAAGCTTTGGGCTATCTCTAGCACTTGATTAGCACTAAATCCCCAACGTTTTGATGCTACTTGCTGCAATGTTCCCAAATCAAAGGTAAGCGGCGGTGAATGCTTTTCGCGTTGCTGCTGAACCTCACATACTCGTGCTTGTTTATTGTTATTACATAACTGAATGACAGCTTTTGCTACCTGCAATTGATTACAACGTTTTTCATCATCACAATATTGTTCGGCAGCTACCCATTTAGCCGCAAAGAATATCCCTTGGTGCTGTAAAAGAGCTTTAACCTGCCAATATGGTTTAGGTGTAAATTGGGCTATCTCACGATCTCTTTTTACTAACAAAGCTAATGTAGGGGTTTGAACCCGTCCAATTGAAAATAAGCCTCCGTATCCCTGCTCTCGCGCTGATGTCGTAAAAAATCGAGTCATATTCATGCCAATCAGCCAATCAGCGCGAGAACGCCCTAATCCTGCCTGATAAAGCGATTCCGTTTTTTTGCCTGGCAACATCGAACTAAGCGCCTGTCTTATACTTGCATCATCCAATGCTGATAACCAAAGGCGCTGAATAGAACCGGTATAACGACATATCTCTAATATTTCCCTTGCAATAACCTCTCCTTCTCTATCAGCATCAGTTGCAATAACTACTTCAGAAGCACGTTTCAATAACAGTGAAATTGTCTTAAACATTGCTGATACGTCTTTTTTTACAACCATTTTCCATTGAGATGGAATAATAGGTAAGACTTCTTTACGCCAGGGGATACCAAACTGCTCACCATAAGCATCAGGAGAGGCACTTTCTAATAAATGTCCTCTAGCCCATGTAACAACCAGATCTTTCCCTTCATAAAAACCATCTTTTTTAGAATTTGCACCTAAAATCTTTGCAATATCCTTACCCTGAGATGGCTTTTCACATAAAAAAAGACGCATAGTCATTCCTTGTTATGATTAGGGTTATATAGCTTTACCTACCGCTACATCATTAATTTGTTTAAATAAGCGTTTCAGGTAGTTATCAGTTAAGTGTGCTGGATTAGCTGACCCGTAGGTAATAAACATCAGCGTACCTTTACCTTTTTTCTGAAATTTAATATTCAAATGATCGTTATCGTTCCAATTTTTCCCCATACTGTAATAACTACCAGGGCTGGCTTCCCATGTATATCCAGCCGCATTTATAGCACTTACTGTCCATTCATCTTGTTTACTACCACTATTTTTCAATGAATCTATTTCATCCTTAGATACAAACTCATAAAAATGCCTTACTCTTGCTGCGGCTGTATCTACATCAACTGGAACAGTTATTTCATGCTGGCGAGTATCGCGTTTTTTTCCTACTTCAGCAGTTAACCTAGGCATTCCATCTTCAGTAGCTGGCCCCTTTGTTACAGACAATCCAAAATCACTAATCTTTTTATTAAGTTCAGCAAATTCAGTTCCAGCACAGCCAGAAAGTAGAATAAAAGAGAAAGGAACAATAAATTTACAAAAAGACATAAGTACTCCTCATATAGTTAACAGCCATTAAGTGTTACTACTTTAAGGAAGCTAATGGTGGAGAAAAAGAAGAACGTTTCCTTCCTGTTAAAATGTCGTGATCTAAATCACCCATTATTTTTACCGCAGCTTGGTGTTCTTCACTCATGTTAGATAAATTTGCTCGTGAAATAGGCAAACTATGATAAAGAGTCACAATACCAAAGGCTCTACGGACTTGATGGCCTGCAATAGCAAGTACATCTCCCTTTTTCTTCCTAGAAATTAAGCCATAGTGATAAGCCTGATATGTACGCATAGCTAACTGATCAACCCCTACCAATAACCAAACACACTTATAGCCCAAAGGAGTCCGACTAAAAACGCTCAGATCTAGCGGTTCGGAAGAAGCAACCTCAGATATATGTATCTGAGCAGGAATTTGAGTTAACCATTTTCCGGCCTTATCTAGTTCGGATTGTAAAATCTCTATACTTTCATCTAATGATTTTTCTACCCGATATAAGAACATATCAGCAAACGGATTATCTTCCAGAGCATCATTATGAATTCTCGTTACTCTTCCAATAAAAACGGGCATACTAATAATATTCCAGAATGCTTTCTTCTGTGACTTTTGTTCAATATCATCAATATTTCTATGTCGCCCTTCCCATAACTTGATAGCAAAATGTGTATGAAGCTCAAATGAAAATTCAGATCTCAGTGCTCCGGCTTTTTTCTTATCAGAACTTACGTCTTTAGTGGTCATAAAAAATCACTCCATTACTGAGTATATTTAAACAATAGTAATTAAATACATTTCCCATCAATGAAAAACTCTTATTCAGAAAATAATGAATTCCTGAAAATTAATTTTGTTTCGGGGGGAAACACAACATTTTTTTAATATCAGCAATATGTTTTTTAACTTGTTGTTTATCACTGCCAGTAGTAACGGGAGTATTTTTTCTTTCAACGTTTCTTTCTTCCACCCTTCGATTATTATTTTTTTCCACCTTGACACTTTCTTTCATCTTGTTGTTTTTATAGTGCCCATTATGCAAATAACGGCCTTCTCTAGCTGATTTTAATAGTGTTAGAGCGTATCCTACTGGGTTCTTTACAGAACCAGATTTAAAACCAGACTCCAATTGTTCTAAGATAGATTTAGCCTGTTCAATAGGTAAATCATTTAGCTGACCTAACAGCATACCACTATCATTTTTTCCTAATCGCTCTTCTAATTTATCTGAAAAAATTAATACTGATTCCTCAGATACGTACGTTTCTTTTACACTATGTGTAATATTACGTACGTAGTGGTTCGATTTTTGGAATTTACTGTAACCCTTTGATTTATTACTTAGTTCGATATTCGAACTTGGATTAGATTTGGTCTGTGGTAGACTTAGTTCGGATTTCGAACTAAGGGATTTTGACTCAGTTCGATTTTTATTTTTTGATAAAATTCGATTACCTGACAGTATAGCTTCTTGTTCTACTGCCAGTTGTTGTGGAGTCACAGCCACACCAAGGCGATTCTCAATTAGTTTTATTCGAGAATGCTGATGTTTCATAAGAGGATCATCTTTTACTTCTTGTAAAATAGCCCTAGCAGTAAAGCGAACGCTTTTATTTTCATGGAAACAGCTTTTTTCTAATATCTCTAGCCAGCGAGGATCTAATATTTCCGCATCCAATGCACTAATCGGCTCATCATGTTGCATATAGATATTTCCACGTATACACCCTGAACTATCCCGAACCTGCTTACATAAACTTAACCATCCAGTAATACGCAAAACGAGCAGTGTCCTACTGATCGTTTCCCTTGATGCTTGTTTACTATTAGGGGAAGCTAGTAGTAACTGTAATTCATCGTATGTAGGAAAAGTTGCACCATCATTTTGATGCGCATACAGCCGTATCATCATCCATGCTGTTTTATCAAAAGGAGAAAGACGGCTATCTAATAGTAATTGACGAGGTATAGCATCGTGGATATTTCCAGCATAAATTAAACCACTACGTATTGTTCCCATTGGTTCAGATACATGTGTTAATTTTTGCTGCATTTTTTCTAATGTAAAACTAATTAGACTCTCTTTTGAAATAGCCATATGTTACCCATACCACTTTATGATTCATCAATTAAATCGCTTTTTTGCTGCGCCCAGTTAGCAGGCGCAGAGAAAAACGACTCACTCACTGTTTTAATATTTCCTTGTTATAACGCTCGTGCGTCATTAATTCCCAGTTCCTTCCGTTATCTCGACTCAACAAACGCCAAAATGAACCTACATTAATTTTCAATATCCCCCCTCGTTTCCCTCCACATTTCATTTTGGTAGAAATATGCTCACCCTTCTTAAATCTAGTTAATTGCTTTGTTGCTTTACTAATTATTTTTTCAGGGATTCTATTCCGATACTTTAATCTATCGTGATCATTCATCTTAAATTAAGCTCCTTATTTCGCGTTTAAAACTCCTTTTTTTAGTTCTAGTTACTGAAACCTCCAGCATTACTTGAAGGTTATTCCAGACAGCCGTTAGTGATAATGCTAATTCCTCTGCTAATAACATCATCATTTCAAATCCTTCGGCACTATCTATATTTTGAACATCTGATTTTTTCCAACGACTCCAAAGCGCTTCTTTATCTCCATCACTTAAATTAGAAGAACGCCCTACAGATACTCTTAAATCTGCTAATCGCCTGCGAGTGCTTACATCTACAGGAGAAAGCCCAAAATAATGGTGCATCATTTCTATAGATGCTCCTAACTCTAATGCTCTATCAATACACTCATTTCTTTTTTGTTCTATACGTGATTGCTCCAAGATTAAATATAGATTGTCATGATGTATTTGATATGTAATAACCGACACTTGACTTTTAGAAAGATAATATAAGTCCTCAAGTGTAAGATTATTCAACATTCTAATCTCATCTGCACTTAATCCTAATGATTCACAGCGTCTCAAACTACCAGCTTTAATTTCCATAATAAGGTCAGTTAATAAATTATTACCTGACATTGATAATTGTTTTGTCATTGTTTTGATCCCCAATATGAAAACCAACAACTGAATGACCATAAAACGAAACCTTCCAATCATTCATATGATGGATTTCATTGCAATGCAGTTTTAAAGGAGTAATCTCAATCGATAATTGACTGACCCACTGCACACAAAACATATGCTTCATTTTTTTTCTAAGTAGAGAAAAAGATGTAGACTGGCAACGTTCATCTTCTAAACTTTTTCTTAAATGACGATTCGTTGCTAACCTTAATCTATTTTCCAACTCAATAAATAACATTTTAGCAATTTCAGAACGGTGTCCTAATCCATAAAAAATAATATCAAATGACCGCTCAGATAATTTGCTTTTTTGAAGCATAAAACCCGAACCTATAATCTCTGAACTAAGCATTAACACAAGATTCCAATCTATATCATGTTTAACCATCCCTGTTAATTGAGTTGAAAAAACTTGTTCTTGTGTATTTCTACTAGAAATAGTCTGAAATTCACGCATCAAAGAAACAAGATTCTTTAACTCATTTTCATTATGATCTTTTTTGTGCCGCCCTATATTATTAAAAGGCGGCATGGTGTTAATGAGATGTTTGAGATATTGTAAATTATCTTCACACATCATTAAGATTCGTGACCCCATCCAATAAAGATATTGATTGCAATTCACGTAACCTTCTTAAGAAGCGAACAATTTTTATAAATTATAATACTTCTTCATCATTAAAATCGGGCTTTTTAATTTCATCATCAGAATACAATCCAATTAATGCGTTGCAAAAATAACTATTATTAGGTGCGTCCTCGTTATCACCAGATAATGACTTTAATAACACCAAAGAAGGTGTAGTATCTGAATCAACTTTAAATCCAGCAGATTTCATTTCAGAGTTATCTTGACTGATAAACTCTGATATTCCTAATCCATCAGCAAGAGAAAAAACAGAACGAAATATTTCAGCTTGAAGATGCTCAATATCATCTTGCAACGGTGAAATAGGATATAAAGTATTTAAAGTTACCAACTGATTTTCTTCAACGGGTAAAGATTCAGAGAATGATGATACTAGTGTTTCCACTGAGCTATCTACTGATATATCATTATCTTTTGTTACAATATCATCTTTTACCACACTATAAGAAACATTTTCCTCAACTGAACCCAGTTCAGTATTTTCCGCCTCATTTGAATCAAAATCACCTATAAAATCAACTGATTCATCTTCAATCTCGTTCTTATCAATTATTACAGGCTCTTTGCTATTTTTTTTCTGCTTGGTGTTTTCCACAACATTTGATTCTAGTGTTTCAATTACAGATTCATCTTTTAATTCGTCTTCAACACTATTTTGCGTTTGATTTAAATCTGTATTATCAAACATTCCTTTTGGTTGTGTTTTGGGGTCCAACTCAAACAACCATCTATCATAATTTAATGATACGTGAGGGCAATCTTTTATCAACTCACCAATTAGCTCATCTCGAAATACATCTAATGAGAATAGTTCTGGAGAATCAAATTGAGTACAGACATTAGAAAATACGTCAATAGGTAAATTTTCTTCGCCGCCATCGGAAAAAAATTCTTTTCCTACTCGTTTAGTATTAGAACGTAATAAAAGTAGCGACTCAATTTGACCTCTCCCCATACCACCCTCTAATAAAGTAGGCATATGTGGATACAAATAACTCAAAGCATCTTCCATCTTACTAATACTAGAGTAATGAACAGGAAATCCTTCTTCGCTTAATAATTTAGAAAGCTCACGTAGTGTTATTTTCTTACCTAATTTATCTTCAAACAATGTTCTAGCTTTATGAACACCTTGTGCCTTTTCTATAAAGGTTAAATCACCACGCATATCATTTTCAGCCAAATGGCCTATTACACAGTGTAAACGACCAGGCCATGGCTTAAATAAACAATGAATTCTATAAAAACGTTCATCTCCTGTTTCTTGCCATAGTTCTGCAAGGATCTGATAACGAGTATTACCACCATCACTAAATATATATGTATCATCACCATCAGGATCACGTGTAACTTTAGGTACTGTATCTAACCCACGGGATTTAATAGAAGATTTAATATCATCATAACGAGGGTTTCGCCCTTTTCTGGGGTTATCTGGGTTTGGACTAAGTTGATCCAATGTTAGTATCATAGCCATTTCATTTAATGGTATAGCTTGGATTCGACTAATAAGTGCAATTTCTAAGAAAGGCGGTCAGTTGCTATAGTAGGCATCTTTCTCGCCAAAGGAAAATGCACTATGACCTATACACA
>NZ_NIBU01000085.1 GCF_002632485.1 Xenorhabdus innexi | reverse complement strand
CATAGTGGGATAAATTATGTGACACCGGGCCAACGGCACAGAGGCGAAGACAAAGTCATTTTAACACAGCGGGATGGCGTTTATCGCCAGGCTAAACTCACCTCTCCGGAACGCTGGTCGCGCAGCACCAGAAACTGGCAATGGGTAGAAACAGTGACGCTGAATCCTGAACGAGAACAACAGGCCGCTTAAATTCATTAATGGTGCCAACTATGTTGACAATTACCGCGTAGGCCAACTTCACCTATCAGTACTGGGTACCTGTATTTCGTTACCCACACGAAATGATACTCAATCTGAAATACCGTGTGGCTGCCATATCTGTAATCCATATTGCACCTCTCGTGCAACAGAGTATCGCAGCTAAAGCTGACCGACTAAAGTCGGTGGTTTTAACCTTTCACATGGAAAAATAAAGTCACTTTATTTAACGGCATTTTTACGCTGAAAAGCTGAATCGTTTCAATTTTATAGTGAATATGAGAGGTTAAATGTTTCATCTATCATTACAGGATATCCATCTGGGAGTACACGCTGATAATAAATAAAATGCTATTAAGAAAGTTTCTGGTGCTTTAACTACAGCCGGATATACCCGTGAAGAGTATATAGAGGGGATGTTGGAGCGTGAAATACAATCCTCAACCTATCACTTAATAATTTACCATATTGAATTTATTTTACGCATATTGATATCAACCAAGGCAGTATATAGCATAAAGCCACCCATTTTTAATATATAAATATTTTTATTATAGATGTATTGAATATCTATTTATTTAAATGTAATATCATCTTACGATTATCAGTAAAGGCATTTTTCTTCTATCATTTTTAAAGCTTGTTTTTTACAATGGCTAACCACATAATAATGTTAATAAAACACAGTAAACAACCTATTTTCAGCAACAGATTGACAGCAAAAAAATATGTCCACCCTATTTTTAATAGATAATAAATTCATTTAAAAAAGTGAGGAAATAATCATTAAAAATAAATCATTTTAGTATGGCGATGTAGGTGAAGCAATTATTAATAATAAATTATTTCAGTATAAAACCGCAGGTAAAATAATAATATATTATATCCGATTCATTTAATGAAAATATTTAGGTGTTTTATTTATCGCCTTTCATACAGCATTATTTACACTAAAATATAATGTCTTTTTGTTAATTATTAACAATTCATTGTTATTATTAATATCTATTAAAAATTTATATTTAAAAGAGGTAATATAATGGTTGCAAAATTAACTATTACTCCCAGCAGTGGAAATATTATTGTTGGTCAAGCATTCGAAGTGCTTGCAACAGTGGTCGGTGAAACAGCTAGTTATGACCCTACTAAAGTAAACGTCTCGCTGCTTACATCAAAAGGTTTGAAAATCGAAAAAGCGTTTCCCGGAGAACATACAACTGGAGGTTTCAAGCAAAGGCTAGTAATATCAGGTGAATTAATTGATCACGGGACAAATCAACAATATACTCAATACACAGCAAAATTTACTGTAAATACACCATCCAACCCCTCAACCAGTGTAAGCTATACAGCCATCAACAATCCTTCTTTAGATCCGGATAGCTGTGTATTAGGCATAACATCATTCTATTTATATGACCAAAAACCTGTTCAACTGACTGGTCCTAAACCTAATCCTTCAGTCAATTCATTTGTTTTAGCATCAATTAACCCGATGACAGATGGAAGTAATCCTCCTGCCACTCCACTTACAAAGTATGACCTTACTCTTCGTGTATCCGCTCCTGTAAGAATATTTTTGAAGGACCAGTTTATGACTGAATGTCTTCCTTATAGTGTTCCGGGTGATGGTAGTAACCAAGAATATTATTTTTACTTGATTAACAAACCAACCGCAGATGCTGTTAATTTACAAATATTCGCTACTGATCAAATTGCCAGTAAGGTTGTTGATTTTAAAATGATATTTAGTGATGTAATTTATGATGCAAATCAATCTATATTTATGACCACTCAAAAAATTAATGTTTTGGAGACACTAGAGGTACCCTCGATTAAAGAAACAGGGGACACAGATAAATTAGAAAGACCTTTGACAAAAAATGAATTTCATTACCAAGTTCCCGTTCCACCTCAGAATATGCATATTGAATATATATTAGGATTTTCCACTGCCCATCAAGAACATGAAACTCAGAAACAACTATTTATAAGCAAGATAGATAGCGTTAGCAGTAACAATACGGGATACTATACTTTCGCTGTCCCCTATAATGAATTAAATATCGGCCGGAATTATATTAGTTATATTTTATCAAGTAAATATGGTAACTCATATGCATCTAAATATAACTTTATTCATTATGATAACAATGGTAATAATAACCCTGCTTCTAATACTGGCGATCTTATGTTGATGCCAAAAGTACTTAATTCTCGTGGGTATCCCATTGCTCCCAATGACACAATCAATGTTCCTGAAATTGGTACTAAAGGTCTTGAAGTCCTATTGCCATATGATCGAAACAATCCTAAACATACCATTGCCCCAAATGATATAATTTCGATCACTGTCTCTCTCTCAAACTGTCAAGATACAATTACTCCCGCACGTCCATTAATTTTTAAAGTTAAAGACAACGTAACCGTACATCAAAATGATTTAAACGGCGGCTATTACAAAGCAAATATCAGCCCTCAACTTCTTCTGGGTTTCGAAACAACGGATAGTGCGAGCGTAGGTACAATTGCCATTGAATATGAACGCACTACTTCACCTAAAAAATCAGTAATTTATGTTAGAAGCTTCGACACTTATGTTGGTTAATTTCCTCAATATGTAGAAATAGAAGATGATAACTAGTTATACCCGCTTTATTTCTAGAGGCGTTGATTATCTCCCTGCATCACGGGGAGATAACAATCTGGTTAATTAAATTGCCAAGTTAAAGATGGATAATATTATTATCCGATTATTTTTAATTTTATTTTAATAAGGTAATGGTATGTCTACAGAAAAAAAACTCATGTCTCCGCCTATCCTTCCCCAAAGAGACAGCAATGGAATTATTTATATATATGATGTATTTCATGATGTATTCCAGATAGAGGTAAATAGATATAATAGTGTTCATGTTCTAGATCAAATTGTTGTGCATGTAGGCACTTATATAAACTCATTTCCTCCCTACACTATAGATATTCAAGATGTACATTTACCCAGATACTTAATAACAATCCCTTTTTCCGCTATTAACAGTGGTAAATATGATGTTTTCTATACTGTTACTAATTTTGCAGGAAATAAAGCTAATTCTGAATCTGTTTCCGTACAATTTGTACGTACAAATCAATCACATCCTCAATATACAGCAAACTTAACAGCTGTCGGATACCAATCTATTGGTGATGCATATGAAATACTGACTATTCAAATGAATGATAGTAAAACACTTGAACTTATTAAAAACACTCCATTTTATTGTGAAATAACCCCAAATAATTCATCCGTAAGTAAGATAACAGAGATTGGAGAAAACCCTGATACAATACAAAATACAGTTACAAATGAATATGGCCAATTAAAAATAAACCTGCAAGGGCAAAGCGGCGATTCTTGTACTATAAAAGTTGCTGCTGAGGACTATACCGGAATTATCAACCATACAATAGGAACAATATAAAAATGGCAACCACTACATTTTATTTAAAGAGTATAAAAAATAATTGGTGGATCACCTATTTATTTCAAACTGATGCTGGCTATGGATATACCATTACATTAAAAAACTCTACCGGCAACATGTTAAAAATACAACAATGTAATATGTAATAGGATGTTAATAATGGCAACTAAAACTTTATATTTTCCAGACATCAAAAATGGCTGGTATGTATCATATTCTTTTCTGGTTCTCGCCGGGTGGGGTTATACAGTGGATTTAAACGATGATTTAGGAAATAATTACGCTCATTGGATTAAACCAAACGACGGCAGTGATTATCCAAATAAAATTATCGATACATTTTGGTACAAAGGATCAGATGGAGCACTTATATGCACTATTGATTGCCCAAAAAGTAATCGCCTTGATAATACATGGGCGGAAAGCATAATAACACCAAGCTCAGGAAGCCCGACTCTGGGAAGAACCTATTGTGCAATTTTTGAAGATAATGGTATGCCAATTGAATATAACAATTTATCAGTTTATGTGACCGGATGGGCTTTCTATAATTATAGGGTTCCCCCTAATTCGTAATCAAATATTTATACTCACCGTGAGGAATTTCCTCACGGTTTTCTTTTAGATTATTCTGGTCAGTCTCATCGAGATTACCATGCTATTTTTAAGCCCAATTTAGCATTTATCTCATAGTTGTCGGCGGCATTATTTAAGCTGGTATTCACCGATGTCTGGCTGTAAACAACATATTTACCGTTATTCCAACTATAAGCTCCCCCAGCACCGACTTCCCCCCACAGACGGTCATTACGGCTGCTGAATGCCTTATTCGCCACATGAGCAGAATCGCTATCCCCCAAAAGTTCCTGACGAACATTGAAAAGGCCATAAAGATGTGGGCTTTTCTTATCTTTATTCTGCCCATCACGCCATTTGGGGCGGTAATCGAGAACGCTGCCCACACGCAATTTCATGTTATTGCTTTGGCCAAAGTGAACTTTTGTTTTAAACACATCATGAAAATCATCCATGCGGATGGAAGAGTAAGCTAATTGTGCCTGTGGTGTAAATGACCATGTCGGCGTTAAATTAATACGCTGGCCGGCTTCCAGACTCAATGCATATCCCAGCGCGGCCTTCTCTTCTCCCAGATGTTTGCCTGCTGTTTTTGAATTTAAGTCACTGCTAAAATAGGTCATTTGAGCCAGACCACCCAAATAAAAACCATTATGGCCGTACCATGTGCCGGTTCCGCCTACGGTATACCCCTTCGAACGAATGTTACCTTTGCCATGTTCAGAACCGACATCAGCATTAATGTGTGAATATTGCAGAAAAACACCGCCATCTATTGCGCCTTGATCATTTTCATACAAGCGATTGTCCACGCCCACCTGAGCGCGAGTCATATAATAAGTTATATTTTCAGCCCCTGATGTCGATTTATGAGGCGATAATTTGCCATAAGTGCCTGTTACCCGCCCCCATGCCTTACTGGAGCGCGTGTTTTTGTCATCATTTCCTACATTATTACTTCCTGCATTATTCAATCTGTCTTCACGGCTATCAATTCGATCATACAATGTGCCGGGTGAGTTTAACGTCTGTAAAACCTGACCATAAGCTTCATACAGGCTAACGCCAGCATGGTAAAGCTGATTTGGGGGTGTTGGTTGTGTTGGGTTAGCCGGTTTGTAATTTTTCGATGAACGCAGATGCCATGAATGATCCGTGCCATCCTTATCAAGGCGGTAGGCATAAGCGCCGGCAACAATCACCGGATCGCCCTGATGATGATAATCACCCACTAAATTGAACTCGCCATTCGATAAACCGTTCACTTCAACAACCTTAATCCCTTTATGGGTTGGCGCGCCCTCTCCGCCGACATTTTTGACCACCAAATGCGTTGTGCCGGATGTATTGCCGTTGACCACGAACCGATCAGTTGGTGAATCATCCCCTGCCAGCTTCGTTGCTAAATTGAGTGTTCCGTTCTTGCCATTGTAATCACCTGTGGCAGTGAGTGTACGGCCAACCGCATTATCATCCCCGCCAAATGACAGATGACCACTGTGATTCAACCCAGAAATGGTTGTATTAAACCCACCCATATCGAAAAATGTCTTTTCTCCCGTTAGGTAAGAAGAATCTGCACTGAATGCATTTTCTTTTCCTTGGCGAAACGTTCCCTGTTGTATTTCTGTCACGCCGGTATAACTATTCTTGCCCGTTAATACCAGCGCGTTGTTCCCATTTTTAATCAGACTACCTTGCCCGGTAATATTGCCGCCAAATACCCTGTCATTTGAATGGTTAAAGGCCAGTGCGCCCTGACTGCCGAGGGCAATATCACCGAAAAGGTTGCCCTGCGTGCCGCCATTCCCGAGCTGGAGCGTGCCTTGGGTCACTTTTGTACCGCCGCTGTAATTGTTGTCCGCCGCAAACACCAGCGTACCGCCGCCCATTTTTTCCAATGTCACCGCGCCCATCAGTTGGGCATCAATCGTGGCCAGCATCTCTTTAGCCGAGCGGCTGCTGGTGCCCACCCGAATGACAGCGTTACCCTGATTGCCTTTTTCCAAAGTCAGCAGATCGCCGGTCAGGGTATAGCCCCCGGTACTGAATTGCAGGCCATCAACCTTAACGTTGCCCTTGCTGTTGTCGATCCGCACGGTACCGGCATGGTTGCCGAAAATGGCAAATTTATCGGCATTACGCCAGCTGGTCTTCACCCCGCCTTTTTTGGATGTCCAGTTACGCTCACCCTCAACCTGCCACAGGCCATCGCCGCCCGCCCAATAGTTCAGTGTCTTCCCGGCGGTGTTGGTGAGGTAAACAATTTTCTTGGCTTTATCGATATCAACAGAAAGTGAGCCGGGCAGGCCGCCCGCTGTCGTCATGGCTGAATCAGGGGCAATATCCCCGTAGTGGAAAATATCGTATTCACCGGCGGATAGGCTGCTCGCATTTTCAACATTGAGGGTACCCGCCATTTTCAGCGTGCCGAGCACGTCAAAGAGTGTCGGCTCAGATCCTTCTGCGCTATTGAGCGAGACATCCACCCGCGCACCGTCATTCAGGGCCAGATCATGGTCAAACGTCAGTGTACTGCCCTGTGTGCCGGTCAAATTCCCGCCGCTTTCAATGATCGCCGAGCCGCCCACTTTACCGCGGCCCCCAAGGGTGCTGTCCTTTTTCACATTGAGCTGAGCGGTTTTCCCGCCCAACTGAGCGTTGTCAGCAACAAACAGTTGCCCTGCTTCCACATTCATTGTCCCGAGAAAATCAGGGGAACTGGAACTGAAGGTGGTTTCTCCATTCCCCATCTTATTCACCAGACCCTGACCCACCAGTACGCTGCCAAAGGGGCTTTTTCCTGCCAGATTGAGGGCAAGGGTGCCTTTGGGATCAATATTGATGGTGTTTGATGTGCCACTCCAGCTATCTAACTGCAAGGTACCCGCCTGAACAAACGTGGGACCGGTATAGGTGTTTTTCCCGCTCAGTATGGTAGTGCTGCTTCCTGCCTGATAAACGGAACCGGTGCCGCTGATATTGTTGCCAAATGTGAATGGGTTCGAGCGATTAAAAGCCAGTGCGCCCTGACTGCCGAGGGCAATATCACCGAGAAGGTTGCCCTGCGTGCCGCCATTCCCGAGCTGGAGCGTGCCTTGGGTCACTTTTGTACCGCCGCTGTAATTGTTGTCCGCCGCAAACACCAGCGTACCGCCGCCCATTTTTTCCAATGTCACCGCGCCCGTCAGTTGGGCATCAATCGTGGCCAGCATCTCTTTAGCCGAGCGGCTGCTGGTGCCCACCCGAATGACAGCGTTACCCTGATTGCCTTTTTCCAAAGTCAGCAGATCGCCGGTCAGGGTATAGCCCCCGGTACTGAATTGCAGGCCATCAACCTTAACGTTGCCCTTGCTGTTGTCGATCCGCACGGTACCGGCATGGTTGCCGAAAATGGCAAATTTATCGGCATTACGCCAGCTGGTCTTCACCCCGCCTTTTTTGGATGTCCAGTTACGCTCACCCTCAACCTGCCACAGGCCATCGCCGCCCGCCCAATAGTTCAGTGTCTTCCCGGCGGTGTTGGTGAGGTAAACAATTTTCTTGGCTTTATCGATATCAACAGAAAGTGAGCCGGGCAGGCCGCCCGCTGTCGTCATGGCTGAATCAGGGGCAATATCCCCGTAGTGGAAAATATCATATTCACCGGCGGATAGGCTGCTCGCATTTTCAACATTGAGGGTACCCGCCATTTTCAGCGTGCCGAGCACGTCAAAGAGTGTCGGCTCAGATCCTTCTGCGCTATTGAGCGAGACATCCACCCGCGCACCGTCATTCAGGGTCAGATCATGGTCAAACGTCAGTGTACTGCCCTGTGTGCCGGTCAAATTCCCGCCGCTTTCAATGATCGCCGAACCGCCCACTTTACCGCGGCCCCCAAGGGTGCTGCCCTTTTTCACATTGAGCTGAGCGGTTTTCCCGCCCAACTGAGCGTTGTCAGCAACAAACAGTTGCCCTGCTTCCACATTCATTGTCCCGAGAAAATCAGGGGAACTGGAACTGAAGGTGGTTTCTCCATTTCCCATCTTATTCACCAGACCCTGACCCGCCAGTACGCTGCCAAAGGGGCTTTTTCCTGCCAGATTGAGGGCAAGGGTGCCTTTGGGATCAATATTGATGGTGTGTGATGTGCCACTCCAGCTATCTAACTGCAAGGTACCCGCCTGAACAAACGTGGGACCGGTATAGGTGTTTTTCCCGCTCAGTATGGTAGTGCTGCTTCCTGCCTGATAAACGGAACCGGTGCCGCTGATAATATGGTCATATATTGCTTTCCCGATTCGATTAAAATAAAGTTCCCCATCATTTGCAATATCAATGGAGACATTTCCCGCCGCTTTCCCATCCCCCAAATAAAATTTACTGTCTTTTTTCACTTTCACTGAGTCGACATTTTTTATGTCATGGCTAAATATAAATTCCGCGGCGTATTTATCGCCGATAATAATATGTGATTTTTGAGTTCCAGTAATATCGCCGTTAATTTTACCTTTTCCGGATATATAGAGAACCGCATCCCCAAGATCTATATTTCCATCAATCAGCCCAGAATTATAAATGCCACCAGAAATAGATCCTTTATTGTATATGGCATATTTATCACCTTTTATGATTCCCGTAGTGCCATTAGTAATGGTACCTATATTTCCTTGGCCATCTAAAACAATTCCGTATCGTTTTCCATAGAGCAAAGAATCATTCGTTACCTGATTAATCTGGGATGATTTTTTTTCTTGCGTGGTGTTTGGATTAGGTGTGCTAAGCAAGATTACCTGAATAGCATCTTTGTCAGCGGTGATACCTTTACTTCCTGATATATTATTAACACTTCCAATGCTCCCTCCTTCCTCAACGATAATGCCACTCGCAATGCTGGTGATTGATTCATAGTTATTGATAGCTTTAATATCACCAGATGCAATAAAAAGCGTTGCACCGTCGGAAGCAATGACGCCTGCAAAAGAGGTTAACTTGCCATGATTATTAATCGTGTTAACCGTTGAGTTACCGACATAGATTCCTTCAACCGTTCCTCCCTGCCTGTTCATAATTTCATTCACAGATCCTTTCATATCAGGGGTGGTATTACTTCCCTGAGCGTCATAAACTCCTATTGCATAAAATACTCCACTTGTATCTGTAGATTCGAGTAAATTGTAATTATCTACGGTATCCACCTTTCCTGATATCCATATCGCGCCCTCATTTCCAGTCATTTTTTCATAATTAAGCAATTTTCCAAGCGAACCGGTATAGCTCACAGTCAGTCCCCGACTCCCGCTCAATGTGCCATTATTCTTAATCTGCTTTACGGCAATCAAAGCACCTGAATTATCAGAATTACCAACATTAACTGCACTGTAATACATATTATAAGGATCATCGAAGCCATCAGATTCCCCTTGAGGAACAGCAATTGCGGCTGATTTTTCAATCAGCAGGCTTTCATCATTAATAAGATTGCAAGGATCTTTCTCAGTACCAGATTGAATAGTCGTTAACGTCTCTGTCTTGCCACATGATGAAGCCGCTTCTGCATAGCAACTTAATCCCGGAAAAAACAATGCTATTTTAATAGCCAGAGATAATAATGAATACCGGTAATTTTTCATAAATAGGGTTACCAAATAATTGACTAAAACATAATTACAGTAAATGCCTATTTTAAAATTAGAATAACTTTATGAATACGTCTATTTATTCCGATAAAATAGAATTTATTTATCGCAACCCAGTCATCAGATATAAATTATTTGGATAAAATATTACGATATTTAATACATGAAGTGGTTAATTAACTTTAATTATTTTATTATGATCTAAATGCCTTTTCAAAATGATAGGAGTATTCCTGGTCATGTATTAAATAGTTAGATATTGGTGCTAAAAATAATGGCTGGATTAACACAATAAGTGCAATGTGCGCCCCGTATAGGCTTCAATGGGGTTAATCCCTTTAAAACCTTTCTTGGGTCATGTATTTAACGCGTTGAACACCCTCAAATATAATATTCACTTTCAATGAAAGTGCCGATGATTTTGTCATGCATTTCCGGCGACTTTGAGTAGCCGAGTGTTTTACGGTTAAGACGCTTAATTCGATTACGTAACGTCAGGTTTTCACGTTCAATACGTTGAGTAAAATATTTTCCAACCAGATGGTTAGCTGAAGGTAATAAATGATAGGCACGGTAATTATCTGTACACCAAAAGGCTATCTTGAATTTAGACAGTTTTTTTAATAACTTTTTCAACGTCTTCTTATTTCGTCTACCAAAAGCATGCGCAATGATACGTTTTAGACGAGGCTCCCAAGCGTACCATAACCAACGCTGGCACTTTTTATTTCCGACGAAGGACCCCATTTCGTCCACTTCACAGATAAATTCAAGTTCAACTTTACCGAGTGGCAGGGTTGTTACACATCGTGGCTGGAGTTTTTTAAAACACGAACGACCGCATTAATGCTGATATGCAGGGCTCTGGCAGTATCACGGATACCAGCATTGTTCATGGCAAGGTCAACGACTTGTTCTTTTATTCCGGCTTGACAGGCTCGATAAGAATAATCGAGTTGGAAAGTCCGGTTACAGCACAAGCAACGATAACGTAGGTGATCCCCTTTACCAATACCATGCTTTTTAACGTCCTTCGTTTGGCGGTAATTGTCAACATAGTTGGCACCATTAATGAATTTAAGCGGCCTGTTGTTCTCGTTCAGGATTCAGCGTCACTGTTTCTACCCATTGCCAGTTTCTGGTGCTGCGCGACCAGCGTTCCGGAGAGGTGAGTTTAGCCTGGTGATAAACGCCATCCCGCTGTGTTAAAATGACTTTGTCTTCGCCTCTGTGCCGTTGGCCCGGTGTCACATAATTTATCCCACTATG
>NZ_NIBU01000084.1 GCF_002632485.1 Xenorhabdus innexi | reverse complement strand
CTGACCTGGGTGCAGCATCTGGCCGGATTACTGCCGGTGACCGGGCGCTCAACCGGCACCGGGCATCCGGGGTTCAGTTTCTTTAACCGCGGCGGGGCACCGCTGACTTTCGATCCGATGAACAAACAGGATCGCACCCAGAATGCCCACTTGCTGCTGTTTGGCCCGACCGGGGCAGGGAAGTCTGCCACCCTGTGTGCCTCGCTGATCCAGTTAATGGCAATACACCGGCCACGCCTGTTTATTGTCGAAGCCGGTAACAGCTTTGGCCTGCTGGCCGATTACTACGAAAGTCTGGGGCTGACGGTGAATAAAATCGGCATCAGACCGGGCTGTGGCGTCAGTCTGGCCCTGTTTGCCGATGCCCGTCAGTTGCTGCAACTCAGTCCCGACCAATTGCGCATCCATGAAGCCGATATTCCTGATACCGATGAACCGCCGGAAGAAGAGGGGGATGAACAGCGTGATATTCTGGGCGAGATGGAAATTGCCGCCCGGCTGATGATCACCGGCGGGGAGAAAAGAGAGGAAGAACGCCTGACCCGTTCCGATCGGGGATTAATCCGTGAAGCCATTATGCAGGCCGCCCAGACCAGTTTTGACGAGTCGCGCCAAATGGTGGCATCAGACTTACAGAACGCGCTGTATGCCATTGCCCGTAATCATCAGCAGGATGACCACGGCCAGCCGTTAATCACTGCTCACCGGCGGGCACGGGCCGATGAAATGGCCAGCGCCATGTCGATGTTTACCCAGGGGTTTGAAGGCGAACTGTTTAACCGTCCCGGTGCGCCGTGGCCGGAAGTGGATGTCACCCTGATTGATCTGGGCACACTGGCGCGGGAGAATTACTCGGCGCAGATGGCACTGGCGATGGTGTCACTGATTAATAAAGTCAATAACCTCGCCGAACGGGATCAGTATCAGGACCGTGAGCTGCAACTGGTGATTGACGAAGGCCATATCACCACCACCAACCCGCTGTTATCCCCCTACATGACCAAGGTGGTCAAGATGTGGCGTAAACTGGGGGCCTGGCTGTGGCTCGCCACACAAAACCTGGCGGACTACCCGGATACCGCTGAAAAGATGCTGAATATGGCCGAATGGTGGCTGTGTCTCACCATGCCGCCGGATGAAGTGGAGCAGATTGCCCGGTTTAAGAAGCTGACCGAAGAGCAAAAAGCGGTGTTGCTCTCCGCCAGTAAACTGCCCCGCTGTTATACTGAAGGGGTAGTGCTGGCGAAAAAAATTGAAGCCCTGTTCCGGGTCGTACCACCGAGCCTCTATCTGGCACTGGGCATGACAGAAAAAGAAGAAAAAGCCGAACGACGGGCATTAATGCGGGAACATCAGTGCAGTGAACTGGAAGCCGCTGTTCTGGTGGCAGGGAAGATGGATATGGCACGGGGGTTGAAGGTAGGTTTTTAAAGAAAGATCCCAGCACGGTGCCGGGATCGCGTTCAGGTTAGTCTTCGTATTTGAAGTCAACATTGATCTTCATTTTTTCCACATCCACGGTCACTATACAGCCTGACCAATGCGGTGGTTGTTCCGAATGGATGTTTTCGACAAAAAATTGCCTGAGTGAAACTAACAGTTCTCTTAATTGATGATTTGTGAGTCCATCGGATAAAAACCAATTTTTATCATTATTATCATTGATATAATCGTATTTGAATTGGCAGCAATTACCATCTAAGGATAATTTTGCATCCATAATGATTTTTTTTGCATCATCCGGGGCTGCGTTGTACAGGAGCTGACCCATTTCGGCATATATCTTATCGTCTAAACTCATTTATTACTCCCAGAAATATTCTTAGTCATTATTAAAGCTGGCTTGTATTGGCGCTTCACCACCTATTTTATAGGTAACATCAAAACTGACTGGACGCTTGCTGTTATCAGTATAAATTGGTTGTATTTTTACATCCACGGTCTTACCGGATTTTAACGCATCATGCCAGCTTCTTTCCATATTTCTCCAGTCACCATGTCTGTTTAAGCTGGCATTCATCGGCACCATATTCAGTTTTTCACCCGGTCCATTAAAAATCGATCCGATTAAATGGCCGCCATCATCGCCCGGATTCCCCTGATGACCCATTTTGCGCTGCTGATAGGTGTTACGGTCATTAGTTGACAGAGTTAATGATGCTTCAACGCTAACCGGCCGACTTAATGAGTCAGTACGGTAGGTTTTGTTCCCATCCACATGGTAAGTTGCATTGGGCTCTGGGTTGTTCATTTGTGTATCCCAGGCTCTTTTCTTCCCTGAGTCGACAATATACACAGGCCCTTTAGAGGAATCGCCGTGCTGATTGGCTTGCGGATTATGGATGTTCGTTCTGATGCTTTTCCCTGTCATCGAAAACCTTGTCTCTTCACCACTCAGCGATTTTGCACCATTAAGAGCATACATCAGTATCTGACCGGCCCCATTGGTATACTCTTCAAGGATAGCGTTATCTTTTGCCGTCTCTTCAAATGTGAATGCAATCACACTCTTATCAAAATACAGTCTGCCGCTCAACGTATCGGCATATTCTAATGCCTGGTTAGCAAATTCGCTAAGTTCAAAAGAGCACATCGTTGGCTTGTCCAGACACTCGGCTTTAACGGACTCTCGCTCCTCAGCCCGTTTAGTGCGCGCTTTCTCAATGATAGAGGCGGTGTCTTCCCCTTTTTGTTTCGCCGCCTTGACTTCCTTATCTAATTCCATCAGGTCATGCAAAAAGAAGTTATATTCCAGCACGATTTCACTGGCATTGGCACCACTATTAACACCCTCTGCGCTGTTTGTGGCAAATGCACCAGCAATACCACCGATAATTTTGCCACTTGCCAGAACCTGAGCGGGGTCATTAAAAGTCTTCGCCAGTGTTAGTGCACCAAGTTCAGCAGCGAGTGCACCAGCGGCGGCACCTCTTGCATCGCCACCGCCGATATGGGCGGCAATAGCCGATACTGCTGCATGACCAATAGCCTTGCCTGGGTCACCCAGTACTTTGCCATAGTCTCCTATAACATTCGCCCCTTCGGCATTAATCTGATTACCCACATTAGACAGCAGTGCTGTTGCAAAGTTATCTTTAAAGCTGCCGCCATTAATACCGGTATTTAAACCAGAACTGATGATGGACTGCCCGGCAACCCGTTTCGCAACCTGGCTCCAGTCGGCCCCTTGACTTAATAGCGGGATATTGGATTTGGCTGAGGCGGCGGCATCAGCGCCTTCTTTCACCCCCTCTTTTGCCGTACTCCAGCCCATGGCCTGGTCGAATCCGGCCAACGCCCCGCCAATGGCCATTGATGTGATAGTGGATTTTACCGTGTCACTGTTGCCCAGGTCTTTAAAGGTTTTGGATAAATTCCCTTGGTTATTCACCAGCGTCACCGCGGCTTTCGAGGCTAACGATGAGATACCGGCAATGGTTGCACCGGACACCACCGCACCAGTGGTCGTGGCTGTGGCAGCCGTCGCAGCTCCGACCCCTGTCGCGGCAGAAGCTGTCGAGGCGCCCGCTGCAACAACTAACCCGGAACCTGCTGTCACGGCGGCCACGGCGATGGCTATCACCGCAGCAGCAACCGGGTTTAACTGCTGGTGACTGTAATCCCAGTTGGCATAAGCGTCCTGAACTTCATTCCATTGCACATCCTGCCGCGTGGTTAAGTCTTTTAGCCAGGCGGTGTCCGGATTTTCGCCCAGCACCGTCAGGGCCGTCTGCAGAGACTGGCCTTTTTGTGTCTTTACATCTGCATGAATGCCGCCATTCGCCTCAACCGTTAATAAACTGCCCGCGGTTATCGAAGGTAATGTCCAGGTGGTGTTATCATGTCCGCGACCGGCTTGTTTAATGAACAACCCTTTCGAACTACTGGTAATCTGCTCAAAGGAGGTATTGGGCATGGCGGTAAAGTTCACTTTACCGTGTGTGCTAATCAGTCTGATATGTTTACCGGCTTCGATTTTGCTGGCTTCATAGGTGCTGTCACCATGGCTGAGCATGGTCAGGTTGCCTGCCGCAACAAATTCGCTGACGTCATGGCCGGTTTTTTGGCTGATTTCTGTGGTGGTTTTGCCACTGCTAAAAAAACCTCCGGCACTTTTGCGGGTGATTTCCCGTTTTTCGGAATGTTGCTGTGCTTTGGCGTATAAATATCCGCCTTTGGCGGCCACATCGATGGTTCCGATACGCATGGCTTCGGCGTAGTTATGGGCCTCGATATCGGCCTGTAACTTCGCCTCCGAATCGCCTTTGGCCTGGGCGTCCTGCTTCGCCCGGGCTAATTGCTGACTGGCGGTTTCTAAAACATGCTTCGCCTGAGTCAATCGGGCTTCGATTTCAGTCAGTTGAACCAGTTTAGGTGCTAATTTTTCGCGATTCTCTTTAGTAGCTTGTTCTATAAAAAATGCTGCCAGTTTTTCACGAGACTTGTCATTTTTTCCTTTAGTTGCATAAAAATGGTTAATGTTAGTTTCTACTTCTTCAATTGCCAGTTTTAAATCATTCACTTCTTTTTCTACAGGCGTTTTTTCTCGTTGAATGATTTCAAGTTTTTCCTGAGCACTCCGTACATTAGACTCTGCGTTAACTACCGGGCCACTGTGGTTTGATACCGGCACAGGATCTTTCCAAATTGCGCCTAATCCTTTCGCGGTTAATTTTGTTGCTTCAAATAAAATACTGCCATTTGTCGCTAACTTTAACAGTCCACCGGCAGTGAGTTCAGAAACTTCATTAACTATTTTTTCAACAAGGCCAGTATTTTTGGAATAACTGCGCTCCGTAATAGTGAGTGATTCAAAACTCATATTATCGTCAGAAAATGCAATAATATTACCATTGACCGATAGCTTTGCCGCTTCTGTTAAAAGTTTCCCACCGGATGTCAAATGTATATCTTTGTCAGCCTTAATGGTTGTAATAATATAGTTCATATCTACAGGTGGCTTTTTAAAAGGAACGAAATGGTTCATGATATCTGTCATCGTTTCCTTAAAAAAAGAATAAGGTATTGATAGTAAATTTATTGAATTTCCGGCTAATAAACTGGCTGAGCCTTTTGTGATAATGTCTGAACCTTCTAAGGTGATATCATGTTGTGCATTAATCAACAGGTTATTCCCAGACCGAATATGAGCCTGAAGGTCTGGAGCTTTTGTGATAGTCGAAATTCTAAAACTTTTCGGATTAATAGCGGTGATATAATGATTAAAATCGTTTCCGACATAGAGTTCAATATCCTTATCTGCCTCTAAATTGACCCGGTTTAAAGACAGATTTTCCCCGCTATTCATTAAAATTGAACCGGATGCATTGAGTGTTGCCAGCGGAGATAGACTTTTAAACAGTTCTGCTTCTTTTTCAACGGGAAGCGGCTGCATAACGTTGTGGTGGTTCAATATTTCATCGCTATGTTCAATCGTAATATCTTTACCGGCATTGAATGCAATATTGTGACTTTTGGATGAAAATAACGTATCTTTGATATCAATATTTTTACCGGCCGACAGGTTTAACTCACCGGAAGCCTCGATTTTATTTAACCAACGGGTATTATCTGAATAAAAAGCCCTTAACGCATTTTTTACCGCTAACTCACCCAGATGGCTCATTAACGCAATGTTTTTGCTTTTCAACTGGCTTTGCAATACATTAATATTGCCGAGTGCAGTAATAGCAACGTTTTCTCCGGAAGTTAAGGTGGTCAACGAGGTTTTAACCGTATTGTCCGCAATCATAGTAATATCGTTGTCTGCGTTTATCCCGGTTGAGATATCAATATCTTTGGCATTCAGTAAGATATTTTTTGCATTCAAAGAGATTTGATTATTATCAGAGATTATCTGGTCAATACGGCTGGCCTCATCGGGTAATTTATCTTTGAACTGTATTGTCTCTTTGAAATCAGCAACCAAATTATTCCCGGCACGTAATGTGGAAGCTAAAATCCCATTACTTTTCCATATTGAAACATCTTTGCTCAAAATATCCTTCACATATTCTGCGCCAAAGTATTCCTTATATTTTTCTAATACCCCTAAAGCAGTCCCATTGCTTTCTAAATGTGTCCCTGTCAGGATTAAGTTTTGCTTAGCGGATATATTACTGCTTTTATTCAGCAGATTATCACCGTATAAATAAGCGTTATTACCGGATTCAATCACGGCCGGATTACTGCTCATTGCTGCTGAAAAATTCGTGTATTCTAATTTCGTGTCGTTATGGGGGACATCGATGTAGATAGGTTTAGTAAAATCAACGGAACCTTCCTTTATTTTACTCTCAACATTTACCTGCTGAGTGTGTGGGGTGATTTGAAGATTTTCCCGTTCATTATTCAGGCGCTGGGTACGGATGATGATATCACCACTGTTGGTTTTAATCGTCCCGGATTTATTCTCAACTGCGGTGTTTTTTTCACCGGCGGCATTTTTTTGCACCCACAGATTATTATTGGCCTGCAGCAGGGCCTGTGCTCCGATATTGCTGACTTTCTCACTGTACAGCCGCATATCCTGCCCGGCCGTCACCCGGCCTTTATTTTCCAGCGAGTCGCCTGCCAGGACGATATTGCGTTCTGCTTGCACGGGCACATCAACGGCAATCTGGATGGCCTTGGCGCCCACATTTAAGTCGGTTTTGGCCTGAATAGACCCCAGAGTTATTTTGCCGCTGGCGCTGAGCGTAATATCCTGCTGCGTGCTGGTGAGATTGTTCAGGTTGACCCCGACTCCGTCCTCGGTAGCCACTAAGCGGATTTTATGGGCATACATCCCGCCCAGCGCTTTGGTATCGACCGCCAGTTGAGGGGCAGCCCCTTCACCGGCAAGGGTTTTTGCTGTGCCGTCTTTGAAGGAGATCTGGTTAGCCCCTTGAGTCAATGTCAGGTTATTGGCCTGAATTTTGCCGTTCAGCTCCGTGGCCCGGCTGATAATATCCACATAGTCGGTGGATTGGCCATTGAGTCCTTTACCACCGATGGTAATCTGGCCTTTTGTCACCGTCAGTGCATCCAGCGCACCCTGTGTATCAAATTGCGGTTTACCGGTCGTCAGGATGGCACCGGAGGTATTAATAAATCCGCATCCGTCACAGGTGATGCCATTGGGATTGGCTATCATGACATTGGCTTTCTGACCGGCCACTTCCAGCTGCCCCAGTAATTCAGAGCGGCTGCTGCCGGTCACTTCGTTGATAATCAGTTCGGCGGCCTTGCCCTGCAGATTGGCGTTGGCATTGATTTGACCGGCCAGCTGAGAATTCACGGCTTGAGTGGCGTTATTGAGGACGGCGCCCTGTGTGCCGGTGTTAAACTCTTTATAGGTGTTGTGTGATATGCCGGCACTATTCGGTGCAACAATGTTCACCACGGGCACATTGCCGTTGTGCTGTATTTGTGTTTGTGTGTTATCCGGCGTAATCCCGCCGGCCACCGCTGAGTTCAGCGGGTAGATACCAGTCAGGTAAATCAAAAAGTAACTGGTTCCCTTGACCAGAAGGCCGGGGCTTTTCTCTTTTTCTTGTTCTTTCATGAAGTTAAAGTCCACATTATTTATTGTTGTATTTTGATTAAAAATGCAGTGACGCAGACCAGTAGATAGCCCACTGGTCGGGATGAAGATAAGCAGGATAAGCCAGGGGTTTGCCGAGTGTGACACTCTGGTTCATCCGGTTGTGACTGAGTGAAAGCCCCAGTGAGGCTCCGGTAACATGACCTCCTTCTATTTGTCTTTTTTTACTGCTTGCCAGCCAGCCGGTATCGAGCGCCCCATTGACAGAAAGCTCACCCAGAACCGGCAGTCTGGCGACTTTCCAGTTCAGTTCATTGCGCCAGTAACCCCCGTTATTCCCGATAAGGTTCTGCTCCTTGAACCCCCGGACAGAGTATTGCCCGCCTAATGAAAGGCGCTCTGCGGCATACAGATTATCCGGTGTAAATTGCCCATACAGGGAAGTCAGGTAATAGATATCGTCGGTGACGGGAACAAAATAGCTACTGCTCAGGCTGAATTTACGGAACCGGCTTCGGGGCACGTGACGGTTGTTGGTGTCATCTTTCGTTGCGCCCCAGAGTGTTAAACCGTGACTGAATGTCGGGTTAAATGTCATATAGCCCCCTGCCAGCGTAGTACTGTAATTCGTTCCCAGACTGGCTGTGCTTAATGTCGGGCTGCTAATGGCAAACTTAACTCCGGCTGCCATATTGGACGTCTGGCGGCGAGCTATCCCCATATTCAGGGCCAGTTTTTGTTTACCGTCACGGTATAACGTCCGGTTGGTTTTGAACTGATGAATTTGTCCCCGGCTTTCCTGACGATAACCGTTTGTTCCCACCATAGGGAGCATCTGAAATGAACTGTTTCGGGCGTACTGATAATCGAATGACCAGTAGCCATAAGGAACTGACACCCCTGATGTCACACTCCAGCTCTGGTGGTTATGACGGAAGTCGCTATTGCGGCTGGCAGAGACTGACCACCGGTCAGCAAGATGCAGTGGATTATCCAGCCCTAACGAGGCATTAATTTGTTCTCTTCCGGTACTTTTTTGCCCGCTGTTATCCATGCCCAGACTGGCATCAATGGGCCACTGAGCCGTACTCCGCTTTAAAATAATGTCAGAATATCCGACTTGTTCGGCAGGCTGGATATCGATGGTTATCTGCTGGGAAGGCAGACGGTTTAACTGCTCCATACCCTGCTCAATATCCCGTAAGTTAAGTGTTTTTCCAATCATATTTGGAAAAGCCATCTTCAGGGCAAAGGGAATTTCACCATCAAGTTGGATGGTGTTAACTTTACCCTCCGTCACTGTAATGATCAGAGTGCCGCTGGATAAATCCTGCTCGGTTAACCCAGCACGGGAAGTCACATAACCTTTTTCGATATAGACATTGGAGACTTTGCGGACTAACTCATGCACTTTACCGGCCGTCAGGCAACGGGATAAGTAAGGTTCAGACAATGTTTGCTGCACCGAGGCAGAGAGATTCTCAGCCCCCTCAAACCGAATCTGATGAACCGGATGACAGAGTGATCCGTCATCATCGGGTATCGAGGTGGTTAACGGAGATAACGTCACACTATTACGGATATCATCACGTTGTTGTTGCGCTTGTTGTAACAGGTCTTTTTGTTGCTGGGTAATCGCGTCTTGATCAACCGGACTGATTAACGATGATGCTGTTGATTGCCCTGCAATGGTGAGCAGCATAAGACACAATACACCCGCAGAATAAGCAGATATTCTGCCTGAAAAGTTAAGAGGCATAATAAATTATCAATGACAGGTATCAGGAAATGGGGGCGAATTATATAGAAATGTAAATTTAAAACAAGATTCTTATTTTTTATGGTTTTGGTCATTATTTAAAATAATGTACGGACAATTATCTTAATGTGGGTAATATTTGTTCTAATGTCTTGTGGGTTACATGATTCCTATTTTTATCTATAAATATTAATAATGTCATCAGTGCATTTTCGTTATTATTTTTTGTATTTTTATAGGAGATTGTTGATAACGATCAAGTTCTAGTTTTTTCTTAGAGGAGGTAGTGATATTGCCCATTTACTTACGCAATCGGTTAGGTTAGTTGGCATTCAACTTCATTAGCTCGCTGTTACAAATGTGATGAATATCTCATTTTACAATACTTGCATTCCACTGCTGAGTGGAGATTTTGCATTGGCCTTTTCTTTCGCTTTACGTGACCGTCTATATTTTCATCTAAGAAGTTATACCTAATAACATGGATAAAAATCACTGTTAGATTAATTTTTTAACTTTATAGTTTGCAATATTTAATAAAAACAATAAATTTAGAGAAAATTAGTTCTTGCGCCTGAAGAATTGAGGACAATATAAAAATGAAAAATCATCAATTAAATCGTGTAAAAAATAAACTTTATCGGCGGGTGAATACAACAACACATTCTGTTTTTCATCATGGTGGCGAATATCGGTGGGAGAGAGCTAAACGAAAATTAATCAGCGAGGATATGCCATATTTTCTGCCCATGAAAAGCAAGCAAAAGCGCGGTTTAGATTACACTCCACTTTTTATGTTCTTATTGAGTAAAGTTGGTAAAACATGGGATCAGATTTACAGTGAAGCCGTTCAACGACTGGACAAACCAGAACCTATATTCTGGATGGTTGCGTTGCATAAGCATGAACAAAGAGATTATATCCGCTGTGGGGAATCCAGTTTTTATAGTGGGTTGTTCGTTGATGAATCAGGTATTTTAAGGAAGGTCAATGCTAATTTATCCGAAAATGATATTACTATTCATTGTCAATGCTGTACTTATACATTTAATGGAGTTCCTATTTCTCGTTGATTCAATGTCATGATTAATAGTTTCCGATTGTTTCAATAGTGATCACATAACCGTTTCATTATGAGTATGGCTCATACTTATAAACTCACACTTTTGGGTACAGTGAAGCTGATATCATATTTTTGAGCTGAAAAGAAAGGAAAAAGATCCCTGTCAGCTTTCATAATGTCCATAGTACAGTTTACAAAGATCAAACATATCTTCCTCTTCGTTTTTATCCATGGGAAACATGATTAAGGCCATAATTTCATCTGTGCAATCTTTCTTGACGCAGGTAAAAAATCATGAATGCATTGTTGTACCTGCGGTGTGTATTTTCCCGGTGGCATTGGACGTTTGATGTCTACATAAACACTGGCGGCTAAAATAATCGGAATTGTGGGTGTAATTGTATTTTAGGATGGTTAGATATAGGTTCCCAGCGGCGGTTCATTTCCTCTGAATTCAGTAGATTAATAGGTGAATTTGAAATAAATTCCGTTTTTTTTTGTTATAACCAATTAAGTTTCCTGCCTCTGCAAAATCGGTGAAAATGCACCCATGAACGCAATAGAAGGGGATTTAGCCATTAATGAAAAGAAACCAGCCTTCTGGAAAGGTGATTTCGTTTTGTATTGGGTGTCTCATGTATTGTCATTCTTTTCAAAGTTTATGATTGTGGTTAGGGCGTATCAGTCGGTATTGGCGGTCGTGTATTCAACCCGTTGATTTAGGTGTATAATAGCCATTTTGTGGGGAAATAAAATGGCGACAGTTGAAGTGAAATGTCGGTTTTGTCAGCAAGTTGAATACGTCAAAAAACACGGCAAAGGTGAGGCAGGCCATCAACGCTATCGCTGTCTCTCCTGCAAACGCACCTTCCAAC
>NZ_NIBU01000083.1 GCF_002632485.1 Xenorhabdus innexi | reverse complement strand
GGTAGGTTTTTAAAGAAAGATCCCAGCACGGTGCCGGGATCGCGTTCAGGTTAGTCTTCGTATTTGAAGTCAACATTGATCTTCATTTTTTCCACATCCACGGTCACTATACAGCCTGACCAATGCGGCGGTTGTTCGGAATGGATGTTGTCGACAAAAAATTGCCTGAGTGACACTAACAGTTCTCTTAATTTATGATCTGTGAGTCCATCCTCGGGTAAAAACCACTGTTTATCATTACTATCATTGATGTAATTGTATTTAAATTGGCAACAACGACCATCTGAGGATAATTGTGCGTCCATAATGATTTTTTTTGCGTCATCCGGCGCTGCGTTGTACAGGAGTTGACCCATTTCGGCATATATTTCATCGTCTAAATCCATTATTTACCTTTTACCGTCTGTAGTGAATAAATAGCTCCATTCCATGGATGGCAGTGTTGTTCAGTTAATCTTCTTATTTTAATTCTATATTAATTTTCATTTTTCAAGGTCGAAAAAGATTAAGCTTTCATACTATTTAGATCAGCCGTTCGTCTGTGTAATATTGCTAAATTCTCTATGAAGTCTTTATCTGTTTTTGGTGATAGTGATAAACACTTTTTATACCTATTCCCATCAATGTAGTCATATAGAAATTTAGCATGATTATTTTCGGGGGATAACTCTACATCCAGTAAAATCTTCTGTGCATCATCGGGAGCCAATTCGTATAATATACGACAACCCCTGAATGAAGTTCATCATCACTTACCATTATTGACCTCCCGGTGTTTATAATCCCTTTTCTTATCGGCCTTTCATTACCTATCTGATAAGTTACAGAAAAACTGTCAGGTTTAGTAGCCTATTCAATGAAAAGGGTCACATCCCGTGGTTTATTCACTTTGCTAATATGCCTTTTAATCTTTGGATTTCCTGATTGAAAAACGCATCTTCCGGCAAATAACAGGAAAAAGCTTCGAGCATATGATTGGCGAAGGACTTAATGTCAGTGCAGGTAATTGGTTGCGGTTTAACCAAGATTTTGTAGGCTGATGCAATCTCATTCAAACTAAAGCAATATTCATAACGGCCGATTTCTATTGCTTCGATGATTTCATCAGGAACAGCGGTAAAGTCCATATCGCCTGTTTCAGATTTTATCTGCATATAGAGCCAGACTTCTTCGAGATAGTCTGAAGGACATTCATCCTGATACTGATTAACATAGTCGATAAGTGCTTTTCTGTAATATTCGGCATTGTCATCTCCTATTAAATCAATGTGCTCATCAATTTCTGATCCTTGTATCCATGATTTCATACGTTGTTCCTATAAAGATGATAGAAAAACACGGTATAACAGATTCTGTGTTGACTGCAACAAATCCGGGTCTCTCGGTCTTCCCTTTGTTTTGTAAAAATAAATCGTGATCAAAATCACAATATAGCAAGGTGTTTTAATTTTCAGACTTTTGGGTCAGGGATTTATTTTTTAAAAATGTTTAATAAAAATAGCGTTTATCATCATGCCTTATGACCATTTTATCGGTTTATTCAGAGGAATTCACCAGACTCCGTCTTATTACCACTCTTATTTGGGTAATATTTCTTATCAGTTGATTTTAATTTCACCATCAAATCGTTTAGCATGCTGTCCTATTTTTTAAGCGATCGGATACCGGTATAAAAGGACGGCGTGATGGATCAATTTGAACGCTATTTTCAGCAGGAACTGACGTACCTGCGGGAACGGGAGAAACTGACACAGGAAGAGAAGCCGCATCTGGCGGATATCCTCAGTGGACGGGACCCTGGGGTTGAGCGTTTAAATGAAGGGTTTGCTGCCTTAATGGCCCGGACAAGCCAGAAAATTGATGATGGGTTTCCGGAGCTGACACAACCCTTATTGCAGCGTTTGCAGGCACAGCCGATAAAAGGTCTGCCTGCCACGGGCATTATGCAGATTGTGGGCGAAAAAGACGCGGATTTCGCGTTCTCACTGCCGTCCGAGACGAAAGTTCAGGTGCCTGCCGGACAAACGTTTATCACGGCCCGGCAATGTGATGTCCAGCCGTTGATGCAGGTCGGACGGGCCATCAGCCATCATGAGCAGGAAACGCAAATCACCCTGACTTTTGTGTACACCGGCAAGGATGATTATTGGGAGGCCCGGCCCATCGAGTTCTTTCTCAGCGCTGATGACACTGTCGCAGACAACCTGTTGCTGGGATTGTGTCGTTATTGTTATGGCGGTGAGTTGCACCATAACGGGCAACGCTATGTGATGGAAACCCTGCGATTTGCTCCGCGCTCCGGGGCGGAACGGCTGGTTTTATCTCCGCCCGTAGCTGCGGGAAACTGGGCGCCGCAACTGCTGATGGAATCCTTTTATCTACCCCATGTTCATCATTTCCTGACGCTGGATATGCCGTATCCCGTTAAATCCCGGCGCTTGCCGATGACGGATAACCGGACCTTCACGCTCACCCTGAAACTGGACACGTTACTGTCACTGTCTGATGAACAGCTGGCCGGTGCGTTTCTGTTGCACTGTGTGCCGGTGGTGAATGGCCGTCCGGAACGGCTCACGCTGCCTTTCAGGCCGGAGACCGCGCGCTATCCGTTGCCACTGGCGCCGCATCAGCGGGTATTGCAGGTGACCGACATTACCCTGAAAGGTGAACCCGGTGAACAGGATCGGACGCGGGGGGAAGCCGGCCGGTTTTATCCGATCAGTCAGTTAACGGGCATGTCCCGTTACCAGTCTGAGTATGATGAAGCCTGGTTTTATGCGCTGGAACTGACCTGTGATGCACTGGGGCGGTTGGAATACGCGCTGGTGTTTTATGACTGCCGGTCAAAACCGATGGAAACGCCGCCCCGACGCCAGTTTACCTGCCATTTTGCATCATTTGATCCCCGGCCGATAACCTTGGCGACAGGGACAGACTGCCTGACCGAAAATCTGCCGGATCGCTTTCAGATACGTACCGTGACCCCGGTTTCAGCCAGTTATCCGCCCATGGCGGACAGCGAACGGCACTGGTCCCTGTTGTCCCATTACGCCATGAGCAGTTACGTGCTGCTGTCGGCGGATGCGCTCCGGCAATTGTTGCGGGATTACGATTTATACCCTGACCACGATCGGCAAATCAGCCGCCATTTGCGGCAACAGATTGACGGTATACGGGAAATTAAGTCGGAAGCCGGCGACAGGCTGGTAAAGGGGCAGCCGCACCGTTGCCTGTATATCACCCTGACACTGGATGAAAACGCGTATGCCAGCCGGGGCGAGTTATTCCGTTTTGCCGATGCGCTCTACCAGTTCCTGCCGTTTTTCCTCAGCAATGACATGCTGATGCTGATGGACGTTATCTGCCAGCCTTCCGGCGAGCAGTGGCGTCTGTCACCGTCTCCCCTTCGGGGATATCGACCCATAATGTAAGGATAAACAATGGATGGATTAGTCTTTACCTGTCAAATCGGCAAACTGCCCGCCACCACTTTTCAGGTCGTGGAGTTCAGTCTGCGGGAAGCCCTGTCTGAGTTGTATCATCTGAACCTGACCGTGGTCAGTGCGCTGGATACGGTCTTGCTCGGCGAACAGTTAGGGATGGCCGCGTCCCTGACGATAAGACGTGATGGTGTGGTGGAACGCACTATTAATGGTATCGTGGCCGGCGCAGAGCAGGGGAACAGTGACGGCAGACGCACGTATTACACGTTCACGATCCGGCCGGAAATGTGGCGCATGACCCTTAATCAGGACAGTCGCATTTTTCACCGTCTGACCGTGCCGGATATGCTTAAACAGTTGTTGAAAGAGCACCACATTAAGTCAGACAGCAAATTCTATGAAGAGGAAGGCTATCATCCGGTGCGGGAATACACCACGCAGAAACGCGAGTCGGCTTATGATTTCTGGTGCCGGCTGGCGGCGGAAGAAGGCATTACCTTCTGGTTTGAGGAAGATAAACTTTTTTACAGCAATTCTCACCTTGGCATGCTGGCCGGTCTGTTCCTGACCTATAACCCGCAGGCCGACACGGATAATACCGACACAGCTGTTTCCCAGTGGCGTTATGGTGAATTTCTCTGCCCCGATGAATTTGTCCACAAAGACAATAATTTCCTGCGTCCGTCCTATCCGCTGCAACATGAGGCTAGACGGGAACAGGGGCACGGGCACGGGGTGTTTGAAAGTTACGGGCGTTTTCAGTTGGACGCAGAAGGTCAGCCGCAATCCCTGCTGCGCCTCAATCAGATCAACAGTGAAAGTAAAATGGGATCGGCCAGTACCAACTGTATTCAGTTGCGACCGGGCAAAATTTTTGTGCTCAACCGTCATCCGATTGCCACGATGAACGATCGCTGGCAGGTGGTCAGTATCACGCACCATGGTGTCCAGCCTCAGGCGGCAGGCACCGCCGGTGAAGGCACGACCCTGACTAACAGTCTCACCTTTATTCCGGGCTGGGACGACTGGCGGCCGCCTTACCGTTACAAACCGATGGCCGACGGGGATGAAGTGGCCACGGTTGTCGGGCCGGAAGGTGAGGAGATTTTCGTCAACGAGCATGGGGCGATAAAAGTCCATTTCCACTGGAACCGCTACGATGAACCGGGTGACGGCTCATCCTGCTGGGTTCGTGTGGCGCAGGGCTGGAACGGGCACGGTTTTGGTTTTATGGCGATCCCGCGTATCGGTCAGGAAGTTATCGTGTCCTACCTCAATGGCGATATCGACCGGCCGATTGTCACCGGATGCACCTACAACGGCCGCAACCGGCCGCCGCTGGATTTACCGGCAGAGAAAACCCGCACGACATTCAGAACCCAGACCCACAAGGGGGACGGGTTCAACGAACTGCGCTTTGAGGATGCAAAGGGCAGTGAGGAAGTGTATATCCACGGTCAGAAGGATTTCACGGCCCATATCGAAAATGATGTGCACTGGCATATCAAGCATGACCAGAAACAGCGTATCGACAATAACCATTACAGCGATATTCAGGCGGACGAGCATTCGCAGGTCAAGGGCAGCCGGAAATACAGCACCGAAGGCGATGTTTCCCACCGTATTACGGGGTCACAGCATATTCAGGCCGGCGATGCGCTGCTCAGTGAAAGTGCGCAGGAAACTCACGTCAAAAGCGGCGGCAGGATTGTACTGGAAGCCGCCACGGAAATCAGCCTGAAAGTGGGCGGGGCATTTATCAAAGTGACGCCGGGCTGTATCCAGTCTTCCATGATTAATGTGGGGGCCGGTTCCGGCAGCAGCGGGCGGGGAATTGCCCTGCAATTACCGGAAGGCGTGCCGGCTCTGCCGGATGTCAAATTTCCGGTCAAAAAATACTGCGCCTGTCAGGCACAGGAAAGCGCCGCGTGGGTGATTAAGTCGCCGGGAGGGAAATCATGACAGCCAGCTTAAAAAACACCGCCTGGACAACCTGGCTCAGCACACCCCACCACGCGCCGGTTTTCTTTATAGTCAATCAGCTGGCGGTGCCCAATCCCGTTGACCTCTTTTATGCCAATGACTGGGTGGCACAGGCTTTTCCTCTCTACAGCGGTACGCCACTGGCGCATCTGATGGATCAGGGACCGTGGTTAATCCAGCCGAAGGCCGGCAGTCTCGCGGCGCTCGGGCGTTTGCTGGATCGCCGGGCTCTCAGTGATGAAAGCTGGGGCTGGGCATATCGCAGTGAAATTCCATGGCAAAACCAGTTATCTCACTGGCAGCGGCATCAGTTTGCAACCCTGCGCGATGAACAGGTGGTCTTTCGTCTGATGGATACCCGCATTGCCCGGGTGCTGATGCCGGCCATGCAGCCCACCGACTGGACCTCCCTGCTGAATCCGGTGACGGCACTGATGATCGATATGCCTGCTCCGACGGTGTTCAGCCGCCCGGAAAACTGCCCGCCGAGCCAGACTGAACGCCCTTTTGTGCTGGAGCCGCATTTGATTGCGGCGTGGGAACAGTCTGATGTGGCACTGGAAGGCTATGCGCAGACCCTGACCTATGAACTGTGGGAAGCGCAGGGTGAACTGGCCATGAAGCTGGATACCCCGAGCGGGGCGCTGGCGCAGCGGCTGTCTGGCTGGCTGAGACACCGCCGTCAGCAGGGTAACCGTCTTCAGGCACTGACCGTGCAGGACTTTCTGGCAGAGAGCGGGATAACCCCTTAACTGAAAAGGATTACGTTAATGAGTGAGACAGGACGATTGGATGGTGTTGCCTGCGATAAGGTATTCACACACTGGCTGGAATTTCAACTGACCGATAATCAGGGTAAGCCGCTGGGCGGCCTGCCTTATACCCTGAAAAGCTGGGATGGCATTGTGAAGGCCAGTGGAGTGACCGATGGTCAGGGGATACTGAAAGAAGAGAATTTACCGCCGAAGCCGATGATCCTGCATGTGGACGGGCAGAAACTGGCTGAGCAGCTGGTTGAAAAGTCACCGTCAGAGGTCATCGAAACACCAAAAGGGACGGGGGCTTATCATCAACTGGTGCCGGGGGATATCAGTGACGCGACACCGGACGTGAAAGGCTGGACACAGGATGCGCTGTTAGCGTCAAGATACTATCCTGATCCCGGTTACCCGGGATTTATTGCGAGACCCGGCCATAACCGCCGACATGTACTGGAAATCGCCCGCATCGCGAAACCGGTCTTTGCCAAATCCTGCCTGCAACCCGCAGGGTGCACCGATGCAGGTACAGAAACTGAGCCGCATACCAATTTTGGTGAAATGCAGGTGATAGAGCCGGCGTATGGAATGGTTCCTTTGTCTCCTCAGATGTTAGTGCGAATGGGAGGAACAAGGATACTCACCGCTTTAGGAGCCAAGGCTGGTTCCGCTATGAACAGGGGTAATGAATTAGAGACGGAAGAAATAATTCGTATTTTGATATCTAAGTCATCCCAAAGTCAGCAAAACAACGTAGGTGTGTTTCGCTCTGCTCCAGCTACAAGTAGTTATTTTGCGATGCAGACTTTTTTGACTACTGCGGGGGTCATGCTACGGAACTTGTGGGGAGATAGTGACAAAGATAAAGATTTACTGAGTCCAGAAAGCTTAAAGGAAATCGCTGATGCAAAAGGCACGGTGGAAACTCGTGTTCGCTACCGTTTTGTGGAAAATGCACAGACAGGGCAGCTGACTGCAGTGGGGTACCATACTGCTGAGAACGCAGGTATGGAGAAGGTTAAAGTCCGCCATGTTCAGTATAATGAATCCTTAAACCGGTATGAATTTCGGGAAGATGGGGCATCCTCGCCGGCATTGGTCTGGTATGCGGATGCGCTGACAGGTGAATTATCGCAGAGTGATCTTAATCAATCTGTTCCACAAAATTCTACGGTAAACGCCAAAGTAGCCGTGTTGGATCCCCAAGCTACAGGCCAGACACCGGGGCTTCCGATACCAGAAGAGAGAGGCTGGCGGGATGGTGCTTACGTCAACCCACAGCAGGATCCGAATGAAATCGGGGGAAATAGCACTACTACGCCGATACCGGATGCGAGAGAGCATGGGCCGACTAAACTGACCACTCCAGCACCACAGGAAAAGGATTTCCGCGATTATATTCTGATCTTCCCTGTCTCGAATATTCCGGCGATTTATGTTTATTTGAGTAATAGTTATGGCGATAATGATTCACATATAACTTCAGCTATAACAGATGATATTGTTAGGCATGCGAGTAAAGGCGATTGGACAGAAGCTACAGATATGCCTCCCAAAATTAGAAAAACGTTCCCTAATGGAAGGTTGAAAAGTGGTGGTCATGGACAGTCAGCTATTCAAGAGTTAGAATCTAGAGGTATCACTTACAATGTAGAACATACATATCCTAATGGTGTCCGAGTGGGGAATGTTCCAAGTCATCCAAGCAAACTTAAAAAGACAGGAATAGGTCAATCGTGGTTCCCAGAAGATTGGACTGATGTAGATATAAAAAATGCAGGAAAAGAGATTTTAAATTCATCTAATAGTGTGACAACAGATATGGCTTCAGGAGGAACTATGACCTCTGGGACTCATAATGGTGTTTTTATTAGGGTGATATTAGATCCTGAGGGTGGTGGCTCTATTTTTCCAGATAATAAAATTCAACCTTAATTTTTGTAAGAGATATATTTAAATGGATAATAAAAATAGAATTTTTAAAATTAAAGAAGAATGCGACAAAATACTTGATTTCCATATGTGGTATAATTATCCAGATAATGTTTTTTGGCCAATTATTAACCTAATGGATGTTGATGATGAAGACTTCCTCATCGAGGTTTATAGTTCTGTTTCAGATAGATATCTAGACATATTAACTGATTCGTCAATTATTTTACCTATAATAGAATCGAGTCAAAGTGTTAATTTAATCAACTATATAAAATCTATAAGTGACAAAAAAAAGTATGTTATTGACGATATACTTATCCTTGATATGGAGTCTGCTCTATTTGTAAATTATGAAGAGTTAGAAAATAGATTAAAGGCTAAAGAATTTGAAAATATTTACATGTCTCTTAAAAAATTCACAATAGATGCTTTAAATAAAGACCAGTGTTATGATGAGATAGTAAAAACATTAGATTTCATTGTTGGGTTTTCAAAAAATAATAAACATGAATATTTTTCTTATGTCAGTGTTTATTGGCTGGGGCTTTATTTATATAACTCAATTTTAAAATTTAAAAATAGAGAGGAAATAAGATCTTACAAAGAGATGTTATCTGGATTATTTCCATGTGGTAAGTTTTAAATTAATAACTATTTTGATTTAATTAACAAAAATAAGCCGGAAAGATCTTTATGGTCTTCCGGTAGCATCAAAATCATTCATATATTGATGCAGTAGACGTTTTTTATAGTTTTGGTGATTCGAAACCATAAAATATATCATCGAAGCTTGGTGTTGAAATGCCTTTGAAGAGTTCAGAACTGTGGTCTATGAATAATTGTGGTGAGATTGATAGATTTAATTTAGTACTCTACTTAGATGAAAATACGCAGCATCAAAGTATTAACGGGGTAGTATATGCATTATTCATTTAATAATGAAATAAAAGAAAGGCTACTTATAAGTGGCTGGTTTCAAAATAGGTCAATAAATATTGATAAATATTTATCTGCACTAGAGGCAAAAGGTTATGATGTTCATCATAATGCTATGAAATTTTTTCATAATTTAGGTGGAATAAAGATTGAACATGAAGCTTATGCTGATCCGACAGATATAGATGTGAGTGATTTTACACCTACTAAACCGGCTAATTGGTTAGACCCATTGTGGGTAGAACACTATGAAAAAATAATTGAAAATAAGTTATGTCCGATAGGTATAGGTGTTTCTGAACATATGACATTTTTCCTATCTGAATCTGGTGGTTTTTATGGTGGATATGATGATTATTTTTGCTTAATAGGAAATGATGTTGAATCTGCACTACAAAATTTATTTTTTGAACATGATTTTACACAACTAGAAAAATAAACCTCACTTTGACATCGTATATGGCTATCTTTCAAAATTAAAGGTAGGCATACAGTCCAGTCTTACCCGTGAATATCAACTTGCCAGTGCATCTGTCCATGTATTAGGGATAATGCTACGAAACTTGTGGAATGGCGATAACGGTGATTTATTCAACCATGAAGGCCTAAAGAAAATTGCTGATGCAAAGGGTACGGCGAACACCCGTGTTCGCTACCGTTTTGTGGAGAATGCAGTATCCGGTGGATTATCCCAGCAGGATATTGATAAATCGGTTTCACAAGATTCTACCGTCAATGTCAAAGTCGCTGTGCTGGATCCTAAAGTCACCGGGCAGACACCGGGACTGCCCATACCTGAGGAAAGGGACTGGCGGGATGGCGCTTACGTCAACCCACAGCAGGATCCGAATGAAATCGGGGGAAATAGCACTACTACGCCGATACCGGATGCGAGAGAGCATGGGCCGACTAAACTGACCACTCCAGCACCACAGGAAAAGGATTTCCGCGATTATATTCTGATATTTCCTATATCGGGTATTCCGGCGATTTATGTTTATTTGAGTAAACCTCCGACTAAATTTTTGGAAGTTGATTTGTATAGTAGTTTTCAGGGTAGACCCAGAGATGGTCATCATACCGATCATATGCCCTCAGCTGCGGCAGTACGATTATATTTCAAACGATTGTACCCCGACCTTAAAGAAAAAGATTTGGCAGAATTAGCTAAGGATGTTGCTGCCCTAATAGTTCCTGCTGATGTTCATAGAAAAGTCAGTGAAACATACGGCGGAAGAAATAAATCTAGAATAGAAGATGATTCATTGGATTTACGCAAAGCTATGGATAGTAATTTTGATGCAGTAAAACCCGCACTTAAGGAGTATGGGGCAACAGAGAAAGAGTTAGAAGACGCGCGTGCTAAGATGCACAAAATTAATGACGAACAGGGGTTATATAGTAAATGACAGTCAATATCAAAGCGTTAGTTAACAGCCTAGGCAAATCTTATCAAGAAATTGTCAATATTGGTATTATAGAATATAAAACTAAGCCTAGTGGTTTTGCAGGATCTGATGTTATAACTCTTGATATGATTAAAGAAGGTGTTTTTTTAGCATTTCATAGAAACGAAACACTTTTGAAAGAAATTACGCTTACTTTGCTTGATGAAAAGAGAATTAATTGGGAATTCCCTAATGTGTTACCTTATCCATTGAATCCTTTAATGGGTAGGCAGTGGATGCATGAAAAATTAGGAACACCCGATAAATTTTTGCCACCACGTAAGCGTATAAAAAAGGAAGTTGGTTGGACAGAGTTGTATTCTGCATTGAAATTTGAAGTTCCTGTAAGTATGCAACTTGACTATGATCTGCAAGAGAATGTAAAAGAAATAACATTCATACTCACATCAGAAGTAAGTTGGTGACGATTAATATATACAATGGCGGTTATTTTCCGCCATTCATAAACCAAGCCGAAAAGTAGGCCGCTCGGATATTCACATCTTTTCCATTACCTACTTGTAAGCGTCAACTAAACTATCCCTTGCTTATCATCTTTTTCCAGATCCGGGGCGGACTGACATAACTCATCCAGACAAGTCATGACATGCTCGGAGGGGATCAGTCCATTGGCTTTTGCCGTTTCAATGACACTGTAGAGAATCGCACTCGCCTGCGTACCGCGCGGGGTATGGCTGAACAGCCACGCTTTTCGCCCGATGACAAACGGTTTGATGGCCCTTTCAGTCCGATTGTTGCCCTCTCTGTCAGCATAGTTGTCACCCTCATTAACAACACTGATAGAGAAAAAAATGACACGTATTTCACCTGAACGTAAATCTGCCGCACTGGCTAAATTGCTACCACCGTACAACATGACTGTGACTGCGGTTGCACAAATG
>NZ_NIBU01000082.1 GCF_002632485.1 Xenorhabdus innexi | reverse complement strand
CGCCTTTTCGACCCGGTAAGTGGGGCTCAAGTAAATTCCAGACATGATCGGAAATATCGTGACGGCGGTATGCAGGTGTGCTCATGGTTAGTTCACTCTGTTTATGGAATGCAAATCTTATTATCGCACAAAGTCACTTATGACGACGCTATCTAGTTCATCTTGAAAAATTTTTTTGTGAATATTTATAAAATGTTGGGAATGCTTTTGCATAATGAGATGGCCTCCCCCACCCTGTGAGGCATACTCTTTATAGCGTATTTCTTTCTGGAGAAGCTATCATACAAAACGTGACACTTATTGGTATTGACCTCGGTAAGCATGCTTTCCACATCCATTGTCAGGACAAATCCGGCAAGGCCATTCTGCGTAAAAAGTTCTCCCGTACAAAATTAATGGCGTTTTTAGCCGAATATTCATCCTCCAGCGTCGTGATGGAAGCGTGTGCCGGCGCCCATTTTATGGCTCGCCGCGTCGCTGACTAAGGCCAGGATGTAAAGTTGATATCTCCGCAGTTTGTTCGTCCTTTTATCAAAAGTAACAAAAACGATTTTGTTGATGCAGAGGCGATATGTGAAGCAGCATCACGACCTTAGATGCGTTTTGTTCAGCCGAGAACAGAGACTCAGCAGGCGATGAGAGCGCTACACCGTGTCAGAGAATCCCTCGTCAGAGACAGAGTCAAAACCACTCACCACATGCATGCTTTTTTGCTGGAGTTAGGTATCAGCCTGCCAAAAGGGGGAGGCGGTTATTAAACGGTTGTCTCTGGTTCTGGCCGAGCACGAAGTTCCCGATTATCTGAGCCGTTTACTGATGACATTACATGCCCACTACCTTTATCTTGTCGAGCAAATAACCGCGTTGGAATTAGAATTAAAACAGTCCCTCAAGGCGGACGAGGCGGCTCAATGCATTATGACAGTACCGGGTGTGGGGGCCAATTACTCCAGCCTACTCTCATCTCAGCTCGGTGACGGCAAACAATTTTCATGCAGCCGAGATTTTGCTGCCTCGATGGGACTTGTTCCCCCAACAATACAGTACGGGGGGAAAACCTACCCTGCTATACCTTCAATGTCACAATAACTTTTGTCTTGCAAACGGGATGCGTTCATATAGTGACCATAGATTTACGTGATGTTAAGTCGTTTCAAGGCGTAATGGATAGCGGACTGCGAGACGCCCAGACGCTTTGCACGTTCCCATTGATAGTCATCGGGGTAATTTTGGACATCGGCGATAAGGGTTTCGTCGCTGATTTTCGTCGGCGGTTTATCCCGTGTCATACAGGGTTCTAGTTTATTGCACCACCGAAATAAGGTACGGATAGAAACCTCAAAGTGGTCACTGGTTTGCTCGAATGTCAACGTGTGCTTATCTTTATATGCTAGGACTTTTTCCGGAAATCGAGACTGTAACCCATTTCAAACTCTGCCTTGTTATTGGAATTTAGATATTATGACATAGTATTATGATTCTGCTATACTTCGGTGGCGAGAATGCTCTATTTAAGAAATGAGTTTTAATCGACCATTAATAGTTTCGATGATGAAAAGCTTTAATAACATTATTCTATCCCACTCTGCTTGCACCTGTGTTTCATATTATTGATGTGATACAACAATAAGTTAGAATTAGCAATAGTTAAAAAAATTAGGTGTTTTTCTGGAGACCAGATTCATACGTACTTGTTATGGATTAAATTTCCATTAATAAAAATATCATATTTGTGAGTTATAGCTATTTTTATTAAGTCAGTTTATGCTCTGCCTTGTAGTGTATTTTTTTGTAAACAAGCAAGGGGTAGTTATGAGAGGAATGCCAACTTTTCGCCAAATGGAATACTTTTTAATGGCAGCAAACTGCGGTAGTTTTCGTATTGCAGCTGAACGATTACACATGACCCAACCCCCTCTGAGTCGTCAGATTAAAGAACTCGAAAATATCCTCGGAGGACCATTGTTCACACGATCAAAAGCTGGAGTGCAACTGACCAGTCGAGGTATGGCATTTCATAAAGAAGTACCTCTTCTTAGAAAGCAATTTCTCGAAATACAGAAGAAAATGGATGCCTTCTCACTAGGAGAGAAGTGCAATTGGAATATAGGTTTCACCTCTGTACACTCTCCAAATATCTTCAACCAGATTAGAAAATTTCTAACTGATAAACTGGGCAGCGACTCTGTCTCATTTACTTATGGTTACTCAAAAAAATTAAGCGACTTGGTATCTAAAAAGAAACTTGATTTGGCAATAATAGGAACACCATCCCCAATACCTGAATTTGATTACAAATTACTTCATTTAGTTACAGAGAGAATGTACGTAGCGATATCTAAGAGCCATATTTTATCATCAAAAGAAGAAATAAGCCTGATTGACCTAAAGAATGAACATCTGTTTTGGTTTCAGAGAAATGAAAACAAAGAATACTACGACAAGTGCGAGTATTTTTTTCTTTCAAGAGGTTTTAATATGAAAAGAAAACATGATCCCGGTGATAACCACATTTTATTATCTCTCATATCAGCTGGTGAAGGATTTTCAATTGTTCCTCATTCAATTACACTTAATGAAAGATCTAATTTGGCTTACATACCCCTCGTTGAGAAAGAGTCGGAAGAATTAAGCATTAAGATACAGATAATATATCGCGCAGATATTGATTTTAATAATGCAAAACTTATAACTGATATTCATAGAGTTCATTCTGGTATAAATAACTAAATTCATATTTAACAATCGCCATCTTAACTATGGATATTGAAATGGAATACTTATCTCCCCCGCTTTCAGTTATGAATTTAACTAATAAATTAGACTCTATTTTTTTAGAATCGATTGCAAAAAAAAAGCTGGCAGGTGCTGTAGCAACGATTTCGTATAAAGGTAATCTTATCTATCGTAAAGCGCATGGCTTATCTTGTCTTAAAAGCTATGCACCGATGAAAACAGAAACAAAGTTTCGTTTATCTTCAATAAGTAAGCCAATCGTGACTGCGGCACTGCTCCGGTTAGTTTCAGCAGACGAAGTTAATCTGGAAGATCCGGTAACTAATTGGCTTCCATATTTCACACCTAAGGATAGAAATGGAAATCATCCTGAAATAAATTTGCACCAATTAATTACCCATTCATCTGGGCTTAGCTATTCTTTTCAAGAAACCAGTAATTCTCAATATAATAATCTGAAAATTTCCGATGGTCTTGACTGTTCAGAACGGTCATTGGAAAGTAATCTAAAACTTCTCTGCAAAGCCGATTTGAAATTTCTCCCAGGTAAAGACTGGAACTATTCTTTAGGCTTAGATGTTGTTGGCGCAGTAATAGAGAAAATAACAAATAAAAATCTCGAAGATGCCATTAACGAATTGATTTCTTCACCTCTAAATATTAATGGGTTAGGTTTTGTTTGTCCATCTGATGTAGAACTCGCAGTTCCTTATTTTAACGACCGTTCGGAGCTAAGCCAAATTAATGATAATATGTGCGTTCCATTCCCAGACAGCATGGATGGTTTTATTAAATTTTCACCATCTCGTGCTTATAATAAAAAAGAATATTTATCGGGTGGTGCAGGGATGTATGGTGATATTGATGCTATTACTATTATTTTAGAATCATTAAGGAATAGTAATTCATTTATCAAAAAAGAAATCAGAGACAGTATTTTCTACCCCCATATAAGTTCACTCTCCATGTCATTAGGACCCGGATGGGGATTCGGTTATGGTGGAGCATTATTAGTTGATCCAGATATTGCCAATACTCCTCAAAAAAAAGGAACTTTGTCTTGGGGAGGAGTATATGGACACTCATGGTTTATTGACCCGATTACTGAACTTACTGCAGTTCTTCTGACTAATACTGCCTATGAAGGAATGATGGGAGATCTAACTATTAACTTAAGAGATGAGATTTATCGTCATATTTGTTGAAGCTTATATTCGTCTGAAGTGTACTCTACTCAAGAAAAACCGGACACTTTTTGATAATACCACTCATTTAAGAAAATGATGTGGTTCAATGAGTTTGGGCACCTTATAAGAGTGATATCCTTACCTCAACACAAAACAGGTGACATTATGCAAAGACATTTTAGTTCCGAATATAAACTGGAAGCCAGCATTGCTGGTACTTGAACACCACTATTCTGCTATCGAAGCCGCCAAAGCCATGGGAGTCAGTAAGTCTGCCATGGGAAGAGGGGTGAGGTAGCTAAGGAATGAACGACAAGGACTCTCGCCGAAAGCAACACCCATCACACCGGAGCAGAGCGAAATTCGGGCGTTGAAGAAAAAATTACAACGCCTTGAAAAAAATGAAATCATAAAAAAGGCTACACCACTCTTGATCTCGGACTCCATCAATTATTTGCGTTAATTGAAAGATTCAGAGTGCATTATCTCGTTGTTCTGCTTTGCCAGTTATTTGGCGTTCACCGTAGCAGTTATCAGGCCTGGCAAGCGCGGGATACCCAGCCCGACCCTGAAGTTTTCGGCTTAATAGCCTGATCCGTTGAGCCTTTCAGGAAAGTGGGGGCTCGGCGGGAGCCCGCAGTATTGCGACGATGATCACGGCAAAAGGCAGGCCATTAGGTCGTTGGCTGGCGGGAAAATTAATGGCCGAAATGGGGTTGGTGAGTCGCCAGCCCTCAAGGCATAAATACAAACGAGAGACACCAGAACATGCGGATATCCCCAATCATCTTGGGCGTCAATTTGCCGTGACTGAACCCAATCAGGTCTGGTGTGGGGATGTCACTTTCGTGCGGACAAGCAACGGCTGGGCTTATCTGGCCGTCGTGATTGATTTGTTTGCCCATAAACCGATTGGCTGGGCCATGTCTTCTTCATCGGATTCAGCGTTAACGAAAAGGCACTCCAGATGGCTTATGAATCAAGGGGAAGACCACAGGGTGTGATGTTTCATAGCGAGCAGGGCAGCCATTATACCAGTAAAGCATTCAAGCAAAGCCTGAGTCGTCGGGGTAATTGTTGGGATAATGCCCCCATGGAGCGCTTTTTCAGAAGTCTAAAGACCGAATGGCTCCCATTAACGGGTTATCGAAGTCTGAAAGAAGCCTATCGGGCAATTATCGATTACATAACCGGCTATTACAGCCAAGTTCGTCCCCATTGGTATAACAATAGAATGATGCCGAATGAATCAGAACGATTATTTTGGGAAAACTCTCGGTGAATGACCAACTTTTGTTGACCACAACACTCGAGGCTGCTGAATTAATGAGGGCAGAGAGTGCGGATTTTCATCAGGGCTCACTGAAGCCGAATATATGTTTGCGACTACATTGTCAGAAAAATTTCCACATCCACTTAAATTAAGTTGGTGTCCATATATCGGGTTAATTACTTTCTGGGGAAGGCATTTTAGCCCCCCTCCATTTTTCAATCTCAGCTAAGCTCTACGCAAACTGCAAGGCCCATACCTCCGCCCACACAGAGTGTCGCAATACCTCTTCGAGCTCCTCGCCTGTTCATCTCGTATAGGAGAGTAACAAAAATTCTGGCACCTGATGCACCTATAGGATGGCCTAAAGCGATAGCTCCACCATTGACGTTAACTATTTTAGGATCTAGTTCAAGTGAAGATACGACAGCATACGCCTGAGCAGCAAAAGCTTCATTTGCTTCAACCAGATTTAACTCATTGATATCCCAACCGGCATTTTGTAGTGCCTTCTTCGTTGCAGATATGGGACCCAGACCCATTACTGATGGGTCAATACCAGTTACTGCCCATGAGACAATGCGCAGAAGTGATTTCAGGCCACGTTTCTGAGCTTCATCTTCGCTCATTAAAATGACGGCAGCAGCACCATCATTGAGACCCGAAGAATTGCCCGCAGTAACGCTACCTTCTTGGGCAAATGCAGGTTTTAAACGCGCAAGGCTTTCGATGGTAGTTCCCGGTCGGATAAACTCATCAGACTCGATAACTTGGTCGCCTTTGCGAGTTTGAACGATGACAGGAGCTATCTCGTCGACGAACTTTCCTGAAGCTTGCGCAGATTCGGCTTTATTTTGTGAATTTGTAGCAAACTTATCTTGTTCTTCTCTGGATATAAGCATTACTCTTGCAATATTCTCGGCGGTAACTCCCATATGATAACTATGGAAAGCGTCTGTCAATCCATCTGTTACCATTGTATCTTGCAAGTCAATGTTGTTGATCTTTATGCCATTACGTAAATGCGTTGCATGCCGAGACATCGACATAGACTCCTGTCCCCCCGCAACAACAATTGATGATTGACCAGTCAGAATTTGTTGTACGCCCAGTATAATCGCACGTAAACCCGAACCGCATAGCTGATTGACTAAATATGCGGTAGTCTCTTTTGGAAGACCAGCCTCAAATGCAGCTTGTCTCGCAGGGTTTTGACCGCATCCAGCGGTCAAAACCTGTCCCAAAATGACCTCGTCTACTTCATGTTCACTAATTTGAGCTTGCTTAATCGCAGCTTTAATAGCGGTAGCACCCAATGAATGAGCTGGTACTTTTGAAAGACTTCCGTTGAAGCTTCCAATTGGAGTACGTGCTGCACCTACCACCACTACAGATTTTGGTGACGTAAATTTGACAGAATGAGACATCTGATTGATTTCCATATATCTTGAGAGGGTAATTATCCTTAACCATTTAGAAGGCTTTGAGTCGCATCTGGATAGCGATTGCCAATAGCCATATTTTGTGAAAATGCACTGGAGAGTTCATCAAACACGCCTTGTGGAATATTTATGTCTACCGCTTTCACATTTTCCTCAAGATATTTCCTACGCTTGGTGCCCGGAATAGGTACAATGTTCTCGCCTCGAGAAAGAACCCAAGCAAGTGCAAGTTGTGCCGGTGTGCATCCAACTTGGTGAGAGAGTGTTTTGACAATGTTGACCAATGCGAGGTTTTTGTTAAAGTTCTCTCCCTGGAAGCGAGGGCTGGTATGACGATAATCATCTTCAGAAAGCTGATTGATATTTGTTAATGAACCGGTGAGGAAGCCACGGCCAAGTGGGCTGTAGGAGACTAGACTCACATTTAGTTCATTGCATGCCGCAATAATTTCATCTTCAGGATCACGAGTCCAGAGAGAATATTCGCTTTGAACTGCGGTAACGGGATAAATTTTGTGCGCGCGGTGCAGGGTTGATGCTGACACCTCAGACAAACCAATACACCCAATTTTACCCTCTTTGACAAGCTCGGCCATAGCGCTGACTGTTTCTTCAATAGGAGTCTGCGGATCCACTCGGTGCAAATAATACAGATCGATATAATCAGTATTCAGCCTGCGAAGACTTCCTTCAACTGATTGTTTTACATAATTTTTTGAACCATTAACGCCTCGACCTGTTACATTGTTTGGCTCGCGAACGATGCCAAATTTAGTTGCCAAGACAATCTTGTCACGAACTTTATTGATGGCCTTACCGATTAGTTCTTCATTGATATAAGGTCCATACATATCAGCTGTATCTAAGAAGTTAATACCCAGATCAATAGCATGGTGAATCGTTGAAATTGATTCCTTATCATTTGTAGCACCATAAAATTCACTCATACCCATGCACCCAAGTCCAATGGATGAAACTTTAGGACCTTCATTACCTAAGATGCGAGTTTTCATAAATAATTCCTTATTTCAATTATGGTTAATAAATCTTTTTTAAAAAACTTAATTATGGAATGATAATATTCCAATTTCGTTCTTTTGCTAATTTGACGAAAGGATCTAAATCATCCTTATTGTGGTCAACAATTGTTGGATGGCCTACGACCTCAAGCATTCCAATATCAGATATATGATCCCCATAGGCGTAGCACTCCTCAGGTTTAATTCCACTCTTATCTCTTATAAATGCTAATACAGCATCTTTTTTATTTTTACCGATCATAGGCTTCTTAATTCCACCGGTAAAATAATGCGTTATTTCCTTTTGCTCAGAACAAATGATGTTTGTAACGTTAAGATATTCTGATATAGGGTTTATTATATGCCTGCAAGAACCAGAAACTAAGCATACTTCCACACCATTTTTCTGATGCTCTTTTAATTCTTTTACCAAAGGTTCTATAAAAAAGTTATCACTTCGGATACAGTCGTCAAACCACATGGATGCAAGATTTTTAAAAGTACAAACATCATCAAACATATACATGAAGTAATAGACTCTGTTTATTACTTGTCTTGGTACCCCCAGTCTGGCAAGCCTTGAGAAAGTTTTCATTCGTAATTGAAATTTACGTTCTCCTCTAGCTCCATGTATTTTTTCGAGATAGAATCTTAGAAAACTAAACATGCTTTTTGTATTAATAAGGGTCTCATCCAGATCAAAAAAAGCAACAGGCTTATTTTCCATCTTATTCATTGCTCAATCCTTACTAACATTCCAGTCCATGAGAATCCGGCACCCGCACCGATCAGAAGCACAATATCTCCTGCAACTACGAGCCCTGACATTAGCAGTTCATGGAACGATGCAAATTGGTCACTAGAACCCAAATGCCCTGTAGTTTCACCATATTCGTTGAAAGATTTGTTCTTACCATTATGGAAAATAGGATAGTAATTATTTTCCAACAACTCTTTGCTGAGGTGAGGGAAAATGATTTTCACAACATCATTTTCACTGCGTCCTTCTAAGAAAATTCTATTCTTTAAAGTGTTAAGTGCCTCTCTTGTTCTCTTTTTTAATTCATCTTCGCTGTATTGAGATAAAAAATTCTTTTTTGACTTGCGAGTATCCCAATGTGAATCATTATTTGTTGTATCTGATTTATTGAGATGCAATTCATTAAGAACAGGATCACTGACTGTCTCAATCACAATAATTTTAGCTATTCCTTTATCTTTCCCAATGATTAAGGCTGATGCTCCATCACCATAGACTATTCCATAGTCGCTGGTGACTCGGTCAAAAGAAGTACCGCTGAATTTATCAGATGCAACGATAAGTGAACCGGATTGCTTATCACAGGAATCGAGATATCCCATAGACAATTGAATTGACATCATTGCTCCGTTGCAACCCTGTCGAATACTCATTGGCAATGCTGTTGTTTCTTTCAGTTCTTTCTGTATATAAGAAGCTGGACACCACAATCCTGTATTTTCCTGGTGGTGAATACATGCATAAACGATCAAGGAAAGATTCAATTGCGTTGATTTAGTCTCTAAAACTTTATTGACTACATTTAAAGCCATAGCAGATGAACTCAATGATTGCTCAACACTTATTGAGTTATAGCCATACTTTTCAAGCCGTTCTCTTTCATCGGGATAATTTTTTATTAACTCTTTTAATGTTAATTTGTTTTCTGGTATGTATTTTCCTAGAGAAATTATTGAATATTTACTTTCATTCATCTCACATCACCTCTGTATTGACTTTTGAGATGCTTCTGACAATTCCATCAGGAGAGATGATGATATCTAAATATGGATTTGGTTTTATCCTAGTTAGCTCAGTTAATAATATCCCTCTATGAGTTATTGAATTTGAATTACTCTTCTGAGACCACCATGGATATCTCCGCCCTACAGCTATACTAGATCGAATGGTCATGTTATCACTACCAAGAATATCCAGTCCTGTAGCAGAATGATCTATATATAAATGGCTCAGCTTAGGAGCTAACTTATCAAGCTCATCTTGTATTACTTCTGAAGTTGTATCGTCAGCTTGAGCCATTCTTTGAACTAAAGGCATCATATCGACCAGTTGTAATGTCGACTGAGCAACTGACTTTCTCTCAACTTCATACTTCATAAAAGCAGCAGATAAGCTCTCTTTTTGGCTAACCTTGATTGATTCGACTATTGACTCCGCATCTCCAAATCCAAGATTTAGTGCCTGACCACCTGCCGGAGGATTCAGATGAGCTGCATCTCCAGCTAACCATACTCGTGAACGTCCCCACTTATTAGCTATCCTGCTATGGACACGATAGTATGCTCGACGATCTGTTCTAATAATCCTGGGCCATTCATTTGGAACCAGAGTTGCTTGCAAAGACTGGAAAGTATCCTCAGATAATTCACAATCAGTGTCAGATGCAGTTTTTAGCCCAGGTCCGGCGATTCGAATACGGCCATCAGGAAAGGGAAGCCATGATACGACTCCGTTCGGGGTTATAAGCATACTGCTCGTAGCAGAACTGCTGATTTTAGTATCGGGTATCCCTTCGCCTAATAAATATGGAGCCTGAAAAGTATTACCTTCAAATTGAACATTCAGATTTTTACGGACAGAACTGCTTCCACCATCGCATCCGACTAAAAACTCACAGTCAATATTAACTGAATCTACTCCGCCTCGTTTGCAATGTACTTTTACGCTATGATCAGCATCATAATGATCCTCATAGGCAACACTATGATGTAGAACACCGCCTATAGCTACATACAGATTTTCAAGAATTTCCTCTATATCAGGCTGAGTAATATTTAAATAAAATGGAAAGATTGAGTCAAGATTATTGAAATCAATTGACCATTTCATTCCGTCATTTCTTTGGAAATTTATTTTTTCCTGAACGAGTCCCTTCTTCAGAAAATCTTCCAGTACACCGATCCTGTCAAAAAGCTCTAATTGTCGCGCATGAATCATTACCGCTTTTGGGCGATGGTCTCTACGAACATTTTTTTCAATAATAATACTTTTAATGCCATTAAGTTGAGCTAGGCAGCCGAGCATAAGCCCAGTTGGTCCACCACCAACTATACATAGACTTGCGTTCATTATTTTTTCCTCAAGTGTTTAAATAGTTAGCCCACTTGCGGAAGCGTCATATCACCATAATTAGCCGCCTGAATCTGCATAAAGGAGTCAACTGCTTCTTCAGCTAATTTACCTTCACGTTCTGAAATGCGCGCTGCTGGGAAAATTGTAAATTTGACAAAAAATGTTGCAGCACAAAGTCCACTTTGATAAAGCTCCATTTCTGCTGTAAATGACATCTTATCTGCATTGGAAGTGTTTTTATCGATGATTTTATATTTAATAATGGCAGGTATTGGGAAAACAAACCTCTTATACGCAGCTTTCATCTCATTGATCACAAAGTATCGTGGTGTTGCTTCTTCCTGAATGAAGAACTCTTCACTTACAGCCAGGAAGGATTGCCTCGCAGCTTCCATCAGGATCATGCCTTGCACATGTTTTCCAGTTTGATGATCCAGCATTAAATGACACCCTTCATCAATAAGCATGTCTAGCTCGTAGATGTCATCCGTGATTTTCGATGGCTTTGAAATAAGAGTATTAACTTCGTTATGCTTATGAGAAAGTCCCTCTCTGTCAGCATAGTTGTCACCCTCATTAACAACACTGATAGAGAAAAAAATGACACGTATTTCACCTGAACGTAAATCTGCCGCACTGGCTAAATTGCTACCACCGTACAACATGACTGTGACTGCGGTTGCACAAATG
>NZ_NIBU01000081.1 GCF_002632485.1 Xenorhabdus innexi | reverse complement strand
GTGGAAGAACTGCGAGGGAGATTTGAATACCAGTCTCCAGTTCGTCAATCTGGCATTCCTTGTCTTACTGCTGCGCAGAAAAAATACTGAATAGCCTCTTAATACCGCTGTTTGATATGCAGAGCGTGCCAGACTAAAAATAGCACGCTCTATTTCTTCACCCAACTGCCATTAATACCACGCACATATTCCCCTGAACCTGCACGATTAACCAGTTTTTCACCCGCGATTTTCGCCACTTGATCCGTGGTCATATTGTTTTGCACTGCAATCTCCGCATACCTTTTTTCCCGTTCGCTGTTGATTTGCTTAACCACGGAAAGTGCATCCTTAGTATTCCTGACAGGCGCCAGATAACCGCTGAATGTTTCACCTACCAGACCTTGCTGCTTTGCTTCATCCAGCGTCATACTCATCGCAAAAGAACTAAACAACAGACTCAACCAAAGTATCACTCCTGTTTTTTTCATATTCTCACTCCTTAGAATAAGTCAGAGTTATTTTTAAGCATATCTTCAATCTGCCGATCGACTTTAATATGAATTTCATGTTCAATTTTCACATTCATATTGATATTGATAGGTTTATCCGGCGTTGCGACTTCCAGCCTGACACATCCAGCCAAGCTTATGCAGGTTAATACCATCCCACTCATGACCATCGGAAACCTGAATCCACGCTTTGTTATCATTTATCACTCCCGGTTAACAGCCCAAATCATCCCAGTTCAACGACACTTCTATGGTACAAGGTATAGTATTAAAACACAGAAATCCTTTAGACAATTTGAAATCCCTTGAGTATCTGATTTTATCTCTAATCTTCACTTGCTTTTTTCTATCCATATTGCTAAAAATTTAACCATTATGAAAAATAAACTCATTCCCATTCTGGCTATGCCAGCTCAACAAACTACCACCACCGAAACCACAAGGTTGTTCGGGGGGTAGTCTCGACAGAATTTTAAAAACCCTCTGAGCGACTCGCCAGAGGGTTTTTTCTTACCAGCCTTACGCGTTTCGCTCAGAGTTTCATAACAGGAGAAACTATGAAAACTCATCGTGAAATTGCACAACAGCTTGATTTGTTTCATTCAGAGCCTCAAGGACCGGGAATGCTTTTCTGGCATCCGAACGGCTGGCGCCTCTTCCAGAATATTCAACAACATATGAGGAAAATTTATCAACAGCATGGCTTTCAGGAAGTCCGTACACCTCAGTTTTTGAAAAAAGAGTTATGGCAGACTTCCGGTCATCTTGCAATGTACGAAGAAGATATGTTTTTCGGTGGCGATCAGGAAGGAATGCAGAATTACGCATTAAAGCCTATGTCCTGCCCGGCACATATTTTATTGTTTAAACGTGGTGTCCACAGTTATAGAGAACTGCCTATAAAACTGTTTGAGTTTGGGCTTGTCCATCGTAATGAACCCTCTGGTGCATTGAATGGTTGCCTTCGTCTGCGCCAGTTTACTCAGGATGATGCTCATGTCTTTTGTGCATGGTCACAGATTCAGGCAGAAATCATTCATTTTCTGAATAGAGCCAAGCTTGTGTACAGTCAGTACGGCTATCATCAACTTTTAGTCAGGATCTCTACTCGGCCAGAATCTTCCCTCGGAGATAAAGTGCTATGGCAGAAAGCTGAACAGATATTAATTGATGTATGCCAAGAGCAGTCTATTGATTTCGAAATACAAGTCGGGGAAGGTGCATTTTACGGCCCCAAAATAGAACTGGCGCTAAAAGATAATATGAGCCGTGAGTGGCAGTGCGGTACAATTCAACTGGATTTTAACCTTCCTGAACGCTTCGATATTGCTTATACAAATGCGTCAGGAGAGAAAGAACGCCCGGTGATTTTACATCAAGTTATATATGGCTCGATAGAACGATGGATCGGCATGTTACTGGAAGTCACTCAGGGTGCCTTGCCTGAATGGATACATCCACTACCGGTTGCCATCGCAACAGTGAGTGAATCTGCTATCGACTATGCCAACGCACTGGTTTGTTCGCTCAACGCTGCTGATTTTCCAGTGTTGGCTGATCATAGCAACAGCTCTGTCTCGCATAAAATCAGGCGGTTTCATCAGCTAAAGATCCCCAATATTCTGATTGTCGGCGAGCAAGAAATGAAAACAGAGCAAGTTGCACTGCGTCGTGGAAAAACTGTCTCTAATGTGGGAAAAGATTTACTGATCGAACGATTAATGGCTTGTCGAAATATATGATAGTTTCAAATCATGTCCGGTCATTGAGTTACCAATGACCGGTTTTTATCAGCGAATGATCATTCAGGTGAAACGATATTCTTCTCCAGCCACTCTTCAAGACTGCTGCCAAATCTCAGGCTGCGCCATAGCTGGAATATATTCTCTTCATGCCGGTAGCTCAGTCTGACTTCCCGTTTTTTATCTATGACAGGATTAACACCATGTATCTCTGAATGCATTACCAAAGTACCCAGATTATCCAGCGTTACAGTCGCTTTAGAGCGGCTGATTTCCAAATAGCGTAACCAGTCTATCGCTACTCCTGCTGTTAAATCATTTTTCCCAATTGAATCAACAGTATCTTTATCAAGCCTTAATGTCAGACCACCATCATTAGATACCCATCCCTGCTTAATAATCCATTGTGGATCATTTAATAACAGCGGCAGTTCCCCACTGATTTTTCCTGACATCGCCAGTTGCTTCACTTTCAGTACATAAAATAATTTGCTCACATTTAACTGGTTAAAACTCAATACAGCAGGCTGTTTTTGCGGAAGTTGTAATCTATTTAATCCGAGACTGCCATCCAGCATATCAATATTCACATTGGACAATGTTAATGGCTGAGCCTCAGTCGGAGGATAAAAACCCTGTAAATCCGCAGAGATATTATCCATACCAAACAGGCTATTGATGGCTTTAACCCGCAATTGAACTGGCGATGTCACACCTAATTGCCATGTCTGTTCTTGTAAACGCCAAGGTAATATAAAATCCAGCCCGTCAATGCTCCCATCCTTCAGCCACATTCCCGCATTTTTTACTACCCAGTGCCCACCAGCACGTAAACCTTGCCCTTTTGCGGCAGAAAATGCGGCCTGTGCATAGATATTCCCGCTACGCACAGTGATCCCCAAATCCGCTGGAATTAGAGTCTGAAATGCCAGCAACGATTGCATTGGCCAGCGCGCTTCTCCCCTTAGCCTTATTCCATCCCAACGCCCATAAATTGGCAGCGGCCCTATTCCCTTTGCCTGCAATTTACCATTCAATATAAAATTATTCGGTGATTGACCTGTTATTGTTGCTCTGAAATCAAGGGGAGGCAAAAAACCACCAGAGCGAAAGTCAGTTTGCAAAGCAGAAAATTGCAGTTCTCCTGACAATTCAGGTTGAGGAACTGAACGTTGCCATATCAGTGGTTTTATCAGCCGTAAACGAGGGGATTTCATTTGTACAAGGCCATAATTGATAGTATCAAACCCTGTATTTAGCCCGCTTATCGTTATCTGTGATTGGTTCCAGCTTCCTTTACCGGATATATCCCATTTAGCCTTCAGTGGTGGTAAATCTCCATTTCCCCAATAACGCCAGTTCCAGTTTCCGTGATCAGGTATGAAATCTTTGGCTACACCATCAAAATGGAATCTGAAATTTCCCCAGTAGCTCTCTTTTACCGTCACTATCGCCTGTAAGCGGCCTGTGAAGCCATTACGGGTAAGATAAGTCCCTGCCAAAGGTAACCGAGCTTCTTTAATAGTGAAATTTTCACTAACTTTTCCCCGAACACGGAACAGTGACCCCGGTTGAAATGTTATTTTCGGATCGACCAATGAACCCGTGATGACTGTCGGCAATGACATCGCCATGATCATTTGTCCACTATTCATCTGCCCAGTCAGCTGGAGAGGAATACGCGTATTCGTTAAGCTAACTGTTGTCGGTTTCATAGACAAAACTATATTGCCCTTGCCAAATTCACTCTGTGTGATCAGATTCACTCTTCCACTGAGCTGCATACCATTAAAGCCTTTCCTCCAGTCTTCGAAAATTAAATTCACTCCCCCGGATAATGGCAGCCCAGCCCCCTGCCACTGCCATTTACCCTGCTGGATAACAAATTGGGACTGATTAAAAGACCACGGTAATTCAGCGTATATCTGCGGCTCACTTCTATCGTTTTTATCTAGTTGAGTATTTTCCTGAGTAACAGTGAATTTTCCACTCTGCCCCTGCCATTCCAGCAACATCAGAAAAGGTTCAGGATATTGTCTGGCAGACAATTGTCCCGTTATTCTGCCCTGTTCCGGTAACAGATTGATATTCAATGGCAATGAAAAACCGCCATTCAGATTAATAGTCTGATCGGGTAATTTTGCAAAAAACTGATGAACGTTCAGGTATTTTTTATCTGTAATATCAGCGGCTAATTTTAACTGACTACCCTGATAAGAAAGTGTTTGTTTTTGAGGTGATGAATCAAACTGGAGCTTTCCGGCAAATTCCTGCCACGGAGAAAAAACAACCCGCTCAATAACCAATTTAAGTGCCGGAATGGAGGATAATATTTCATCAACGGATATCGGTGCTGACTGATTTTTCGTTACCGGCAATTGTAATTGTGACAGGCACTCGCTCTGGTTATATGAATCAGTAATATGAATATCCCAATAATGTCCTCCGGCCCACTCCTCGGATAAATACCCGACAGATAAACCGGATATCTTGATCAATTCACATGCTTGTACCTGTACAGATAAACTATCAACCCGTAATTTGTTTTTGCTCCATTTGGGCTGAGTCAAAGAAAGAGTGATACCCTGTGGCAGCCAATGACTGGCAACCAGTGGTAACCAATGAGAAAGAGAAAACCATCCTGTCAGCACTAATAACATCAGTAGTATGACCATTACTGAGAGCGCTTTTAATATCCTAATCATTTATCGTCGAACTCTTTTCAGTCTGTATATAACTTCCTGTTATGATAATCTCATGGGAAACTATGAGCATATTTATTATACCTATGGGTTGTCGGTTGCAAAAAAACAGATACCCAATGTATTTCAAATTACATCGTAGCGACAAAAGAGCAACAAATTTGTCAAGCCACTACAGACGCGACTTGAAAAACAACAGGTATGCTCGATGAATTAGAAAATTCAGTCAGTCACTCGAATAAAATTAAAAACCACACAGTCAATATATGGCGGAGATAAAGTTATGAAAGTTGTTGTTTACAGTACAAAGCAGTACGACCGTAAACATTTTGAATCACTCAACCAGAAACTTGGCCTTGATTATCATATCGAGTTCTTTGATTTTCCTCTTAGCCCACAAACCGCTAAAAATGCCATTGGTGCAGATGCTGTCTGCATTTTCGTCAATGATGATGGCGGACGCGAAGTCTTGCAAGAACTGGCAGAGATGAATATCAAAATTCTGGCGTTACGCTGTGCCGGTTTTAACAATGTTGATTTAGATGCCGCCAGAGAGCTGGGCATTCAGGTTGTCCGCGTACCGGCCTATTCACCCGAATCCGTTGCAGAACATACAGTCGGGTTAATGCTATGCCTGAACAGACGTATCCATCGGGCTTATCAGCGTACCCGCGATGCCAACTTTTCCCTTGAAGGGCTGACCGGATTCAACATGTATAAGCGTACCGCAGGTATCATAGGTACCGGAAAAATTGGCATCGCTACCTTGAGAATACTGAAAGGTTTCGGGATGTATTTATTGGCACATGACCCCTATCCAAATCAGGAAGCTTTAGATCTTGGCGTGAAGTATGTGGATTTAGATACTCTATATGCTGAATCTGATGTGATTTCACTGCACTGCCCAATGACACCTGAAAACCATCACTTACTGGATGAAATTGCGTTCAGTAAAATGAAAGATGGTGTAATGATCATCAATACCAGCCGGGGAGCATTAATCGATTCTATTGCTGCAATCAACGCATTAAAACAACAGAAAATTGGCGCATTAGGTATGGATGTATATGAGAACGAACGTGATTTATTTTTTGAAGATAAATCAAATGACGTTATTCAAGATGATATCTTTCGCCGTTTATCTTCCTGCCATAATGTCTTATTCACAGGCCATCAGGCATTTTTGACAGAAGAAGCACTAACCAGTATCAGTGAAACAACATTACAAAGTATCCAACAATTAACTTCTGGTGAACCCTGCCCGAATCTGGTTGGATGATGTAATAAACATCAGGAGATAAAATGAACAGAGCGATTCCATTAGTGGTCGCCACCTTGCTGCTTACTGCCTGTCAATCCACAGGCGTAAGTGCTACTGGAAATGTAACCGCCAAAGATTTGCAGCATCATAATTTTGCGTTAGTCAGTGTTAATGGTGAGAATGTTTCCAGTAAAGAAGATACAAAACTGTCCATCACATTTGGTAAAAACATGTTTGTTTCTGGAACAATGTGTAACAATTTTATGGGGGTGGGAAAATTAAACAATAATACTTTAATAGTCAATAAGCTGACCAGATCAAATATATTCTGTGTTAATGAAGAACTCAACAAATGGGATCAAGTCATTATCGATATTTTGACTCAGGGTGCGACAGTAAGTTTAAAAGACCGGCAATTAATACTGAAAAATAACAGAAACAAGCTGATTTATACTTTGAGAAAAACCTCTCAATAACCCAATGAATTCAGGCTATTTTATTCTTTGTTATCTATGTTAAAAAAATCAAGATTACCCGTACACTGTCGGGTAATCTATCTTTTAATCACTACTTAACTGGCGAGAGTGTCTGTTTCACTTGTCGTTGTCGAATTCTATTTTTGTTCTGACGGCAGATGGGCATTTTTCATCTAACGATTGGCGATAACGAGTACAACCACGCATAAACTGCGGCCAGTCCGGTACTTCAATTTCTGTGCGTTTATATTCTGGAAGTAATCCCCACAAATCAGGATGATACCAACAAAGGTCATGACCGGATGAATCTCGGTGCTCTCTTATCCCTGCTCTGAGCTTTTTAACCTCTTCAATTAACTGTTCTTTAGACATATTATTAAGATCTGAGTCAGCTAAATTCTTTCCCAAAATTAAGCTCCTGCAATAAATAATGTTACTGTTCAGATATAAAAAAACCTCGCTAAAGCGAGGCCATGAAATATATAACATAATAATTTATTATGCCAAGATAATACCGATCATTAACGTTACTGCAATCCAGAATCCTAAAAATTTCATATAACACACCCAATCAATATTCATTTCTTCAACTCCCTCATTATCGAACAAACATTGGCAGCAACACAGTCAAGGTGTTAGGGCTTATGGTATGAATTTACCAATTTATCCCTATATGTTTGTTCAATGAATCGAATACTATTCCACTATTTATTATGAGGTTACTAATTTGAATTATATGAATATTTATCCAGATTGATCTGTTTTTTGGACTGCTATTTTTATATTTACTGGATCAATCAGTTTTCCGGGTGATCCTTATCAATATACAACGCTGCGCTCCAGTTGCTGTAAGTACAGACAAATATTGAGGGATCTTTACTTGAATAAGATTTAGCAATAGATTTAATTTTTTCTGCCAGCTGAAGCGAACCTAATGAAGAATTGCCAATATAAGTTCCGCTTGGAAGACGATGCCACTTTCCATCGGGAAAACGTATAGACCGACTGAACTGATTCCCTGTCATTCGTTTATGTAGCTTTTCATATCCCGCAGACCCCGTGCCATACAGTTCCACCCGCACTAAATAACTTGCCATTTCTCTTTCCTTGTCTTGACTGCCAAACAGACAAATTATCAGTTTTTCTCTACAGATAAAAGAGAGAAAAACGAGAAGAAATTCGGTATTAATGGCAATTTAAGTGTCGGAAATATTTATTAAAATAAAATAATATCAATGAGTGAAAATCCACCTATTTCTATATAATAACGTTATCAAATAAAATGATAAATCAACAAAAATAATTCAAGCCATTATCAAAATATTTTTATACTGCGATCCCAAAAATATACACCACAATTCTCTTTAGGCACGGCTTCCATATTGACCTCACACTAATATCCTGAATTTAAATCCACCATTAAGGTGTAATGCCTTGCGACATCGGTTGAACCGCGCAGGAAATGGGTAAGATATTAACTTAACTTTCATCCGTTAACCAACTGTTAATGATTGTTAATGTATTTTATTTTTGGGCTAAGGTAACGTTATTAGCTTTATAAATCTTTTAACAATCACATTACACTCGGAGAAAAAAATGAAAAAATATCTTCTTCTTGGCCTGTTGGCAAGTTCAGCAATTTTAACTCCAATGCTAACTTATGCTAATACTGCAGCTACCTCATTTCCTAACCCGGTATGCATTCTAGAACCTACAGATATACAATGCATTATACCCCCAGTAATACCTGTTCTTCCACCAGCAAATTAATCCAAATTGAATCTACAAATAGTAGTAGGACGGTGCATTTCTGCCGTCCTCTATTTGCCGAACATGATATAAATTCCCTTTTATATCAATAGATAAAACACCTACTTAGGCTTATTCAGGAGAGGCCAAATCTTGAATGAGAAGAAGTAAGTTTCATGTTGAAGTAAGTAGTTATCAGCATTAAAGCAATTTATTACCGCAAGATAACTTACGCTATAAGCGGCTTTAAGTTGTTTTGCGGTAATTTTTTGCCCCATATGTGCCCCAAGCGTTCAAGCAGGTATTCAAAGACCATTTTCTCCCATCTCTGCTTCGGCTGTTCTAACCATCCTGATCATGCACAACACCTTTTTATGCCACTCACACGTCGCCAAAAAATATCAATCAGCTAAAGATGAAAGTTTAATCAACATTCATCACTCATCTAATAAATTCTATTAATTCCCCGACTGTCATTTTATGTCATCCTGCCAACAAAGCATGCTACCTATCAAAAAATAATCAAGCCGTACTCTCCAATATTGATGAACCCATTTTATTGATGTTCACAGGCGGAGTAGTATCCCACCGCCTTCATGTTACTTAGCAATATGTATTGTTGATTATATGAGGGAATGAATATGAGTACTCAAGACAGTAATAGCTCCGTAGTCGTTCCAACAATGGACGATGTCAGAAAGGCCATTAAAGAGGCAATTGAAGAACACGCTGCAAGCCGCAATCACCCCTATGCAACTCATGTAGAATCGGGATTTGTTACTTTAAGTGATGAAACAGACAGTGACAGTGAGTTAACCGTTGCGACCTCTAAAGCCATAAAAAAAGCATACGACCTAGCCAATAATGCAAATGATAATGCTAAGTTAGCCTTACCTGTTGGTGTTCCTGTTCCGTGGCCAACAGAAACACCACCTGAGGGTTGGCTAATGTGTAATGGTGATTCATTTGATATATCAAGGTATCCAAAACTGGCGCTTGCCTATCCATCAGGAAATTTACCTGATTTGAGGGGGGAATTCATTCGAGGTTGGGATAACAAAGGTGTCGTTGATCCTGAACGTCAATTGCTGTCTAAACAACAGGCAACCATGTTACCGTCGGTTTATACCTACTACTACCATGAAGAAGGAACAGGAGTATTAGTCTCACCGCCAATAAATGCTTATGAAACAGCAGAAGGGGTTGAGATCACTGATTTTATGGCTAAAGACTTTGATGAGCCTGCATACGCTCCGTCAGGAAAATATCTGTCCAATGTATTAACACCTGAAGGTGCTTCATCATTAGCCTCTTTCCGTGTCCGCCCACGAAACATAGCATTCAACTATATAGTCAGAGCTGCTTAATTCTGAATGAATGCAGTTCACTGCATCAGGGGCAATCCGCCCCTGTTGTGGATTGCCTGAATTGATGTTAATCCAGTGTTAATTGTGTCGGCCTACACTCATAAAGTGCGGTCAATTTTTCTAATGTGGCCTGACGGGGGCGTCCGGCTTTTTCAAACTGGGACACCGCCGCTTGCTTGACACCCAATTTTTCAGCCACCTCAGTCTGTGACAACCCCCGATATAGACGCCATGCTGCATGCAGGGTGATTTCTTCATCCACCATCATGCTGATGACCTCATGAGGAATGGTTTCATCATCATTATCCCCTTTGGTGTAAGGGATGCTGACATAATCTTCATCACGATCCAGTGCTGCCAGCAAGCGTTCATACTCCGCAATAGGCAGTATGACAGCTTGCTTGTTGCCGTTTTCATCTGTAATAAACTGGATACCAGCCATATTCTCTCCAATAGTGTATTGATCCTGACGCGAATAGAGGAAAAAGCAGGCGGGAAAACCCGCCATGCCCGTCAATAAGTGTTTGTTTGTCTCCGCTTCACTTCCTGTATTTCTAAAATCTTCGGTTCCTGACCAGAAAGCTCAAAAATAATTCAGTAGTCACCTACCCTCAATCTGTATTGTGCCGCTGTTCCCGTTAATTTTTTGATATCCAAATCCACAAGCGGGAATCCCGTCATCAAACCAACCTTATTTTTGATTGCTTTCTGGTATCTCGTATCGATCCTGATGAGCTGCTTGGTTGCCGCTTTAGACCAAATCACTTTGACCATCATTTTCTCAATGCTTAAAGAGCCTCTCCGTTTTCAGGATGGGCTTAACATAAGTATTAATACTTATAACGTCAATTTAAAACTTATATTAAGAATAAAACACTTATATTTGGATAAGTATTCATGGTGATGAGAGGGATTTTTAATCTAAAGAACGATGTGTTGACTGTTCCTGTGGCTCATTATCAGCAACTACCTCCGCCGCTGCTTTCTGCCGCTGGTTCCACACCGAGTTCTCCAGCATCTGGACACGGACGTCTAACCGGCAACCTTCGGGAATATCACACGGTTCACCATCCTGATAGTACACCTTCTCCCCGTCAATCAGGGCTTTGATACGCTTGTTCTGAAAACGTGTCGGTAAGTGGCTGTGCTGACGGTGGAACGTCTCAATCGTGATACTGCCGTCCTTGTTCACTTTGTCATCAATGTAGATAAGCTCCAGCCCGTTGTTGTTTTTCGGCGAGGAGATACCCCCGTGAATCCCCCACGCTTTATCGGCATTATAACCCAGCACACCCGTAACCTGATAATGACCGGTGTCCCGTTTCGTGACGGTAGCCCCTTCGGATTCGTCGTTAGTGGTAAAGTCGCCGTCAGGGTGGATTTCAATGATGGGGGAGGCTTTTTTGAGATAGCCGCTCCCATCAACAGTAGTGTTACCTGTTGTCCAGATCGTATAGTCTGCCCAGCTATCGCCACTGATATACCGGACAATCCGCATCGCATCAGTACCAAAATTAGGAAACACTAAATACTGCTGGTTTCCGTCATTCCAGCGCAGTTTAATGAAAGATCCCCACGCTTCATCCTGATGTGAATTAGGCGTGTAACTGTAAAATCCCGAGGGTTGAATGGGTAAAGGAATATTGTGTTTAGTTTTAGCAAGCAGATAATGGTTAAGAATTATTCGATTGTCATTTGGTGGCGATAGACTTATTAAGTAACTAAATATACTTTCTTTGCGGAGATTTTATGCCTAGGGAATATATCTGCTACATTTGTAATAAGTCGTTCTCTTACAAAGCTGTGTTTGATGAACATGAGCGAACCTGTAAAGGCGATAAACCTTATCGCTGTACTTTTGACGATTGCAAAAAAGCCTTTAAATATCGGCATAATTTAACAACGCATGAGCGAAAGCATACAAGCGAAAAGCCCTTTAAATGTCACGTTTGTGGAACAACCTTTAGCCAACAGAATCATTTTGATGTGGTCCAATGATTTTGGTCACCGTTATAGAGGTGATATTCTCACTTCGACAATTCAACAGGTGACATGATGAAAAGAAGTTTCAGCCCCGAATT
>NZ_NIBU01000080.1 GCF_002632485.1 Xenorhabdus innexi | reverse complement strand
GTTTGATCCAATGGAGAGCCGTATGCATAGAAATGTGCACGTACGGTTCGGTGGGAGGGCAACGGCTAACCCGTTTCGGGCGCACGTGCCCTACCCAACGACTTATCTAAGCGAGCTTAGGTAAGTTTTTATCTGTAAGGCCCCGTTAATCTCTGTCTCTTCTACACAAATCCCTCAGTAGTAACGAGGGATTTATTGAACTTTCTTCATTAACATTGATCTGATCCTAAAAGACTGTTTTGGGATAATTTTATGTTTTCTATTGATACTTCTGTCTGGGCGCAAGCAACATTCCAACAGGCTAAATTAGGCGATGCACGTCGAACGAAAAGGCTTATTCTGCTTGCTAGCCAACTAGCGGCTAATACGGGAAAATCCATTGTACAATCTCATTCTTCAAGTGCTGAGATTGAAGCGGCTTATCGCTTTGTTCGTAACGATGATATTGACGCCCAAGCTATTGCAGAAGCTGGTTTTGCGGCAACGGTTGACGCTTGTATGGCTCACAACTGTTTATTAGCGTTGGAAGACAGCACTTCTTTGGAGTTTAAGCATCCAACAGCAGCCAGTGAGCTAGGCCATACAACATCTCATAAAAATTCATCAGGTTTGCAAGTTCATTCTGTTTTACTCTTTTCACCAGAAGAGCAACAGGTTATTGGCTTAATTGAACAACATCGTTGGACTCGGGATAGTGCTTCTTATGGGCAACGCAAAGACCGAAACCGGCGCGCTTATGAAGATAAAGAGAGTTATAAATGGCAACGCGCCTCGCAAGCTATGTCATTGAGACTCGGCGAACAAATGAACAACGTCATCTCTGTTTGTGACAGAGAAGCGGATATCATTGAATATCTTCGATATAAAACAGAACAACAACAGCGGTTTGTTGTTCGCTCCATGCAAAGTCGATGCATTGAGCAAACTGATGATAGGCTTCACCCATTTAGTGCATCGCTATGTAGTGCTGGGGAACGGAGCGTTCATGTTCAACAAAAAGGCGGTCGTAAATCAAGATATGCCATCTGTGATATTCGATTTGCGCCGGTTTCGATAAAAATACCCTCAAATAAAACGGGTCATTCCATCTCACTTTTTTATGTTGGTTGTCAGGAACAAGGTGATAACGAAGGATTATGTTGGCACCTTTTAACCAATGAACCTGTTACAACGGCTAAACAAGCACAAAAAATCCTTGAGTATTATGAGAAACGTTGGTTAATCGAGGATTTTCATAAATCATGGAAAACAGGGGGAACACAAGTCGAAGAACTTCGTATGCAAAGCAAAGACAATTTGGAACGAATGATCGTTGTATTAGCGTTTATTGCGGTTCGTATCCAACAGTTGCGCTATCTTAGTTTACAAACAGAACGCGCTAAAAACCTAGCATGTGAAAGTCTACTGAGTCCGATAGCATGGAAATTATTATGGTTGAAAACGGAGTCGAAGACACTCCCCAAACAAGTACCTAGCTTACATTGGGCCTATTTAAAATTAGGGAGGCTCGCTGGTTGGAATGACAGTAAGCGAACCGGAATAGTAGGCTGGCAGAGGCTATGGGAAGGCTGGTTCAAACTACAAACCTTGCTTGAAGGCTACCAACTTGCCCTATCTCTTGATTCGGAGATGTGATCAAGAGACAGGTTAATCTGGGGCTTTTACTTTTTATAGAAAGTAAAAATCAGATGATTTGTGTGCGATCAACAAATCACACACATTTAAAAGTAATTCTATAAATTTTCTGTAGAAATTCCGGCTGAGTTAATATCACCAGCCAGTAATACGATGCCATGTTTCCTGTTCAGACGAGCCTTGTTTCATAACCTGATATTGTAAATACATAGAGGCGGTTGCACAGGCATGGTTAGGAAGGATACGTAATCTTGTACCTACAGGAAAATCTTCTGTTTTCATGCCGGATTCGGCCGATAACACAATAATGCCATGTTCCTGATTCGTCATTGCAACGTATAAATCAGGGTAAGGATATCCATCCAGATTGCAAACCTGCCCATAACCATAATCTATCGGGCCTTCAGCAGTTCCACGATCTCTGGACATTGCCATCCATCCGGCATCAATAAAGATCCAGCCTTTTTCTTTATTACGGCCGATTACGGTTGTCACAACTGACATAGCAATGTCATCCAGAGTACAGACTCCTATATTCTTCATGACCAGATCAAAGGTGGAAAAAACACCAGCCCGCACTTCAGTAATACCACTCAAATCTTCGACATAGTGTGCGGTTGGTGTAGAACCTACACTCAAAATCGGACAGGCAATACCCACTTCTCTGATCCGTCTGGCGGCTTGCCTGACAGCATCACATTCAGCTTTTGCAGCAGCCCTGAGTTGTTCCCCTGTTCGGCATGAATAGGATTCTCCGGCATGAGTCAGCAGGCCAGTCAGAGTTGCGCCATTGCCATCAACCAGTTTTGCCAGTTCAATGAGATCACCACTATCTGGCCGGATACCACCACGATGACCATCACAGTCAATTTCAATAAATACGGAAAAAGTCACATTATTGGCTTTTGCATATTCAGCGACTGCTAAGGCTTGTTCTTGCGTATCAAGTAGAATGTGAATATTGATCCCTTTATTAAGCAGATTAGCTACACGAGTCAATTTATGGGGCGAAATCCCTACTGCATACAAAATATTGGTGTAACCCGCTGCAACAAAACCTTCTGCTTCTGCCAGAGTGGAAACGGTAGCGGGGGATGAGGCGTCTTTCAGTAGATATTTTGCAGCTTCGGAAGAACGGAGGGTTTTCAGGTGTGGGCGTATTTTACCGCCAAGATGTTCAATATGGCTATAGAGCCGGTTAATGTTGCGGATAAAACGTGATTCATCAATCAGCAGAAAGGGCGTTTCTAACGTACTTAGCCAGTCTGAGCTTGACATAACATGCCTCCTTTTATTACTAAAATTATTTTTCTGTTTTCTCTCAATTATTAATGTGTTGAGTTTAGAAGATATATGCGAACCCGAACGCACTTTTTCACACTGTCTGTCTGATTTGTTTGCTTTTATTGAAAGAGAGCTTATATTCTGTGCACACCGAATAACCAGAAAGTACCATTACTTTCCCTGATAAAAAAGGAGGTTCCTGATGTTTGTGCAGCGTTTCTTTAACGCTCGCTTATTTGGCGATAGGAACTGGCTCAAGAGTTTGTGGCATACGCTGCGATAATCTCAGTTTGAGCGAAAAATTTTCGATTACTGTTCTGAAACAGTGAATTGATAGTTCGGGTTATCTTCACTCAGACTCGAAGAATTATTGTCAGCATCTGACAACGGTGTTTTACACCCAGAATTCTTGAGTTTATCTATGAGTACTTATTTATTTGCACAATCACTTTCTATCGCTTTCTCCTCGTCTTCTTTATTTGAGGACATTACGTTTACACTGAATAAAGGTGACAAAATAGGGCTTATTGGCCATAACGGTTGTGGCAAAAGTACGCTGATGAAATTACTCAGCGGTAATTTGGAAGATTATGGTGGCCAGATGACGGTTGCCAATCAGTGTGTTCTGGCCTATGTCGAACAGCATCTGCCTTTATCTCTGCATGATGCAACATTAATTGAAGCCATTGCTGAAAAAATTAAGGCTGATGAAATTTGGCGGGCGGAACTTCTGTTATCGGAACTGGGCTTTTCCCAACAGGATTGGCAGACGCCTATCGGAAACCTCAGTGGTGGTCAGCATATGCGCTTATTGCTTGGCCGTGCGGTGATCCAGCAACCTGATTTACTGTTACTGGATGAGCCGAGTAACCATCTGGATTTAACTTCCCTTTTATGGCTGGAATCTTTTTTAATTCAGTGTAAAGGCTCGTTTGTTGTGGTATCGCATGACCAAACGCTGCTGGATAAGGTGACGAATACGACTTGGATCATGCGGGATAAAACCCTGCATCACTTTGGTATGGCCTGTTCTCAGGCAAGGCAGGCATTGCTTGAACGTGATCAGGCTGATCTGCAACGTCATGCCAGCGAGCAAAAAGAGATAGACAGGCTGGAGCAAAGCGCTGAGCGGTTAGCGGTATGGGGTAAGGCTTATGACAACCCGGATCTTTCCCGCAAGGCAAAGACAATGCAGGCACGGAAACAGCGTCTGGCTGAACAGCAAACCAAACTGACACAGGGTACACCGTGGAGGCTGACGCTTCAGGGGGACTCTTTACCAGCTAATCGGTTGTTGAATATAGAACAAATGGCAGTCATGCCTGTGGGGACTGATGTTGTTCTGTTTCATGTGCTGTCAAAGCAGATCAAAAGTGGTGACAGAGTAGCCATTCTGGGTAATAACGGCAGTGGAAAATCCACGCTATTGAAAGCGCTGTATCAGGAATATCTGGAAAAAACATTGCAGAATGTGAGTTACCACCCTCAATGTCGGCTTGGCTATTACGATCAATCACTTGAGCAGATTCAGGATGATGAAACACTGAGTGATGCATTACTTCGTTTTGCTCCAATCATTGATGATTTACGCAAACGGGCGCTTATCAGTGCAGGCTTTGAATATCAGCGACATCAACAGAAGGTGGCGTCACTGAGTGGTGGTGAGAGAGCCCGTTTATTGTTTGTGGGGCTGACGTTGGCACGTTACCACCTGTTGTTGCTTGATGAACCGACTAACCATCTTGATCTGGAAGGTAAAGAAGAACTTTTTGACACTCTGAAAGAGTACAAAGGGGGGGCTTTGATTGTTAGTCATGATCGACGTCTTATCGAACAAAGCTGTAATCGTTTCTGGCTGATTAACAATGGTGAGTTAGCTGAATATAACAATGTTGAAGAGATCTATACCCTGCTTGAACATGGAAATAATTCAGTCAATCCGGAACAGCAGTATCCTGAGTGTAAACAGTCAAAAGTGGAATCGGGATGTGATGAGGAAGTATTGCTACAACGTTTGATTGAGCTGGAGAGGCTTTTACAGGAGGATTTGAACAGAAAACCCAAACACCAGAAGCCAGCTTTACAGGAAAAATGGCAGCAGGAGATTACAGTAATAAACAAGCAACTTTAATAAGCTGAATGAGTCGTATCTGACCATCATTAATTCTGCATTGGTGACGGTCAGATTATTTCAAACAAATTCTGAGTGTCCAGAATATGTAATAGAGGGAGTTTTACAGAAATTCGCGGAATTCATCGGCATTAGGCAGCTTTATGCTATGTTTGAAACCTGCCAGCTTCACTTCCTGACGTGAGAGTTCGATATCTGAAGGCTGTATAACTGAATTACCGAAATTATAAATAACAGACTCCTCGCCACGGCAAATGGCCTGATCCTGTTGTTCACTAATTTCTTTAACTAATTGATTAATATTGTGATAATTACTGATGGCTGCCTTGCCATGTTTTTTCATCAGCATTTGCATGGTCTGTTGTGGGGAGAGAACAACCGCACTGGCATTATTTCCGCCAAATCCTTTCGAGTTAATAATTGTGGCACGCATCCCATTGCCTTGTTCACCAGTAAACTTGTCCTGCTTTAAGATGTTCAGATTGGAAGCGTGTACATCTTCAGCAATATGGTCGATTGTTTTAATTCCGGGTATCCAGCCATACTGCCAAGTACCCAGTGTATTAGCTAATTGATCGCCGGCAGAGGCAGAAAAAGAGTGTCCGACATATGCTTTAATAGCGGTAACATCCCAATGACTGAGGCCAAAGGTTTTCGCGACTTCATTGATAATATGACTTTCAGTAACTCTGTTTTGCGGTGTGCCGGTGCCATGTGCCTGAACGTAAGAGTGCTGTAACTTACCGTCCAGAATGCTGTTAGTAAGGGCCGCGGCTTTTATCATCGTAATATAGTTACCGACTCCCGGAGAAGAGATGGATTTCTTATTCGCGTCGGCATTTACAAAAACATCAGGCACAGAGCCGAGAATATTCGCGCCACATTGCAGAGCAAGGTCATCACTCATCAGCAGTACGAACTGTGATGCTTCAGAAAGTGTCAGACCGGCATTAGTTGAAAACGGACGGCAGGCACGACGGTTGTTGACAGTATCAGTTCCATCCAGTTTACATAACTGATGGTCTTCTGCCATAGCACCCATGACACTGAATCCCTCCAGTATTTCAGGGACGACAGGGGCTTCGGCACATCCCACTAAACAAATTCTGGCCTTACCCTGCCTGATATCGTTAACACCCTGCTTGAGGTTATACAGAAAACTGGCGCAGGCACCAATATTGGCAGATGTACTGCCTATATTATTGATAATATAGCTATTAATAAAGTCGGCAGGCATATCGGGTAAAGAAAGTGCCAACATTTTGGAGCTGACTCGCAGTCCATTTAGTCGATTACCCACTAGCCCTGATAGTGAAAATTGATCCATCTGGCCTACAGCACTACTGGCGTAAACGGAAATTTGATCGGGATCTACCAATGCAGATATCTCCGACCATGAAATGCCGATTGAATTTAGTAAGTCTGAAGCACCATATACAGTAAGGCGCAAACCGCGAGGATGATGATGGGCATTATATAAATTTCCCATTTCAAACCCCTCCGGTATTTGCCCAGCACTGGATACAGAGAGCGAAGTATAAGTTGGCTGTAATAGTTGATTATCAGATTGAGTAATTATTTTATTAACAGGTACGTTATGTGGATCGAAAAGCGTTATTTTTCTGATTAGAGTGCCATTTTTCGCCTGTTCAATCTGGGCATTTGTTACAGGTCCGGTTCCGTTAATAATCCCCATCCTGTGGCATAAATCATTCCATGTATTTTCCATGACGGTGTCATGAAGGCTATTTGATACAATACGTTTATATCCGTGGAATCCAGAACTTCGGCCTGCCGCATTGATACCGCCTAAACCAACAATTACAGGTAATTTACTCATCGTGAACTCCGAAAGGTTTTCTTTGAAGTTTAGCAATTTGTGTAAATTAATACTCTGATATATTGGTCATTAAAACTGAGAATATTGTCATCAGGCTTTATTGAAACTAAACATTAAATATTATATGTCCGTTATTTTTTTAAGTTGTAGCTTTGTTGGCAGTCTTTCGAAACTCCATAAATGATAAGTAATACGGGTACATCGTGTCCGGAGAGTGGGAATGAAAATAGCGTTTGTCTTATATGATAAAGCATTACAAAGCGGAATTACGTTTGCATCAGATATGCTAAACAGCGCCAGTAGTCTGAGAAGTCACGCAGAGCAAAAAAAGCACCCACTTCAGATGGTTGTTGTGGGTGGTGTAACGAAAAATCATCAGCAATACCCACAAATTATGCTACATACTCACCATACATTTTCAGATCCTGTCGATTGTGATTTGATTTTTTTACCCCCGATGTGGGGAAATCCGTTTCCTGCGATGGTCAACAGAGAAGATATTTTCGCTTGGCTGCGCCGACAAAAAGATAATAATGCAGTTATTGTTGCAACTGGAACAGGCGTATTCTGGCTGGCTCAGGCAGGTTTACTCAGAGGGAAAACAGTAACAACCCATTGGTCATTTTATGATAAGCTTATTCGCTGTTTTCCGGATATTCATGTCAATCGTAAAGCCAGTATTACTTATAATGATAATATTTATTGTGTCAGAAGTATTAATTCTCAAACGGAGTTGTTGGTTTACCTCATATCGAAATTTTTTGGCCTGAAGATTGCCAGAGTTATTGAAAAACATTTTATGCATGAAGTCTCTGACTTTCAGTCAGAACCCTTTTTTCAGGTGGGAGGTAATACACAATTTGATGAGTTAGTATCAATAGCTCAGAATTATATTCAAAAGAATATAACTTCACAGATCACCATTAAAGATATTGCCAACTATGTAGGGGTTTCGGAGAGAACATTAACACGTAATTTCAGGGCGCAGATTGGCGTTTCTCCACATAAATACATGCTCAATTACCGCCTATCAACAGCAAAACAGTTATTGAAAGACAATAATTTAAATTTATTGCATATCGCACAATTAGTTGGATTCAGAGACCCTCATTATTTCAGTAAAGTGTTTGAGAAACATTTTGAACTGACTCCTGTAGCTTATCGTAATTTGGTAAAAGCAAAGGCATTCCGTGCCGGTTAACTGAAGGCTTGCTTGGTAAGCACATTGTTTCAATATGCCTTGTTTTTCAGCCCAAGTCCCTGAAGACCGATTGCATTCAATTCTGCGGAAGTAAAACGGTTCTTCCAGCTTTTTTCATAATGCTCCGGAGCGAAATCGACCGGAGATATGCCCTCTTCAAGCGCTTTTGCGACATGATGGGCATAAGCCAGGTTTTTATCACATAGCGGTGCTGCGGGAATATACATCACATTTCCCCAGCCCTGTTGATTTTCTACAGGAGCAATTGCGTGAATCAGGTCACAATGCCACCAGACTGAATCACCAGCCTGTAATGCCGGAATAGTGCATAACCCTCGAATAAGGTGAGGATGCCATTGCTCTGATACGGGAAGGGCTTTACCGGGAACTACATCACACAGTTCATCTTCGGGAACATCATTCAGCAGCGGGCGCAGCAGGAGATAGGCTATTGCTTCAGGAACAGGAACAACATGTAAAAGCCCCTGATTTGCCAGCATATCAGACAGTGCTGTCCACCCCTGAAATGTTCTGAAAACAGAACATCTTGTTTTATGAGCAAATTCATTCACATCAGGGCGATAGGCCGCATCCCAGGGGTCATATTCTGTAAATCGATTGGTAAAAATATGCCTGAAAACGTTTTGATAAGCGGGCAGTAACCAACGTTCCAAAGAGCCAGAATCAATATGAGCGCCCAGCCCTCTGGAAGTCGTACCCGGAGGCCGGTGACGAATACGGTCAGGGTAAATCATACTGACATCAGGGTTGAACCAGTTCACTCCGTTTGATTTAAATTTCCACAGATGATTCAGAAAAGATTGTGTCAGCGCCATTCTTTCACTCTGTCTGGCCTGCATCTGTGCCCGCGACCAGTAAATAGGATAAATTTCCGGACGGGATATTTTCAGAGTGCCGAAGTAATTATCTTTTGGCCCTTGGTAAATGCGATCAAACTCATTGATATCAAGGTAATCAAGCATTGATTTATCCCAGTTTATTGCCTGATCCCGTGGGAAATTCTGCCTGATGACCAAACAGCCTCGACGTTTAATTTTCTGTATGGTTTCTTCTGTCACTTTACCTTCAGCTAGATCATGCCAATGTAATTCAGGCCAGGCACTCCCCAGATTTCTTTCATCTTTTTTAGCGTCAGCTAACTCTTTTTCTACCTTGTTACATACCTGAGAGAAGAGTGTTTCTACATTCCCGATTTGCTTGCGCAGAATTTGTTTCATCTGACGAATTTTTTCACGGTAATTATCAGGAATGCTGGTGGGGTTTGAAAAGGTGTTCATAGTAGCCTCCTCGGTATAAAAATCAATCTAATGTAGATTCATAATATATCAATAAGGTCTTCGTCAATCTGTGGCAAAAGGTTTTGAGATAATACGCAATATTTTGTTTTAATTTATTTATGCAAAATAACTTACTGATTATTTGGTGATGGGAAGATAAAAATTATTGCCCTGTAAATGGGTAGGGCAATAATGAATCAGACAGTAAGGGCTATCAACCAGCAGGTGTATAGTAAATGGGAGAACCAGGGCCGACAGGTAAACCAAAAACAAAAACCCAGAGATAGAAGAATAGCGACCAGCCCAGCGTAAAGACCACAGAATAAGGGAGCATCATGGTAAGCATAGTGCCAATCCCAGCATCTTTTTTGTATCTTACTGTAATCGCTAAAATCAGCCCGAAATAACTCATCATCGGGGTGATGATATTGGTAACAGAATCACCGATTCGGTAGGCCGCCTGTATAGTCTCAGGTGCGTAACCTGCCAGCATCAGCATAGGTACAAATATAGGAGCAGTGACTGCCCATTGTGCAGATGCAGAGCCAATCATCAGATTAATAAAGGCACAAATCAGGATGAAGCCGATAAATAACAGACCACCGTGCAGATTAATATCATTAAGGAAGGCAGCCCCTTTTACAGCAACAATTTGACCAATATTAGTCCAGCCAAAAAAGGCAACAAACTGTGAAGCGAAGAAAATAATAACCAGATATAAGCCCAGATTACTCATGGACTGTGCCATACCATCAACTACATCTTTATTTGATTTAATTGTCTTAGTGACGTAGCCATAGACAATACCCGGCACAGCAAAAAAGACAAAAATAAAGACGACAATAGATTTCAGGAAAGGCGAATTGCCGATTAATCCAGTTTCCTGATTACGTAATATACTGTTTTCCGGTATAACGTTCAGTGCCAAAATGATACCGAGTACAGCAAACGTTAGTGAGGCTGCGGTAAGCGCTTTCTTTTCCAGAGGGGTAATTTCAGCGGCATTCTTAAATGTACTTTCATCTTCATTCAGAGCATCTGTATACGGGCCTAATTGTGGCTCAACAATTTTTTCAGTCACCAGATAACCCAGAATAGAAATCAGAAAGGTACTGGCAAACATGAAATACCAGTTAGCTTCAGCCCCAACGGTATAGGATGGATCGATGATTTGTGCTGCCTGCTGAGTAATTCCCGAAAGTAGAGGGTCAACAGTTCCTAATAACAGGTTGGCAGAATAGCCACCGGATACACCAGCAAATGCAGCCGCAAGCCCGGCAAGTGGGTGGCGCCCAAGCGAATGGAAGATGATAGCAGCCAGCGGAATAAGCACCACATAGCCCAGTTCTGAGGCGGTATTTGACATAATACCCGCAAACACAATGGCTAACGTGGTTAGTTTTGGTGGCGCTTTCACCACGACTAGCCTCATCAGGGCAGATAACAAACCTGAACGCTCTGCAATACCGACACCAAGCATAGCAACCAAAACAGTTCCCAGTGGAGCAAAGCCAGTAAAGTTTGTCACCAAATTAGAGAGAATTTTACGAATTCCATCTGGCTCCAGTAAGCTGACAATGTGGATCACTCCATCTTCAGCCCGGCCTTTTGCTCCTTCAGGACGAGGATCAATTACTGTGATATCAAAATATTGTCCGATTGCTGAAGAGACTAACAAAATAGCAATAAGGATAATAAAAAGAATAACAGGATGTGGTAAAGCATTTCCTAGCCATTCTACTGTCCGTAGAAAGCGACTTCCGTTTTGTTTTTTAGTTAACATAGTTTCTCCTTCTAATTCAGAGCAACGGAAGTTACATAATGTTTCGGTTTTTTGCTATATAGTGAATATTTGAGTAACGGATGGGTTATAAGGTAGTTTTTTATTTCGCTATTGATTTATTTTCTTTTTATATCATGTTATTAGTGATTGTGGTTACTATTCCTATGAGAGAAAAATCTATAAATAAGAGTGGTAATAAATTTCATAAATGTGTGCTATATGGCATTTATAACTGTTGTTTTATGAGAGTTGTCTAGATTTTTGGATGTTTATTTTTAACTTTAGTCTGATTGTATATGTATTTTTCCATTGAGAATGAAATGAAACAATAACATCATGTTTGTATTTTTTAATGTTATTGTTCTGTTTGTCAACTAATTATTTAAACTAAATAAAAGTGAAGAGAAAACCGATTATAAAGAAACCTTGTTTAAACTGTATCTGAATTATTTTTCAGCTTTCGATTAGAATAAAATAGTAATGAAAATTTAGTTTTTAATTTATAGTATTATATTTATCCGAATTAGATATTAGTAGTGGCACATAGACAGGATCTTAAGAATTAAGCCTTTCAAAACACGCATCCAATGTTTTGTTTTTACATGATTTTCTTTGTGGTGTTTTGAACGCGTTCTGGCATAAATATTCTTGTGCTTTTTCCAGCCAAAAATACGTTTCCGACCACGCCTTTTGGAGCAGGT
>NZ_NIBU01000008.1 GCF_002632485.1 Xenorhabdus innexi | reverse complement strand
CTCAGAGTTGGAGATAAATCTCGTGGCAAATCGATTAAATAAACGTCCTCGAAAAACGCGAGGTTATCAAACACCGAATGAGTTATTTAAAGGCATACCGACTCGTTTACTTCGTTCATAACGGTGTTGCACTTATTATGTGAATGCAAGATATGTTATCTACGTTAGTCGATTCAGCATAGCAATGTCATCATAAAAAACAAATAGAGAAGACTATTTCTGAGAGGGGTTATTAGGAGTTGAGGTAACCTAGCCATATAATTAGCTATATGGCTAGGAATTGATTAAATGGATACCACAATGCTATGAAATATGTATGTTATACTTCAGGAGATGTCAGGGTTTTTTGAATTTTATTTTTCCATATGAAAGGTTTAAAACCACCGTCTTTAGACGGTGACTTTGACTTTAATTCTTTGACCTACGCGCGTTTACGAGGTGCGTGGTTCGACGACTTTCAGTCGTCGGCACCGAAGTGCGCTAACCCACCTACTTCAGTAGGTGGTAGTTAAGTTTCAATGAACTGGCGGCGATTTCATAAGATTCATCATGATACCCGTTTTCATTCAGGATGAAGGCCTTAATACCTTTAAAATAACTATAAAATTCATCATTACTATCCCAGTGTTTGTTCACAATACTGAGAGTTTCAAGCATAGTTCCGGTCATACCATTATTGAATTCAATCATATGGCATGTATAAAAGCTGAATATATCTTTAGGATTTTTGATTAAGCATCTATAAAAATAATTTCTGGCCTGATAATAATTTTCTTTGATTAAAGAAACTATCCCGGAATTTATTAATTCAGCACGTTCATCAGATTCTTTTTCGCTGATTATTTCCAGTTTTCCCAGGAGTGATTTAGCCTGTTTATATTTACTTTTCTCCATTGAGAGAAGCAAGTCAACGATATGTATTTGTAATATTGAAAGGGAAATATTATTTGCATTAAGCCAATTTATATCTGTGAGTTTTTCGTTTCTTTTCATTCCCAGTATGCAATGATAACACTCATGTATAAATATTAAATCATCACTTGTATTAACAACTTGTGATATATTTGATTGTCATTAATTATCATAGGTAACAACCTCATTTATAGTTGATTGTTTCTATATGTTATTTTTTGAATAATCTTATGCCTAAATAATATATATAACAAACAAAAATTAAAATTAATGTGTTATTTCATCAGAAGGAATTTATTAGTATGGGGGATATATGGAATATTGTTACATATCTTCAACCTGCTGACAGCATTCCATAAGCCAGTCACTTAATGCCAATATCCGGTTAAGAACATAGCTATTTAAAATGGTTTTTTATTCTGATGTAAAAATCCCTTCTATATATGAGCGATTAAGCCGTATTGTAATTTGATATGGATTTTCTGGTTAATCCGCATAAATATAGCCTATTTCCTTGAAAGTATATTTTTTTGCCGGAAAGAGTAATCAGGGCAGGTATTGGAACAGCCTATAGAGTTCTATTTGTTGGGGTGTTTTAATGAGATGTATACAACCAGTTATTCCTTTTTACCGACAATTGTCCTTGTATATTCGATACCAGTGCTGACTGAAAAGATTTCTCTGCTTGACCTTTGAAATTATCATTATCGATAGGAGCATGGAAAGTATGATAAGAACCGGAAAGCAATATATAGAAGATTTGCGTGATGGGCGACTATTTTTATTAATGGAGAAAAAGTTACAGATCATGTGGATCACCCTGCCTTCAGGAATGCGATTAGAACTGTAGCAGGCCTGTATGATTATAAAGTCCAACATGCAGATAAAATGACTTTCAGGGCAGAAAATGGTGCACAAAGTAGCCTTTATCTGGCCTATGCGCTGATTAATCCACAAGGCGATCGTTCAAAAACATCGGGCGGGCATGAACAGAGTATCTACCATACGCTTGGAACAGTGGAAAAAATGCTAAAGGCATTGTCGTCCGGGGAGCTAAAATGGTTGCTACCGGTGCAGCATTGGCAGATGAAATACTGGTTGGTACGCATAAGCCGCTGAAAAAAGGTGTTGATGAACGTTATGCGAGTTAGTGGAGAAGATAAAAGCGCTTTAACCTACGCTTGGTTGCCATACTTGCCCCCGCAGTTTCTATCATTGTGGGGCAATAGCCGCAATCATTTGCTATCTTATTCCCATCAAAAATAATTTTCTGAAAGCGCTTGCCATCCTGCTTTAACAGGTCCATAATGCCGCCTCATTTTTGGATAGGCAGAGGAAAATTTCTCCACTAATGTCTAGAATGGATAAATAGTTTCCATTTTTATTGCTTATCCCTGATACTTTCCCATTAAGTGTAATTTCTATTTTTTATCCACAGAATTTAACATAACAACTATCTTGAATCGCCCGCTGCGGCTTTGTTTGTTGCACAGAGTTATCCACAGGCTATATGAGCGCGGCTAACTTTTTTAATTCATTATTTAAAATAATATACATTAATTAACTAATTGATAAATTAGGATAATTGACTTTGCATTGAAATTTCTGAATTGATATTTATCTTTTCTCCAATCTTTGATCGGAAAAGCATTTTTATTTTATTCACAAGGAAACAGACGGCTTTTTTAAGAAAAAATCAAGCTGATTGTATATTAAGCATCGCGGGGTAACCCTTTGGTAATTGCTCGTATTAATCGTTTTTGTTGCGATGTTTGAACGTCAATTACGTCAACATTCCGGCGGGATATTTGTTGAGCAATAGCCCAGTGGATATGTTCATCTAACATCTCACTTAAACCCATTCTTTTTTCTAAAACCAGTACGATTTCATCACGGTAGGGAGCATTACCCAATGCAACTGAAATATTACGCAGCCAGCGTAAATAGCCGATACGACGTATTGCTGAACCTTCTGTTATGCGCAGGAACTTTTCTTCACTCCAATTGAACAAATCAATGAGTTCAGGCGTATGCAATGCAGCGCGGGGGCTAAAATCGGTCTCATCCGTCAATTGTGAGAAACGATTCCAGGGGCAGATAAGCTGACAGTCGTCACAGCCATAAATGCGATTGCCCATTAATGGGCGAAACTCTTCTGGGATCACGCCATCAAGTTCAATGGTCAGATATGAAATGCAACGGCGGGCATCGATGGTGTAAGGCGCTACAATGGCACCTGTCGGACAGGTAGTCATACAGGCAACGCAACGCCCGCATTGCTCTTCCTGAGGAGAATCAACAGGCAGGGGAAGGTTGATCAGTAATTCACCGAGGAAAAACCAGGAACCTGATTCCCTGTTTAAAATAAGTGAGTGTTTACCAACCCAACCAAGTCCGGCTTTAGCCGCCAAAGGGCGTTCCATAATAGGAGCGGAATCGACAAAAGGCCGAAAATTAAGTACACCCTGATATTCATGGGCACAGCAGTATTCCTGAATTTGATCACCGAGCTTTTTAAGCCGCTGGCGTAGCAGTTTATGATAATCTCTGCCCAGTGAATAACGGCTAACATATCCCTGCTCAGGATTATTCAGTGTGCTGGCAAAAGCGGCTTTGGCGGGCAGATAATTCATGCGCACGCTGATAACCCGCAAAGTACCGGGCAGCAATTCATGAGGGCGTGCGCGCATCATGCCATGACGTGCCATCCAGTCCATTTCGCCGTGGTATTGCTTATCGAGCCATTCCTGTAATCTCGGCTCTTCTGTGGATAAATCGGTATCGCAGATACCAACTTGTTGAAAACCGAGGGAAAGACCCCATTGTTTGATGTTTGTTGCCAGAAGATTCAGATCGAGAGGGATAGCCATTGAATATTAAGTTACTGCGGTAAAGGGTGCATAGATTAACACAGCTTCTACTCTTCGTCCTTCAAGTTACTTTGTTTCCGAATAGAAGATATTAAATGATAATAGCTGCGTTATGTTATGGTTATTGGTTAAACTATCTAACTAATATGTCTTTCATATATCCTATCGGTTTCAGGCTGTGGCCTGGGAAACGAATACCCTGTGGATTTCAAAATGCATCGCGGCGGCAAGAGAATGAGTCCCCGGGAGCATAGGTAACTATGTGACTGGGGTGAATGAGCGCAGCCAACAAAGAGGCAACTTGAAAGAGGACGGGTATAGTTATATTCCAATAGGCTTTAACTCAATAAAACAATAGATAATTTTCTATGAAAGAACTTGTTTTATCACTTCCGAATGAAAATGCCACCGTTGCATTGGGCAATACAGTGGCAGCAGCCTGCGAACGCGGCTATGTTATTTATCTGTATGGCGATCTTGGTGCCGGAAAAACGACGTTCAGTCGTGGTTTCCTACAGGCTCTTGGTCATCAGGGGCATGTGAAAAGTCCAACTTATACACTGGTTGAACCTTATGCGCTACAGCCACGCCCTGTTTATCATTTTGATTTGTATCGTCTGGCAGATCCTGAGGAACTGGAATTTATGGGTATCCGCGATTATTTCCATCAGGATGCCATTTGTCTGGTGGAATGGCCGCAACAGGGAACAGGATTTTTACCTGAAGCTGATATTGAGTTGCATCTGGCCTATAACAATGAAGGGCGACAGGCTCATTTTGTGGCGTTATCTGAATATGGTGAAAGTTTACTGGATAATCTGAAATCCTTATGAAGGAATCCCTGACCATGATGAATGCCTTCTGCACGAAGACGATAAAAAAATGGCAATCCTATTGGCTGATGTTCTTTATGCTGTTTATTGTTCTGAGCCAATTGGTTATAACAACGGCGGCAGCATCGACATTATCAAACGTACACGTGAGTAACAGTTCATCTGAGGCCACTGTTACTCTGGGGTTCACTGGCGGGCGTCCTGAATATCGTTTTTTTCCTCTTCATAATCCTGAAAGGCTGGTTGTGGATATTCGTCAGTCAGCCAGTATCACAGGGTTGCCGATGCGTTTATCAGGCCAGAATCTGGTGAAAATAGTCCGCACGAGCCAGCCACCTGATTCGCAACATAAGCGGGTTGTATTGGAATTGGCTAAGAAGACAACAGCAGCTTCTGTTGTAAAGCAATCAGGGCATCAATATCAGATTATTTTTACTCTGAAGGCAGAAGGGGCAGTAAATCATTCTCCAATATCTAAAGAGAACTCCACATCTGGAGAAAACGCAAATTCACAAAAAAGTAAGCAATCACTAACAAATAAGGCTGCTTCTGAAGTCACTCCGATAATACAGGAAACTAAATCTGCATCTGCGCATAATGCGCCTGTGGTGAAAAAACAGGTAGCTAAAACTGCTCAGGGAAAATATCCGATTGTGATTGCTATTGATGCGGGGCATGGAGGGCAGGACCCGGGAGCGGTCGGGCCGAAGGGATTGCGGGAAAAAAATGTGACCATTAGTGTGGCGCGAAGGCTGGAAGTGCTCTTACGTAATGACCCGATGTTTAAACCAGTTCTGACACGCAATGGAGACTATTTTATTTCGGTAGCCGGACGTTCTGAGGTCGCCCGTAAGCATAAAGCAAATATGTTGGTTTCCATTCATGCAGATGCCGCACCTAATCGCAGTGCCAGAGGGGCTTCTGTCTGGGTGCTGTCTAACCGGCGTGCAAACAGCGAGTTGGGAAACTGGCTGGAGCAGCATGAGAAACAGTCTGAATTATTGGGGGGCGCGGGAGATGCTCTGGCCAATGGTACCGATCCGTTTTTGAGTCAGGCAGTGCTGGATCTGCAATTCGGGCATTCACAGCGGGTAGGTTATGACGTTGCTGTTAAGGTATTACAGCAGTTATCTCAGGTTGGCTCTTTGCATAAGCGCACGCCGGAACATGCCAGTTTAGGCGTTCTTCGTTCACCAGATATTCCTTCTATTCTGGTAGAAACAGGGTTTATCAGTAACACATCAGAAGAAGCGCTGCTAGGCTCCAATCAGTATCAGGAAAAGCTGGCGCAGGCGATTCATCTTGGGTTGCGTCACTATTTTCAGGCAAACCCGTTGCAGACAGCACCGAAATAATTTTAAACGGTATGTAAGAAAACCGGTAAGTTAAGAAAATACAGAAATAAGGTCGAATATGGCTATCAGGATACTCCCCCCACAATTAGCAAACCAGATTGCTGCCGGTGAAGTGGTTGAGCGCCCGGCATCGGTAGTGAAAGAGCTGGTGGAAAATAGCCTTGATGCCGGTACTACCCGGATTGATATTGATATTGAGCGTGGTGGTGCAAAATTAATCCGCATACGTGATAACGGCTGTGGAATCAGCCGACAGGATCTCACATTAGCACTGGCTCGTCATGCAACCAGTAAAATAGCCTCTCTGGATGATCTGGAAGCCATTGTCAGTATGGGTTTCCGAGGGGAAGCTCTTGCCAGTATCAGTTCTGTTTCACGGCTGACCCTGACTTCCCGCCCTGATGGGCAGGCGGAAGCATGGCAGGCTTATGCCGAAGGCCGTGATATGGAAGTGGCGGTAAAACCGGCCGCCCACCCTGTCGGAACAACGGTTGAGGTTCTGGATCTGTTTTACAACACACCTGCCAGACGTAAATTTCTGAGAACAGAAAAAACGGAATTCGGCCATATTGATGAGGTCGTGCGCAGAATAGCTCTTGCTCGTCTGGATGTGGCGATTAATCTGAATCACAACGGAAAACTGGTGCGTCAGTATCGTCCGGCTAAAGATGAATCTCAGCATGAGCGGAGATTGGCGGCAATTTGTGGTGTGGCATTTATGCAGCAGGCGCTGGCACTGTCATGGCAGCACGATATGTTATCCATTAAAGGCTGGGTCGTTGATCCTAACAGTTCTTCTGTTGCTGGTGATATTCAGTATTGCTATGTAAACGGGCGTATGATGCGTGATCGGCTGATTAATCATGCTATCCGTCAGGCTTATCAGGATTTGCTGCAAGGCGAACAGCAACCGGCCTATGTTCTGTATTTAGAGGTAGACCCGCATCAGGTTGATGTGAATGTGCATCCCGCTAAACATGAAGTACGTTTTCATCAGGCACGTCTGGTACATGATTTTATTTATCAGGGTGTTGCTGCGGTGCTGAAACAGCGCAGCAATGGTTCTGAACTAGCGCTGGACTGTCAGGAAAAGACGACAGACTGGATACCGGAAAACCGGATTTCTGCGGGAGAGAACCATTTTCTCCGACCGGAACAGGCAACCCCGGCAGCGTCGCAAAAAAACTCATCTTCTTCCCGTACCGCCTCTGAAACACCATCTTCAGGTCATCAGATCAGCCATAGTGGTATCAGGCAGCCTTATCAGGGAGAGAGTTACCAGAAAAAACAAGGTGAGCTGTACCAGAAGTTGATGCAGTTTGCTCCGGTGGAAAAACAGCCACTTTTTCCTGAAAGATCGGGTACTGAAAGAGTAATTTCGGAAAAGTCGGCTTCCGTCACAGAAAAAACATCATTAGCGTCTGTCCGTTCAACTACGGTACAGAAAAAAAGTAGTAGTTATAGTTTCGGCAAGGTATTGAGCATCTACGCATCTCACTATGCGCTGCTTGAATCTGCATCGGGCATTGGATTATTGTCACTGCCTGTTGCTGAACGCTGGTTGCGGCAGGCTCAATTAATGCCGGGAGAGCAGGGGCTAAAACCACAGCCGCTTCTTATCCCACTGAAGTTGTCTCTCAGTGAGACAGAAGTCAATGTTTTGCAGCAGAATAGTGAGCTATTAAAGACTTTTGGCATTGAATCGGTTGTAGCACATGGAAAAGTGACCATTCATGCGGTATCGTTGCCTCTGCGCCAACAAAACCTGCCAAAACTTTTTCCGGCGTTGTTGGGTTATCTGATGGAACAGTCATCAGTTTCAGTAAAACAGGTGGCAATCTGGCTTGCCCGCCATTTGGGCAGTGAAAGTGAACATGAAGCGTGGAATATTGCACAGGCTGTTCAGCTTTTAGCTGATGTTGAGCGTCTTTGCCCTCAATTAGTGAGCGCTCCGCCAGAAGGTTTATTACAATTAATTGATTTACAAGCAGTGGTGGCACTTTTTAATCATGAGTGATGTAAAAACTCAACATTTGCCCACAGCCATTTTTATTATGGGGCCGACAGCCTCAGGAAAAACGGCATTATCAATCGCTTTGCGTCAGCATCTTCCGGTGGAGCTGATTAGCGTTGATTCTGCACTGGTTTATCGTGGCATGGATATTGGTACTGCTAAACCATCCGCAGAAGAGCAGGCTCAGGCTCCGCATCGTTTGATTGATATTCTCGATCCTGCTGGAGTGTATTCTGCTGCCGATTTTCGTCGCGATGCGCTGGAACAAATGGCAGAAATTACGGCGGCTGGGAGAATTCCGCTCTTGGTCGGCGGAACCATGCTATATTTCAAAGCATTACTGGAGGGATTATCGCCACTACCTTCTGCCAACCCTGAAGTCAGGGCGGTAATTGAACAGGAGGCAGAGGAACATGGGTGGGAGGCATTGCATCAGCAATTGCAGGAGATTGATCCGGTTGCAGCTGCAAGAATCCATCCGAATGATCCACAACGTCTTACTCGTGCACTGGAAGTTTTTCGGATTTCGGGTAACACTCTAACTACATTGACTGAAACGTCTGGGGAAGTATTGCCTTATCGTGTTCATCAGTTTGCGATTGCGCCTGCAAGCCGTGAAATTTTGCATCAGCGCATTGCTGCCCGATTTGAGCAGATGATCAAATCAGGGTTTGAAGATGAAGTTAAAGCGCTTTATGCTCGTAACGATTTGCATACGGATTTACCCTCCATTCGTTGTGTTGGTTATCGTCAAATGTGGTCTTACCTAGCAGGCGAGATTTCTCATGATGAGATGGTTTATCGTGGTATCTGCGCAACCCGCCAGTTGGCGAAGCGTCAGATAACCTGGCTCAGGGGGTGGGACGATGTGGTCTGGTTGGACAGCGACCAACCTGAGCAGGCTCTGAAAACAGTCATGCAGGTTATTGGTACATAAATTCGTTGATTGTGTACAATTATCAGTACAAAGCATTATTTTTGAGTAGTTACTTTTTCGAACCAACGGGTTCTTAGTTAAAAACAACAAAATAAGGAAAATATAGAATGGCTAAGGGGCAATCTTTGCAAGATCCATTCCTGAACGCATTACGTCGTGAAAGGGTCCCGGTTTCTATCTATTTAGTCAACGGCATTAAACTACAGGGTCAAATTGAATCTTTTGACCAGTTTGTCATTTTACTGAAAAACACTGTTAGCCAGATGGTATATAAACACGCCATCTCTACTGTTGTGCCTTCCCGTCCGGTATCTCATCACGGTAGCAATGCCAACATGGCATCCAGCGTGGGAAATTATCAGGCTGGTAACAGTCCGGCAGCACAACAGGAAAATGATATCGCTGAATAAATCAGTGATAATGCCTGACATAAATAAAAAACATAGGTAGGGAGACTTTACCTATGTTTTTCCTATGGAATTTTATTCAGCCTGAGGGTTGCACCATTGTTTGATCGTTACGAAGGCGGAGAACTCGCCGTTCTGGTGCATGTTTTTTTCTCACAGGAAAAAGATACGGAAAATCTCAGTGAATTTGAATCATTGGTGACTTCCGCAGGTGTTTCTCCTGTGCAGATTGTGACAGGAAGCCGTAAGGCTCCGCATCCGAAATATTTTGTCGGGGAAGGCAAGGCAGAAGAAATTGCCGAAGCAGTCAAAAACAGCGGCGCAGATGTAGTGTTGTTTGATCATACACTCTCTCCTGCTCAGGAACGTAATCTTGAACGCTTGTGTCAATGCCGTGTTGTTGATCGTACAGGGGTGATACTGGATATTTTTGCCCAGCGGGCGAGAACACATGAAGGTAAATTGCAGGTAGAACTTGCACAGTTGCGCCATTTATCTACCCGCTTAGTCCGGGGCTGGACTCACCTTGAACGTCAGAAAGGCGGAATTGGTTTACGTGGCCCCGGGGAAACCCAGCTGGAATCCGATCGCCGTATGCTGCGCGATAAAATTAAACAGATTCTGGGGCGTCTTGGCAAAGTAGAAAGGCAGCGTGAGCAGGGGCGTCAGGCTCGTAACAAAGCAGATATTCCCACCGTTTCCCTTGTTGGTTACACTAATGCCGGAAAATCAAGTTTATTCAATAGAATAACCTCGGCTGAGGTATATGCTGCTGATCAGCTTTTTGCTACTCTCGACCCGACATTGCGCCGGATCGATGTGAATGATGTCGGGCCGGTTGTTCTGGCTGATACTGTTGGTTTCATTCGTCACTTACCGCATGATTTGGTGGCAGCATTTAAGGCCACTTTGCAGGAAACAAGGCAGGCAAGGTTGTTGCTCCATGTGGTTGATGCGGCAGATAACCGGCTGGATGAGAACATTCTGGCAGTTGACAGTGTGCTGGAAGAGATTGAAGCACATGATATCCCTTCTCTGCTGGTGATGAATAAAATCGATATGCTGGCCGATTTTGTACCCCGGATTGACCGTGATGAAGAAAATCGCCCGGTGAGAGTCTGGCTCTCAGCCCAAACTGGGGAAGGTATCCCCCTGTTATTGCAGGCACTGACTGAGCTTCTTTCCGGCGAGATTGCACATTATGAATTGCATTTGCCACCGGAAGCCGGGCGTCTGCGCAGCCGTTTTTACCAGCTTCAGGCTATCGAACGTGAGTGGCTGGAGGAAAATGGTCAGTTGGGGCTTGAAGTCAGGATGCCGATGATCGACTGGCGCCGTCTGTGTAAACAGGAACCAAATTTACAGGACTATGTTGTCTGAATGTTGTCTGATTGATTGGCGCGGGACGACAAAAAAGGTATTATTTTGGCCGCCATTTCAGAGTAGTTAGCGTTACGGAGTAACGGTAATGAAATGGCGGTGATGAAATGATTGTGCCAGAATTGCAGTGACGAAATCAGCACTGTCATCAGCACTGTTAAAAGTATCACCCAAAAATATTGGTTGCTTATGAAACGGTGAAGTTTATCGTTTTTGCCCATGGAGGTTGTGGCTGACTTGTCAGTAACAGCGGCCTGTGAAGTGGGAAGCCTCACCCGTGCGGGTGGAAGAGCAGTCACCTCTGTAAAACCAGTGAAAAACTAAAAAGTGGAGCTAAAACATGGCGTGGAATCAGCCCGGTAATAACGGACAGGACCGCGACCCGTGGGGAAGCAGCAATAATAATGGCGGCAACTCCGGCGGCAACAATAAAGGTGGTCGAAACCGTGGGGCAACTGATCTCGACGATCTGTTCCGTAAACTGAGTCAAAAACTTGGTGGCCTCGGCGGAAACAAAGGTGGAAATGGTTCTGGACAGAACCCTAAATTTGGTGGGCGTCTTATTGGTCTCGCCATTGCTGTTGTAGTTGTTGTTTGGGTTGTCAGTGGTTTCTATACCATTAAGGAAACAGAACGTGGTGTTGTTACCCGGTTGGGTAAATTCAGCCATATCGTACAACCAGGCCTGAACTGGAAGATGACATTTATCGACCGTGTTCGTGCTGTTAACGTTGAATCTGTCCGCGAACTGGCAACATCGGGTGTCATGCTGACATCGGATGAAAACGTAGTACGTGCTGAAATGAACGTTCAGTACCGCGTTACTGACCCTGAGGCCTATCTATTTAACGTCACCAATCCGGATAACAGTCTTCGTCAGGCGACTGACAGTGCTGTTCGTGGGGTTGTTGGCAAATACACAATGGAAAAAATCCTGACAGCGGATCGTACTATTGTGCGTAACGATACCCAAAAGGTACTGGAAGAGACTATCCGTCCATACCACATGGGGATTACCCTGTTGGATGTTAACTTCCAGACGGCACGTCCGCCTGAAGAGGTGAAAGCGGCATTTGATGATGTTATCGCCGCCCGTGAAGAAGAGCAAAAAACTATTCGTGAAGCAGAAGCCTATAAAAACTCTGTCTTACCAATCGCCAAGGGTTATGCTCAGCGTATTATCGAAGAAGGCAAAGCCTATAAAGTCAGTGTAGTTCTGAATGCACGTGGTGAAGTAGCAAGTTTTGCAAAAATTCTGCCTGAATATAAAGCCGCACCGGAAATTACCCGTGAGCGTCTCTATATCGAGACAATGGAACGTGTTCTGAGTAATACCCGCAAAGTGATTGCAAATGAAAAGAGCAACAACATGCTGGTATTGCCGCTGGATCAGGTTCTTCGCAGTCAGGCTGAAGCAGCAAAAGCTAACGCACCGGAAGTGAAAGTAACACCAGAACATCGCAGCACGACACATTCCACACCAACACATGGCCAATCAGGCTATGGCAGTGGCTATGGTGATTCAAGCAACCTGCGTGGTGATACGACAAGACAGGGGAGACCATAATCATGCGTAAGTCGTTCGTCTTTGTTATTGCCGCCATATTGGTTGTGCTCTATTCATCGATATTTATCGTATATGAAGGTCAGCGTGGTATCGTACTGCGCTTTGGCAAAGTAGTGCGTGATGCTGAAAATAAACCCGTGGTTTACCAACCCGGCCCGCATTTAAAAATTCCGTTTATTGAAACTGTCAAAACGCTTGATGCTCGTATCCAAACAATGGATATCAAAGCTGACCGTTTCCTGACCAGTGAAAATAAAGACCTGATTGTTGACTCTTATCTGAAATGGCGTATTAAAGATTTCAGCAGCTATTATCTGGCGACGGGCAATGGTTCAATCTCTCAGGCTGAAGTTCTGTTAAAACGTAAATTTAGTGACCGTCTGCGTTCTGAAATCGGTCGTCTGGATGTGCGTGGCATTGTGACAGACTCCCGTGGTCGTCTGACAACAGATGTACGTGATGCACTGAACTTGGGTACAAGTGATGATGACTCTTCCGCAGACGACGCAATCGCTTCAGCTGCTGCCCGTGTGAAGAAAGAAACTAAAGGTGAACAAGTTGCTTTCAACCCGAACAGTATGGCTGCGTTGGGGATTGAGGTTGTGGATGTCCGTATCAAGCAGATCAACCTGCCGGATGAAGTTTCAGGTGCAATCTACCAGCGTATGCGTGCAGAACGTGAAGCAGTAGCGCGCCGTCACCGTTCACAGGGTATGGAAGAGGCTGAAAAGGTTCGCGCGGCGGCTGACAAATCAGCGACTGAAATCAAAGCAGCAGCATATAGTGAAGCTCTGGTTCTGCGCGGTGAAGGGGATGCGGAAGCGACAAAACTGTTTGCTGATGCTTTCAATAAAGATCCCGATTTTTACGCCTTTATCCGTAGCCTGCGGGCGTATGAAAATAGCTTCAGGAATGAAGGAAATATCATGGTTCTCAGCCCGGATACTGACTTCTTCCGCTATATGAAAGAGCCATCGAAGCAACGCAGTCATGGTCGTGTTACTGACTGATGGTTTCTGACAGGCAGATGAATTGTCTGATATCTGTCTGAATTAATTCAGAGAAACCCTATCGTTAAGCCACTGTAAGGAAACTTGCAGTGGCTTCTTGCGTCAGTTTGTCAGCTCTTATTCATTATCTCGTCATTACTAATGCTTACTTAACAGTCGATTAATATGACGAAACGAAATAACAGAAGTGAGAAAAAATACTGAAAGGTGCTAAATGAGATGTTAGAATCCATTTTTAAGCAACCGAGTGAATTTTTGAAATGGGTAAGAACGTTGTCGTATTGGGCACCCAATGGGGTGACGAGGGCAAGGGTAAAATCGTCGACTTGCTGACTGAGCGGGCTAAATATGTAGTTCGTTATCAGGGGGGCCATAATGCGGGCCATACATTAGTCATTAACGGTGAAAAAACCGTTCTCCACTTAATCCCATCTGGGATCTTACGTGAAAATGTCATTAGCATTATCGCAAATGGGGTCGTTTTAGCACCAGATGCTTTGATGAAAGAAATGAAACAGCTTGAATCACGTGGGGTTCCTGTACGTGAGCGCTTGCTTATTTCTGAAGCCTGTCCATTGATCCTGCCTTATCATGTAGCATTGGACAATGCGCGTGAAAAAGCACGTGGTGCGAAGGCAATCGGTACAACTGGTCGTGGTATCGGCCCTGCATACGAAGACAAAGTGGCTCGCCGTGGTCTGCGTGTGGGTGATTTGTTCGATAAAGAAGCTTTCGCAGCTAAACTGAAAGAAATCATCGAATATCATAACTTCCAGTTGGTTAACTATTACAACGAACCTGCGGTGGATTACCAGAAAACTCTGGATGATATCCTGGCTATCGCTGATATTCTGACTGGCATGGTAGTTGACGTTTCTGACCTGCTCTACAAAGCAACTCAGAAAGGTGAGCTGGTAATGTTTGAAGGCGCTCAGGGTACATTACTGGACATCGACCACGGTACTTATCCTTATGTAACCTCTTCTAATACCACTGCTGGTGGTGTTGCTACAGGTTCAGGTCTGGGGCCGCGTTACGTTGATTATGTACTGGGTATCGTCAAGGCTTACTCCACCCGTGTTGGTGCAGGCCCGTTCCCGACTGAACTGTTTGATGAAACCGGTGAATATCTGCGCCAGAAAGGTCAGGAATTCGGAGCTACCACAGGCCGTAGCCGTCGTACTGGCTGGTTGGATATCATTGCTATCCGTCGCGCAATTCAAATCAATTCCCTGTCCGGTTTCTGTATGACCAAGCTGGATGTGTTGGATGGTCTGAAAGAAGTTAAAATCTGTGTAGGTTATCGTCAGGCTGACGGTACTGTCATCGACACTACACCATTGGCAGCAGAAAACTGGGAAGGTCTGGAAGCGGTATATGAAACCCTGCCGGGCTGGGATGAAAGCACTTTCGGTGTGAAAGAACACAGCCAGTTGCCAGAAGCAGCTCTGAACTACATTAAGCGTGTAGAAGAACTGACAGGCGTTCCTGTTGATATTATTTCTACAGGCCCAGATCGCGCTGAAACTATGATCCTGCGTGATCCATTTGATGCTTAATTGATTATTTTAATCAGTGAAGTGTCTATAACCGGGCTTTATGCCCGGTTTTTGCATTTTTGTGGGGCTAATAGCTTACTTTGCTTAATTTTAAAAATACCCACATAATGGGATCTGTTAATGATGATAAGCCAATAATATTTACTTATTTGGTTTCCAATAATCCCCGTTATATCCAGCCACCCAGAGGTGAGTGTGCAGTTAACCAGTTTTACCGATTACGGCTTGCGTGCCCTGATTTATATGGCTTCTTTACCTGAAGGTCAGATGACAAATATTACTGAAGTAACACAGGTTTACGGTGTCTCACGTAATCATATGGTAAAAATCATTAATCAACTGAGTAATCTGGGATTGGTGAATGCTGTCAGAGGAAAAAATGGCGGTATTCGTTTGGGAAGACCAGCCAGTGAAATTAAAATTGGCGATGTAGTGCGTTCACTGGAGCCACTCGGATTAGTTAACTGTGACAGCTGCCATATTACTCCGGCCTGTCGTTTAAAATCAGTATTGAATCAGGCAGTGGAAAACTTTTTGCAAGAATTAAATCAATATACTTTGGCTGATATGGTCGAAGACAATCGTCCCCTTTATCAATTGTTGCTGACGAAATGAAGCAGGAAATAAAGTACGGGGATAAACAGCTTACTGATGACAACAGAGGAATTGCGATGTCAAAAGATCCTTTTCAGGAACGAGAGGCTGCAAAATACGAATCTCCTATCCCAAGTCGGGAATATATCTTGGATATCCTTTCTAAACACACCACTCCGGTAAGCCGTCAGGAATTAGCACAAGAACTTAAGTTAACCAGCGCAGATGCGCAGGAAGCATTGCGTCGCCGTTTGCGGGCAATGGAGCGTGACGGGCAGTTAATTTTCACCCGTCGTCAGTGTTACGCGCTGCCGGAAAGATTGGATCTATTGAAAGGAACAGTCATCGGGCATCGTGATGGTTATGGTTTTTTGCGGGCGGAAGGCCACAAAGAGGATTTTTATCTGTCAGCAGAACAGATGAAAATGGCAATTCACGGTGATGTTGTTCTGGCACAGCCTTTGCGCCCGGATCGTAAAGGCCGTATTGAGGCGCGTATTGTCCGGGTGTTGGAACCAAAGAACAGCCAGATTGTCGGACGATATTTTATCGATGCCGGCATGGGGTTCGTGGTTCCCGATGACAGCCGTCTGTGTTTCGATATCCTGATCCCAAAAGAAGAAATTTGTGGAGCGAGGATGGGAAATGTCGTTGTTGTGGAACTGACGAATCGTCCAACCCGCCGAACTAAAGCCATCGGCAAAATTGTAGAAGTGCTCGGTGAAACGATGGGAACGAGCATGGCGGTAGATATTGCTCTTCGAACCCATGAAATTCCTTATAACTGGCCACCGATGGTGGAAAAACAGTTAGCTGGTCTGGATGAGAATGTACCGGAAGCAGCAAAAGAAGGCCGGATTGATTTGCGGACACTGCCATTAGTGACCATTGATGGTGAAGATGCCCGTGATTTCGATGACGCTGTGTATTGCGAAAGAAAACGTGGCGGAGGCTGGCGCTTATGGGTTGCGATTGCGGATGTCAGCTATTATGTTCGCCCACAAACGCCTTTGGATGCCGAAGCATGTAGCCGTGGTAACTCGGTTTATTTTCCGTCGCAGGTTGTGCCGATGCTGCCGGAAGTGCTGTCAAACGGATTATGTTCACTGAATCCAGAGGTTGATCGCCTGTGTATGGTTTGTGAAATGACAGTTTCTGCCCAAGGGAAACTCTCTTCATACAAATTTTACGAAGCGGTAATGAACTCCCATGCCCGTTTGACCTATACCAAGGTGTGGAAAATCCTACAGGGTGATCAGGAACTGCGGGAGCATTACAAGCCATTAGTGCAGCATATTGAACACCTGCATGAACTTTATCAGGCATTGGATACATCACGTGACGAACGTGGCGCTATTTCATTTGAATCTGAAGAAGCGAAATTTATCTTCAATGCAGAACGGCGGATTGAGCGGATTGAGCCGGTTTTGCGTAACGATGCGCATAAACTTATCGAAGAGTGCATGATTCTGGCAAATATCGCGGCTGCCCGTTTTGTAGAAAAACACCGTGAACCTGCGCTATATCGTATTCATGACAGGCCGAGAGAAGAAAGTATTCTGAATTTACGTTCAGTCTTTCATGAGTTGGGGCTGGAACTTCCGGGTGGTATGACTCCGGAGCCGAAAGACTTTGCCCGATTGATGAAACTTGTCTCTGAGCGTCCTGATCGTGAACTCCTGCAAACGATGTTGCTGCGCTCTATGAAACAGGCCATTTATGATCCGGAAAATCGTGGTCACTTCGGTCTGGCTCTGCGCGCTTATGCTCATTTTACATCACCGATCCGCCGCTATCCTGATTTGGCTTTGCACAGAGCGATTAAATATCTGCTGGCACAGGAAAACGGTACGGCTGAACAGCACTGGACACCAACCGGTGGCTGGCACAACGATATGGAGCAGATGCTGCAATTGGGTGATCATTGCTCATTGACTGAGCGCCGTGCCGATGAAGCGACAAGAGATGTGGCTGACTGGCTGAAATGTGATTTCATGCAGGATCATGTGGGTAATGTTTTCACTGGTCTGATTACCAGTGTGACGGGGTTCGGTTTCTTTGTCAGATTGCATGACCTGTTCATTGATGGTCTGGTGCATGTTTCTACGCTGGATAATGACTATTATCGCCACGATAATGTTGGTCAACGTCTCATTGGTGAATCTTCCGGTCAGACTTACCGGCTCGGAGATGAAGTAGAAATCCGTGTAGAAGCGGTTCACATGGATGAGCGCAAGATTGACTTTGCTTTACTTTCTACGACCCGCAAGGCCCGTAACAAAGGCAAAACAGCACGGGATAAAGTGAAAAAAGGGGCTTTTGAACGTAAAGGTGCCAAAAAAGGGCGTGATAATAAAAAGTCAGATAATTCTGCGCCGGATAGCAGTTTCCGTAAGAAGAAAAAAACGGAAAAAACTAATTCAGGCAATAAACCAGACAATCAGCCGGGAAGTGCAGGTAAAAAGAAAAAGACTTCAGACAAAACCAAAAAGATCACGGCAAAACTGAAAGCAAAAAACGCGAAAAAACGCGGGAAAAAAGCTGATAGTTAACTAGCGGAACATATAGACAATCGGGCGGTTTTCGCCGCCCTCCATTTTTTAGGTATCATCCAGTCATGAGTGAAATAATCTACGGTATTCATGCCGTTAAAGCCTTATTGGAGCGTGATCCACAGCGCTTCATGGAAGTTTATGTTTTAAAAGGGCGTGAGGATCGCCGTTTGACCCCGCTGTTGCAGGAACTGGAAAGTACCGGGATTTCTGTTCAGCTGGCTAACCGCCAATGGCTGGATGCACAGACAGAAAATGCGGTACATCAGGGGATCATCGCTAAGGTTAAGCCCGGACGCCAATATCAGGAGAACGACCTGCCGGATTTGCTGGCTCAGTGTGAACGTCCTTTCCTGCTGGTGCTGGATGGTGTAACTGACCCCCATAATCTGGGCGCTTGTCTGCGTACTGCGGATGCAGCAGGGGTTGATGCCGTTATCGTTCCCCGAGATCGCTCAGCACAGTTGAATGCAACGGCGAAAAAAGTCGCCTGTGGTGCCGCAGAAAGTGTGCCTCTGATCCGAGTGACTAACCTTGCCCGCACTTTACGTTTATTACAGGAACACAATGTCTGGATTGTAGGCACTGCGGGAGAGGCCACCCATTCGCTGTACCAAAGTAAGCTGACCGGCCCGATGGCTCTGGTGATGGGTGCAGAGGGTGAAGGCATGCGCCGCCTGACCCGTGACCATTGTGATGAGCTGATTAGTATTCCAATGGCAGGTTCGGTTTCTTCCCTGAATGTCTCAGTTGCGACCGGGGTTTGCCTGTTTGAAATCATGCGTCAGAGAAGCGTTCAATAGTTTCTTGAGTTTTTGTTACTGTACGGGTATAGTGACGCGTCGATTTTTCAGCCGTACTTAACACGTTCCTTGCCTCCATGGGCCACGGCTGACCCTGACAGGAGGCTGAATAATCCGTAAGGAGCAATGATAATGCGTCATTACGAAATCGTTTTTATGGTCCATCCTGACCAGAGCGAACAGGTTCCGGGCATGATCGAGCGTTACAGTGCAACTATCACTAACGCGCAAGGTCAGATTCACCGTCTGGAAGACTGGGGCCGCCGTCAACTGGCTTATCCAATCAACAAACTGCACAAAGCTCACTACGTTCTGTTGAACGTTGAAGCTCCACAAGAAGCGATTGATGAGCTGGAAACTAACTTCCGCTTCAACGATGCCGTTATCCGCAGCATGGTTATGCGTACTAAGCACGCAGTAACTGAACCATCACCAATGGTTAAGGCTAAAGACGAACGTCGCAGCCGTGACCTGGTCCTGGAAGAAGGCCTGGTTGATGATGTTGATGAAGCTGGGGATTCTGAAGAGTAATCACCGTGACAACCAATCGTTTGGTGCTTTCTGGCACAGTGTGCAAAGCACCGATACGAAAAGTCAGTCCATCCGGTATTCCGCATTGTCAGTTTGTGCTTGAACATCGTTCACAGCAGCAGGAAGCCGGATTCAACAGGCAATCATGGTGCAGAATGCCCGTTATTGCCAGTGGACAGTTGTTACAGGAAGATACTCACAGTATAACGGTCGGCAGTCGAATAACCGTTTCTGGATTCATTAACTCCCATTATGGGCGTAATGGTCTCAGTAAACTGGTTCTTCATGCCGAGCAGATTGAATTGATAGATTCTGGAGACTAGCCAAATGGCACGTTATTTCCGTCGTCGCAAGTTCTGCCGTTTCACAGCGGAAGGCGTACAAGAGATTGATTATAAAGACATTGCTACGCTGAAAAACTACATCACTGAAAGTGGTAAAATTGTACCTAGCCGCATCACCGGCACTCGTGCAAAATATCAGCGTCAGCTCGCTCGTGCTATCAAGCGTGCACGCTACCTGTCTTTGTTGCCTTACACTGATCGTCATCAGTAATAGGCACAGTCCATTCACGACTTTGAGAGGATAAGGTAATGCAAGTTATTCTGCTTGATAAAGTAGCGAACCTGGGTAGCCTGGGTGACCAAGTTAACGTTAAAGCGGGTTATGCCCGTAACTTCTTAGTTCCACAGGGCAAAGCTGTTCCTGCGACTAAGAAAAACATCGAATTTTTCGAAGCTCGCCGTGCTGAACTGGAAGCTAAACTGGCTGACGTTCTGACTGCAGCACAAGCTCGTGCAGAGCAAATCAAAGCACTGGGCACTGTGACTGTCGCTTCTAAAGCGGGTGACGAAGGTAAACTGTTCGGTTCTATCGGTACTCGTGACATCGCTGATGCAGTTACTGCTGCTGGTGTTGCTGTATCTAAGAGCGAAGTTCGCCTGCCTAACGGCGTTCTGCGTACTGTTGGTGAGCACGAAGTTCACTTCCAAGTACACAGCGATGTATTCGCACAATTGAACGTTAGCATTGTTCCAGAAGCTTAATTTCTCTAATTAGCTACGCGAACATGCGAACAAAAAGCGCTGGCAATGCCAGCGTTTTTTGTTTCTTAAATCAAAAAGTTATTATTCTAAAACAGTTGTTATGAAACAATAACTTTAACCAATTCGGTCACTTTATTAGTGATATCTTGAGGTGCTTTTTCAATAAATTTGATCTGATGCCCTAAAAAATCTAAAGATTTTACCTGATGAATAAGAATTGAACCCTTAGTAGATAACTCTGCGGGCAAAACGACTTCCAGTTTCATGCCTCTCACTGTGCTGGTGATTGGGACTACAACAGCAAATCCAGTATGTTCATTAAACATCTTGCGAGAAATTACGAATGCCGGGCGGCGTTTCATAATTTTTTTTCCTTCGCTCGGATCAAAATCTAGTGAGACAATATCTCCTTTATCGGGTATGTACATCAAAGCACTTCCTTACCCACAGGTTTAGCATTGAGCCATTCTTTATCTTCATCTGTTAACGTAAAATATTCTTTAGGGCTTCCGATTAACAGTGACTCAAGTGTCAGCTCTTCTTCAATAGGAGTAAGCACAATTTTGTTATCCTGAATAGATAGCTCTAACTTTGAACCGGTATGTAAATTCAAGGTCTTCACAATGGCTTTTGGGATACTAACAATATTAGCTCCGCCAGATTGGCGAATGACAACTGCGGTCATATTTTTCCCTCCTTTTATTTAAGTTATACAAAAGTATAATAATCTATCTATGTTTTACAAAAGTAAAACCTTCTTTTAAATCCCCTCACGCGTTTACCCATCCAGACAGGGCTGTTATGCTTGAACCTTCATATATCTAATAAAGGCAATTTCATGACAAAACCTTCTTTTGAATCTATTGAGGCACGTGCAAGCTACGGTATTGGTTTGCAGGTTGGACAACAATTGCAGGAATCCGGTTTGCAGGGGCTGGAGCCAGAAGCGTTGCTGGCAGGTCTGTGTGATGCACTGGAAAGTCGTACTCCGGCGCTTCCTGTGGAAGAACTGCATCGTGCTCTGCGTGAAGTACATGAGCGTGCTGACGGTGTTCGTCGTGAACGTCAGCAAACGATGGCAGAAGAAGGCAAAAAGTTTCTGGCAGAAAATGTACAGCGTGAAGGTGTGAGCAGCACTGAATCTGGTTTGCAGTTCTCCGTTCTGACTCAGGGTGATGGTGCAATTCCGGCTCGCAGCGACCGTGTTCGCGTTCATTACACTGGCCGCCTGATCGATGGCACAGTATTTGACAGCTCTGTACAGCGTGGAACACCAGCAGAATTTCCTGTCAGCGGCGTGATCCCGGGCTGGATTGAAGCGCTGACCCTGATGCCAGTCGGTTCCAAATGGGAACTCTATATTCCGCACAATCTGGCTTATGGCGAGCGTGGTGCCGGTGCTTCCATTCCTCCTTACAGCACTCTGATCTTTGAAGTAGAACTGCTTGAGATCCTGTAATTCTCATGAATAAAATAGCCGGATAACCGGCTATTTTATTTTAGAAAATGCAGAGGTGTATATGTTACAACAGATCTGCCAACTTGCACGGCAGGCAGGTGAAGCTATCCTGTCTATTTATCATGATGAGCAACCGTTGCAAATAAAACATAAAACGGATGATTCACCCGTTACTGCTGCGGATGTTGCCGCCCATAAGGTCATCAAAGCAGGGCTTGCACGTATTTCGCCTGATATTCCGCTGTTATCAGAAGAAGAGCCTCCAACATGGGATGAGAGAAAAAACTGGCGGCGTTACTGGCTGGTTGATCCACTGGACGGGACGAAAGAATTCATTAACCGAAATGGCGAATTTACGGTCAATATCGCACTGATTGAGGATGGTGCTCCTGTTATGGGAGTCGTGTATGTCCCTGTATCTGATGTTCTTTATTCAGGGCATGAGCGGCACGCATGGAAGGAAACCAGCGGGCAGAGATTGCCTATCAAAGTTGTTTCTGCAACGCCACCAACGGTTGTGGTCAGCCGTTCTCATATGGATGATGAGCTGAGGGATTACCTGACTCAGTTAGGCACTCATAACACGCTGTCAGTCGGGTCTTCACTTAAATTTTGCATGGTGGCTGAAGGAAAAGCTCAACTTTATCCTCGCTTCGGGCCAACGAATATCTGGGATACCGCCGCAGGCCATGCCGTTGTAATTGCCGCTGGTGGGCATGTCACCGATTGGGCAGGTAAAACACTGGACTATACGCCGCGTGAATCGTTTTTAAACCCAGGGTTTAGGGTGACGATTTTTTAATGGGGTAAAGTGATAATGGTTCCTGACGAAACCATTATCACCAGCCAGCATAATAAGTATTTTTTAAGATGGTCGATTAACTTTTCACTTCTTCTTTGATCAAGGCAAGGATATGCTGGATATCTTCATTGTTCAATTTGCCATCTTTAACAAACTGCACGATACCGTTTTTATCCAGCACAATAATCGCTGAACTTTTAGGCTCCAGTCCCCATGCTTTTTGGGCAACACCATCACTATCGACAATAAATTGTGACCAAGGGAACTCTTTTTTACTGTCTTCGAGGCTGCTACGGACAAAAGCACTGGTACCGAAGATAGCATCATCGGTGTTCACAATACTGGTTGTCTGATACTTATCTTTCGGAAGGTCGGCTGCTTTTAAAGCCTGAATGAGCGGATCATTCATTTCTTTGGCAGAGCTGCGTCCTGCAATATGTTGAATTGTCCTGACTTTTCCCGGTAGTTCAGCACTGCTCCATTGCTGATAGCTAAACTTACCATTGTTGAGAAGGAGTTCACCCTTGTCTGCTATGATTACAGCAGGCACAGGTTGCCCGACAGTGATGTTATGAGCGAATGCAGTAATTGAAGTTAAACTCAATATTAAAGATAACACTATGTTTCTTAGCATATTTATTCCTTACTTAGCATGATGTGATATGTTATCAGGGAGTATCATACACAGCATAGCGCCTGTTAACTGGTCTGCTCTCATAAAGTAAAACAATTTGATAACATTTAAAATAAAATACACGATAACCCGCAGCAAGGATAACATAATGCTCTATTTTTTCATTATGTTAAGCTAAAATAGTGATTGAATCTTCACTACTTGGGAACGAATTTCCAGATACAGAGTCTATAGAACGTACACAGTAGTGATGTGCCTTTTGATTCACTAATTGCACAGTACAGAAAAAGAGTATCGTAAGAAGCATGGAGGAGTAACAAAGAGATGAAAATCTTTCAGCGCTATAATCCACTAAAAATTGCTCTCTACGTAAAGACCCTATTTCGTGGGCGGTTATACATCAAAGATATGGGTGCCTTTGAATTTAATTATGGGAAAATTCTGCCTCCCAAAATAAAAGATAAACGCCATTTCAGTGTCATGAGTGAAGTTAACCAGCATGTGTTGCTTCTACAGTCCGAAATGGGATAGTTTGAGAAAAAATTTGGGAACTGAATAAACGGCCTTTCGGCCGTTTTTTATTGAGAATTATTCTGATACTGCCTGTTCTGTGGGGGTGCTGGAAGAAGCTGGGATATCGCCAATTTTGGTTACCAGTAATTGGTCTATTTTGTAATTATCAATATCTACCACTTCAAATTTATATCCGCTGAACTTCACATAATCGGTACGCTTTGGAATCTTCCTCAGACGGAACATCATAAAACCGGCAATAGTTTCATAATTGCTGGAATCCGGGAAATCTTCAATATCCAGAACCCGTAACACGTCTTCTATAGGCGTGCCGCCTTCTACCAACCAGGAATTTTCATCACGGACAACAATCTGTTCTTCCTGTCCCTGACCAATTAAATCTCCCATTAAAGTGGTCATAACGTCATTCAGCGTTATTACTCCCATCACCAGTGCGTATTCATTCAGAATGATGGCAAAATCTTCTCCGGCTACTTTGAAGCTTTCCAGTGTGTCAGATAGCGAAAGGGTATCTGGGATCATCAACGCATTGCGGATTTGAACACCATTTTTCAGGCTGAGGCTTTGCCCACTCAGAACGCGGTTCAGTAAATCTTTGGAATCTACATAACCAATCACGTGGTCGATATCGCCATCACAAACAAGGAACTTTGAGTGTGGGTGAGTAGAGATCTTTTCTTTGATGCTGTTTTCGTCTTCATTCTTATCAAAATACACCACACTCTCACGAGAAGTCATGGCTGATGGAACTGTGCGAGATTCCAGCTCGAAAACATTTTCAATTAATTCATGCTCTTGTTTACGCAATACACCTGCAACAGCGCCTGCTTCAACTACAGCATAAATATCATCAGAGGTAATATCTTCATTGCGTGCCAGCGGAATTTTGAAAATCTTGAATATATAGTCAGCCAGCCCATTAAATAGCCAGACTAAAGGACGTGATATTGCCAGACAAAAACGCATTGGATTAACAATCCTGATAGCAACGGCTTCAGGCTTAATCATTCCAAGACGCTTAGGTGCCAGATCAGCGAGCAGAATAAAAAAACTGGTTACGATAATAAAAGAGCAGATGAAGCCAAGTTGTTCTGCCCACTCGTGAGGTATGAAGTTAGCCAATAATGACTTAATGGCAGGAGAAAAAGCCGATTCTCCAACAACACCAGCAAGGATTGCAACGGCATTCAGGCCAATTTGTACGACAGTAAAAAATCTGCCCGGTGTTTCCTGTAGCTTAAGAACCCGGGCAGCATTAATATTTCCCTCATTAACCATCAGCTTTAGTTTGATTCTTCTTGAGGCGGCCAGAGAAATTTCAGATAACGAAAAAAATGCGCTAATGGCACAAAGTAATAATATGATTAATAAACTGTTTAACATAGAGTGTCCGTGTTTTATCTTCAGTGGCAGGGTAGTTTTTATTTGAATAACACTGAAGAAAGAAGTGAAAAATTACACAAATAAACACTTACGGCAATAGTAGTATGCCGTAAGATAAATGAGTTTAGTCAGATAATTATAACATTGGGTTGACTAAATTGGCTAGTTTCTGGACGTGGGCGGAAAGCAGATACCTGTTCCTCCCAGTCCACAGTATCCTTCAGGATTTTTCATCAGGTATTGCTGGTGATAATCTTCCGCAAAATAGAATGGCCCGGCTGCTTTGATCTCTGTGGTGATCGCGCGTTGATCACTATTCTCATCCATCGCCAGTTGATATTGTTCGCGACTGGCGACTGCCTGAGCATATTGTTCAGGAGAAACGGTATAAAGGGCTGAACGATATTGTGTACCAATATCACCATGCTGACGCATACCCTGTGCAGGATCGTGATTTTCCCAGAATAGTTTTAATAATTGGCTATAGGTAATTTTAGCCGGGTCAAACACAATTCTGACAATTTCAGTATGCCCGGTTAACCCTGAGCAAACTTCTTCATAGGTCGGATTCGGTGTTATGCCACCGCTGTAACCGGCAGAAGTGCTATAAACCCCTTCTTGCTGCCAGAACAGGCGTTCGGCTCCCCAGAAACAGCCCATTCCGACATAAGCTATCTCCATATTTTCAGGAATGTTATCTATCGCATGCTGTGTAACGTAATGATAGGGTGATACAGTTAATGGCAATTCTCGACCAGCTAATGCACTCTGTTCAGAAACATGTTGGCTTTCGTTAGTTGAATTTGGCAAGATTCTCTCCTGTTTGTCATTTATTTTATGGTTATAGAGTTGCTTGTATATCTATAAAACTTTACCAAAATTAATTTATGGCAGTATTTTTATGCTGCTGAATATTACCCCTAAATAAAAATATCAGGAGTTAGCGTGTCACGATACTCTTTCATATTTGTGCTTTGTGTGTCTATCGCAACTCCATCGGCTTATAGTGCAAATTTACGATTGAAAGTGGAAGGACTTTCTGGCGAACTGGAAAAAAATGCCAGAGTGCAGCTCTCAAATATTAGTACTGATGAAGTTTCTCCCGATGGACGTTTCCGTGCCCGTGTCGAGAAAGCCATACGAAAAGGTCTCAGGCCACTGGGATATTATGAACCCACAATTGAGTTCACTTATCAGGAAAATACGCCGCCTTCCCGCCCTGTTTTAACAGCAAACGTCACTCTGGGAGAGCCGGTTCGGGTTGCTGGTGTTAAGGTTGATTTGGAAGGCGGAGCCAGAACAGATCCAGACTATGCGGCTATGATCAAAAAGAATATGCCGAAGGATGGGACGATCCTGAACCACGGTGAATATGAAAGTTTTAAGAGTGCGCTGAATAACCTTGCTCTCAGAAAAGGGTATTTTGATGCCGAAATGAAAAAAAGTGAGCTGGAAGTCTCTAAAGAACGGCATGAATCTTACTGGGATTTTGATTTCGATAGTGGTCAGCGTTATCGTTTTGGCCCGGTTAAATTTAAGGGCTCACAAATCCGCGAAAATTATCTGAATAATCTGGTGCCATTTAAAGAGGGTGATTACTACTCTTCGGAGGAACTGGCAGAACTTAACCGCCGTCTGGCGGATACCGGATGGTTTAATTCAGCGGTTGTCGTTCCTGATTTTAAAACAGGCCGGGAGAGTAAAAATAAGATATTACCATTGGATGCTTCATTAGTTCCCCGCTCTGCCAACTATGTTGAGTTAGGGGGAGGGTATGCAACCGATGTTGGCCCCCGCCTTCAGGCAAAATGGAAAAAGCCCTGGCTGAATTCCCGAGGGCATAGTTTAAGCACCAGCATCAATGTCTCGAAACGTGATCAAGTGATTGATGCATCTTATAAAATGCCGCTTAAGGCTAACCCGCTTGAACAATATTACGAATTGCAAACCGGTTATAAACGCAAAGATCTCAACGATACCACCTCTGATACAGCAACTTTAAACCTCTCCCGCAACTGGGATCTCTCTACCGGATGGCGTTATGGCGTCAATCTGCGCTGGAGCCTCAGCCACTTTACTCAGGCCAATGTGACTGATACAACAGCGTTGCTTTATCCGGGAGCAAATGTCAGCCGGATTCGTCAGCGCGGGGGCACAATGCCTTATTGGGGTGACAGTCAGCGTTATTCAATTGATGTCTCTGATACAACCTGGCGTTCAGATGTGGATTTTATGGTGTTGCAGGCTCATCACGTCTGGATCAGGACGTTGCGAGATAAACATCGTTTCGTTGTGCGGGGTGATCTGGGTTGGATAGAAACCAATCAATTTGAGCGAGTGCCACCTGATTTGCGTTTTTTCGCCGGTGGCGACCGCAGTATTCGTGGTTACAAGTATCAGAAAGTTTCACCTAAAGACAGTAGTGGTAAATTAACGGGTGCATCAAAACTGGTTATTGGCTCTCTGGAATATCAATACAATGTTCATGGTAATTGGTGGGGAGCCGTGTTTGCGGATACCGGCGAAGCAGTCAATGATATCAAAAGAAGCAATTTCAAAACCGGCGCAGGTATTGGCGTGCGTTGGGCTTCCCCTGTCGGGCCGATTAAATTCGATCTTGCCGCTCCTGTAGGAGACAAAAATAATCATGATATTCAGTTTTACATTGGGTTAGGGGCTGAACTATGAGGTGGGCCAAAAGAATTAGTATTGCTTTCCTGTTGATTGTTGGGCTGTTGCTGATAACAGTTGTAGGGTTAGTGAGTACACAAACCGGCCTGCATTTTATGATTAATAGTGCAACACGCTTGGTTCCGGGGTTGGAAATAGCGAATGTCAGTGGAGGCTGGCGCGATTTAACACTGAAAGGCATTAAATATAAGATGCCGGGTCTTGATGTTAATGCTGATAATCTGCATCTCTCGCTTCGGCTCTCATGTTTACATCGCAGCCATATCTGTGCTAATGCCCTGACAACGGAAGGTGTATCTGTTCTGGTGAATACCGCAGAGCTTCCACCATCAGAAAAATCACCGGATTCTGAGCCGTTAACTGAATTGAAAACACCGTATCCTATCGCACTGGATCTGCTTTCCTTAAAGAATATTCATGTCAGAGTCGATGATATGGCTATTGATTTAGGTGAATTTAAGGCGGGCGCACAGTGGCAGGAAAAGTATCTGACATTAAAACCAATACAAATCAGCAATCTTTTAGTTGCATTACCCAAAAATTCGGTTGAATCGGCTGAACAAAAACCCCGCTCAAAAACTGAATCTGAACAATCATTGGGTGAAGTGTTAAAGGCGCTGTTTTCTAAACCACTTCTGGCAGAATTGCCCGCTATTCCCATTCCTCTTGATATCACGGCAGAGAATATCCACGGTCGTCAGCTTCGCCTGACGGGAGATACCGATATCACCATCAATGATGTGGAACTGAAAGCCAGTAATCAGGGGCAGAATGTAGATATCAAGAATTTTAGCGTGAGTGCGCCGGAAGGCTCTCTTGCAATACAGGGAACGGTACAACTGGCTGAACAGTGGCCGGTAAAACTATCCGTTAAGGGTCATACCACACTGGAGCCTGTGAAAGGGCAGCATGTTGAGGCAAAACTGAATGGTGCCTTGCTACAGCAACTTAATCTGATATTGAATCTTGCAGGGCCTGTGGATGCTGATCTGGATATTAAGGCTGAATTGGCCAAAGCAAACCTGCCTATTCACCTGAAACTGGCAAGTAAACACTTACAGTGGCCATTGACGGGAAAAGCGGAATACCAGCTGAATGATATCAGGTTAAACCTGCATGGTAAGGCCAGCGATTATGACCTTTCCCTGCGTTCTGATATTAAGGGGAATGAACTGCCTCCGGCATTATTGTTGCTGGATGCTAAGGGGAATGAAGAGCTGCTCCGGCTCACTCGCCTGCGTCTGTCGGCATTACAGGGTAATGCCGATCTCACTGGCGTGGTTGACTGGAGTAAAGCCATTAGCTGGAATGCTCAGTTGCACTTGCATGGTATTGATACTGAGAAACAGTGGCCGGAATGGCCTGCCAGAATAGATGGCAGGGTAGCGATTCGCGGTAGCTTATATGGTGGAAGCTGGCAGCTCCAGCTACCTGAAATTATGCTTGATGGCCATGTAAAACAGAACAATATCAAAATGCGGGGTAAAGTTTCCGGCAATGCGGCGGGGCAATGGGATATCCCTCAATTTAACTTCATCTTTGGCCGCAATACGCTGGATGTTCAAGGCCGTCTTACAGATGAAAAGTGGGATCTGGATGGCGATATTCATGCGCCAGAGTTAAATGGCCTGTTACCGGGTCTATCTGGTGTGGTTATGGGGAATATGAAGCTGCGTGGCAACCTCAAAGCCCCTCAGGTAGTGGCCGACTTAAACGCGCGTGGTGTTCGCTGGCAGAATGATTTGTCAGTGGATAGCGCGGTCGTTAAAGGTGATTTGCGTTCAACTGATCAAATTGAAGGCCGGTTATCCGTCATCATCCGGCAACTGAAACAGGCCGATCTGGCGATTAATAATCTGGAGCTGAATGCCAAGGGCACAGAAAGACAGCATGAACTGCAATTACGGGTGGATGGAAATCCTGTATCAGGCCGTCTGGCTCTGAATGGCAGTTTTGATCGCAAACAGGAACGCTGGAAGGGCAGTATCAATAATACCTATTTTGATACGCCTGTTGGCGAGTGGCGCTTAAGCAAGGCAGTAACGGTTGATTACCGGAATTCCCAGCAAAAAGTGCTCATTGGCACGCACTGCTGGTTGAACCCGAATGCTCAGCTCTGTATCCCGAAACCGATTGAAGCGGGTAGCAGCGGACAGGCGGATATCGTATTGGAGCGTTTTGATCTTGCCATGATCCAGCCATATCTGGATAAGACAACTCAGCTGAAAGGGATATTCAGTGGTGATGCTAATATCAAATGGACGGAAGGACACCAGTTACCACAGTTAAAAGTGGCGCTTGAAGGTGATGGTGTTCAGCTCCGCCAAGCGGTGGAAGGCTCGACATTTCCCGTTGATTTTGACATGTTGACACTGAATGCTGGTCTGAAAAACGGCAAAGTTGATTTATCGTGGCTGTTTAAACTGACAGGCAATGGACAATTAGATGGTCATGTTCAGATAGACGATTTGGATGGTAGTCGTAAGTTATCCGGCAATATCGATGCTCGTTACCTTTCTCTTAAACTGATTAAACCCATTTTGGATAAAGGTGAAAAGGCTGACGGAAATTTGAATGCAAGCCTGCGTCTTGGAGGTAATGCCAAGAATCCATTGTTATATGGTTTTCTGAAGGCGGATGTTGTTCAGGTTAGTAGCCACTGGTTGCCATTTAATGTTAACCAAAGTCAGTTAGCAGTCTATTTTGATGGTGTCCGTTCGGATCTGGAAGGCGTAGTTAAAACCCCGCAGGGTCAGCTTAATCTCCACGGGAATGCTGACTGGCGTAATCTGAATGCCTGGCATGCGCGGGTTACAGCATATGGCGATAAAGTACGGGTGACTGTACCGCCAATGGTCAAAATTGATGTCAGTCCTGATTTGGTTTTTGAGGCAACACCTCAACTATTGAAGCTAAATGGCAATGTGGGTATCCCATGGGCTCGCATCACTGTACAGGAGCTGCCTGAATCTGCTGTAGGTATTTCTTCTGACGAAGTTATGTTGGATAAAAATCTTCAGCCGATAGAAAAGAAAAAGTCTTCCATTTTGATTCAAAGTAACTTAAATATTCACATAGGTAATGATGTTCGCCTGAGTGCATTTGGCTTGAATGCTCAGTTGAAAGGGGACCTGAAAGTGATTCAGGATCAACAAGGGCTGGCGCTGAATGGTCAAATTGATATTCCGGATGGTCAATTTCGCGCTTATGGGCAGGATTTACAGGTGCGCAAGGGGCTGATTATGTTCTCTGGCCCACCGGATCAACCTCTGTTGAATATTGAAGCAATCCGCAATCCTGAATCGACAGCGAATAATGTTATCGCTGGTGTGAGAGTGATGGGGCTGGCAGATAAGCCTAAAATTGAAATTTTCTCTGAACCGGCTAAATCGCAACAGGAAGCACTTTCTTACCTGTTGCGTGGTGAAGGTTTAGAGAAGGGGGGCTCTGACAACTCCCAGATGACTTCTATGCTGATCGGCCTCGGCGTTGCCCAGAGTGGTAAATTAGTAGGCAAGATAGGTGAAACCTTTGGTGTCTCTGATCTGGCTCTGGATACACAGGGAATTGGTGACAAATCGCAGGTTGTTGTGAGTGGTAAGATTACCAACAACTTACAGGTAAAATATGGTGTTGGCATTTTTGATTCACTGGCCACTCTGACCCTGCGTTACCGAGTAATGCCAAGATTGTATCTGGAAGCGGTATCTGGTATTGATCAGGCTTTAGATCTGCTCTATGAGTTTGAGTTTTAAAGATGCGAGTTATTGTTTATGGTAGCCTGAGGCGCAAACAGGGTAATCACCACTGGATGACCTATGCCCAACTCTTAGGAGAGCATCGGCTGGAGGGGTATGAAATTTATGACCTGGGGCATTATCCCGCGGTAGTCCGCGGCGAAGGTACTCTTGAATGTGAAATTTATCGCATTACATCATCCATTTTGACTGAACTGGATGATTTGAAAAAGAATACTCAGGAATATCAAAGGGAATTGATCAAAACCCCCTATGGCAGCGCATGGATTTATTTATATATGTTATCTGTCGACGGGCTTCCCCGAATAGAGAGTGGTGACTGGCTGAAACGTCACGAAGAAAAATAACGATCTATAATTTTTTAGGATCACTTTAATTGACTGACTAAATAAAAACCTCTGTGCTGATAAGAACACAGAGGTTTTTTACGTTCAAAACTTGCTGTTATCCGTCAGGATTATTTTTTCGCAGCACGTTCGAAAGAAGACAGGATTTCAGCTTTAGCTGCGTCAACATTTTCCCAGCCGTCAACTTTTACCCACTTGCCTTTTTCCAGATCTTTATAGTGTTCAAAGAAGTGAGTGATCTGAGAGCGCAGCAGTTCTGGCAGATCGTTCACATCTTTAATGTGATCGTATTCTTTGCTCAGTTTAGTATGAGGAACGGCAACCACTTTTGCATCTTCACCGGACTCATCGGTCATTTTCAGCACACCAACCGGACGGCAACGGATAACGGAGCCAGGCTGCAATGGGTATGGAGTTGGAACCAGTACGTCAACCGGATCACCATCAAGAGACAGTGTATTGTTGATGTAACCGTAGTTGCATGGATAGAACATAGCAGTTGCCATGAAACGGTCTACAAACAGAGCGCCAGAATCCTTGTCCACTTCATATTTAATTGGATCAGCGTTTGCTGGGATCTCAATGATAACGTAGATATCTTCTGGCAGTTCTTTGCCCGCCGGTACGTTGTTCAGGCTCATAAAAGGTTTCCTTTAATTTCAAACCAAAATGGAGTGCCGAGTATTATAGCCAAAACAGACTTAAAGTAATTCCATTTTTCTGATCCAAAGAGTGAACCATAATTTATGACAGGTGTGTTTCTTTCGCGGTCATTTTCGGTTTAAAAAATAACAGGTGAAGGTAACTGCTAACGCAAGCCCGGCTAAAAGTAAGGTCAGAACCTGATATCCCTGAGCCAATGTATCAAAACGAGCTAATAAGAATACAGCAAAAGCGATACCACAGGCTCCTCCTATATTATGGATAGTCCATGAAGTTCCCATGGCAACGGCTGCTTGTTCACGAGGCAGAGAACTTAGTGCAATTAGCGTTGATGGCCCAAGGATTGATCCCCATCCCATGCCAAATAGCAGTAGTGGAGCAATGAACCACCAAGCGTTTGCTTGTGTTGATGCGAGTGCGAGTAAAATGGCAGCAGCTACAAATAGTAGTAAGCCAGCCAGAATGATTCGAGATGGCCCAAATTTTTCACTGCGACGACCTATCCAGGGTGAGGTTAAGGCAAACATGACTGTAGCAGGCAGCAGGAACAACCCTATCTCGATATCATTTTTTCCCAGTTGCCCTGCGAAAAAAATAGGTAATGTCAGCAAAATTATGCAGTAGAAAAAAGCAAGGAAAAATGTTGCAAGTAAAGCCGAGATAAAATGCATTTTACGGAAAAAATGGAATTCAACAATAGGAGCTGGTGTTTTTAACTCGTGCCATATAAAAATAAGCAGAGATATTATTGCGATAGATAATAAACTCCATTGTTGTAGGGAGTTTCCATCTAAAGAAAAGTAGCTGACCAAACTCATAAGAAAAATGATTAGAGTGATACAGCCAAGGGTATCTAATTTCTTTATTTGTTTAGTTTTATATTCAGGAACAGACCAAATGCACAGAATAGTGCTTACAATGATAAAGGGGATATTTATCAAGAAAGCATAGCGCCAATTGATAATGCCTGAAAATAATCCACCGATAATAGGCCCGACTGCAAGACCAAGCCCATTAACACCAAATAATATACCAAGCGCCTTTCCCTGTTCATTTTCATTAAATAAATAAGAAATGATAGCTCCAGAAACAGTATAGAGAATTGCACAGCCGATGCCCTGAATAAATCTAAATATAGTAAGAGCAGCAAGGTTGGTTGCGAGGCCAACAAATAATGATGCTACTCCAAACAGGATTAACCCCCAGATGAGTATTTTTTTACGGCCACAGCTATCTGCTAATGTTCCAACCGGAACCATAAAAGCAGAAAGGGCTATCATAAAGACAGAAGTCACCCATTGTGTTTCTCTTAACGGAGTACTAAATTCACGACCAATGGCAGGAAGGATAGTATTTACAACAGTGAGATCTATACACCCAAGAAAGCTTGCAATACATATTCCTATTAATCCAATATATTTTCGGATTACGATTGGTTCACTCATTTACTAATTCCTTTTGTTCTATATTAATAAAAGGTTGTGATATCTTTTTAAATTTTAAAGAGAGCCAGTTAGCATATCTATCCTGTGATTCTTCTACAAAAATTTCCCTGGTTTTACTCATTGCAGTCATTATTGGGTAGTAGGTGATTATATTTTAGAGATTTTATGTCAGTTTATATGATGTTTTTATTATTACTTTGTAGAAAAACAAAAAATAACATAGGGAAATAAATGAAAATTAAATAAGGGGTTAAATAGGGAATGATGATTTTTGAATGGGTTTCTATTATTGAAAATAATAAATAGTTAGCAACTTTACAGGTTGGAATTATAATTATCACCGGAGTTGAAGAGGCGAAAATTCGCCTCTTGAATTAGCAGTTTAATAAATCGATTTATTCTTCTGGGAACTCAGCCATAAAACTTTCGGCTTTTTCCACCATCGATTTGGTTCCGACAAACAGCGGAACGCGCTGGTGCAGTTTGCTTGGGGTGATATCCAGAATTCGGTTTGTGCCGTCACTGGCTTTACCGCCAGCCTGTTCTGCCAGAAATGCAATCGGGTTGCACTCATACAGTAGGCGTAGCTTGCCGGTCGGGTGGGTGGCTGTGCTTGGGTAAATGTAAATACCGCCTTTCAGCAAATTGCGGTGGAAATCAGCAACCAGTGAACCGACATAACGGGTGGTGTAAGGGCGCTGAGTTTCTTCATCCTGCTCCTGACAATATTTGATGTACTTTTTCACGCCCAGAGGGAATTTAATGTAGTTCCCTTCGTTAATGGAATACATATTGCCTTTTGCCGGGAACTGAACTTTTTCATGAGTCAGGCAGAATACACCCAGAGAAGGATCGTAAGTGAAGGTATGCACACCACAGCCAGTGGTATAAACCAGCATGGTTGATGAGCCGTAAACGACATAACCCGCCGCAACCTGACGATGTCCCGGTTGCAGAAAGTCCTCTTCAGTAACCGACTGCCCGATCGGTGTAATTCGGTGGTAAATAGAGAAAATAGTACCGACGGAAACGTTTACATCAATATTCGAAGAACCATCCAGTGGGTCCATCAAAACAACATATTTTGCATTTTCTGCCCGGTCGCCATCAAAGATAACGATGTCGTCTTCTTCTTCAGAAGCGATACCAGCTACTTCACCACGGGCTTTTAATGCAGCCTTGAGTTTTTCATTGGCATACAAGTCCAGTTTCATCTGAGCTTCACCCTGAACATTGGAAACACCGCTAGTGCCCAGAATATCTACCAGACCCGCTTTATTGATGTCCCGATGAATGATTTTGGCACCCAGTTTGATAGCAGAAAGTAATGCGGTCAATTCACCTGTAGCATGAGGAAAGTCGTGCTGTTTCTCGACGATGAATTCGCCTAATGTTTTCATGACGAAGGCCCTGATTTGGTTGTTATTTCAAAAGAGTGCAGCATATTAGTGTTGCACTTAAGTGCGGGCAGTTTAGCTAAAGAATAGAATGATTGATAGGCCATTGCATTTCTAATCTATGATTTGATGGTTAGAATAGTGATACACTTCATGCTATCAGTCAGAAATAAAAGCGGATAGAAATAAATGCGTATTCATATTCTTGGCATCTGCGGTACTTTCATGGGAGGGCTGGCAATCCTCGCCCGCTCGTTAGGTCACGAAGTTACCGGCTCCGACGCTAATGTGTATCCTCCTATGAGTACTCTGCTGGAAAATCAGGGTATTCAACTGATCCAAGGATACGATCCTTCACAACTCAATCCTGTACCAGATATGGTGATCATCGGTAATGCCATGACGCGTGGTAATCCCTGCGTTGAGGCGGTTTTGGATCGTGGTATTCCTTACACATCCGGCCCGCAGTGGCTGCATGATCATGTTTTGCCGGAGCGCTGGGTTCTGGCGGTCGCAGGAACACATGGCAAGACCACAACAGCCGGAATGTTGGCATGGGTTCTGGAAGCCTGTGGCTATAAGCCGGGGTTTTTGATCGGCGGCGTACCGGGCAATTTTGAAGTTTCAGCACAGCTGGGTGAAAGCCCGTTTTTCGTGATTGAAGCGGATGAGTATGACAGCGCTTTTTTTGATAAGCGTTCAAAATTCGTCCATTACAGCCCCCGCACGCTCGTTATGAACAACCTTGAATTCGACCATGCTGATATTTTCGAAAATTTGGCGGCTATTCAAAAACAATTCCATCACCTTGTCAGAGTCGTGCCGGGAGTCGGTAAAATTCTTGCTCCTGATCACGACATTAATCTGAAACAGGTTATCGGCATGGGATGCTGGAGTGAACTGGAATATACCGGAGAAACCGGAAACTGGCAGGCAAAAAAAACGACTCAGGACAGCAGCACTTATCAGGTGTTCCATCATGGTGAGTTGGTTGGTGAAGTTAACTGGTCATTAGTGGGTGAGCATAATATGCATAATGGCCTGATGGCTATTGCAGCAGCTCACCATGTTGGAGTTCAACCTGCGGATGCTTGTCAGGTATTGGGTGATTTTATTAATGCCCGCCGCCGCCTGGAGTTACTTGGTCAGGTGAATGACATCTCTATTTATGATGATTTTGCCCATCATCCAACAGCAATTCTGGCAACACTGGAAGCGCTGAGAAGTAAAGTCGGCGGAATGGCCCGCATTATTGCTGTTCTGGAGCCGCGTTCGAACACAATGAAACTCGGTATGAGCAAAAATGAGATTGCTCCCTCTCTGGGGCGTGCAGATGAAGTTTTCCTGTATCAGCCGGGTAATATTCCGTGGCAGGTTGCTGAAATAGCTGAACAATGTGTGCAGTCCGCCCGCTGGAGTTCTGACATTGATGCGCTGGTACGTATGATTGCTGAATCAGCACAGCCGGGTGATCATATATTGATCATGAGTAACGGTGGATTTGGCGGAATTCATGGGAAATTACTGGAAGCATTAAACAAGAAGGCACAGGCGGCCTGATTTGAATATGAGAGGATCGCAATGATCAGGCGATCCTCTATGTTGCAATATGGTTTTTAGCCAATGATTAATTTACAGTTCTTGCTCAAACAAATTGATTATCGCTGTATAGAGCTGCTCCGTTGTAACAGTCTTTGTCGGGGTAGAAAAAACCGTATCATCCCCCGCGATGCTACCCAGTATCCCCTCCGCTTTACCTAATGAGTCCAGTAAGCGTGCAATTAACTGTGCTGCGCCCGGACTGGTACGAATAACCACGACTGAATGATTATAATCGACATCCAATACCAGATTTTTTAATGGGCTGGTGGCAGTAGGAACACCTAATTCAGCTGGCAGGCAGTAGACCATTTCCATTTTCGCATTGCGGGTTCTGACTGCACCAAATTTCGTCAGCATTCTGGAAACTTTAGACTGGTTAATGTTTTCAAAGCCTTCTTCCTGAAGTGCTGCAACAATCTCGCCCTGAGAGCTGAATTTTTCTTCTTTTAATAATGCTTTGAACGCTTTTACCAAATCTTCCTGTTTCGAAGGAATTCGCATATTTCACCATCTTTGAAGCAGTTATGAAGGCAATATTATGCAAAAGAGTGAATTTTTATGCAAGGAAGGTCGGGAAAGCCACAGACAGGCCGCATAATCACATCATTGAATCAGGTAAATGTATTGTTAATGAAATGGAATCGTCAGTAATCGGGGAGAAGAGTAGTTTAACCAGCTCATTAATTTATAAGATAACAAGAATAATTCCTAAAAAAGTGTCCGTTATCTCATTAACAGATAAGCATTTTGTCTAAAATAAAGAACTTTAGTGTTCCATCCTCAGGCTATTAGGTAGATAATCTGGCTGTTAACAGATTGTGTTTAATACGTAGTGATGAGTAAGGTGGAAGGCTTATCCCATACTGATATTGAGTATGATAAGTTGAGCCTCTTAACCAGACAGATTTCAGTTTATTACAGCACTTAATTTTTAAAGGAGTATCAGGATGAAAGTTGTAGTTCTCGGTGCAGCCGGTGGTATTGGTCAGGCACTTGCCCTTCTACTCAAGACCCAGCTTCCTTCAGGTTCAGAACTTTCTTTATATGACATTGCCCCGGTAACCCCTGGTGTGGCTGCCGATCTGAGCCATATCCCGACAGCAGTGAAGGTCACTGGTTTTGCGGGTGAAGATGCAACTCCGGCATTGGCAGGCGCAGATGTTGTATTGATTTCTGCTGGTGTGGCACGTAAACCTGGTATGGATCGCTCAGACCTGTTTAATATTAATGCAGGCATTGTCCGTAATCTGGTTCAGCAGATTGCTAAAACATGCCCGAAAGCATTAATCGGAATTATTACTAACCCTGTAAACACGACTGTAGCAATCGCTGCTGAAGTGCTGAAAAAAGAGGGTGTTTACGATAAAAACCGTCTGTTTGGTGTAACAACGCTGGATGTTATCCGCTCCAATACGTTTATTGCAGAGCTGAAAGGCAAGAAACCAGAAGAGTTGGAAGTGCCTGTGATTGGTGGCCACTCTGGAGTAACCATTCTGCCACTCCTGTCCCAGATCCCGGGTGTCAGCTTCACTGCTGAAGAAACTGAAGCTCTGACAAAACGTATCCAGAATGCGGGTACTGAAGTTGTTGAAGCAAAAGCAGGTGGCGGATCTGCAACTTTGTCTATGGGACAGGCTGCTGCCCGTTTCGGCCTTTCTCTGATCCGTGCTTTGCAGGGTGAAAGCAATGTTATCGAATGCAGTTATGTGGAAGGTGATGGCAAATACGCTCGCTTCTTCGCACAACCTGTTCGCTTAGGTAAAAACGGTATTGAAGAACATTTAGATATTGGTCAGCTGAGTGAGTTTGAACAAAACGCACTGAATAATATGTTAGACGTTCTGAAAAAAGATATTGAATTAGGCGAAAAATTTATTAATGGTTAATTTAATTAATTTTTAATTTATTAATATACGAATTAACTTAAATATATTAGATAACTAAAACCGCTAGCTTAAAAAAAGCCAGCGGTTTTTCTTTCAATAATTATATTGATAGCTAATTATTCTTTTTTCTCTCTGATTTTCCTTTCCAATAATTCTCCGGTATGGGGATCGAAATAACGGCTGGGCCATATTTCAGACGGATGAATACCTAAATAATTTGCTATTATCCATTCTCCCTTGGGCCATGGGCGAGAAAGAGTATTCGCCAAAGTTGATGAGCTTAATCCTGATTCACGCGAAACAGCGGCCAGAGTTGTTCCACGTTTACGTAAAGCAGCAATAATATCAGCAGGATGCCAATCCGATTTCATAGAAATCATTTTTTTAATCCTTTCCTATTAAATTTATAGCCACATTAGTGGTATAACTAAAGCGTTAGAGTGAAATTAATAACGAACATGGATCTGTTATTAAGAAAATAAAATAACATTATTTTTTCTAAAAATATTTCTAATTTTTTCTTAATAACTTCTTTTTTGAACTTGGTTACAAAAATAGAGAAACATTATGAAAAAAGAGTGGTATACGGCAATGGAGTTGACCGGTGTAGGTGAGTTACCTAGATCACCACAAGGAGTGAATGCCAGAGCGAAGCGTGAAGAATGGATGAGACAAAAGCGAGCGGGTGTTCAGGGGAGGGCAATTGAATATCACTATTCTTGTTTTCCTGAATCAACATTAAACGCTCTGGAACTTAATGAAATATCACCTGAATATCAGGTTCAGAAACAAGACCCTCTATCTATTTGGGTAAGTGCATTTAATTTACTCACGGATGAAGAAAAGGAGGTAATTACAGAAGTGATACTGAGAGACGGTATAAGAAGTTTTTTGGAAAAAATTATAGCTACCTGAGCCAGCTTTTGAAAAGCCAAGTTGAAAAACAAAGGGTATAAAATTTGGTTTTCTCTTTACTGCTCCGGTAAGAAGCGAGGAGAGAGAGATGAAAAAAGAATGGTATTCTGCAAAGGAGCTCATGGGCCTCGCTGGTCTGCCATCATCCCCTCAGGGGGTAAATCTGATGGCAAGACGTGAAGGCTGGGAACAGCGTCGTAAGCGTGGAGTACAGGGAAAAGCACTCGAATATCATGTCAACAGCCTGCCTGAAGATGTTCTGAGTGTACTGGCCCTCAGTGAAAGTTCGGTTGAGTATTATCGGAACAAACGGCAAGACCCGTTTATGATTTGGGTGGAAGCTTATTATCAATTGACCAAGCCCGAAAGGGAGCGAATGGTTAAGTTCATTTTACGGAAAGGGCTTGCCAGTCTTTTTCAATACACAGGAATTCAAGAAGTTGAGAACAAAGGCAGTATCCCAGACTGAATGGTCTGGGATACTGATTGCATAAGCTCAGGAAAGTCGCTGTACAGCGATATGAGCCAGTCCCACAAGGGCCGCCTTGTATGGAGACTCATCTAGTACTTGTAACGCTGAAATTGCCTTATCAGCTTCTTCCTCGGCTCGTTGGCGGGTGTAATTGAGTGAACCACACTGTTTCATCGTTGTAAGCACAGTATCCAGCAAATGGCGGCCATTTCCTTTTTCAATTGCTTCGCGGATCAATGCGGACTGCTCAGGGGTTCCGTGATTCATGGCATGTAAGAGCGGAAGTGTCGGTTTGCCTTCGTTCAGATCATCACCGGTATTTTTGCCGAGCGTACTATCATCGGAATCGTAATCTAAAAGATCATCGATCAACTGGAATGCGGTACCAAGATAGCGGCCATAATCACGCAGTGCTGCTTCCTGTGCCTGAGTTGCATTGGACAGAATAGCGGCAGAATGCGAGGCTACTTCAAATAAGCGGGCTGTTTTACTGTAAATGACACGCATGTAATCATCTTCCGAAATATCCGGGTCATTACAGTTCATCAACTGCATCACTTCGCCTTCTGCGATGACATTCGTCGCATCGGACATCAGTTTCAGTACGCGCATTGAGTTGAGATCCGTCATCATCTGAAACGAACGGGTATAGATAAAATCACCAACCAGAACACTGGCTGCATTGCCATACATGGCATTAGCCGTTGCTCGACCGCGACGCATATCGGATTCGTCTACAACATCATCATGAAGCAGGGTTGCTGTATGAATAAATTCGATCAGGGCAGCAACTTTGATATGTTTCTCTCCCTCATGACCCAGTGCCTTAGCAACCAGCACGGCAATCATCGGGCGAATACGCTTACCACCGCCGCTGATAATGTAATAGCCAAGCTGGTTGATAAGCGCAACATCAGAATTTAATTGGTTAAGAATGGTTTCATTAACCGCTGCCATATCATCAGCTGTAAGTTTAATTATCGATTCTAAGTTCATGTTTTGGCTTCGGACTCTGATTCAGAGCTGTGCTCATTAATTAGTATATCAATAGATATCAAGTTTTATTGATTGTACTTGAAAAACCGTTCAAATAAATGACAATCGAAAAACTCTGATTTTTTCTCATCTGTTCTAATTCTGCTCTTGTCTTCCAAACGGTTTTTGCGTAGAATTCGCGCCCTATTGTGAATATTTTATAGCGCGCTCTGGAAAGAATTTTAGGGGGTGCGCGGAAAGCGGAGTTTATATGTACGCGGTTTTCCAAAGTGGTGGTAAACAACACCGAGTAAGCGAAGGTCAAACAATTCGCTTGGAAAAGCTGGACATCGCAACAGGTGAAACTGTTGAGTTTGACCAGGTTCTGATGGTCGCTAATGGTGAAGACATCAAGATCGGCGCTCCAGTAATCGAAGGCGTTAAAGTTAAAGCTGAAGTAGTTGCTCACGGTCGTGGCGAGAAAGTTAAAATCGTTAAATTTCGTCGTCGTAAACACAGCCGTAAGCAGCAGGGCCACCGTCAGTGGTTCACTGAAGTTAAGATCACTGGCATCGCTTAAGATATTAGGAGAGCAGATAAATGGCACACAAAAAGGCTGGCGGCTCGACTCGTAACGGTCGCGATTCTGAAAGTAAACGTCTGGGTGTAAAACGTTTTGGTGGTGAGTCTGTTTTAGCAGGCAGCATCATTGTTCGTCAACGTGGTACTAAATTCCACGCAGGCAACAACGTAGGTTGTGGTCGTGACCACACCCTGTTCGCACTAGCTGACGGAAAAGTTAAATTCGAAGTTAAAGGTCCACAAAACCGTAAATTTATCAGCATTGTAGCTGAATAAATTTTTTGAACTTCGATCGAATCGGAAGCCCTGCAATATGTGTTGCGGGGCTTTTTATATTTTGGATTACGCCATCTCTGGGTACGATCTGCCATCCAGCTTTATAGTGGCTATCCTACGGAGAAACATAATGAAATTTGTAGATGAAGCCAGAATACTGGTTGTAGCGGGAGATGGTGGCAATGGCTGTGTCAGCTTCCGTCGTGAAAAATATATTCCAAAAGGTGGGCCGGACGGCGGCGACGGCGGCGACGGCGGCGATGTCTACCTGCTGGCAGATGAAAACCTTAATACCCTGATTGACTACCGCTTTGAAAAATCCTTCCGTGCTGAACGCGGACAAAACGGTCAAAGCCGCGACTGTACCGGCAAACGTGGTCAGGATATTACTATTAAAGTTCCGGTAGGAACCCGTATCCGTGATATTGCTACAGGCGAAATTCTGGGTGATATGGTACGTCATGAGCAGCGTCTGATGGTGGCAAAAGGCGGTTTCCACGGGTTGGGCAATACCCGCTTTAAATCCTCGGTTAATCGTGCTCCCCGTCAAAGAACAATGGGAACTCCGGGAGAGAGCCGTGACCTGATGCTGGAGCTGATGCTGTTGGCTGATGTCGGTATGCTCGGAATGCCGAATGCAGGTAAATCTACCTTCATCCGAGCCGTTTCAGCCGCAAAACCTAAAGTGGCTGATTATCCATTTACTACGCTGGTGCCAAGCCTTGGCGTTGTACGTATGGATAATGAACAGAGCTTCGTGGTTGCCGATATTCCGGGTCTGATTGAAGGTGCATCAGAAGGTGCTGGTTTAGGTATCCGTTTCCTGAAACATCTGGAGCGCTGCCGTGTTCTGTTGCATTTAATTGATCTCTGTCCGATCGATGAATCAGATCCAGTAGAGAATGCCCGTATTATTATCAACGAGCTGCATAAGTACAGTGAGAAGCTGGCTGATAAACCACGTTGGCTGGTATTCAATAAAGTTGATTTGACTGATCCAGAAGAAGCTAAGCAGAAAGCGCAAGTAATTGCTGATGAGTTAGGTTGGGAAGGTGAATACTACATGATCTCAGCTGTGAATCGTCAGGGTGTGAAAGAACTCTGCTGGGATATTATGGAGTTCATTAACGCTCAGCCTCGTCAGGTGAATGCAGAAGAAAGCACTCAGCCGGAAAAAGTTGAATTCATGTGGGATGATTACCATAAAGAACAGTTGGAACAAGCATCTGAAACGGATGATTTGGATGATGACTGGGACGAAGAAGACGATGAAGGCATTGAGTTTATTTATAAACACTAACTGTCTGTTTCGGGTACTTTCATGATGAAGAGGGCGCCGTCAAAGCGCCCTTTTACTTTTTTCTCTTCTCTCTCTCAGGGATTTCCTTATCAATTATTCTGGTATAGAGATTTGTATAAATGATGTTCGAAACGGGTCAGAGGAATCCGGCGGTTACGCAGCTCTGCCGGAGTCACAGAATAAGACGAGATAAACTGGACGAAAGCGATCTGTTTCCCACTGGCTGCAGTCATAAAGCCAGCAAGGTTGTAAACGCCTTGCAGTGAGCCTGTTTTTGCAAATACCTTACCATCCACACCAGCCTCATGAAGCCCCGGACGATAAGCCAATGTGCCATCATAACCTGCTTTTGGCAGCATAGAGATGATACCCAGTTCATTATCATGCTGCGCAATGAATTGCAGGATTTCCATCATTACTGAAGGGGAAATGAGATCGTGACGAGAAAGGCCTGATCCATCAACGATAACTGCATTTCTGATATCAATATCGGCTTTTTGTTTCAGGATTTGGCGGACAGCATCAGAACCTGATCGCCATGTCCCAGGAACATCAAAATAATAATGCCCCAAATTACGAAAAACCGTATCCGCTATCATGTTGTCTGATTTCTTCAGCATAACCTTGAGCAAATCATGTAAGGGTACAGACTGATTCATTGCTAAGATCTTTTCCGGTTGCTTAGGAAATGATTGACGCCGCACATGGCCTTTCAGTTCAATTCCGGCGAGGCGTAATTCATTTTTCAGAATAGTTCCGACATAACTTGCCCCATTCTGGACAGCGAAGGCCAGTGGCAATGGTTCGCTGCGCTGTGTCAGGCATCCGGTCAGCGTATATCGGTTTAACTCACCTGTAGTGACATCAAGTTCACAGTACTTTGTTTCCGATGAGCCTTTAGCGAGTGTTTTTACTTCACTGAAGACGTTAACAGGGTAGTAAGAAGGAGTGTGAACAATAGCTGGTTCATTCGCTTGCTCTGCGCTATAGAGCAGGACAGAAAAGCAGTTTTTATCGACAATGGCAGCGCCGGGTGGTGCACTGAAACATTGGGTCATATCATTCCATGCCCAGCCCGGGGCTTTATCGTGGCTGGAAAAAATCGAAATATCTATAATGAGATCCCCGTCAATCTGCTGTATACCGGACTGTTTCAGCTTTTCGACCATATTGCGCAGTTGTGTGCGTGTCAGTGATGGATCGCCGACAAAACGGGCAATCAGGTTTCCCTTTAATCTGCTATCTTCAATATCCGCATCACTTTCCAGTGTTGTGACAAAACGAAAATCTTTGCCAAGCTGTAATAAGGCAGCCAATGCGGTTACAATTTTTTGAGTACTGGCCGGTAATGCCAGTTGCTGTCCGCGATAATCAATAATAGGGTCTTTTTCACCGACTTTTTGGGCGATAAATGAAACATTGGCCCCTGCTGGCAAATATTCAATATTCTTCTCAATCGAAGAGGCATTTGCACTAAAAACACTCAGGCTTAAACTGAGCATACAAGCTATTTTGCTGGTAACTTTTAAAAGAGCCATAGATCTCGCATCTAAATGTGGATGTATTTCAATAATATTTGTACTAATAATACTAAGACTCAATTCAGGAAAAAGTAAACGATGATCCATCACCGACTCTACGTTAAAATGATAGATTAGCAGGTAGAATGTGTATGTGAACTATCAGACTATTCTGTAGTTTACACCCCTTTTATTGTCTGGAAGCCCGCCTGATAGGGTGTGCTCATTGTGTTGCAATATATTGCAATCTACTGTTATTGCAAAAGAAGTTGTTTTTTTGCAAAAATCAGGAAGATGTTGTCTGGGCTTAGGATTGATTTAGAGGTTTAATAAATGAAACAAATTCCGATGACGGTACGTGGCGCGGATAAATTGCGTGAAGAATTAGAACATTTGAAAAATGTACGTCGCCCTAAAATTATTGCTGCAATCGCTGACGCACGTGAACACGGTGATTTGAAAGAAAATGCCGAATATCATGCTGCCCGTGAGCAACAGGGGTTTTGTGAAGGACGTATTCAAGAAATTGAAGCTAAACTTTCTAATGCGCAGGTGATAGATATCACTAAGATGACCAACAATGGCCGTGTAATATTTGGTGCGACGGTAACGGTACTGAATGTTGATTCTGATGAAGAACAGACTTACCGCATTGTGGGCGACGATGAAGCGAATATCAAAGAAAACCTGCTTTCGGTTAATTCACCTATTGCCCGTGGCTTGATTGGTAAAGACGTGGATGATGTCGCTGTGATTGAAACACCCGGCGGTAAAGTGGAATATGAAGTTCTGAACGTCGAGTACGTTTGATATTCAGCTTAAAAACTGAATTTTCCTTCCCACACAATGGTGCGGGAAGGAGAATAGAAAGTGGTCATTATACCGGTAATGAAAGTGAAAAGGCCCGATGGGGTCTTTTTTGTCATGATAAAATGGCACTTTTGTATAAATATCTCGAGATTATTTCGGTAAACTAATCTTACGCTCTTGAGCAGGGCGATAGAGAACTAGCATTTTTCCAATAATTTGCACATTATATGCACCAGTTTCACGGACAATAGCTTCCGCGATCAAAGTTTTGATTGCACGGTCTTCGCCTGCAACTTTGACTTTGATAAGCTCGTGATGCGAAAGGGTTTGTTCGATTTCGGCCAATACGCCTTCAGTCAGGCCGTTGTTACCGATCATAACAACAGGCTTTAATGAGTGAGCGAGACTTTTCAGGTATTGCACTTGTTTCTTGTTAAGAGTCATCGTTTTTTTGCTTAGTTGGGATTGAAAACGACATATTCTACCGCCATCTCTTATCTATCACCATAAGTGTGTGGTGTGGTTTGATAAGAGAGTGTAAAAAAATAAGACTCTCTGTTAGTAACAGTTGGAAAGAACAATGGCCAATAAAAAACGCTCAGCAAGCTCAAGTCGCTGGTTACAGGAACATTTTAGTGATAAATATGTTCAAAAGGCGCAGAAAAAAGGGCTTCGCTCCCGCGCTTGGTTTAAACTTGATGAGATACAGCAAAGCGACAAAATCTTTAAACCGGGCATGACCGTTGTTGATTTAGGTGCTGCTCCTGGTGGGTGGTCTCAATACGTAGTCAGTCAGATTGGTGGTCGTGGTCGGGTAATTGCCTGCGATCTTTTACCAATGGATCCCATTGTTGGCGTTGATTTTCTACAAGGGGATTTTCGTGATGAGCTGGTATTGAAAACATTACTTGAGAGAGTTGGTGATAATAAAGTCCAGGTCGTCATGTCGGATATGGCTCCAAATATGAGTGGAACCCCCGCGGTCGATATTCCTCGGTCCATGTATCTGATTGAATTAGCGTTAGATATGTGTCGTGATGTGCTGGCCCCTGGGGGCAGTTTTATTGTCAAAGTGTTTCAGGGAGAAGGCTTTGATGAGTACCTTAGGGAAATACGCTCCCTTTTTACGAAAGTTAAAATTCGTAAACCGGACGCTTCGCGGGCACGATCGCGTGAAGTATACATTGTAGCGACGGGGCGGAAAGTATAGTACCCTGCTGCTATTTGTTAACACAGTTGTAATAAGAGGTTAATCCCTTGAGTGACATGGCGAAAAACCTGATTCTCTGGTTAGTCATCGCAGTTGTCTTGATGTTATTGTTCCAGAGTTTTGGTCCCGGCGATTCTAGTGGTCGTAGGGTGGATTACTCTAACTTCATCAGTGAGTTATCACAGAATCAAATAAGTGAAGTACGTATTTCGGGTCGTGACATTGATTTCACTAAGAAAGACAACGGTGGAAAATACAGCACGTATATGCCGGTTCAGGATGAGAAGTTGCTGGATACGCTACTCAACAAACAGGTAAAAGTTGTTGGTGAGCCACCAGAACAACAAGGCCTGTTAGCGACTCTCTTTATTTCATGGTTCCCAATGCTGCTGCTGATTGGCGTTTGGATCTTCTTTATGCGCCAAATGCAAGGTGGTGGCGGTAAAGGAGCGATGTCTTTCGGTAAAAGCAAAGCCCGTATGCTGACGGAAGATCAGATCAAAACCACATTTGCAGACGTTGCAGGTTGTGACGAAGCAAAAGAAGAAGTGGGTGAGCTGGTAGAATACCTGCGTGAACCCGGTCGTTTCCAGAAGCTGGGTGGTAAAATCCCGAAAGGCATCCTGATGGTAGGGCCTCCGGGTACAGGTAAAACCCTGCTGGCGAAAGCAATAGCAGGTGAGGCTAAAGTACCGTTCTTTACCATTTCTGGTTCTGACTTCGTTGAAATGTTTGTTGGTGTTGGTGCTTCCCGTGTTCGTGATATGTTCGAACAGGCGAAAAAAGCCGCTCCCTGTATTATCTTCATCGATGAAATCGACGCAGTAGGCCGTCAGCGTGGTGCTGGTCTGGGTGGCGGACACGATGAGCGTGAACAGACACTGAATCAGATGCTGGTTGAGATGGATGGTTTCGAAGGTAATGAAGGTATTATCGTTATCGCTGCGACTAACCGTCCTGATGTTCTGGACCCTGCACTACTGCGTCCGGGCCGTTTCGACCGTCAGGTTGTTGTTGGCCTGCCAGATGTTCGCGGTCGTGAGCAAATTCTGAAAGTCCATATGCGCCGAATCCCGCTGGATACCGATATTGATGCTTCCATCATTGCCCGTGGTACGCCTGGGTTCTCAGGGGCAGATTTGGCAAACCTGGTGAACGAAGCTGCTCTGTTTGCTGCTCGTGGTAACAAGCGTGTCGTTTCTATGGTGGAATTTGAGAAAGCCAAAGATAAAATCATGATGGGCGCAGAACGCCGCTCAATGGTCATGACAGAAGAGCAGAAAGAGTCCACCGCTTATCATGAAGCAGGGCACGCGATTATTGGTCGTCTGGTTCCGGAACATGATCCGGTGCATAAAGTGACGATTATCCCTCGTGGCCGTGCACTGGGTGTGACTTTCTTCCTGCCGGAAGGTGATCAAATCAGTGCCAGCCGTCAGAAACTGGAAAGCCAGATTTCTACTTTATACGGCGGACGTCTTGCAGAAGAGATTATCTACGGTCCAGAGAATGTTTCTACCGGCGCATCTAACGATATCAAAGTAGCAACATCAATTGCTCGCAACATGGTAACGCAGTGGGGCTTTTCAGAAAAACTGGGGCCATTACTGTATGCGGAAGAAGAAGGTGAGGTTTTCCTTGGTCGTTCGGTGGCTAAAGCGAAACATATGTCTGAAGATACTGCTCGCTTAATTGATCAGGAAGTGAAGGTTCTCGTTGACCGTAATTACCAGCGCGCCCGTCAGATTCTGATGGAGAATCTGGATATCCTGCATTCGATGAAAGATGCATTGATGAAGTATGAAACCATTGATGCGCCTCAGATTGATGACTTGATGAACCGCACTACTGTTCGTCCTCCTGCCGGCTGGGAAGGCGATAACAAGAATGGTGGCAGCAACATCCGTCTGGATAAATCATCTCAGCAGCAGTCTGCGAAACCTGCGGATGGCAATCCAACCGCATAACCTAATCAAACCAAGGGCAACCATCAGTAATAGGTTGCCTCTGGTTTTGACAGACCGAACTGACAAAACCTCAGGTTTATCCTGGGGTTTTTAACATTAAGGCTCCCTAGCAATGAAACTGACAGCCAGAGGTAGTATCCTTGACCTTTCCCATCCACAGGTTATGGGGATTTTGAATGTCACTCCTGACTCTTTCTCAGATGGTGGTACACACAATACCCTAGATACAGCCTTGCGCCATGCTGTCAGCATGATTGAAGAAGGCGCCGCTATTATTGATGTAGGTGGAGAATCGACACGACCTGGTGCGGATGAAGTCAGTGAACAGGAAGAACTGGATCGTGTAGTTCCTGTAATAGAAGCTTTGAGCCAGCGTTTTGATATCTGGATCTCTGTTGATACCTCAAAAGCCATTGTAATAGAGGAAGCGGCAAAAGCAGGTGCTCATATTATCAATGATATCCGGTCATTACAGGAACCGGGTGCTCTGGAAGCGGCCGCCACAACAGGTTTGCCTGTTTGTTTAATGCATATGCAGGGGCAGCCCAGAACAATGCAGGCAGAACCTCATTACGAAAACGTCGTAGCGGCAGTAGCAGAATTTCTGGAAGCTCAGATTGGACGCTGTATTTCAGCAGGTATTGCAAAAGACAACCTGATAATCGATCCGGGTTTCGGTTTCGGCAAGAATTTATCGCATAATTATCAATTATTGGCTCGTTTAAAATCATTCCACCATCTTGGCTTGCCCATTTTGGCGGGTATGTCGCGTAAGTCAATGATTGGGCAGTTACTTCATGTGCCTCCACAGGAAAGAGTGACAGGAAGTGTTGCCTGCGCTGTTATTGCAGCAATGCAAGGTGCTCAGATTATTCGTGTGCATGATGTAAAAGAAACTGTACAGGCAATGCAGATTGTTCAGGCAACCTTGTCAGCAAAGAATTAATTTTCAGCAATAAATAACCTGTGAATAAAGAACAATCTGTGAACAAAGAATACGTTCAGCAAAGGAAGAAAGAAGTTTATGAGTAACCGTAAATATTTTGGTACTGATGGTATCCGTGGCAAAGTTGGTAACAGCCCGATTACCCCTGATTTTGTTTTAAAACTTGGCTGGGCTGCGGGTAAGGTACTGGCGCGTCATGGTTCTCGCAAAATTATTATTGGTAAAGATACCCGTATTTCCGGTTATATGCTGGAATCTGCTCTGGAAGCCGGTCTGGCAGCTGCGGGATTATCAGCCTCATTTACCGGCCCTATGCCAACACCTGCTGTGGCATACCTGACACGAACCTTCCGTGCAGAAGCCGGAATTGTAATTTCTGCTTCCCACAACCCTTACTACGATAACGGCATTAAATTTTTTTCCATTGATGGCACCAAACTTCCTGATGATGTGGAAGAAGCCATTGAAGCCGAAATGGAGAAACCACTGACTTGCGTGGAATCCGCTGAGTTAGGGCGTGCTAATCGGATTGTTGATGCGGCTGGTCGTTATATTGAATTCTGTAAAGGCACATTCCCGAGTGAACAAAGCCTGAATGGATTGAAAATTGTACTGGATTGCGCTAATGGTGCGACTTACCATATTGCGCCGAATGTTCTCAGAGAACTGGGGGCTGATGTGATAGCTATTGGCTGCGAGCCAAATGGTATTAACATCAATGAAGAGTGCGGTGCAACGGATGTCCGCCTATTACAGAAGCGGGTATTGGAAGAACAGGCTGATGTTGGTCTGGCATTTGATGGTGATGGTGACCGAATCATCATGGTTGATCATCTGGGTCATAAAGTGGACGGAGACCAGATACTTTACATCATTGCACGTGAAGCATTACGACAGGGACAACTGCGTGGCGGAGCCGTAGGTACTTTGATGAGCAATATGGGGCTGGAGCTGGCACTGAAGCAACTTGGCATTCCATTTGAACGTGCAAAAGTGGGGGACCGCTATGTACTCGAAAAATTACAGGAAAAAGGCTGGCGTCTGGGTGCGGAAAATTCAGGTCATGTCATTTTGCTGGATAAAACCACTACAGGTGATGGTATCGTTGCTGGTTTGCAGGTCTTGAGTGCAATGGTACGTAATGACATGAGTCTGCATGATTTGTGCAGTGGTATGAAGTTATTGCCTCAGGTTCTGGTCAATGTACGTTTTGCGGGTAATAACGACCCATTGCAATCAGAACAAGTAGTTGAAGTAGTTAAAGCGGTTGAAACCGAGTTGAATGGCCGTGGCCGTGTTCTGTTGCGTAAATCAGGTACTGAACCTCTGATCCGCGTTATGGTGGAAGGGGAAGATGAAGAACAGGTCACAGCACTGGCGCATCGTATCGCTGATTCCGTGAAGGGGATGAGCTGATTTGTTGATTTTTTCCTCAATCAGCGCCAGTATTTAAAATTAACCTTGCTTGTCTGAAACGCTTTGGTTAGTATTCACACCCGCTCAATCAGTTAATTTTTCTAATTGAGTGGGTGATGCAGAATAACGTTACCGTAGTATAACGTCACAGTTATGGTAAATCCCACGAGGAAACGGGTACAACATATGTATGAAGCTCTTTTAGGTATATTCTTGCTGGTCGGTATCGGGCTAACTGCTCTGGTTCTGTTACAGCAGGGGAAAGGTGCTGATATGGGTGCTTCCTTTGGTGCGGGCGCGTCTGCAACAATATTTGGTTCATCGGGTTCTGCGAATTTTATGACCCGTATGACAGCGGTTTTTGCAACACTGTTTTTTGTAATCAGTCTGATTCTGGGCAATATGACCACTAATAGAACTGGTTCAAGCGGTAAGTGGGAAAACCTTGCTGAGCCTGTAAAAACTGAAAAGCAGGCAGAAACTCCGGCAATACCGGTAGCTCCAGCTAAACCAAATAGCGATATCCCTCAGTAATTTTTGATAGAAAATTTTCTGTTAAAATAGTCAGTAAAAGAATTGAAGTAGGGTTGTTGATTTAAACAGTTATTATCTTAGCCGCTTAAGATAACAGTCCTACAATCAGTGCCGAGGTGGTGAAATTGGTATACACGCTACCTTGAGGTGGTAGTGCCTAAACAACGGGCGTACGGGTTCAAGTCCCGTCCTCGGCACCATTAATCTAGAAACTTGCGTTTTTAGTATTATCAGCGTAAGATTTGCCACGTTTTCGAACGCGGGATGGAGCAGCATGGTAGCTCGTCGGGCTCATAACCCGAAGGTCGTCGGTTCAAATCCGGCTCCCGCAACCACTTCTTAACAACATTGTACCTTTTCGAATAGTTATAAACTTAGCGACCATAATAGAGGTATTAATCCTGATTTGACAGGTTGCTTCGTGAGGTATAGCTTTGAAAGGTAATAAAAGAAGTTGGTTGAGACCACTGGCAGTAAACAGGGTCCAGTTGCATAAAGCCCCGCGTATCGGGGTTTTTTGTTATTTGACAGCAGAACTACTGGGCTAATATAGCCCTTTTTTTATGTCTTGGGGGTGGGCTTGTCCACATTAGAGCAAAAATTAACAGCGATGATTTCAGCACCAGTTGAAGCTTTAGGTTATGAATTAGTGGGCCTGGAGTTTATTCGCGCACGCGTATCGACACTGCGAGTCTATATCGATAGTGAGGAAGGAATCACTGTTGATGATTGTGCTGATGTTAGCCATCAGGTCAGTGCAGTACTCGACGTCGAAGATCCGATCCCAGGGCTTTACAACCTGGAAATATCTTCACCGGGGCTTGAGCGTCCACTGTTTAAGGCTGAACACTACCAGCGTTTCATGGGGGAAGAAGTCAGCCTGATGTTACGCATGGCAATGCAAAACCGTCGTAAATGGCAAGGTATTATCAAAGCCGTCGATGGTGAAATGATTACGGTTACGGTGGATGGAAAAGACGAAGTGTTCGCACTGAGCAACATCCAGAAAGCGAACCTGGTACCCCACTTTTAAAGTTCGGATGAGGCAACTAGGATGAATAAAGAAATTCTGGCTGTTGTTGAAGCGGTTTCTAATGAAAAATCTCTCCCTCGTGAAAAAATCTTCGAAGCATTAGAGATTGCACTGGCGACAGCCACCAAGAAAAAGTATGAGCAGGAAATCGATGTTCGTGTCTGCATCGATCGTAAATCCGGTGATTTTGATACCTTCCGCCGCTGGGTAGCGGTAGAAGAAGTAACCCAGCCTACCCGCGAAATCACACTGGAAGCAGCAAAATTTGACGACCCGGAAGTTGAGCTGGGTGGTTATATTGAAGACCAAATTGAATCGGTAACTTTTGACCGTATTACAACTCAGACCGCAAAACAGGTTATCGTACAGAAAGTACGTGAAGCTGAACGTGCAATGGTCGTTGATCAATTCCGCGAACAGCAGGGTGAGATCGTGACCGGTCAGGTTAAAAAAGTAAACCGTGAAAACATTACGCTCGATCTGGGTAATAACGCTGAAGCGGTTATTCTGCGTGAAGATATGCTGCCACGTGAAAATTTCCGTCCCGGTGACCGTGTACGTGGTGTCTTATATGACGTACGTCCGGAAGCACGCGGTGCACAGCTGTTCATCACCCGTTCCCGCCCTGAAATGCTGGTTGAATTGTTCCGTATTGAAGTACCGGAAATTGGCGAAGAGATCATTGAGATCAAAGCTGCTGCCCGTGATCCGGGTTCCCGCGCTAAAATCGCAGTGAAAACTAACGACAAGCGTATTGACCCGGTTGGTGCCTGTGTAGGTATGCGTGGTGCAAGGGTACAGGCGGTTTCCAGTGAGCTGGGCGGTGAAAGAATTGATATTGTGTTGTGGGATGATAACCCGGCACAATTTGTCATTAATGCTATGGCTCCGGCGGATGTTGCATCTATTGTTGTTGATGAAGATAACTGCACGATGGATGTTGCCGTGGAAAACAGTAATCTTGCTCAGGCGATTGGTCGTAATGGTCAAAACGTTCGTCTGGCTGCACAATTGCTGAAAAAACATCGTGGTGATGACAAATGGGAACTGAATGTCATGACTGCGGAAGAGCTGCAAGCAAAACATCAGGCAGAAGCACACGCTTCTATTGATACATTTACCAAGCATCTCGACATTGATGAAGATTTCGCCACCTTATTGGTCGAAGAAGGTTTCTCTACACTGGAAGAACTGGCCTATGTACCAGTCAATGAACTTCTGGCTGTAGAAGGTCTTGATGAAGAAACCGTTGAAGTTCTCCGTGAACGTGCGAAAGCGGCCTTGACAACGCTGGAACTGGCTCAGAAAGAGAGTCTTGGTGATCAGCAGCCAGCCCAAGATTTACTGGATTTGCCTGGCATGGAACGTGCTTTAGCGTTTAATCTGGCTGCCCGTGGCATCTGTACTCTGGAAGATCTTGCCGAACAGGGTATCGACGACTTATCTGATATCGAAGGACTGAATGATGAGAAAGCAGGAGAACTCATTATGGCAGCTCGAAATATCTGTTGGTTTGGCGATGATGCATAAATAAACTGTAGCAGGAAGGAACAGAATGACAGAGGTAACCGTAAAATTACTGGCAGAAGAGATCCAGACATCGGTTGAACGCCTGATCCAGCAATTCGCTGATGCTGGCATTCAGAAAACCGCAACTGACTCTGTTTCCCAGAAAGAAAAAGAAGCTTTGCTGGCTCACCTGAACCGCGAACAAGGTGGTACTGGTGGCCAGCCAGGTAAATTGACACTACAGCGTAAAACGCGCAGTACACTGAACGTCCCTAGCACCGGTGGCAAAAGTAAATCGGTAGCGATTGAAGTCCGTAAAAAACGCACATATGTGAACCGCGACGCGATTGAACAGGCTAAAGCGGAAGAACAGGCGCAGCGTGAAGCGGAAGAGCAGGCTCGGCGCGAGGCAGAAGAGAAAGCGCGGCTTGAAACTGAAACGAAGAAACTCGCGGAAGAACAAGCTCAACGTGAAGCGGAAGAACAGGCAAAACGCGAAGCAGAAAAGCAAGCTAAGCGTGAAGCAGAAGACAAAGCCAAACGTGGAGAGGCTGAAAAGCCTCAGCGTGAGGCAGCGGAAAAAGAAAAAGTGACTACTAAGCAACATACCGAAACAAAATCTAAATCAGTGCAAACTGAAGCAGCAGCGCATAATGAAAAAGCGCGCCGTGAAGCTGAAGCAGCAAATTTAAAACGCAAAGCTGAAGAAGAGATGCGTCGTAAAGTTGAAGCAGAAGCAAAACGTGTGGCAGAAGAAGCGCGCCGCATGGCAGAAGAGAATCAGGAAAAATGGTCTAAAGACTCTGATTCAAATGACAACAATAGTGATTACCACGTAACGACTTCCCGTCACGCCCGTGATGCGGAAGATGAGAATGACGCCAAAGTTGAAGGCGATCGTCGTACCCGCAGCCGCGGTGGCAAAAACACCCGTCAGAAGAAGAATAACAAACATTCTGAATCGAAAGCTGATCGTGAAGAAGCACGTGCAGTTGGCCGTACTAAAGGCAAACAGCGCAAACCGAGTACATTGCAGCAGAGCTTTAACAAGCCTGTCGCCGCCGTTAACCGTGATGTCGTGATTGGTGAAACGATTACCGTTGCTGAACTGGCTAACAAAATGGCGGTAAAAGGTTCTCAGGTTATCAAAACCATGATGAAGATGGGCGCAATGGCAACCATCAATCAGGTTATCGATCAGGAAACCGCTCAGCTGGTTGCTGAGGAAATGGGTCACAAAGTTATCCTGCGTCGTGAAAACGAGCTGGAAGAAGCACTGATGAGTGATCGTGACACCGGTGAAACACAGGCTGAACCTCGTGCTCCTGTAGTGACCATCATGGGCCATGTTGACCACGGTAAAACCTCTTTGCTGGACTACATCCGTTCAACCAAAGTAGCTTCTGGTGAAGCAGGTGGCATTACCCAGCACATCGGTGCATACCATGTGAAAACTGAGAAAGGTATGATCACCTTCTTGGATACTCCGGGCCATGCTGCGTTTACTTCCATGCGTGCTCGTGGTGCTCAAGCGACCGATATCGTAGTTCTGGTTGTTGCGGCGGATGATGGCGTGATGCCTCAGACCATCGAAGCTATCCAGCATGCGAAGGCTGCTAATGTGCCGGTTGTTGTAGCAGTTAACAAAATCGATAAGCCAGAAGCCGATCCAGATCGTGTGAAAAATGAATTGTCACAATACGGTATTCTTCCAGAAGAGTGGGGCGGCGAAACCCAGTTCATGCATGTATCAGCCAAAGCTGGCCTTGGTATTGATGAATTGCTGGAAGCTATCCTGCTACAGGCTGAAGTACTGGAACTGAATGCAGTTCACTCTGGTATGGCAAACGGTGTGGTCATTGAATCCTTCCTGGATAAAGGCCGTGGCCCGGTAGCTACCATTCTGGTGCAGTCCGGTACTCTGAACAAAGGCGATATCGTTCTTTGTGGTTTCGAGTATGGCCGTATCCGTGCGATGCGTAACGAATTGGGTCAGGAAGTCATGACTGCGGGTCCATCCATTCCTGTGGAAATCCTGGGTCTGTCCAACGTACCATCTGCGGGTGATGAAGCGACTGTTGTACGTGACGAGAAAAAAGCACGTGAAGTTGCTCTCTACCGTCAGGGTAAATTCCGTGAAGTGAAACTGGCTCGTCAGCAGAAATCTAAACTGGAAAACATGTTTGCGAACATGGAAGAAGGTAAGGTATCTGAGCTGAATATCGTTCTGAAAACTGATGTTCAGGGTACATGCGAAGCAATTTGTGATTCACTGCTGAAACTGTCTACTGACGAAGTTAAAGTGAAGATCATCGGTTCTGGTGTGGGTGGTATCACTGAAACTGACGCAACCCTTGCAGCAGCATCTAATGCGATCATTCTGGGCTTTAACGTACGTGCTGATGCTTCTGCTCGTCGTATCATCGAAAACGAAAGCGTAGACCTGCGTTACTACTCTGTTATCTATAGTCTGATTGATGAAATTAAACAGGCAATGAGTGGTATGCTGGCGCCAGAGTACAAGCAGCAAATCATGGGTCTGGCAGAAGTCCGTGATGTCTTCAAATCACCTAAATTTGGTGCGATTGCTGGCTGTATGGTGACAGAAGGTAACATCAAGCGTAATAACCCAATCCGTGTACTGCGTGACAACGTGGTTATCTATGAAGGTGAACTGGAATCCCTGCGTCGCTTTAAGGATGATGTCAACGAAGTCCGTAATGGTATGGAATGTGGTATCGGTGTGAAGAACTACAATGATGTTCGTGTTGGCGATATGATTGAAGTTTTCGAAGTGGTTGAAGTGAAACGCTCCATCGCTTAAACACCATAATCGACCCGTTAAATTCCATTCTTGGGGGGCTATATGCCCCCCAAAATGTCAGGAGATAGAACCATGGCAAGAGAATTCAGTCGTACTCAGCGCGTTGCACAGGAAATGCAAAAAGAGATTGCCATCATTTTACAGCGTGAAGTGAAAGATCCCCGCATCGGGATGGCAACTGTTTCAGGTGTTGAGGTTTCCCGCGATCTGGCTTATGCCAAAGTATTTGTAACTTTTCTGAATGTCTTAGTGGAAGGACAAGATTCAGATAAGGTTAATCAGGGTATCAAAGCATTGAATGAAGCTTCCGGTTTTATTCGTTCATTGCTGGGTAAAGCGATGCGTCTGCGTGTTATTCCTGAACTGACGTTTTCTTACGACAGTTCTTTGATCGAAGGGATGCGCATGTCAAATCTGGTCACTAACGTTGTGAAAAGTGACGAACAACGTCGTGCCTCTGCGGATCACAACGAGGAAAAATAATGGGGCGTCGTCGTAGGGGTCGTGCGATACACGGCGTACTGCTGCTGGATAAGCCGCAGGATATTTCCTCCAATGATGCTTTGCAGAAAGTAAGGCGGGTATTTAATGCCAGTAAAGCGGGTCATACCGGTGCGTTAGACCCGCTGGCAACGGGAATGCTGCCGATTTGCCTTGGTGAAGCGACTAAATTTTCCCAGTTTCTGCTCGATTCGGATAAACGTTATCGCGTTATAGCACGGTTAGGGCAGCGCACTGATACTTCCGATTCACACGGTAAAATTATTTGTGAGCGCGAAGTTCAGGTGACTTCCTCGCAGCTTGATGCAGCACTGGAAACATTCCGTGGTGATACCATGCAGGTTCCTTCTATGTACTCTGCACTGAAGCATCAGGGAAAGCCGCTGTATGAATATGCCCGTCAGGGGATTGAAATTGAGCGGGAAGCGCGTCCGATAACGGTTTATGAATTACAGTTCATTCGTTGGGAAGGTGATGAACTGGAGCTGGAAATTCACTGTTCTAAGGGAACCTATATCCGCACCATTATTGATGACTTGGGTGAATTACTGGGCTGTGGTGCTCATGTTATTTATCTGCGTCGTTTGCAGGTTGCTAATTACCCTAGCCACCGAATGGTGACACTGGAACAGCTATATGAATTAAAGGAACAGGCTGAAAAGCAGCAGGTTGAAGCAGGAGAATTGCTCGATCCATTATTATTGCCGATGGATACAGCCGTTGTACATTTCCCGGTTATTCAGCTTCCATCTGTTGTTGCTGCTTATTTTAAGCAGGGTCAGCCGGTTCGCAGTAAACATAGCCTGTTATCTGGCGAGTGGGTGCGGGTTAATGAAGGTGATGAAAATAAATTCATCGGTATTGCTGTCATTGATGATGATGGGCTGGTAGCTCCGCGTCGATTGGTCGTAGAAGACACGGCAGAAGAAACCACCGATGGTGAAATGTAGTAAGAGTAGCCTTTATGGGGTTATCTTGCGCTTCATCTATTTGCAGCGTAGAATAATGCGCCTGTATATGAGTGGCTGAATTAGAGATCGGCACTCATCATTTTTAAACTATATTTGGAGTTATACTATGTCTCTAAGTACTGAAGCAAAAGCGCAGATTATCGCTGATTTCGGCCGTGGCGCTAACGACAGCGGTTCCAGCGAAGTTCAGATTGCCCTGCTGACTGCACAAATCAACCACCTGCAAGGTCACTTTGCAGAGCACAAAAAAGATCACCACAGCCGTCGTGGTCTGCTGCGTATGGTTGCACAGCGTCGTAACCAGCTGAACTACCTGAAGCGTAAAGATCTGGCACGTTACACTGCCCTGATCGAGCGTCTGGGACTGCGTCGCTAATCGATGAGTTTCAGTGGAAAGGGGCCAATCTGGCCCCTTTTCTTCTAGGAAATGGGGATTAAGAAACTTAAATTCCATTTCTTAACTAGTTGAACCTCTTTAGTTACAGTGACTCGCGCGGCTAATGAGAGTACTTAAAAAAATATATCCGAAAGATTTCAGGTTACACCATGGCTGTAAAGCGGTTACTTGAAAGGTAAAGGGCTGAGTACTGTCATTAGTCGTGAGGGTGTAACGAAGAGAACATCCATTGTTGCTGATGTTTAAATGCAGCAACACAAACGAAGGAATATTATTTTGCTGAATCCGATTGTTCGTAAATTCCAGTATGGTCAGCATACGGTGACCATCGAAACCGGCATGATGGCTCGTCAGGCGACGGCTGCTGTTATGGTTAATATGGATGACACTGCGGTATTTGTTACCGTTGTCGGTCAGAAAAAAGTAAAACCAGGTCAGAGTTTTTTCCCACTGACTGTTAACTATCAAGAACGTACTTATGCGGCTGGCCGTATTCCGGGAAGTTTTTTCCGTCGTGAAGGCCGTCCGGGTGAAGGTGAAACGCTTGTTGCCCGTCTGATCGACCGCCCACTGCGCCCTCTGTTCCCGGAAGGTTTCCTGAACGAAGTGCAAATCATTGCAACCGTTGTATCCGTAAACCCACAGGTTAACCCGGATATCGTTGCTATGATCGGTTCCTCCGCAGCATTGGCGCTGTCTGGTATCCCGTTCAATGGCCCGATTGGTGCTGCGCGTGTTGGTTATATCAATGATCAATATGTCCTGAATCCAACCAGTGATGAACTGAAAACCAGCCGTCTGGATTTGGTTGTTGCAGGTACAAATAACGCTGTGCTGATGGTTGAATCTGAAGCAGAACTGCTGACAGAAGAACAGATGCTGGGAGCAGTAGTATTCGGTCATGAGCAACAACAGATTGTGATTGATAACATCAACGGATTGGTTGCTGAAGCGGGTAAAGAGAAGTGGGAGTGGACACCTGAGCCTGTTAACCAGCCTCTGCATGAGCGTGTTGCTGAACTGGCAGAGAGCCGTCTGGGTAATGCTTACCGTATTACTGAGAAACAAGAGCGTTATGCTCAGGTTGATGCTATCAAAGAAGACGTTTCTGCAATTATTCTGGCAGAAGCAGCAGAAAAAGATCTGGAACTGGAAGAATCAGAAATTCTGGACGTACTTGCTGTTCTGGAGAAAAATGTTGTCCGCAGCCGTGTTCTGCGTGGTGAACCACGTATTGACGGTCGTGAAAAAGATATGGTTCGTGCTCTGGATGTCCGCACCGGCGTTCTGCCACGTACTCACGGTTCATCTCTGTTCACTCGTGGTGAAACTCAGGCACTGGTTGCAGCAACACTGGGTACTGAGCGTGATGCACAGGTTATCGACGAACTGATGGGAGAGCGCACTGATCGCTTCCTGTTCCATTACAACTTCCCTCCATACTCTGTAGGTGAAACGGGCATGGTCGGTTCACCAAAACGTCGTGAAATCGGTCACGGTCGTTTGGCGAAGCGTGGTGTTCTGGCGGTAATGCCGAGCATCAATGAATTCCCGTATACCGTACGTGTCGTTTCTGAAATTACTGAATCCAATGGTTCTTCTTCTATGGCTTCTGTCTGTGGTGCTTCACTGGCACTGATGGACGCAGGTGTACCGATTAAAGCCGCAGTTGCAGGTATCGCAATGGGTCTGGTGAAAGAAGGTGAGAACTTTGTAGTTCTGTCTGACATTCTGGGTGATGAAGATCATCTGGGTGACATGGACTTTAAAGTTGCGGGTAGCCGTGATGGTATCAGCGCATTGCAGATGGACATCAAAATCGAAGGCATCACTCGTGAAATCATGCAGATTGCCCTGAATCAGGCGAAAGGTGCCCGTTTACACATCCTGAGCGTGATGGAACAGGCTATCCAGAGCCCACGTAATGATATCTCTGAATTTGCGCCACGCATTCACACCATTAAGATCAATCCAGACAAAATCAAAGACGTGATTGGTAAAGGTGGTTCAGTTATCCGTGCACTGACCGAAGAAACCGGTACAACCATCGAGATCGAAGATGATGGTACTGTGAAAATTGCAGCAACGGACGGTGACAAAGCTCGTCACGCGATCAGCCGTATCGAAGAGATCACCGCTGAAGTTGAAGTTGGCCGCATTTATGCCGGTAAAGTGACCCGCATTGTTGACTTCGGTGCATTCGTTGCTATCGGTGGCGGTAAAGAAGGTCTGGTACATATTTCTCAGATCGCAGACAAGCGTGTAGAGAAAGTTACTGACTATCTGCAACTGGGTCAGGAAGTTCCGGTCAAGGTACTGGAAATCGACCGTCAGGGCCGTATCCGCCTGAGCATGAAAGAAGCTGTAGCTAATACTACACTGAATACTGCCGGTGAAGCAGCACAATTACCCGAATCATCAGTAGAATAAGTTTGACGTAATGAACGGCGTCCTGTAAAAAGGGCGCGGTTTATCTCTTTTATATTTTTGCCCTCCTCAAAGGTGAGCAGAAATATAAAAGAGTAAACCAATTTTTCTGGCTGGATGCCTGAAATAAACAATGTGGGTGGAGCAACAGGGCATTCTGATTAATGTCTGACTTCGGGAGTGGGAAATGAATTCTTTTCTGCGCTGGTGTTACGTTGCAGCTATTTTTATCCTTGTGGGATGTGGCAGCACAGAGTGGCGTAAAAATGAAGTTTTTGCTATTCCACTTCAACCGACATTGCAACAAGAGGTTATTCTGGCACGCATGGAGCAAATACTCGCGAGCCGTTCTCTCAAGGAAGATGAGTATGCACAGCTTTTATATGAGAGAGGTGTGCTGTATGATAGCCTCGGGCTAAGGGCATTGGCACAGAATGATTTTTCAGTGGCTTTGTCTATAAGTCCTGATATTCCTGAAGTTTTTAACTACTTAGGGATTTATTTTACGCAGGCAGGCAATTTTGATGCTGCCTATGAAGCGTTTGATTCTGTTTTAGAGCTTGATCCAACTTACAACTACGCGCGAATGAATCGCGGCATTGCACTGTATTACGGTGGCCGTTATCGTTTAGCGCAGGATGATCTGCAGGCGTTTTATCAAGACGATCCAAATGATCCCTTCCGTTCGTTGTGGTTGTACCTTGTGGAAGATAAAATCGATCCCAAGGTTGCAATGACTGGTTTGTCAAATCGTTTTGACAAAGCGAACCGGGGGCTATGGGGCTGGAATATCGTTGAATTCTATTTAGGTAAAATCAGTGAGAAAACACTGATGAAGCGCCTGAAGCAGGACTCAACAGATAACACTTCGCTCGCTGAGCATCTCAGTGAAACTGACTTCTATTTAGGTAAACATTACCTAAGTCTGGGGGATGAGGATAGCGCAGTTGCGTTATTCAAGCTGACGGTAGCTAACAATGTCCATAACTTTGTTGAGCACCGCTATGCATTGTTGGAATTGGCGCTGCTAGGCCAAAGACAAGATGACTTATCGGAATCGAACCAACAATAGCTGACGAACATTTTCATGACAGATTTTTGAGTCCACATCTTAAGGGATGAGGGCTTGTTTGTTCGTTTAATAATATAATTTGAGCCAGTTCACATTTTAAATGAAAATGACAGAAATTCTTTTCACTGTGTTATGTAGACTGGCCGCCACGATCAATGAGGCACCATTACATGACCACTGAGACTGAAATCTCTTTTGCTGATTTAGGGTTATCAGCACCTATTCTTTCCGCACTGCAAGATATGGGCTATGAGAAGCCCTCGCCAATTCAACAGCAATGTATTCCTCACCTGTTAAATGGTCGTGACGTGCTGGGTATGGCACAGACTGGTAGCGGTAAAACTGCGGCATTCAGCTTGCCTTTACTGCATAACATTGATGCTGAGCTTAGAGCTCCACAGATCCTTGTGTTAGCACCGACCCGTGAACTGGCGGTACAGGTTGCTGAAGCATGTTCAGATTTTTCTAAACATATGCGTAGTGTGAATGTTGTCGCGCTCTATGGTGGGCAGCGTTATGATGTTCAATTACGTGCTTTGCGTCAGGGGCCACAAGTTGTTGTGGGAACACCGGGCCGTCTGTTGGATCACCTGAAGCGTGGTACGCTGGATCTGTCCAACCTGAAAGGTCTGGTACTGGACGAAGCTGATGAAATGCTGCGTATGGGCTTTATTGAAGATGTTGAAAACATCATGAGCCAGATTCCGGCTGAGCATCAGACGGCGTTGTTCTCTGCAACCATGCCTGAAGCTATTCGTCGTATTACTCGTCGTTTCATGAATGATCCACAGGAAGTTCGTATTCAGAGTAGCGTAACCAACCGTCCTGACATCAGCCAGAGTTACTGGTCTGTATACGGTATGCGTAAAAATGAAGCGCTGGTACGTTTCCTTGAAGCAGAAGATTTTGATGCGGCGATTATTTTCGTACGTACCAAGAATGCTACTCTGGAAGTGGCAGAAACGCTTGAGCGCAACGGTTATAACTCTGCGGCACTGAACGGCGACATGAATCAGGCTCTGCGTGAGCAGACTCTGGAGCGCCTGAAAAACGGTCGCTTGGATATTCTGATCGCGACAGATGTTGCTGCTCGTGGTCTGGATGTTGACCGTATCAGCCTGGTTGTTAACTATGACATTCCAATGGATGCGGAGTCTTATGTACACCGTATCGGCCGTACTGGTCGTGCAGGCCGTGCAGGTCGTGCGCTGTTGTTTGTTGAAAACCGTGAACGTCGTCTGCTGCGTAACATTGAACGCACAATGAAGCTGACTATTCCAGAAGTCGAGTTACCGAATGCAGAACTGCTGAGTCAGCGTCGTCTGGAGAAATTTGCGGCTAGCGTTCAGCAGCAACTGGAAAGCAGTGATCTGGATCAATACCGTGCACTGTTGCCTAAACTGGGCACTGGTGAAGAACTGGATATGGAAACACTGGCAGCAGCATTGCTGAAAATGGCACAGGGTGAGCGCCCTCTGATTCTGCCACCAGATCCTGTTCGTCGTCCTCGTCGTGAATTCAATGAGCGCGGCGATGACCGTCGTCGTAACGGTGATAGCTTCGGTGAACGTGGCAGAGGCGACAGAAGTGATCGTGGTGACCGTGGTGATCGTCCTCGCCGCGAGCGCCGTGATGTTGGCGATATGGAGCTGTACCGCATTGAAGTGGGTCGTGATGACGGCGTTGAAGTACGCCACATTGTTGGTGCGATTGCTAACGAAGGTGATATCAGCAGCCGTTACATTGGTAACATCAAACTGTTCGCCACTCACTCTACAATCGAGCTGCCAAAAGGAATGCCGGGAGAGTTACTGTCTCACTTTACCCGTACCCGTATTCTGAACAAGCCGCTGAACATGCAGCTGATGGGTGATGCACAGCCATTTGAACGTCGTGAGCGTCGTGGTGGTGGTCGTAACGGCGGTAATGGTGGCAACGGCGGTAATGGTGCTCGCCGTGATCGTGAAGGCCTTGGCGGTAATGGTGGTGGTCGTCGTTTTAATAACAATGAACGCCGTGGTGGCGGTGAGCGCGGTTCTTTCCGTGGTCGTAATAACGACGATTTCAACGGTGGCCAACGTCGTCGTCAGTCGCAAAACAGTCAGTCACAAAACAACGGTAATGTGTAACACCCGTTGATTGTGGCTTCATGTTAGCGATAACGCATTGAAATTTTAAGTAAAAATAAGCCCTTTCTCCTATAAAAGAGAAAGGGCTTTTATGTTTTAATCTTTTTATTTTTGTAGTCGTTTTTTGGCGAAATAGGCTTCGACATCCTCAACGGGTATCAAATTGCCAGCATTAGCATCATCAATACCGGTGTACCTGTTCCTGAAACCATATGTCATAAGTAACTTGCTCCTGCTTATCGTCATTTTTGAAGGGATTAATGCCCTCTTCCATGCAAGTTTTAACGTATTCAGTCAAAGAAATTTGGCCTTCTTTTTCAATTCCCTCAATGCTATAAGCTACAAAATCACAATATCCGGTAACATCCAAAAACTCACCCCGGAACGCTTTAATTTCGGCTTCGTAAATAACTGAAGCAGGATGACCATCGATCATCATGATGTGATTACCTTTAATTATAATCTACCCCCTATTGCCTTTTGGAGAGCAGTATTTCTCTGACTTCGGTATCTGAAAGTAAGCGATTGCCTTGATGAATAAGCACTTTTTTTGTTCTTCTCTGAAAGCCGCCATGAGCCACTTCCAATAATACTCGTTCTTCTACGGAACAAAGCCCGCCTTCGGATTGATCTAATGGGTGGATAAGTACCCGATGATTGCGACTAAAAAATCGGTCAATGAATCGTATAAGGTTATGTTGTTTACACAGTAAACGTAATTGCAGCTCTGCGTTATAGAAATCACCAACCAATAAGCGGGAAGTGCTGAAATTTCCTGTGATACTTAGTTCCTTCTGGTTATTTAGATTTTTCAGGATCATTTGATTGGTTTTAATTTTCAGGTAGAGATCGGCCATGTATTTCCTTGTTTTATTTTGTCTTAAAGGTATAGGGTACAGGCATTATGTCTGCTGAATAGTTAATTCAATCCCAACTCTTCTTTGAGCGGTTTTAAGTAACGCCGGCTGACAGGAATGCGTTCATCATTACGTAAGACTAATTCTGCGTGACCGTTTTCTCCGAAAACAATTTCCCGCAAATGCGTCATATTGACCAGATACTGGCGATGGCAGCGGGTCAGGGGAGTACGGGTTTCCAGAGTGCGCAAAGTTAACTCCGTAAACCCCTCCTGCCCATTGGCATTCATTACATAGACACCGCTCATACGTGAGGTGATGTATAACACATCATCCAGCTGCATCAGCCATATCCGGCTGTGTCCTGTGCAGGGAATATATTTCAGTTGCTCATTTTCCGGTTGCAAGTCCGCCAGATGCTGTTTTTGATAGCCTGAACGTAATCGCTGTAATGTCTTGCTCAGCCGATCTTTTTCCAGCGGTTTCAGCAGATAATCAAATGCGTGTTCCTCAAATGCCTGTATGGCATATTCGTCAAATGCGGTGAGAAAAACAATATAGGGACGATGGTCAGGGTCGAGCATACTGACCATTTCCAGTCCGGTAATACGGGGCATTTGAATATCAAGGAAAACCACATCCGGCTTCAGGCGATGAATGGCTCCAATCGCTTCTACTGCGTTGGCACATTCACCGATGATTTGGATATCCGTTTCCTCTTCCAGCAGGCAACGTAAATTCTCACGGGCCAACGGTTCATCATCAACAATCAATACATTCATATTTACGCTGTCTTATCAGCCTCTTCTTCCAAGGGTAAACACAAAATGACGCGGGTAAATTCTTCCGGCTGGCAATCAACACGTACGCCGTAGTGTTCACCGTAACGCAGCCGCAGGCGTTTATCTACCAGACTCATTCCAAGCCCATCCCCTGATTGTTGTGGGCAATAAAGCCCTGCATTATCTTCAATTTCAACCAACAGCATATTCGCTTGCTGGTGAGCTCTAATCGTAATTCTTCCGGTATCCAGTAACTGTGATGTGCCATGTTTAATTGCATTTTCAACCATAGGTTGCAGGGAGAATGCGGGTAGTCTGGCGTAGCGCAGTGATTCCGGGATATTTATGGTTATCTGAAGGCGTTCACAGAATCGAGCCTTCTCAATCTGTAAGTAAGCATTCACATGCTCTATCTCATTTTGCAGTGTGGCAATCTCTTCCGGCCGTTTCAGATTTTTGCGGAAAAATGTGGAAAGGTATTGCACCAGTTGGCCTGCCTGCTGGCTGTCACGCCGTATCACAGCCTGCAAGGTATTCAGGGCATTAAATAAAAAGTGAGGATTTACTTGCGCGTGAAGCAGCTTTACTTCTGATTGCAGCAGAGACTGTTTATTCCGTTCATATTGTCCGGCAAGAATTTGGGCTGAAAGCAGGCTGGCAATACCTTCCCCCAGTGTCCGATTGATTGAGCTGAATAAACGATTTTTCGCTTCGTACAATTTGATGGTGCCGATGACTTGCTGATTCTCACCCCGTAAAGGAATGACCAATGCTGAACCCAGTTTACAGGCGGGGTTGAGAGAGCAGCAATAAGGAATTTCATTACCATCGGCATAGACAACTTCATTATTGGCGATAGCGCGATGCGATTGCTCAGAGGCGATAGGCGTTCCCGGCAGGTGATGATCAGAACCAATTCCGATAAATGCCAACAATTTCTCCCGATCTGTAATGGCCACAGCACCGATTTCTAATTCCTGATAGATGACTTTTGCGACACGCATACTGTTAGTTTCATTAAATCCTTTCAGTAACATACCTTCAGTGCATACAGCGATTTGCAGCGCCTGAGCAGAAAAGGCGCTAGTATATTTTTCAAAGATAGCCCTTCTGTCCAGCAGGATACGGATAAACATGGCGGCACCGATACTGTTGGCGATGATCATCGGAGCAGCAATATTCCTGACTAAATTGAACGCTTCACTGAAAGGATGAGTAAATAGCAGAATAATTCCCATCTGGGCACATTCTGCAAAAAAAGTCACAATAGCCGCAGTCCATAAATTAAGTAATTTGTTGATCCTGCCGCGCTTCATTAAATAATTATGTACAAGGCCGCCAAGTACGCCTTCTATAATGGTTGATACCATACAGCTGAACGCTGTCATTCCACCAAGAGAATAGCGATGTAATCCCCCCGTGAATCCGACCATTGCACCCACAGTCGGCCCACCCAGTAATCCTCCTAACACAGCACCGATGGCGCGGGTGTTGGCAATAGAATCATTAACATGCAGGCCAAAATATGTTCCCATCACGCAAAAGATGGAAAAGATGACATAACACATGAGTTTGTGAGGTAAGCGAACACTCACTTGCAGTAGAGGGATGAACAGAGGTGTTTTACTCAACAGCCAGGCAATCACCAGATAAATGCACATCTGCTGGAGAAGTAATAACACGAGGTTAAATTCATACATTTTTTTTCACAGAATCTTTGATAATTATAAATAAATTTATACAGTTATTATCAAAGTTTGAATTTAACATCGTCAATAGGATAGCGGAAATTAACCTATTTTCGGACGGGAGGAAGGCAATCCGCCCTTAACAGAGCGGATTTTATTCAGGAAATAAACAGGATGTTATATGCAGACAACATAATCGGTCACTGTTTCATTGATAACATGCGCCGTTCCGTTATCAATATTGACTGCAAAATGGGCATTGTCACCATCTTCATCTATTCCTGGTGTTGCAGAGCGATAAGAACGGAACTGCGGCCAGCCATACAGATCGTGCATTTCATTCTGCTGGTGAATTTGATACAGGCTGAGCAAGTCTTCTTTTGTCGGTAATTTTTTATGTATTTTATGGCAATACCATATAGCTCCCTTATAAACACGACGTGGCCAGTATTCACCATTTTCGGGATATGTAGTCATGCCTTCCATTCCCATTCCCATAGCCTTAAGTTCGGTTTGTAGTAGAGGTCGGCTAAAGACTCGTCCGTTCCCGCCTGTTACTGTGTCCGCCATATGCCCCCAGAAATTTGCATATTGAGAATTAGGGCTGGTCGCAACAGTGAAAATGACATACTCAGTTTTTGGTGCTGAAACGCCATATCCGGCTACTTGCAGGGTTGTTTTGACACCCAAACCCTGTGGGTCAGTGACGGGAAGGGACAATATACCGTTATCGCCAGTCACTCCCTGATAATGTTTTTTATTACCATTTATCTGTAGTGTGATTGACTGATGAACACTCTGACGATTCAGGGCTTCAATCGCTTTTACTTCTACCGGAACATTTCTTACAGGTTGGCCGTGATTGAATGCTTTCACGCTCAAAGTAATGGTTTCGCCTTTTTTAGCTTCGCCTGTATTAACGGTAACTTTCAGATTATCAGCAATTCCTTTGATTTTTCCGCCTTCTGTGCCGCCATAGGTATCATTACCCTGTGCCTGGCTCATACTGCTATCAATCGTTTTGGTATTTCCGGTAATATGAAGCCCATTCTGTGCCTGAACAGCAAGTGCTTTTACTCTACCCGCATCTGACAGTGTCAGTGTATAAGCGGGGATCTTACCTGATTGGGTAATTGTCGAGCCTTTAGTAATATCAACATTCCCTTTGTCTCCCCATACATAGCGTGACCTGTCTGTACCTTCGCCATTATTGGCATTGAAAGTATAAGTCGCATTGAGAGTATGCCCCATCTCCAGCCTGCCTGACATTTTGACATCTTTAATGATTGGTTTGTCAGGATGGAAGAAGGTGATCGCTATTGGTTTGAAATTAAGTTCTTTGAAGTTAGCAGTGACTGTCAGCACACCCGTTTTTTCGCCAGCAGTAAGTAATGCTTCATAAGTGCCCGGCTGAGTCTCTTTTATTTTTCCTATTTTGGGAGCGTCACCTGTCCCGCTTAATTCGCTGCTTGTGAATTTGATATCTTCAGTAGAGTCAGGAATTGGGTTGCCATTCCCATCTTTTAGCACCAATTTAAGCAGTGTACTGGAATGATCATCAGCTGACAGATCGTGATCTCTGACTGTGAATGTGGATTTATCAACACTTGCCTCTGCCTGTAGTACCTGAACCTGAGTTTCTGCCCGTCTGGAAGCATTATCATGCTCATCATAAGCAACCGCGCTTATAGCATATATATTGTTGCCATCATGGTGATATTTAGGCAGTGTCAGCAGATAGCGGTTATCGTTTTGTCGTTCAATTTTGCCACCACTGGCGAGCAGGCTTGCGGTATCCCACTGAATCGTTTTCAATCCATATTTACTATTCACACTAATATGAATTGGTTTTATTTCACCAGCATGACCGGAGATCAGGCTATCTAGTGTCAGGCGGATAACTTCACGTTTGCGGTATTCCAGAACGATCTGGTTATTACGATCGACAAGATCATAGCGGCTGCCCTGTAGTGTATGCCTGAATCCAACGGCATCAGGATTAACCTGTTTTGACCATGGAGTACCGATTTCATAATTCAGTTCTAAGTTAAACTGAGTATCTCCGTTACCGGACATATCCTGCTTGCGATCTATCCCGAAAGTCAGTAGTGGGATAGGGGTATAATTAATGCCAGCGGTAAACGCGGCGGGGTTTTTTCGGCGGTGCTCTTTATTGATTAACCCGACTTCATTTCCGAAATATTGTTCATAGACCAGCTTACCGCCAAACTGTGGCAGAGCGGGGATATAACCCTGTGCTCTCAAATCGAATCCATTAGCAGGGCGTTCATCATAATCTTCCAGTAAGCGTGATTCTCTCCAGTTACTTAAGCGTAAATAGCCGTTCATGCCCAGTTTCAGGTAATTACGGGTATATTCTGCACCAAGGCCAAGCCGGGTATTACTGCCGGTAAAATCGTGATCCAGAAAAGCGTTGTATCCCAGCATCCAGTTATCAAAAAACTGCCGTTGCCCAACACCGATATTAATAGTGTTGCGTTTATCAATACGGCGCAGACCAAATTGAGTAAAATCCATTTTACTGTTGCTGTCATACAAAGGCAGCAGCATATCAAGCTGGCTGCCATCCAGATGACCCTGTCGATCAATATTCGCCTGTACCCGGGCTGTACCATAATGTTTCAGCCAATTCTGGAGCTGCTGATTGGCTTTGCCGACAGCCAGATTACTTAACTGATTGATTGCACTATTACCCACTTTATCACTGCTCAGTATCTCTCCGATGCGGGTGGCGGAATCTGCCAGCGTGCGCTCAGTATCATCTGTTACGGGGGGCGGCGCTGATGGAGCTTGCCCTGCTAAGAGCGGTTTTAATTCAGCCTGTCTTGATGCTGATTGTTCCGATAAAAAGTAATTGAATGGTAAATACTTATTGGGACGAGGTCTGGGAACGTTAATTTCATCGCCGGCACTAAGTTCGGAAAATGGTTGCTTGAAAGTACGTAACTTATTTATTTCCTTTAGCTGCTCGATAGTGAAATTATAGCGTTTAGCAATAGTGTTAATTGTTTCTCCTGACTTCAGAATATAAGGCTCTGTCGGTATTGCTATCAAAGAAGCATATTGAGATGTCGTCAGTGTTTCAGCCGCGGCAATAGTGGGAACAAATGCGCTAGCCAGTGGGAACGAAAATTGGGCGATAATGTTTATCCAGGCTACTTGTTTCAGTAAAGATCGCTGATTTTGTACCCACGGTTTATCAAGTTTTTTATACATAAATATTAAACCTGTAACAGTAAAAGCATCAGGTGATGACGATATAAAAAAATGGCAAAGTGACATTGCCTTATTTAAGGCATAACAAATACGCCAGCGAAAATACTGCTAGTGTGGTTAATGCATAGATTATTAATCTGACATATACAGTATGCTAGGTTTTTTATTCCAGCATAAATTTTTTTTGGGGTCAACAGTACTTTCTTTATTATCTATTGAAAATAGAAGGTGATAACCCGATGTGGAATAATTAATAGATAATGTACACCTGTTATATTATTTCTCAATATTATGATTTTATTGAATATATTAATTAAACAATAGCGTGATGGAGTCTTATTTATATGAAGATAAATCATCTGATGAAGGAATTAAATAATTCTAAACACTATGAGGTTTCGATAATTAAATATCCATTGCTAATTATTATTGGTTTTTGTTTTCATTTTTATTTTATTAAGCATTGCTACTTTTATTGATTATCAGTGTTTATTTATTATGTAGAGGGTATAGGAGTGATCTTTTTATTTATAACTAAATATTAATTAATAAATTAAATTTAATTATAAAAAGTATTAAGTAATGAAATCTGACTTTGAACACTTATTAATTTCCCTCCGTATCACCACTAAAAGTTGATTAGGTATATAATGTTATGAAAGGTTGAGCAAAATATCTGATTCTTGTCAGTGATGAAGCGCACGAATTTCTAAAAAGGATTTATAAAAATAGTGTCACACTAGGCAGTTAATTCATCTCTCGATAATAAACAGATCATACAAATAGAGGCCGAAATGCAGCTAAAACAGGATCGTTGAGCGGGGGCAGTTAAACTTAATGCGGTAAATTACCGACGAGTTTTGTTCGGGTAGTATGTTTGGAGCTTACAAAACATAATGAAGAAAAGAACACTTTTCACAATATTGCTGATTATTTTCCTGACCGCAATGGCCGTGCTTTTTCGTTCACATCATCAGGATTTATTGTTACAGGGAGAAGTAGAAGCCCCTGAAGTCATCATTGCATCCAAAGCATCTGGACGTGTAGCCTCGCTTCATGTTGAAAGAGGCGATGATGTTAAAGCAGGGCAATTGCTGGTAAGTCTTGATGGCCCGGAATTGACTGCAAAAGTTGCCGCCGCTCAGGCAGCCCGTGATCAGGCCAAAGCAAAACTCGATTTATCCATAAATGGTACACGGGAAGAGAATATCCGCAGTCTGGAAGCTGCATTTTTGCAGGCAGAATTTGGCTATAAAAATGCAAAGCGTGAATTTGAGCGGCTGAGCCATATTTCAGCCAAAGGTTACTCATCTGCCAGTGAATTGGATAATGCCCGAAATGCCCGCAATATTGCCTATCAGAAAATGTTGGCAGCGAAAGCAGAACTGGATGCGGGAAAAAATGGTGATCGCATCGAGCTACGGCAACAGTATCAGGCTGCACTGAATGAAGCTGACGAAAAATTACAGGAACTAAAAATTCAGAGTAATGATTTACAGGTAACAGCTCCTGTTGACGGTGAAGTCGGGCCACTTCCGGCAGAAGTCGGTCAGCTTTTTAATGCCGGTAGCCCATTGGCAACGTTAGTGCGAATTCCCGAAACCTATTTTGTCTATAATCTGCGTGAAGATATTCTGGCGAAAGTGCGCAAAGGTGACAAAGTTAAACTGCGTGTACCGGCGCTGAATAACGAAGAGATTCAGGCTGAAGTGCGTTATATCGCACCAATGGGGGATTATGCGACAAAACGTGCAACCCGTGCGACAGGGGACTTTGATCTGAGAACCTTTGAAGTACGTTTATACCCATCGCAACCGGTTGATGGTTTACGTCCCGGTATGAGTGCGTTATGGCTCTGGGGTCGCTAAGGTGGCAGTCTGATGAACAGAAAAGGTGGGTGGTTTGGTTTTAAATGGAACAGCTTGAGCTGGAATAACATTAAGCGGTGGAATAGCCTGAAATGGCATGCTCATGAATGGAATGTGTTTAAACAGGCCTTTAATAAGGAGCTGAGGGTTGCATCCCGCAGCCCGGTTTTTCACTGGTTGAGCTGGTTGTTTCCTTTGTTACTGTTTATCTTAATCAGTGCCACTTTTTCGGAGGGGACGCTGTTAAATCTGCCTGTTTCGGCAGTGGATAATGATCACAGCTCTTTATCACGAACGCTGATCCGTAACTTGAATGCTGCTCCTCATGCAGATATCAAAACTTATGATGGTGGGTTAGCAGAATCATTAGAACGTCTTGGCAGTGCGCAGGATTATGCGCTGCTCTATATTCCCCATGAACTTGAAAAAGATGCGCTGAGTGGTAAACAGCCGACAGTGAGTATGTATTACAATGCATTGTTTTATGGTGCAGGGCGCTATTCGGTAGTGGATTTCAGCGGGCTGATGGCAGAAATGAATGCCAAATATCGGGGGATAATCGCATCTGAAATTGGTCGCTCCTTGCCGCCGCTCGCCAGAGCGAGTATGTCTTATGACAGCTTGTTTAATGCCAGTGGCAGCTATATCTATTATCAGCAATTCGCCGCAACCATCCATTTATTACAGCTTTTTGTCGTGACCGGCACTATTTATACCATGGTGAGAGGGAAACATCTCCTGAGAGCAAAATCTTTTGTTCCGGCTTTAATAGGGAAACTTGCTCCGCATACTCTGATTTTCACTCTGTTGCTGATGGTAGAAATTATGGCGCTGGTGGCATTTTCTGATGCCAAAGTAGCAGGTAACCCGCTCTATATGCCTGTGGTGGGGTTTTTCTATGTGATTGCGGCTCAAAGTGTCGGGCTGTTGTTGTTTACTTTTACCAACAGCGCATTAACGGCTTATACATTGATTGGAATGCTGGTGAGTATTGCAATGTCATTTTCCGGCATGGTAGTGCCTGAATTATCAATGGTATGGCCAGCCCGATTAATTGCCAATCTGGAGCCGCTAACCCACGCTTTAAACGCTATGTTCGATATCTTCTTACGGGAAGTATCATTAAAAATCATCCTGTATGTCTGCATGTTGTTAGCAATTTACCCTTTGGTTAGTGCCTTACTGATCCGCAATCGCCTGTGGAAACGGCTTAATCAGCCTGAGGAGAGCCTATGATGCAGGGGAAATTCGGAAAATGAGTAATTGGAAAATGTACTGGCAGACTTTCCGCACGGTATTGTTGGGAATGTTGGAAAAGCCTATGTGGCTGATGCTGATTGTTTCTCTGTGTGTCATGAGTCTGGTTTATGTCCACCCCACATTATGGGATTTGCCTGTTGCGGTCATTGATCAGGACAATAGTCATATGAGCCGTGCGCTGATCCGTCACATTGATGCAACGGCAAAAGTAGAAACCCAAAGTTATGCCAGCCTTGCAGATGCCCGCGCTGACATGCTACAGCGGGAAATATTTGCCATTATTATTGTACCGACAGATTTCGAGAAGCGCCTTTTAAGCGGGAAAAACGTGACCGTACCGGTTTATGGTGATGCGACCAACCGCCTCGCTAACGGGCAGATTCAACAGGATTTGGTATTGGCTTACCAAGAACTGTTATCAGAATACAATATGCAATTACTTTTGAAATCGGGTTTCAGTACGGAACAGGTGAAAGTGCTGCTGCAACCGATCAAAGGAGAAACCATCGGGTTATTCAATCCGGGAGTGAGTTATGCCGCAATTGTTTTCCCCGGATTATTAGTGATGTTGTTGCAGCACTCTTTACTGGTTGCCTGTGTGCGTGTGAGTATTGCCATTCGTAAAACCCCAAAAGGCGATCCTCCATTACCAGTCTATCTGGGAGCATTGTCCGCACTGTTGCCTATCTGGCTGTTTTTATCCGTCATCTTTTTTGTGCTATGGCCGTGGGTACTGGGATATCGGCAGGATGCACCAATCTATCAGTTGCTGTTAATGACTTTTCCATTTCTGCTGGCGGTATTGGGGCTAGGCAAACTGGTGACAGAGTGCTTGCGCAGCGTGGAAATGGTTTATCTGACACTGGCGTTTATTACCACACCGGTGTTCTATATTTCCGGCACGATCTGGCCTGTTCAGGCAATGCCTGATTGGGTAAGAGCGATTTCACTCGCTTTACCATCGACATGGGCAACCAAAATCATCGCGGGGATAAACCAAATGAATATGCCTCTGCAAAGTATGCTGGGGGATATTGCGATGATCCTGTTCCTCGGGGCTATCTATCTGCTTCTGGGGGTTTTGGTTGGGATGTTACGTGATGGGGAATTGCGGGGGTTGGGAGTGCTGATGAATCGATTGAGAAGAAAATAATAACAATCGTGGAGTGCTGTCTGACCGATAGTGAAAATATATTGATTTGGGATGGGTTCCGTGTAAAGGTTTCAGGTGCTGATTTACTGGATATCAACGTCAGTTTTTATTGCCGTTTTTTTGAGATAGCATCAGGAAATATCACAGTATTTTGGCAGAATAACAAATTCCTTTTCATGCAAAAGGAACTGACTTTTATTAGGTTAAATCCACTCTCTATTTTGGTTTATGACAGTTAGCTGAATTTATCAAAATGGAACAGAAAGAGGGCGCTGATCAGCACGATCGCGCGTTATCGTCATGTTAATCAGGGTCGAAATTCCGGTTGATGCGATGGGGATTGATCGCTTACTGCGGGAATCCTTTGAGACATCGGCAGAAGCTGAGTTAGTTCACAGGCTAAGAGAAGATGGCCTGTTGACACTGGGTGTTGTTGCGACTGACGATGAAGGTCACGTGATTGGCTATGTTGGTTTCACACCGGTTGATGTCAATGGACAGAATCATAACTGGGTTGGGTTGGCACCCTTGGCGGTGGCTGAATCGTACCGTCGTCAGGGGATTGGCGAAAAACTGGTATATGAAGGGTTAGATAGCCTGAATGAATTTGGCTACGGGGCAGTTGTTGTACTTGGTGAGCCTGAATATTATCAGAGATTTGGTTTCAGGCTTGCTGAAGAGTATCAACTCCATTGTCAGTGGCCTGACAGTGAACAATATTTTCAGGTTTATACGCTGGCAGATGTTTCGCTGGATGATTGCCATGGTCTGGTCACATATTCCAGTCATTTTGCTGACGTATGAGGACTGATGGAAAACATTGGATGTGACATGTTGGCGGCAACGTGTAGTTAACTAAACTCGTTAACTGAACCTACGATAAATAGGTGGCTATACAGATAGGCTGGGCAGTTACCAGCCTTTCTTTTTGCTGCTTACTCAGTTGTTTTACCCGATATTCCAGTTTCAAAGCCGCACTCCTGTCTGGTACGTGGCTATGATAAACCAATATTAATGGCCCTTTTCCTTTCAGTGCCTTCGCTCCTTTTCCGGTAGTATGCTGAGCCAGACGGCGAGAAATATCGGTTGTAATTCCAGTATATAGTGAACCATTCTGAGTTCTTATCAGGTAAAGATACCAATCAGGTTTTTTAATATTCATTATTTTTCTTAAGTGATTTTCTCTGTACTAATAACAATAAAAATTAATAAATAGATTGGCTATCATCTGAATGATTATATTTTTGCTATTATAACTTATGGATTATATTAAATTATATGTTTATTAACAGTCAGTGAGTGCTTTTTAAGTTCAAAATTCTTGAATGAGAATAGCAGTAATTGCTAATTTTCATTTTTCCAATAAGCGTATAAATTGATCCGCGTCACAAAGATGAATCCCTATATTCAAAAAGTAGTCAGAGGATCTAAACATGAAAAATATAAAATTTATTGCTGCTGTTTTGTCATTAAGTGCTATTTCGTTTGGTTCTTTTGCGGCAACTGAAGTTCAAAACGCTACTGGGGAGAAGATTGGTGTTGTTTCAGTATCGGGAGCAGACACGTTGGATAGTCTGACTGAAGAATTATCCAAAAAAGCTGATGAAGCTGGAGCATCCTATTTCCGTGTTGTTGCTGCAACAGGCCATAATAAACTGTATGGTATTGCTGAACTCTATAAATAACTTATAGTTAAACCCAGACTTCACTCATATTATTCGATAAAGATCAGAACGCGTATTGGAAAGATATCCAGCGTGTTCTGATTAAAAGAGAAAATATAACGGTATATAAACAAATGGAATCGGATAAAAAAAAATTAATAATATGTCAGTATCTCGCCAATCAACATGTCTTCACACTTTGTACTTCTTCACAACAGGATCTCTGGTGTGCAAGTTGCTTCTATCTCTTTGATGCTGAAAAGATGGTTCTGTGGTTTATGACTGAATCGGATACGCGCCACGGTAAGATAATGCAGGAAAATACCATCGTTGCGGGAACTATTGCCGAGCAAACCCACAATATTTCCCAAATCAGAGGCATTCAGTTTCGTGGGGAGATTGTTGCTCTGACTGGTAAAGCGGAAACCATTGCCAGAGCAGCTTATTGTCACCAGTTTCCTGTTGCGATAACGGCAAAAACACCAATTTGGCAACTGAACCTGAATGAAATCAAAATGGTGGATAACACCCTTGGTTTTGGCAAAAAATTACACTGGCAGCGTTAATATCAGCGTTATAAATTGAATGCGACAAAATGGTGTGCTGCTGCGGCAATAAATCTGTCGCAAAAAGCTTTCATAAAAAGCCATCGTAAAAAATTACCGCAAATAGTGGATAACCTGATTGTTGCTACCCCGCCAGATTAACGTCGGGTCGTGCAGCTCCTGTTCAAATTTCCCATCAATTAACACATTAATATGGCTGACAATCTCCTGCTGGAGTTCATTTAATTCGTTGAGCATATAACCTGTCCAGAGCCAGATATCTTTATCTGGACATTCTCTTTTTACCCGTTTGACCAACCGGAGAATGGCAGATGTGTTATTGGGATGAAGCGGATCGCCACCGGATAGTGACAGCCCTTGTCGCCTGATCCGGTGATCATTCAAATCATCAATGAGCTGATTTTCAACAGCCGGGGTGAAAGGGTGACCGGAATCAATCCGCCACGTACTTTGGTTATAGCAGCCACGACACTGATGGGAACAACCTGCTACAAACAGCGTGCAGCGGGTACCGGGGCCATTGACCACATCGACCGGATAATATTGATGATAATTCATGATATTAACCAATATTCCCATTATCGAGATGTTTAATACGGCGTTTCACCTCTTCCTGTTTACCCGTATTAAACGGGCGGGCATCGGGGCTGCCAAGATAACCGCAAACTCGTCTTATCACGGAAACATGGGTTGAATCATGATTACCACAAGCCGGGCAGGTAAAGCCCTTGCTGGTACAGGAAAACTCTCCGGTAAAACCACATTGATAACACTCATCAATCGGGGTATTGGTTCCATAATAAGGAACACGGGAATAACTGTAATCCCATACATCTTCCAGTGCTTTTAAATTATGTTGCAGGTTGGGATATTCGCCGTAGCAGATAAAACCACCATTCGCCAACGGAGGATATGACGCTTCAAAATCCAGTTTATCGTAGGGATTAACCTTTTTCTCCACATCCAGATGAAAGCTGTTCGTGTAATAGCCTTTATCCGTAACGCCGCTAATTACACCGAACTCACTGGCATCAAGGCGACAGAAACGGTCACATAAACTTTCACTTGGCGTACTGTATAAGCTGAATCCATAGCCGGTTTCCTGCTTCCATTCGTCGACGGTTTTACGCAGGTATGCGACGATAGCGAGTGCTTTCTGGCGGCGCTGTTCATCATCAAATAGATGAATATGATCACCATATAACGCATTGATTGTTTCATGGATACCAATATACCCTAACGATATAGAAGCCCGCCCATGCCTGAAAATTTCAGCGATGTTATCATCTTCTTTCAGCCTCACTCCACAAGCACCTTCCATATAGAGAATAGGAGCGACCCGTGCTTTAGTATTTTCCAGCCGCATGATGCGCGTCATTAATGCTTTTCTGGCAATCTGCAAGCGCTGATCTAACAACTGCCAGAAGCGTATCTCATCACCTCCTGATTCAATGGCAATACGTGGAAGATTCAGACTGATCACTCCCAGATTGTTGCGTCCGGCATGAATTTGCTGTCCATCCTCGTCATAAACACCAAGAAAGCTGCGGCAACCCATTGGAGTTTTAAATGATCCGGTTACTTTAACCACTTGATCATAATTAAGAATGTCGGGATACATACGCTTGCTGGCGCATTCAAGAGCCAATAATTTAATATCATAGTTGGGATCACCAAACCGGTGATTCAGCCCATCACGAATAGCAAAGACCAGTTTGGGAAATACAGCCGTTTTGCGGTTTTTACCCAGACCAGCGAGGCGATTACGTAAAATAGCAGTCTGAATTAAACGGGATTCTTTTGATGTTCCCAGACCAAATCCAAACGTCACAAACGGCGTTTGTCCATTGGCGGTATGCAACGTATTCACTTCATATTCCAGAGACTGGAAAGCATCGTAGCATTCCTTTTCCGTACGGGCTTCAGCATAAGCTATCCTATCTGAGATATTCCACTCCTCAGCAATGCTCAGGTGTTTGTGATAGCTGGTTTTAACAAATGGAGCGAGTACTTCATCAATTCGATCAATGGTTGTACCTCCATAAATATGACTGGCAACCTGAGCAATAATCTGGGCTGTGACGGCAGTTGCTGTGGAGATCGACTTTGGCGGCTCAATTTCAGCGTTTCCCATTTTAAAACCGTGGGTCAGCATCCCTTCTAAATCGACCAACATGCAGTTAAACATCGGGAAAAATGGCGCATAATCCAGATCATGGTAGTGAATTTCGCCTCTTTCATGTGCCGCAACAACATCATCCGGCAGCATATACTGCTTGGCATATTGTCTGGCAACAATTCCTGCCAGTAAATCACGCTGAGTAGGAATGACTTTGGCGTCTTTATTGGCATTTTCATTGAATAAAGGGAGGTCACTCTGTTCAATCAACCCGCGAATTTCCTGATCCAGACGATCATGCCATTCGCGGAGATCTTTTTCACCGACATCAATAGAATGGTCACTGCTCTGCATCACAACCGTGTTCACAATAGGATTCCTCAATATGTTATCCCCAAACTGAATCTTAACTCCCATCGCAATGACTGTTGCATGATGGACTGTTTTTTTATCTGGTGTGGATAACTCTGTGTATAAATACTATATATAGTGCTTTATTTATATTTAAGCACAATATATGGGTATATTAACTTTATATACCCATATATAGTGCTTTATTTATATTTAAGCACAATATATGGGTATATAAAGTTAATATACAGCTCAATAAGTTGATCTGAGACAAAGAAAAGGAAAGTTATTCCGGGGAGATACAGGCAGAAAAAAGAGCAACCAACCCTGATATTGAAACTATCAGGGCTGATGGGCTATGAATTAGCTACGGACGGCAATCGCTTCGATTTCGATTTTCACATCTTTTGGCAGACGGGCAACTTCAACGCATGAACGCGCAGGGAATGGCGCATTATGTTCAGTGAAGAACGCTTCATAAGCGGCATTCACAACAGTAAAGTCATTCAGGTCTTTAACAAACACCGTTGTTTTCACAATATTGGCAACTTTCAGGCCAGATTGCTCAATGATAGCCTTAACGTTTTCCAGTGACTGGCGGGTTTGAGCGGTAATATCTTCAGAAACAGCTCCTGTTTTTGGATCAACAGGGATTTGACCAGAAGTAATAACCATGCTGCCCAGATCAACGCCCTGAACATAAGGGCCGATTGCGGCTGGAGCATTTTCGGTATGGATGGAACGTGACATTAGGAACTCCTGTTTAACGTCAGAATGGAAGATTTTGAGAAGGTTTTATTATAGTGGCACTCTACCCGGCATCAACTGCGGGATCTTAATCGTTGCTGATAACAGCCTGACGATCAAATTCTTTTTCGCAATATTTGCAACGCACGATGAGATCGTGAGCTGTTTCCATTACGTGAAAGCTGCTTTCGACAGGCTCATTATGGCTGATACAGTTACCGTTGGGGCATACAAGAATACCGTCAATCTGTTCGGGGAGGCTAATTGGCATTTTCTTGACAACAACGTAATTTTCAATGTTATTGATAGTCGCATGTGGAGCGTACATGGCGAGCTGGTTTGCCTGATACTCTGTCAGGAACGTATTTTCAATTTTGATCAGATCCTTCTTCCCTAAATGATTGGAAGGTAAATTCAGGCCAATGGTAATACGCTGATCAGTTTCTGTGAGTTTGAAGAGAGATAACAACTTAAAACCGATCTGAGCCGGAATATGGTCGATAACTGTGCCGCATTTAATGGCTTCTACTTGCAACTGATGGTCTTGTAGTGGATGCTCTTGAGTCATGTTGTGTTGCGAATACCGTTTAGGTATTCCTCCTCTGGACATTGGGTGATCAGGGAAATGTGTACATTTTGTCATATAAAATATGGCATTTCACCTTGTATGGATGACACAAGGTGAAATAATATTTTTCTTTCTCAACAGAAAGAAAATTAAAGTTTGATAGCCTTTAATTTTGTTGCTAGCCTGTAAATACATTGTTATTTTGCAATAAATAAAATTAATGATTAAAGTTTTCTTTATTTAATCAATCAATAAAGCTTATCAGAGTATAACCAAATGAAAATGCAAAAGAATATGAAGATTAATATACTGCATTCTTTTACTGAGAAAAAAATTGGTATAAAAAGGCTTTTTGACTGGGAAACTATTAATAAAATACCGATTAATGAAAGTCATGAACCTTTAGAAATAGTTTCTGAAACAGATAAAATAAAACTGCAACCGGTTTATTTTCTTGCGGGTATCAATGGTGCTGTTGAATATTGTGCAGTGAGAAGAAGTGTGGCTGAAAAATTAAGACAGGCCTCCCGATTATTGCCATCTCATTTAGGGCTTCTGGTTCTGGATGGGTGGCGTTCATGGGAAACTCAGTTTGCATTGCAGGAGAAAACGCGGGCTAAAATTGCGGAACAGTACAGTCAGTTATCCATTGAAGAACAAAAAGAATTACTGGAACAGTTTGTGGCTCCGGCCCCGACTGAGCAAAACCCGGTCAGCCCTCATCTGACAGGAGGTTCAGTGGATGTGACGCTGTTTGACATTGCATCGGGTAACGCACTGTTTATGGGAACTGAATTTGATGAGGTGGATGATCTGTCTTACACCGCCGCTTTAGAGCAGGAACCGGAGACAAACATGCCTGCTGTGTTATACCGCCGGGTACTTTATCACGCCATGATTCAGGCTGGTTTTACTAATCTGCCGACGGAATGGTGGCATTACGATTATGGTAATGCTTCATGGGCATTTTATAAAAATGATCGTGCTATTTATGGTGCAGTGCAGGGAATCAGATAATCGGGAAATAGAATATGGAAATAATGTTATCGGCTCAAACTGAATAAAGGTAATAACAGGGGTAAATAATGAGAAACACCTTAATTAACGCTGATAATTCATTAATGTTATGGGCTTTTATTATGATTGCGGTAGCTGTTGCAATTATGCTGGAACAAAAATATAAATGGGCCACTAAAATACCGGGAGCAGTTATTGCTCTGGTAATAGCCATTCTGGCTTCTAACTTACATATTATTCCGACTGAAGCTCCTGCTTATGATGTTGTCTGGGAATATATTGTTCCCTTAGCAATTCCGTTGCTGTTATTTAAAACCAATTTACATAATCTGATTACCGGTAGCTGGCGGTTATTGATATTATTTTTGATTTCCTCTGTCGCGACTATGGTTGGCACAGTTGTTGCGTTTCATTTACTCAGGGGATATATCCCTGAACTGGATAAAATCAGCGGTATGATTTCCGCATCTTATACAGGTGGTGGAGTCAACTTTGCGGCAATGGCAGCTAAATTAGAACCATCGCAAAGTATGATTGCATCTACTATTGTGGCTGACCATATGATGATGGCTGCTTATTTTATTATTCTGATGGTCATCTCCGGTTGGACAGTAGCGAGGAACTTTTGGGGAAGCCCTTACTCCGATGCCATTGATAATGACTCGAATCTGGATAAATCCCGGACGTTAGCAGCCGCTTACTGGAAACCGAAAAATATTGCTCTGAAAGATATAGCTTTATCATTGGCATGGTCAATTTTTATAGTGGTTTTATCATTCCACCTTTCATCATGGCTAAAGGCTTTATTTGGGCAACCTGACAGCATCTATCAGGAATTAGTTTTCAGCCTGATATCAGATAAATACCTGCTTCTGACAACAGTGACATTTATTATAGTGTCGATATTCAAAAAAACATTCAGCAATCTTAATGGCACTCAGGAATTAGGAACTTATGCTATTTATATGTTTTTTGTCGTTATCGGTATACCGGCATCTATCCACGCTATTATCAGCAATGCACCTTTACTGTTTGTCTTTGTTTTTATTATTGCCATGATTAATCTGTTGATCACTTTTGGTGCAGGGAAAGTATTTAAATTCAGTCTGGAAGAAAATATTCTTGCCTGTAATGCCAATATCGGCGGGCCAACCACGGCAGCGGCAATGGCAATCAGCCGTGGCTGGAATTCACTCGTCGGGCCGATTATGGTCATTGGTACAGTCGGTTATGTCATTGGTAATTATGTTGGGACGTTTGTTTATTTTGTGGTGGAGAATATGTGATAACCGATGCAGAACAATCGGTTAAGCCAGCCTGATTTTCCTGAGCATGCTGTTCACAATAATACCGTGTGCCAGAGAGACTGGGATCATATACATTTTCCCAAAATAATTATGAGTAATAACGGATGCTGTGACAGTGATTTTATAATTTCTCTTCTGATTATCACTTGGTGAAATATTGATAGAAACCAAAACTTTTAAATGTATATCTTCTGATAACAGGCATAACTCATCATCATTAATATGGATAATTTTAAAAAAATCAATATAGCTTCCCTCACACAAACTTTCTTTTAAATGCCCGCCAGAGAATCCGTGGATTTTTTCAACGCCCGCCAGACTTGAAATTTTATCTCTTATAGCAAAAGACCAGCGTATCCATAAGGGTATTTTATTGGTCATTTCATTATAAATAGTAAGGGCAGTAGTTTTATTTTTAATAAAAGACACCTGTTGACTGTAATAATCTAATTTGTCTTTTTTATTCAATAGCAAAAAACCAGATTCATCACGATAGTACATATTACACCACAGTATTATTTTATTATTTTATGTAATTTAAATTACGAGCAGTTAGTCTGTTTGCTATTTTGCAGTATATGCCCTTCAAGCCACCTTTTCCACCAAGTATAAAAAATGTTCATAATTGAATTGAAAATGAGCAATACTTTGCTTTGCTAATATCTTATCGTTGTATTAATTTTGAACAGTTAAATTGTGTTACTCAGCATTGACAGAAAAATGATTCGGTTTTCTCGTTGTATAAGAAAGGAATAAGTATCACAATAAATCAGTTCGGCGTTCCTAATTCATCTGCTAATCCGTGGCCACTTTCTTGACCACCACGTTAAAAATCGAGATTGTTATGAAATTCAAATCAAAAATAAAACCTTACCGCGCCGCAGCGGGAGGCTGGGGTTCTCTGGAGGCAACAACACGTTTTGTCTTTGATAGTAAACAAGTATTAAAAAATATGGTTAACCTGATGCGCATGAATAAACCCAAAGGCTTTGATTGCCCGGGATGTGCATGGGGTGATGATAACAAAAGCCTGTTCAGTTTCTGTGAAAATGGCGCGAAAGCGGTGACTTGGGAAGCGACCCGCCGTCATGTGGACAGAGAATTTTTTGCTACCCATAGTGTCAGTAAACTCTACGAACAAAGTGACTATTTTCTGGAATATCAGGGGCGGGTCATTGAACCGATGAGCTATAACAGCGAAACAGATCACTATGAACCTGTTAGCTGGGAACAGGCTTTTTCCCTGATTGCCAGACACATAAAAGGAATGGATAACCCTAATCAACTGGAGCTATATACTTCCGGTCGGGCCAGTAATGAAGCCTCATGGCTGTATCAATTATTTGGCCGGGTGCTGGGAACCAACAATTTCCCGGATTGCTCGAATATGTGTCATGAAGCAAGTGGTTATGGGCTGCTTAAAAGTCTGGGAGTGGGCAAGGGAACCATCCGCCTGAATGATTTTGACCATGCTGATGCTATCTTTGTTTTTGGTCAGAACCCCGGAACAAACCATCCTCGAATGTTGCACAGCCTGCGTCATGCCGCAGAGCACGGGGCCAGAATTGTTACCTTTAATACATTGCGTGAACGTGGCTTAGAGCGCTTTGCCGATCCACAAAAACCGCTCGAAGTCGTCACAGCCATGGCAGGTAATATCAGCCATCGTTACTACCAGCCTAAGCTGGGTGGAGATATGGCGGCGGTACGGGGCATGGTCAAAGCGTTGTTGGAAACGCACAACACTCGCATAGCTGCCGGAACAACCGGTATTTTTGATCAAGACTTTATTGCGGCTCATACCGAAGGTATAGATGCTTATTTGCAAGAAGTGGCTAATACTGAATGGTTATTTATTGAGGAGCAATCAGGTTTAACAGAGGCACAATTACGCGAAGCTGCTGATATTTACCGGAATGCTGAACGTGTGATTTGTACTTGGGCGATGGGGGTTACTCAACACAAACACTCCCTTGATACGGTTCGTGAAATTACCAACCTGCAATTGTTGTTTGGTCAGTTGGGCAAGCCCGGTGCGGGAGTCTGCCCGGTGCGCGGTCACAGTAACGTGCAGGGGAACCGGACAATGGGAATTAATGAGCAACCTTCTCAGGCTTTCCTCGATAGTCTGGCAAATCACTTTGGCTTTGAACCTCCCCGCCCACACGGTCATAACGTTGTTGAAGCGCTGGATGCTATGCTGCGTGATGAAGTAAAAGTACTGATTGCGTTAGGTGGTAATCTAGCTGCTGCTGCACCTGACAGCCCACGCACAGAAGAAGCGCTCCGGCATTGCGATTTGACTGTACATATCAGTACAAAATTAAATCGGAGTCATCTTGTTACCGGTAAAAAAAATGCCCTTATCCTGCCCGCGCTGGGACGTACAGAACAGGATATCCAGCTCAGTGGCGCACAGTTTGTGACGGTAGAAGATTCTTTCAGTATGGTGCATGCATCTGAAGGGATAAATAAACCCTTATCTGATACACAGCGTTCTGAAACTGCCATTATTGCAGGTATTGCTGATGCGGTCGTAGGCAATACGCCGACAATTAACTGGCTGGAATTAGCCGGAGATTACAACAAAATCCGTGATCATATTGCGGCAACTATTCCGGGATTTGCTGATTTTAATAAAAAATGTGAACATCCGGGTGGCTTCTACCTTGGTAACGCGGCAGCAGAACTGCGTTTTCAGACTCCGAGTAAAAAAGCAGAGTTTAGCCACGCCCCATTGCCAAACACACTATTCCCACAAATTGACGGTGCCGAAGTTCCCTTTGCTTTGCAGACCTTGCGCTCCCACGATCAATACAACACAACGATCTATGGTTTAGATGATCGCTATCGTGGTGTTTACGGTCAGCGGGAAGTCTTATTTATGAATCCAGAAGATATCGCTCAATTGGGATACCGAGAAGGGGATCTGGTGGATATCGAAACAATCTGGCATGACGGAATTGAGCGTAAAGTGCATGGTTTTAAATTAGTTCCTTATACCATCCCTCGCGGCAACCTTGCGGCTTATTACCCGGAAACCAACCCATTAGTGCCGATGGATAGCATTGGCGATGGAACGGGTACACCCACATCCAAATCTGTACCGGTAAAACTGTCGCTGACTGAACTGAATAATTCAGAATTTGGACGCATCGTTTAAAGGTGAATTATTTATTCAGGCTCGGTTTTTAGGGAATATACTTAGACCGAGCCTGAGTGAAAAACAATTAAGCTACTTTGCATCTAATGCGGCCAGAATGCGTTCCAGTTGCTCACCAAAATCAGCTGGTTTTTCCTCTTCATGCCAAAATCGGTGTGGTTTTTCATATATAATCCTACATTCAGAAACAGCTTCTTGGCCATTACAGAGATACCTGACCATAAAAACATAAGGAGCCAAAAGATGTCTTTCTCGATCAATTTTATTGGGCCAGACATCATTTTCTGGAAAAAATTTACGTTGTCGTAATTTTTTATCGTCATCTTGGGTATATAATCCCAATGAACTGATTATATTAGTGTGTGCTGGTGAGTCATAAAATTGAAACATACTGGTTTGTGAATAACGGGCAACAAAAACTTTTCTTTTGTGCCAAGTGAAAATTATTTTATTTTTTCGGTCAATGAATAATGGAGGCGGTAGATGACGAAAATAATAGAGATAAAAAGGACAAAAGAAACTTATCTGAAATAACAAAACCATAAAAATATCGACAAGCAGATGACGAAACTTATGTTCAGAATACCCATAACGATAGTGTAGCTCAGTCCAAGAAGAAAGCGTTTTATCATTACCGACATATAGTGCGAACTCCATTTCTGGGGGCAGGGTTCTCCGAAGATAAAAACTTTCACCGTACTTTTCCTTAGCCAATTTTACTTGATGCCAGATTTTGTAACGATGATAGAACTGTTGTTCCTCAAATATGGTGCTATAGAAAAGGCCGTAAATTATAAATAACATAACGAAAAATAGCGATAGAATAATAGAATTAAAACCATATGGGCCACGACGTATAGAACATATATCATCATCAATACTGCAAAGTGGAATATTGTGATTTAATTCTTCTTGAACCCTCTTGGAAAATGGTATTTTTAATAATTCTATTTTCCGATCTATAAATGGTACCACTGGAAGCGCATTTTTATGAGTATTTAGTTTTTTTAGCCAATTCATAATTAAGTGTTTTCCTTTTAGCTGTTTTTTCTTCCTACATTCCATTATTCAGTTTGTTTTTTTCCTTCTATTTGCATAGCCAGCAGGAATTCCTGCTGGTTAGTTAAAGAAGTAGAGATTACTACATCATGTATGTAATAAAGTAAATTTTTTGACAAGCTTACTTATTTTCTCGTTCGTTTGTATTACTTGTTTTTTCGTTATCCCGTTTATCCAATTCCATCAAAATACGTTCCATTTGTTCATCAAAATTAACAGGTTTTTTGTCTTTGAATAAAAATAAAGCTGGAAAGCGTTTGTAGTCAGTGGCCGCAACAGCATCTTTTCCTTTTATAAGATATTTGATGATAAAAGCATGGGCTTCGTCTTGTTGTAGTTTGGAGTTAAATCCCCAGAAAGATAAGTAAGCAAGGCATAGCTGGAAAGGTTTATAAATTAGTGAGTTATCATTATTTAATGTATACATGGCTAATCCCATGACTTGTGTGATTTTACCGGGTCCTGCCTGATAGGAAATACCGACTTGTGAATAACGAGCCGCATAAACCTTACCTTTATACCAGCTAAAAAAAAGTTGCCTATTTCGATCAATAAATATTGGTGCTTGTAATCGCCAGAAAAAGCAGGTGTATATTAGAACAAGAGAAAAGGCTAGTAATGTGCCGAAAAGGAAAAAGTCTTGAATCAAGATTTTGGTGCTAGCATGAAAATAATTATAGCGATAATATAGATATTTCCAAAAGGAAACGGTTTTATCGTTACCAATAAAACGGGCACTTTCTATTTTATTAGGGAGATCTTTGCGTAGATAGAAATCTTCTCCATATTCTTCACGAATGATCTTGACCCATCGTAATATATTGACATCATCGTCTTTTTTTTGAACAAGAAAATCAACAACATTGTGATGAAAAATCAGTAATACGGCAATAAGAAGAGGAAATAGTACCATTATACGAACAAGGCGTTGTGGATTGCGTAGAGTGCATTGAGTATCATCAACACTGTTAAGAGGAAGATAACTCTTTAACGCTTCATAACTTTTTTTCTCCATTGGCATTGCTAGCAGAGATTCCTGCTGATCGATCAGTAGATTTGGGGGAGTATCATGGTAAGGTTCAAATGGTTTTTGTGACATGTTCATTTTATCGGAACTCCGTGTTTTTAAATCCTATAATGGATTTTTTACTTATATCTTCTTTTTCTTCTTTATGCGCTAAGTAACGTAATGGAACAGCGGCACCTTCGAATGGAATATAGTGCCAGAATAATTCAGCTGTTTCTTCATTAGGATAGGGATATCTATCTTCAATCGTGATAATAAGTTCAAGATTACCATTTTTGTATTCTGCCTTGGCTGTTTCTAAAGCTTCACGGAATTTCTCCGTGAGTTCTTTGTCGTATAGGTAGAGTTTTCCGTCAATTTCTTCAGCCTGAGATTTTAACCCTTCATGATGTTTTTGTTCTTTTTTAAGTGATTCTTTATGTTTTTGAATAAGCTCTACGGGAGCTGTATTGCCTGATAACCAGGTATTTACCGGTTTTTTAGGGAGAAGTTGATAAAAAGCATAATGGAGATCTGAACTTCCTTCTCGAAAAGCAGGTAATATAAAGGTATAAATGCTGCTGAATTTATTATATATCTGCTTACGCTTAATGGATAATGTAGGCATAAAAAATAAGTTTAAAAATTCTTGACTTTCAATATCAAAAGCACGCTGAATATTAGGTTCATGACTTATTTCCTTAGCTTGTTTTAACTGTTCTATAAATGATTGGCGTTTACCTCTTCCCCAAAATGGGTATTTTTCCCCATTTCCCCAAAAACTATTACGAAATAAATTTCGTGTATCAGAAGAATTGGATGCTATTAGGAGAATAGTGCCCCCAATCACTAATATCCACCCCATAGTCGTTATTCCTACTACAAAGGCAGAGGTCATTAATGTTGGACTTATAGCAGCTGTTATACTGGCTGTACCTAATGCTGCACTTCCTAATCCCACGGCATAGTTGCCGTATGCAGCTCCTTTATTACCGATATTTTCTGCTTTTCGTCCATCAATAAAGGAAATATAAGCACCCATGATATTAACCAATCCAAGGCCTGATTTTACCCACTTGGCTTGAAGTTTATTTGATAAGTTATCTGAAACATTTTTGAGACTATTTAACAGGGCTGGAGAGGCGTGTGGCATAAACTTGTGGGCGTGTTTGGTGACCTTGGATGTAATTAGCACTAAATCAGCAGTGAGTGATATAAGTGCTGCTGAAAATTTAATCACATCATAAGATAAACTGAGTTCATCCTGATCTAGTGGGTTATTACGACTGTATTGGGACTGTATAACAACTGAAGTTGCTGTCTGAACATTGAAAAACAAGCTGAGCCCCGGTGATATTTTCTCCAGTAAAATTGTGGTTTTATGTGTGCCGACTTTAAAAAAATCAAAAGAAGTCTTAAAGCCTTCTCTGATAGTTATCTTAGCAAGTTTGATACCAATAACGGCTTGAACTGACGTTGTTTTTACTTGCTCGGAGACTGCATTTCCTATCTTTATTCCGGTTTTTTTAGCGTAACTACCTGTTTGCTTAATAGAGTTTTCAATTTGTTGTTCTGCCTTGCTGGGAATCTCCATTTCTTGCAATTTGTCATAGAAAAGTGACTGCGATTTATTTAACTTTTTAAATGTTTCATTATGTTTATGAATCTGTGACTTTTTATTGCCAGAATAACTTTTTTTAGCTGCAATCTTTGCTAAACGATCTTGGATTTTGTTGAACTCTTCAGGGGTTATATGAAGCCCTTCACGGTAATCAATAACAATACCGAACGGTTGCATTAAAGCAGGCACAAATTTGTGGGTAATTAAACGAATGGCAGTATCACTTAAATGAGTCAGTGGTCCACTTATAGCGATTGAACCTGTTTCCATTATTGCCAGCGCTTTACCAATAATTTTGCCAAATAGTTCAAGGAATTTTTCTGAGACGTGTACTGACATCTTTAACATCTGTTCATTCAGAAAATTTTTAGATTGTTGGATCGGTTTGTCGGGGTTATTGATAAAGTCTTCTGCATTTTTAATAACACCTTTGGAAATCTGATGAAGTGTCTTAGCGACGTCTTTGCTTTCACCATGAGTCAGTACTTTTACCATACCTGTTGCAGCTATTTCCCAAGCATTGGAGCTGTATTGAGGGGTATAGCTTTTCTCAGCTACTTTAATTGTGTCTCTTTTGGCTTTTGCGTCTTTGTTTGGGGCTAATAACCCATTGGAGAGGATATCCAGCGTCGTTTCAAAGAAATCTTTTAGTGTTGTTGGTTTTTCTGCTGCTGATGAAATCAACTCTTCCAGCATTTTTTCCGATGTAACGGACATTTGTAACCCATGGAAAATATCTGAAACTAGGGCAACAAAAGTGTAAACGTCCTGAATATCACTTTCATTTGATATTTCTTGTTTCTCATGAAGGCAGAAAAAATGCTGGAAATAAGTATCAAGGCTGCCGACTTTTCCAGTAACCGCAGGAGCACTGGCAAATGCTTTAAATAAACCAATAAAAATATCCTGTCGTTTTTCAAATTCCAGATGTGAATCTCTTATTTTTGGCCACTCACGTCTCACAGCAGGTTGGTTTAATACTTCTTTATTAGCTCGCCTTGCTATTGGAGATTTTCTATTAAAATTTTTAATGTAATCCTCAATATACATTCCAATAGTCATCGGATAAAGATTGCGCTCAGCATTATATTGTTGTAATAAATCCAGAATATCATGCGCCTCTAAAATCTCCTTCTGCCGCCCAACGGGATCATGCAGGATCACAATCCGAGCTTTTTCCTGATAACACAGTTTATTACGGATTTCTTTGGCAATATCCTCTGCATCCATTTCATAGGATTTTTCCGTGGTCAGTTCATCGATTCGGAGGTTTTTTATATCTAACTCCTCAAACTTTTTAGCATCGATTTTAGCTTTAGCGGCGGCAAACTGTTCTTTGCGGGTTTTATAATCCTCAATAAGTTTTGTGAGATTAGCTTCGGTGGCTTCAATGGCGTATTGCTGTTGATCAGCATCCAGATTAATAAACTGCATGGTTTTTTCGCGCAGTTTCTTACTACTGTTCATGCGGGCAATCACATCGGGATGCCAGAGGTGTTCACTGTAAGCAATGCTGATATTTGAAACATCTTTCGCTACAAACAGGAAAGGATAACCCTCGCCACGCAAGCCCGGTTCAGGTATCACACCATCGCGGGCATCTTTATTATTGCGGTACATGTACTTGCGGAAACGCTCAACTCTTGGGGTATCATCGTTATCTGCGCTTTTTTCCACATCATATTTGAAGATATGGAAATAAGCGGTTTGACTGGGACGATGTTCCATGTCGTCTTCTTCCCGGATATAAATCCAGCCAGAGCGCATCAAACGAGCCGCATAGCCTTTGCTTTCCTGCAAAGATGCCGCAGACATCAACGTATGAATATCTGGAGGTGCTTCAGGTTTTTCCAGCTCTTTTCCGAAAAAATTGACATAGGCATAACGTACAGGATAGATCGGTTTGATATTTCCATCACACGGGTATTTAGTACTTCCCATATCGAGTTTAGAGATGTAATTGTTAGCATTTTCAATAATATTAGTGATTGAAGAGGTCATGACTGGCTCCATGTTGTAGGGGTAAGGCACTCCTTGAGAAGTTTGTAAGATCTAGCTTCCTGATTGGATGGTTCGGATTGGACGGTTTCCAGTGTGTGATACCAAAGATCATCATTTTTTGCGGTAACCGATCGGGCCATAATGTAATACAATCCGGTCAATTCAAGGGTAAAACCGTGCAGGTAGGAGTAATTGGCATGTTTTGTGATAAAAGGGAGTAGTTGTTCTTCTGGAACCTGACATTGCTGTGGGATATTCTCCTGAATAAACGTTTTGACCTTATGGAAATATCTCTGCTGCACATACCGTTCAAGATTGTGGTGCATCCTATTATTGATCGTCACGGTTTCCAGTTTGGCTTCCCTGATACTATCTGCAACGGTAATTTTCATGATGCTGTTTTCATTCGTTAAACCGTAAATGGCACCGATGTTTCGCATAAAAGAAGCCAGAGCACCACGGGATAAGCTTTTTAGTGTTAAATCCAGACTTAGTGAATAATAGAATCGGAAGAATACCCATTCTTTATTGGTTTCATGTTGTAAATAAGAAAATTTACGCAGGTGGTTATACAACTCATCAAACTGGCTGTCGGTATGGATAAAAATGCCGATATCCGGCGTATGATGGGTAATAAATATTTCCCGCAAAAATCGAATATCTTCTTGGCCGGTCAGTTCGACCAGATAAGGTGCAGCATCTTCAAGGGTAATTTGTGTGGTTCCTTTGAACAGACAACGATAAGGTAAACCGGATGCCATCAGCGAAGGAACAATAAAGTGTCCAGCGTGTTTATGATAAACCCCTGCATCGATGACCAGATAACAGTGTGAATATTTGGTCGTATTCTGTTTTTGCTGATAAAGCAGAGCGTATAAATCGTCATTGATCCAGTGTTGATTAAAATCGTTATCGCCGATAAAGGGTGCGCAAGGATATTGGGTGATTGACAGTTCTCCGGTATCAATAGGGAGAGTCTCGCTGATATCCAGTGGATTCAGTACCCAAATAGGTTGCTCTGTATTGATTTTATTGAGGTTCAGAATCAGATGTTTTTCAAGCAGCTCGCTGCTATCTAAATATTGTAAGAAAGGCAGTATTTTTTTGTATTGCCCTTCATCTGCTCGCAGTGAATTCAACATATGGTCAGAGAGTTGAAGCAATGCCAAATGCTGGCTTTTAGCATAAATTAATGCCTGAGCAGAATAACGTCGCTGTTTTTGTTGTTCTGAATCAAAATATCCATATGAAAATTCGGCAACCCAAATATTTTCATATCGTTGATAGTAATTCTCTTGCCTGTGCATGATGTAATATCGTCAATTTTTTATTTTTAGTGGATTTAATTTAACAAAAATAATTTATTTAAACAGACGATAATAACTGAATTTAATGAAAGTCTAAAACAAGAGGAATGATTTAAATTCAAGGCTTATTTTAATTTAATAGTTTTAATTATAACGGTTGGTGACACTTTCTTTTTGGACATTAACTTATGGTAATTAACTTTGTTTTTATAAGAAAGTTTTCGAAGAAGTGATGTTAACTGGTTTGTTGGAGAAATAACATTATGACTAAAGAATAATTTCCTTAGTCATAATATTAATAGCAGCTTATTTTCGTTAATAAGCTATTTGAGAATTAATCGATAACAACATTTTCATTCAGCACCAGCGACAACAACGCCTGACGTGCGTAAATACCATTGCCTGCCTGTTGGAAATAGTAGGCGTAAGGGGTTTTATCCACATCAACCGTAATTTCATCGATACGTGGCAATGGATGCAGAACTTTCAAATTATCTTTAACGTTCAACAAATCCGCAGCACGCAGGACAAACTGGGCTTTGATATTGGCGTATTCAGAAGGATCAAGGCGCTCTTTCTGAACGCGGGTCATATACAGGATATCCAGCTCAGGCACTACGTCTTCAAAATTGTTATGAATACTGTAGCTCACCTGTTTTTCATCCAGCATGTGCAGAATGTAGCTCGGCATAGAAAGGGCGTCTGGAGCGATAAAGCAGAAATGGTTACCCTCAAATTTCGCCAGAGCCTGTGTCAATGAGTGGACGGTTCGACCATATTTCAAGTCACCAACCATAGCGATTTTCAGGTTATCGAGCTTGCCCTGAGTTTCCTGAATGGTAAATAGGTCGAGCAGAGTCTGGGTTGGATGTTGGTTTGAACCATCACCGGCGTTAATGATAGGAATATGGCCGGAAAATTCAGAAGCAAGGCGGGCTGCCCCTTCCTGTGGATGACGCATGACAATCGCATCAGCATACTGGCTGATAATAGAAATGGTATCAGCCAGCGTTTCCCCTTTTTTGCCCAATGAAGTATTGCTGCTGTCGGCAAAACCGACAACAGAGGCACCAAGTCGCTGGATAGCCGTTTCAAAAGAAAGGCGGGTGCGTGTGGAGGCTTCAAAAAAGCAGCTGGCGATCACCTTATGTTTCAGTAAATCATTCTGTGGACTGGCTTTCAGGGCTGCAGCCGTCTGCAATACCAATTCAAGATCTGCGCGGTTCAAATCATTAATTGAAATGATATGCTTGCGATATAACGGGTTAGCCATGTTTACATTCCTCTGTTATGACTTTTAGCCTTGGACTGGACAGACGAAAAAAAGCCCCTCAATGGAGGGGCTTTTTAAATGTTCGGTTTAGTAACGGGAAAAACAATACACCCAGGCTGCCAGTTGGCAGTTCTTCGTTAGGTTGTTGTTTTGCAATGTTATATGCAGTGCAGTATTTCATGTTTTCTCCCGGCAAATCGTCGCGCATTATACTCGTGATTGCATTCATCGCAAGATCTGTTGAGAGAAATTTTTGTTGCAAATTATCGCTCATGAATTGAATCGCGAAGTGAATAACTCGCTTTATTCTCCACACTGGGAGCCAATTTAATGTTCTATTGATGCTTTAATCTATAACGTGAACTACGCTCGTCATTCCAATTTATTTATGATGCAAATAAGGTGCATAACCTTCTCATTTTATGGGGCGAATAGGATGTGTATTTGCATCATGATTATCAGCCATATTGGGTATCAGATTACTTAACCGCAAATACCAAAAAGTCCTCAGCTAAATCAGTATTAGGAAATATTTCCCGGCATTCTGCCAGTAATCGTGGACAGTCCTCTTTACCATAACGTCCGCTGATATGTGTTGCGATAAAGTGTTTTACTTTGGCATCACGGGCCAGTGTTGCCGCCTGTTTGGTGGTAGAATGACCGCGCTCATTGGCTTTTTTGGCAAACGCATCTTCCAGTGTGATTTCATGTACCATAACATTAACATTAGCTGCCAGTTTCAGGGCTTCTGGTGTGGGTTCGGTATCGCCGAAAATAGCTAATGATCTGCCTCGAATTGAGGCTCCCAGATAATCTTTACCGCAAATTGTCCGCCCATCTTCCAGTGTTACTGTGCCGCCTTGTTTCAGGGTTTGCATCCACGGGCCACGGGGAATGCCATCCTGATTCAGTTTTTGTGCATCCAGAGCGCCGGGTTTATCATGCTCTTCAATCCTATAGCCATAACACTCCACGCGATGATTCAGGGCGTAAGCTGTGACTTTCATTGTGTCATCATCAAACAATAATCCCGACTGTACTTCAATAATTTCCAACGGATAGGTCAGAAAAGAACTGCTTAATTGCAGTGCTGTTTCCACAAACTGGCGTATGCCTTTTGGTCCGTATAGCGTCAGCGGGTCGGTAGAGCCTCCCATTGATCGGCTGCATAATAAGCCGGGCAGGCCAAAGATATGATCACCGTGCAAATGGGTGATAAAGATCTTTTCCAGTTTGGAGATTTTAATCGGGGAATGAAGGATCTGGTGTTGCGTTCCTTCACCGCAGTCAAACATCCACAGCGAACTGCGGGTCTCCTGTAAGTCGAGAATAAGGCTGGTGACATTGCGTTCTTTAGTCGGAATACCTGCGCTGGTACCCAGAAATTTTAGCTCCATATCGTCTTGTCCTAATATTGCTGAATGATTTCCCAGTCCAGACCGAACCGGGCAAGGTATTTACGTAACCTGTCGGCATCATTGGGTTGTTTCTTTTGTTGGCGGGAAACAGCGAAAAGCTTGCGCCCAGCCTCTGATAAACTGGCAGATTCCCGACAAACTTTGATAACGGTTTCTAACTGCTGGCGATCAAACAGATCAATTTCTGCTAAATGATCCGGTAGCAGAGAGGAACTATTTTCTCCTTGCCAGTGTTGTTTTAGGCGGATAATTTCTTCTTCTGCCAGATATTGATTGATGCGGCCATTTTCAGCAAATGTTGCCATGCGAGCGACAGAGGCACTTAACTCACGGAAATTTCCCCGCCACTCGGCTTGTTCTGAACAGGCAAAACTCAGGTAAATCTGCCGTGCTTCTTTATCAAAGCGAACCTGTGTTTGCTGCATTTGTGCATAGCGAGCCAGTTCATAGTCGATATTGGGTTCAATATCTTCACGACGCTGGGCAAGTCCGGGTAACTGATAAGTCCACATATTGATACGGGCATACAAATCTTCACGGAATTTCCCCTGAACCACCCAATTGCGCAGATCCCGATGAGTACCCGCAATTAATTGAAAGTCGCTGTAGACTTCCCGATCAGAGCCATATGGCAGGAAATTTTTCTCTTCAATGGCTTTCAGTAACATTGCCTGTTCATCAAGGCCTAACTCCGCCACTTCATCCAGAAATAAGATACCACCATCGGCCTCGCGTAATAGGCCGGTTCGCGGCTGGATCGCACCTGTAAATGCCCCTTTAACGTGTCCGAATAGTGTAGACATGGCATTATCACCACGCAATGTTGCACAGTTCACTTCGACAAAACGCCCTTTAAGCAGATGGCGTGATTGCCGGAGTTGGTAGATTCGACGAGCCAGAAAAGACTTACCTGCACCGGTTGGCCCGGTCAGCAGAATCGGTGCGGAAGAACGCAGAGCAACACGCTCAATCTGCTCGATCATCTGGTTGAAGTGGTTATTGCGCGTAGCGATACCTGATTTCAGGAAGGCAACCTGCTCTTGTTGTTCACGCAGAAAGCGGCTGGTTAGTGTGGTGTAGCGACTGAGATCTAAATCGATAATGGTATAGATGCCTTCTGGATGGCTATCGCGACCACTATTTCTGGGGGATGTCTGAATTAACCGGGCTGGCAGATAACGTGCTTCAGTCAGCAGAAACCAGCAAATCTGGGCAACATGAGTTCCCGTAGTGATATGTACCAGATACTCTTCATGCTCAATATCGAAAGGGTAGCGAACTGCAAAATCAAGCAGGGCAGTATAAACCTCCTCAAAATCCCACGGGTCTTCAATCTGGGTTTCTTGCAGAACAACACGAGTTTGGGGAGAGGTTTCTTCAATATCTTCTTTAACTCGTTGCGCCAGACTGTAGTTATCTGTTTGATACAGTAACTCCAGCCTATCGACCGGTAGTTCAGGCTGCTGACATAATCCGATAGTGGGGCGCCATTTAGTCCAACGATTCGCCTTTTTCCCTCGTTTATCTAATGTTGTCCCTAAAACCCCGATAGCAACTCTGCGTTTCATCCTTGCCTCTATGATTAATTATCTAAATTTATAAATGACGATATAAAAAGATAAAAAAATCAAATGATAAAAACAATCATAAAAAATGCAGGAGAATAAAAATTGTTATTTTTCAATGCAATAAAAATATTTTTTGTGTTTTTTCAAAATTGGCACGGGATTGGCAATACAACTAAGTATCAAAAATCAAAGGAGAACAAAAATGACAACAACTGAAATGAAAACCAACGCTTATAACTTATTGACTCAGGAAAATGGTGCTCCGGTAAAAATGTGGACAAATGGAGTGCCTGTTGATCCAAAGGCGATTACACAATTACAAAACACGGCCAAAATGCCTTTCGTATTTAAACACTTGGCAGTAATGCCGGATGTTCATGTCGGTAAGGGTTCCACCATCGGGAGCGTAATTCCGACGCGCGGAGCCATTATTCCGGCTGCGGTTGGGGTGGATATTGGATGCGGAATGATAGCAGTCCGTACTTCGCTGGTGGCATCGGATTTGCCGGATAATCTACAGAATATCCGTTATGCCATTGAAGCTGCTGTACCGCATGGACGTACTGTGAACCGTGGAGGACGGGATAAAGGTTCCTGGAATAAGGCACCGGAAATAGTCGATCAACATTGGGCAACGTTGGCGGATAGATTTAAACATATTACCGATAAATACCCGAAACTGCTGAACACCAATAACCGTCAACATTTGGGTACGCTGGGAACAGGGAATCATTTTATAGAACTGTGTCTTGATGAAGCGGATTGTGTTTGGGTAATGCTGCATAGCGGTTCCCGTGGGGTAGGAAATGCCATCGGTAATCTGTTTATTACACTGGCACAGAAAGATATGCAGCAACATATCGCTAACCTGCCTGATCGTGATTTGGCCTATTTTGAGGAGGGAAACCGTTACTTCGGCGATTATATGGAAGCAGTGGACTGGGCACAGGATTATGCGCGCCAGAATAGAGAAGTGATGATGCACCGAGTGCTTGAAGCATTGTCACGAGAGATACCAAAACCGTTTACAACCCAGCAGGAAGCCGTGAATTGCCATCATAACTATGTGCAGCGTGAGCAGCACTACGGGGAAGAGGTTTTGGTAACCCGCAAAGGCGCAGTGTCAGCCCGTAAAGGCCAGATGGGAATTATTCCGGGTTCGATGGGGGCGAAAAGTTATATTGTCCGTGGCCTTGGGAACGAAGAGAGTTTTTGCTCATGCAGCCACGGAGCAGGGCGTGTAATGAGTCGTACTGAAGCAAAAAAACGTTTTACTGTGAGTGATCAGAAGCGAGCTACAGCGCATGTTGAGTGCCGTAAAGACAGTGATGTCATTGATGAAATTCCGATGGCATATAAAGATATTGATGCAGTGATGACAGCACAATCTTCGCTGGTGGAAATTGTGCATACCTTGCGGCAGGTAGTGTGTGTAAAAGGATAGAGGATCAATAGGAAAAAGGAAAATGAAAAAGGAAGCAGAAACAGTCAGCCCGGAAATGCGGAGCCGTATTAAAAAAGAACTGGAAAAAATAGAGAAAAAATATGGTGTACGAGTATTGTACGCCTGTGAATCGGGTAGCCGTGGGTGGGGTTTTGCCTCACCGGACAGCGATTACGATGTGCGGTTTATTTATGTTCACCCTGTGGATTGGTATCTCAAAGTGGAAGCGGGTCGGGATGTTATTGAACTGCCAATCAGTGATGAATTGGATATCAGCGGTTGGGAGCTACGTAAGGCCTTAAAACTCATGAAGCAGGCAAACCCGGCATTGATGGAGTGGCTGGATTCACCAGTTATTTATCATGCTAACGCGGCTGCAACTAATGGGCTTAAAACGATGGTGCCACATTTTTTCTCGGATATGAAAGCGCGTTATCACTATCTTTCTATGGCAAAGAAAAACTTCCGGGGTTATTTGCAGGGTGAAGAAGTCCGGTTAAAAAAATATTTCTATGTATTACGGCCATTACTGGCGGTACGTTGGATTGAGATGGGCAAAGGGGTACCACCGATAGATTTTGAAACGCTGGTGGCTGGTACAGTTTATGATCATCAATTAAAAGCAGAAATTACAGACCTGTTACGGATTAAACGCTCTGCAAATGAGGCAGAATACGGTGCGCGTAAACCGACAGTGCACGCCTTTATTGAATCAGAACTGGATCAGACACTGATACGTTGTGAGCTTAAGGATAATCGTGAGCGTAATCAGGAATTGCTTGATAGTTATTTGAATCGTTGGGTAATGAAAAATAGATAAAAAATGCTGATTTCATCAGGTGGAGAATGGCGTTTGGTTGACAAAGGCGGTTTCTGTCGAATATATCAGTATTAAATAAAAATGAAGCCAATTACGCCCGCTTATCTATGGAGATAAAAATGACAGTTCTGGATTCTCTGCTGGCATTCATGGTTGCTGCCACATTATTAACATTAACACCCGGTCTGGATACAGCTTTGATTTTAAGAACCGCCGCCGCAGAAGGTGGTAGGAAAGCTTTTCAGGCAGCTCTTGGGATTGATGCAGGATGCTTTATCTGGGGAGCGATGGTGGCATTTGGTTTGGGGGCGCTGATTGCGGTGTCTGAGCTGGCATTTAATATTCTGAAATGGTGCGGGGCACTGTATTTATGCTGGTTGGGAGTCCAGATGATCCTGCGCCCTAACTCCGAGCTTGGTGGCGAAAACACTTCTTCGGTTAAAACGTCGAACTGGTTTATCAAAGGCATGTTGGGAAACGTATTAAATCCAAAGATGGGCGTATTTTATGTCTCTTTCTTACCTCAGTTTATTCCTCAGGGGCATTCGCCGATAGTCTGGACATTTGGCTTAGTCGCCATTCATGTCGTACTGGGTACGATATGGTCATTAGCGCTGATTTATGCTACCCGCCCGCTTTCCCATATCTTACGCCGAGGGAATGTCATTAAATGGATGAACCGGGCGACAGGAGGGTTATTTCTGTTTTTTGCGTTTAATCTGGCGTTAAGTCGGCGGTGAGTGATAGAAGATGGCTACTTGTTTTTGTGAAACTGTAAGCGGTGCTTAAGTGCACCGCATAAGGCTTTAATCATAAATCCAGTTCCTGTACCAATGTTGCTACCATCACTGCTTTAATGGTGTGCATGCGGTTTTCTGCCTGATCAAAAACAATACTGTGTTTTGATTCAAAAACTTCATTGGTTACTTCCAGACCACCAGACAAATTGAATTCTTCCGCAATTTGTTTACCCAGAATGGTTTCTTCATCATGAAATGCCGGGAGACAGTGCAGGAATTTCACATCTGGGTTTTTCGTCATTTTTATAATATCCATATTAACCTGATAAGGAGCTAATAATTTAATGCGCTCCTGCCAGACGTTTTTCGGTTCACCCATTGAGACCCAGACATCGGTGTAAAGGAAATCCACATCCTGTACGCCAGTGGCAATATCTTCCGTCAGTGTGATTTTTCCGCCAGTCGCTATTGCCTGTGCTTGGCATTCATTAACCAATTGTGCATCCGGCCAGCAGGTTTTTGGCGCAACCAGCCGCACATCCAGCCCCGTCAATGCAGCCGCTTCCAGCAATGTATTACCCATGTTATTACGGGCATCGCCCAGATAGGCCAGTTTCATTTCGGTGAATGGCTTTTTACTGTGTTCCTGCATGGTCAGCAGATCGGCTAATAGCTGAGTTGGATGGAATTCATCCGTCAGGCCATTCCAGACGGGAACACCGGCATATTTTGCCAGTGTATCGACGATTGTCTGCCCATAACCACGGTACTGAATACCATCATACAAACGCCCGAGAACCCTTGCTGTATCCCTGATCGACTCTTTATGCCCAATCTGGCTGCCGCTGGGGCCTAAATAGGTGACATTTGCCCCTTGATCATGTGCTGCAACCTCAAATGCACAGCGTGTGCGGGTGGAATCTTTCTCAAAAATCAGGGCGATATTCTTTCCTACCAGTAGAGGAATTTCTTTACCTGATTTTTTATTCGTTTTTAATTCCGTAGACAAGGATAAGAAAATTTCAATTTCCTCAGGCTTATAGTCAAGTAATCTCAGAAAGTGGCAGTGGAAAAATGGATTCATGCGGCATTATCCCTACAAGATGGAAATGAATTAATATGCAATATATATCAATAAAAAATCTTATTGCAAGTGCTGTAGTGTGTATTGAAGATTTAAGAAGAGCCAGCAGAATTGTGATTCGGTACTTAAGGCCTGTACTTTTGGTTTAACAACATGGGATAGCTATATCCTTTGTAAGTAAAAGATGGGAGAATGCGGAACAGGATAGCCAACTGACAGGGGGATTGGCATGGCAGACCCACATGCACTGGAAGAACAGCGTGAAGAAACTCGCTTGATCATCGAAGAGTTATTGGAAGATGGCAGTGATCCTGATGCGCTTTATATCATTGAACACCATTTTTCAGCAGAAGACTTTGATCTTCTGGAAAAAGCGGCTGTTGAAGCATTTAAACTTGGTTATGAAGTAACAGATGCAGAAGAGCTGGAAACAGAAGATCGCGTTATTTTGATGTGCTGCGACGTGATTAGTGAAAGCCGTCTGGATGCTGATCTGATCATTGTACAGGTTGAGCAGTTGATGGATCTGGCTGAGAAAATTGGTGTGAATTATGATGGCTGGGGGACTTATTTTGAAGACCCTAATGCGCCAGATGATGAAGATGATGAAGATGATATAGGCGATCTCTTCCCTGAAGAAGATGAACCCAGATTACACTGAGTTTTTTCAATCGCATTTGCCCCACGGTTCACGCGGGGCATATTATTATGGCCTTACAACTCCCTGACCATTCTGACCTCACAATCACTGTGTCCGGTATTACCCAGTGGTGCATCAAGGTAACTGAATCCCAGTTTTTCATACAGAGCGATAGCTGCTTTCAGGTTTTCTGTTGTTTCTAAATAACAGCGAGTGAAGCCCTGTTCTGCTCCGAATTCCAGAGATTGCCTGACGATTTGCTTGGCAACGCCCATGCCCCGTAATGCTGATGAAAGATACATTTTTTGCAGCTCGCAGGTATTATGATCACCACCTGTTAGTGGGGCAACGCCTCCGCCTCCGACGACCTTTCCCGCCATTTCAACAACCCAGTACGCACTGCGGGGCTGACTATAAACTTCGTAGAGAGTATCCAGAATAGGGTCAGCAACGGCGAATCCTTTATCAGCCGTTAAACCATGTTCGGCGGATACCTCGCGAATAATGGCTGCAATATCTGGGTTATCTTGTTGAGTAATGAGGCGGATGACGTAGTTAGGTGTTGTGTTTTTAATCATTGTTTTCTCATTATGTCTTTTTATTTTTGGGTACGGGTTAAAAATTTTGCCAAGCGCTTGAGATAATAATCTGGTAACAGTATGGATTAATTCGATAAATTTACCGAAGATATCGTAAACAGTTGTAAGATTTAATTCAATGCCAACCCAAAAGTGTGATATCTGGTGATAAAGTTATTTTGCTTTATCCATTTTTAATCAATGTGTTGAAGTTAAACTGCTATACATATCCTGATTTAGATTAAAGTCAATTCATTTCCATGAAGGTGACTGATTATTAAAGTTATTATCTTATTTTGTTAAATATTGAAAATTTAGCCATGAAAAAATGACAAAAGTACCATATCGGTACTATACTATATAGATATAGTAACCTTGGTTGTAATGTTGTCCCTATCTGGTTTTTGTTAACTTATTATCTAAATGATGTTTTCTATATTTTTAATGGATCTTATTTAATTGATATTAAATTTTCTTTTGTTTTATGTTTATTGCTTCATACGTAAATGTATTATTTTTATCACTAATTATGATACTCATTCTTGATGTTAAAATAATAAATTTTTAATTAGGGGTTAATATGAAGTTATTTAATGGTATTTCTTGTTTATTTGCATGTGGTATTTTAGTGACCTGCGGTATAGCAGAAGCGATTTCATATAATCAAGTAGGAAATTCACAACCTAATAATAATTATAAGCATCCTCCTAATATTCAGTTTGGAAAGAGTTGTGTACAGGGTAAGCCATATAAGGGCTATATTCTTTCTGTAGCGACTGGATATGATAGGGAAGATCCATATCGCATAGGGGTCAGTGTTGCTAAGGATGCAAAATCTAATGAGTTTTACTGGATAAAATATACAGATAATACTCTTTTAGGTAAGGCTTTTCTGAGTAATGCCCTTTATGCTGCTTCTTCCGGGCAAAAAATATATGCTCAATGTGAGCACACTGATAATGAGATTAGTACATTATGGATTGGTCCGGATGCTTGGTAACAATAAATATATATACACTTCATCTTTTAGCTGCCTCTTTGTTGGCTACGGTTACATAGTTAATCTATGCTCCCGGGGATTTGTTCCCTTGCCGGCGCGATGCAACTTGAAATCCATTGTGTATAAGATCAATTATGATAAGAATCGGATTATATCCGACACTTTGCAAAAGATAATGCAATTGAAGGATATAATCTGATTAATCAGTTAATTATTTATTTCGAAATATCAATACCGAAATATTTCTCGGAAATGCGGGCATAAGTTCCGTCATCTTTCATGCCTTGTAATGCTTTATTAATAGCTTCTACCAATTCAGGATCACCTTTGCGCAATAAAACGGCTGATTTGCTGGCATCAGTCTGTTGAGCGACAATTTTAACGGGCGCATTCGGGCGCTGATTTTTGAAATCCAAAAATGACAGGCGATCATTCAATGTGGCATCTGCCCGACCGGTGGCAACCAAATCAATGGATTGGTTAAAGCCATCTGTGCTAACCAGTGTCGCGCCATAAGATATTGCTAATTGCCCGTAATTGCTGGTCAGAGATTGTGCAGAGCGCTTTCCTTTTAGGTCATCAAAAGATTTAATGCTGTTATTATTATCCCGTGTGATAAGTGCTACCTGAGAGACAGTATAAGGGATCGAAAAGCTGAATTTGGCCTCTCGCGCAGGAGTAATGCCTACCTGATTAATAACGGCGTCAAAGCGTTTGGCATCCAGACCTGCAATCAAACCATCCCATTTCACTTCCGTAAACTCTGGTTTAACATCCATCCGGCGTGCAATTTCTCTGGCGATATCGACATCAAAGCCAGTTAATTTATTGGTCGCATCATGGTAGGTAAATGGAGGATATGTCCCTTCTGTACCAACTTTAAATACGCCAGAGGCTTTTATGGCATCAAAATCTTTACCGGCATAGCTGGGAGCAGTGATTGCAAGGGTAACGGCACCAGCCAGCAGCAATTTTAAGAATACTTTCATTATGTTCTCCGAATTGTTTAACTAAAAATGTTGTGGCTCGCTATATTTGCCAGTCCGGTAAAGTTTCTGTCAGCGTTGAAACAAACTCGACGGTGCGCTGGTGATCCGGGCGGGTAAACATATGTTTGGCGCTTCCCGATTCGATAATCTCCCCAAACTCGAGAAAGATAACATCATGGGCAAGATTAGCGGCCAGACGCAGATCGTGCGTTGCCATTAACATTGTTGTTCCTTCATCTGCCAGTTGTTTCAGTACTGAGACGACTTCTTTCGATAGTTCAGGATCAAGTGCTGAAGTTGGTTCGTCACATAATAATACTTTTGGTGATGGAGCCATCGCTCTGGCGATTGCAACCCGCTGCTGTTGACCACCGGATAATGTGGTTGGCCATACATCTGCTTTATGGGACATATCGACTTTTTCCAGTAACTCCATAGCCCGCTCTCTGGCACGTTCACGAGGCCATTTCTGTACCCAAATCAGCCCTTCCATGATGTTCTCAATCACAGTGAGATGGGGGAAAAGCTGGAAATTCTGGAATACCATTCCGGTTTGCAGACTAAAGCGCTGGATCTCTTTATGGGAAAGCCGCTCTTTGCCGGTAAAAGTGATTTTTTCTTTACCCAGCATCAATTGACCAGCCTGTGGAATTTCCAGCAGATTAATGCAGCGTAACAGGGTGCTTTTCCCACTGCCGGAAGGCCCGATAAGGGCAGTCAGACTACCTTCCTTTATGGTCAGGTTAATGTTTTTCAGCACCTTTTGTCCGTCGAAACTTTTTTCAATGTTAGAGAGCTGAATCATTTTTGACTTCCTTATTATTGCCGTTTTTAGCGTATTGCTGGGAGAACTTGTTTTCCAGACGGGTTTGCAGTGCTGATAACAGCGAACTCAGGAGCAGATAAAGGATAGCTGCTTCGGTGTACAGGATCAGAGGCTGGTATGTCACAGCAGCGATGCGCTGAGCGGCCAGAAACATTTCCGGTACGGTAATGACAGAAGCCAGTGAGGTATCTTTTACCAGAGAAATAAAGGTATTTGACAGCGGCGGAATAGACACTCTTGCTGCTTGTGGCAGTATGATACGACGAAGGGATTGCCACCAACTCATACCAATAGAGTGGGAAGCCTCCCATTGCCCTTTAGGAACCGAATTAAGGGCTGCCCGGATCACTTCTGAAGTGTAAGCACCGACATTCAGAGTAAAGCCAATCACGGCAGAGGTGAATGCTTCAAGAGTAATGCCGATGCTGGGCAGCGCATAAAATATCAGAAACAGTTGCACCAATAATGGTGTTCCGCGGATCAGCCAGACATAAAAACGCACGACTGCAACCAATGGTTTAGGTCCGTAAAGCCTTATCAGAGCTACGATAAACCCCAGCGTAAGGCCAAGGGCAAATGTGATCAGCGTCAGGGGAATGGTGAATGTCAGACCCGCGTAAATCATCGGCCAAAGAGAATCCAGTGCTAAGCTGAGCCAGGATGGTGTCATATATCGTTCCTAAAAAAGTATTTATTTTTTATAAGTTTGTTTTAATGATGATATGGCAATAAGAGAACATCGTTATATACAATAAAGTTATAGCTTAGAACTGATACGCTCGCTGTCTTTCGCGTTGGCTCTTGAAATCCTAGTGTATAAGTGAGGACATAAAATACTTATCCCAGATGCGCTGATAAGTGCCGTCAGCGTTGATCTCCGTAATCGCTTTATCAACTGCGGCCTTTAGCTCGGTATCGTTTTTGCGCAGGAGCACGGCAGTCTGTGCCGCATTAGTATCGGCTGCTACAATTTTTACCGGTGCTTCCGGGCGGTGTTTTTTATAGTCGAGATAAGACAGCTTATCGTTGATGGTTGCATCTGCACGCCCCGTACTGACAAGCTCAATTTCCTGATTAAAACCATTGGTGCCGATAATTTCTGCACCGTGTTGGCGGGCAATCTGGGCAAAGTTATTGGTTAAAGTATGGGCAGAGGTTCTGCCTTTTAAATCATTAAACGTTTTAATGGTATTGTTATCGGTTTTGGTAATCAGGACTGCTTCTGAAATTACATAGGGCAGGGAAAAAATATATTTTTTCTGGCGTTCGGGAGTAATGGCAATCTGGTTCATAACCGCATCTGAGCGCCCGGCATCCAGACCTGCAATCAGCCCATCCCATTTACCCTCAATAAATTCAGGTTCTACTTTCATTCGCCGGGCAATTTCACGGCCGATTTCCACATCAAACCCGGTTAATTTCCCTGAAGTGTCGTGATAACTGAATGGCGCATAAGCGCCTTCTGTTCCTATTTTAAATACACCCGAAGATTGGATCTTATTCAGAGTCGATTCTGCATAAGTTAAGTGTGTAAAGCAAAGTTGGATAATTCCAGCCAATAATATCTTGTGTAGAGTTTTCATTTTACCTTCTTTAATAGTGAGAGTTATTTTCAAACCATGATACATGACGGTTTTTTTAGTCCCAATCATTTATATATAATATGAAATTATATGTTGTATTTTAATTTCCATATGGGAATATACGGATAAAATTAATAGTTTATACCTGTTCTTGTAACTAATGTTGATTAATTCCATTTTTTGACAGTAGAGAAATAATTTTAAAAAAACACAATTTATTTTTAATTTGTTTATCTGGTTGATTTTTATGGACTTTGTTTTGGCTGTTTAAATGTTCAATTAATATTAAAGAAAAAGAATTAAATACGTATATAGCATTAATAATAATTGTTCTCAACTAGGTGGTATCAAAAACATTGAAGCACCATTTTTTTTAATGTAATGTTTTTTCATGTCGTGATTTTAGATATGAATTTATTGATATTAAAAGTTGGTGCTCAATGCAAAACTCCTTATTCAGAAAAGGAATGTTAGATTCATTACCTGTCTGTATCTCTTTTTTCCTCATTTTTGCATCTGTAGGTGCTCTGTATCAAAATAAAGGAATCTCATTAATAGAGACAATGGTAGGGTCTGTATTCACTTTTGCTGCACCTTTGCAGGTTGCTGTAATTAATTATCTTGCTGATGGCGCATTTTTATCAGTGATAATATTAACCCTGATCATTAACTTTCGTTTCTTTCTGATGTCGATGGTGATGTCACAGTATTTTCAGGGCATTCCGAAAAGCCAGGTAGTTGTGTCAATGTTGGCATTCAGCGCCAGTACATACACTGTAACTCACGCTCATTTAGTCTCGGAGAAGATCCCTGAAGGAAAAGCACAGTTTAATTATTATCTGGGTGTATCCATCCCTAGTTTTATTATTGCTGTCTTTGCGACACTATTGGGGTATGTATCCTCAGGCTACCTGAATTATGATTCAATCTCTCTTTTTCTGGTGATGTTAATTCCGATCCATTTTTCGTCTCTTACCGCTAAACGGGCCGGAAAAGATTTGTCCGTTTTTGCTACGTTGATTGGGGGATTATGTGCGCCATTTATAAATGAATTAAATATTCAGCTTATGGATATAGCGATACCCATTATGGTTGGAATGTGCATCGCATTTTATGAATTAAAAATTAAAAAGAGAGTCTGAATATGATTATGATATTGTTGATGGGAGCAATAAGTTACCTTCTGAGGGTGATACCATTCTTAATGGGTAACAAAAAAATCAAAAAAGATGGGTTTCTGATTACATCTTTAGATTATTCAGTCTGTTTCATACTTGGAAGTATTATTGTAAATATCTCTCTTGGTAATATAAAGATTAGCGAGTTAATTAATCATTTTGAAATTAATTATGCTCTTGCAATTATTACTGTTTTAACCGCTTATTTTATCAGTAAACACACAGGCTCTATATTGAAGAGCTTAATTATATCATCTGTTTTATTTACATTAATATCATGGTGGGTGAATGAAAAAAATATGTTTTTTTGATACAACATTGAGAGATGGTGAGCAGGGGATTGGGTATTTACTCTCGAATGAAAAAAAGTTGAAGTTGTTACCACGTTTAATTGATTTAGGTGTTGATACTATAGAAATTGGCATGGTAACAGATGAGAATAGCGAAAGATTTTTTTATGAAGCTGCATCATCTAATATAAACTTCAAAGATACCTATATTGCTTCTTTATGCCGATTAAAACCAGATGATATTAAAAGAACAATTTTAGCTTTAAGCCGATTTAAAAAAACTAAATTAAACTTGCTGTGTGTTGGTTCAGAAATACATATCAGAAAAAAGTTTGACTCCACCAAAGACAGTATATTATTAATGCTGAAAGACTCTTTGGAATATATAGCTAATAGTGATTATACAGGTAAAATATCAGCTATTTTAGAAGACTCATCAAGGGGAAGCTTCGACCTTTTAGAAGAGAAAATTGAGTTATTGGCATCTTATCATGTCAATGATATCTGCTTTGCAGATACAACAGGCTGTGCCACACCACTATATATAAGTAATCTTATTAGCTATTTTAAAAATAAGTTTCCAAATATACGGCTTTCTGTACATTGTCACAATGACTTAGGGTTGGCAGTTGCTAACTCAATCAGTGCAATGGATGCCGGAGCCGATGAAGTACAGGTGACATTGGGAGGTGTCGGAGAGCGCTGTGGTAATGCTTCATTTGAAGAAATCATGGCAATTCTCTCTTATAGAAGTGAATACAAAAATAGGTTTAAAGCAGATATTGATATGAAAGATCTCATTGACCTATGTAATTTTTATTATGAAATCATAAATAAACTGCCTCATCCGAATAAACCCTTATTAGGTGAGTATGCATTTTCAACCTGTGCAGGTATTCATCAAAATGGGATTAAGAAATTCCCTGAGACTTACGAATTTATCAATCCTGATACATTAGGGTTGGAAAGAAAATTTTATTTTAACAGACTATCAAGCAGTAAAATTTCTCAGCAAGATATTTAATAGGAATAGTTATGCATTTTTCTCAAAACAGTTTTTCTCAGCACCGTTTTTCTCAAAACATAGGTTTTTCAACAAACATTTTTGAAAATCCGGCAGATATAGATATTTTGGTTGAACAATTAAGTAAAGATTTTAAGAGAATTGAAATTGAGTTTGAAAAAGAACTAAGAGATTTAATTGATTATCATCCTGAGAAATGGAATGAGAAAGTTACTGTATTAAATAAGTTAAAAGAAGATAATGGTCTTTATTATTCTGTCCATGCGCCTTATATCGGTATAAAAACAGATATTGCGAATGGTGAAGAGTTGGACAGGATTATTGCTGTTGATTATCTTGAATCGTTCATTTATGAAGCGAAGAAAATTGGTGCTGAGTATATTACTATTCATCCCGGTTATCTGGAGTTTGATGATAATGGGATATCTGATTTTGACTTTCAGCAGTTGTCTAAATCTATCGAGAAATTATCCGCAGTTGCAAAAGAAAATGGTATGACAATCCTGCTGGAAAATACCGGAAGTGATAGAGAAAAGTATATTGTGCTAAGTCATGAGCAACATGAAATTTTATGCCATCAGTATGGTGTTTTCCTGACGTTGGATATCGTGCATTTTGAATCATTTATGCATAAAAACAGTACCAGAGAATATAATGAAACATTAAAAAGAATTCTTCCCTACATCAAAAATGCACACTTCAATGATGTGCTGAATGGTGAACATGTTCACTTACCGCTAGATGAAGGCAACTTTGATTACCACAAAGTATTATCCTATATGGTGAGTGAAGGCTATCAAGGGAATTTTATTATTGAAGAATCAGGCGGTGGTTTTTCACCTGAAGAGTTTATTGCCGCAGGGAAGAAATATGTTGAATGCCTGAATAGTATGGAATGATTTTAATTGTAATATGAAACATACTGTTAGAATTAATAAAGCTGAGATCGAATTCTTTTCTGATGAAAACCTGACTATATTAGAACAGGCTGAGCTTAACGGACACTCTTTAAAAAATGGTTGTCGGTTGGGAGCCTGCCGGGTCTGTAAGTTAAAATTATTATCCGGTGATGTAGAATATACGGTCGGAAATAAAATTGGATTAACAAAAAAAGAATTAGATGACAATTACTTTTTGCCATGTTGCGCTATTGCCAAAAGCAATATTGTTTGTGAGGCGGATGGTGATAATAATGTTATTTCAAATGCCAAAGAAGGGGCTGTTATATGTGACATAAAAAGATCCCCCGGAATTACGGTTATAAGATTCAACTTATCAAAAAGATCTAAGATGAATTTTACTCCGGGGCAATATATTGGGATAGAAGTCCCCAATGGAAAATACCGGTATTATTCTATTGCTAATATTCCGAAAGATGATGGATATGTTGAGATTCATGTCGCTAAGAATAAAAATGGTGTTTTTTCAGACCTGATTTGTGAAAAACTTACAGTCAATGATGTATTGTGGATATACGGGCCTTATGGTGACTTTATTTCTGGCTATCATGAGGAAGAGAGGGATATTGTTTTTGTTGCGACAGGAACAGGGTTTGCTCCGATAAAATCCATAATAGAATCTGGTATGTTCAATGAGCGAAATATTCATCTTTTTTGGGGAGGAAGGCGAAAGGCCGATCACTATTTTTCTGAGATTGTCGATAATTGGCAAAATACACTGGGAAATTTCCATTTCCATATGGCGTTATCACGGTCAGATGAAGAAGTTTGTTCTGGTATCCATTATGGATATGTGCAGGATATTTTTAAAAAAGAAATTGGCCTGAAGGATGAAATAGAAGTCTATATGTGTGGCTCTCCCAATATGATTAATGATATGTCTGAGTTATTAAAAGAGAATTATCAACTGCATGAAGATTATATTCATGTTGATGTATTCTATCCGAATAGTTGACAGGCAAAAAAAGCCACTACATTTTTTGTAGTGGCTTAATGTTATTCAGAAGATATTACAGGGCGGCAATAGTCTCTTTTTGTGCCAGTAATTTTTCTTTAGCAGCGTTGTTTGTCGCCAGACGCTCACGTTCTTTGGCAACAACGGCTTCTGGTGCTCGGCTGACAAACCCTTCATTGGACAGTTTGACTTCGATGCCACTGATTTCTTTATCCAGTTTCTCGATTTCTTTATCCAGACGCGCCAGTTCGGCATCCTTATCTACCAGACCAGCCATCGGGATCAGAACTTCTGCTCCGTCAATCAGTTTGGTCACAGAAACAGGTGCTTCTTCTCCTGTTGCCAGAACGGTAACAGAGGAAAGACGGCCCATTGCCTGAATGAAGGTAAGGTTTTCAGCTACACGGCGTTGCGCATCGCCATTTGCATCCCGCAGCATAACCTCCAGTGGCTTGCTTGGTGCGATGTTCATTTCTGCACGGATATTACGTACCGCAATGATCGCTTCTTTAATCCACTCCAGATCGTTAAGCGCCAGCTCATCAACCTTCGCCTGATCGAACTCAGGGAAAGATTGCAGCATGATGGTATCCGCATCAATACCTTTAACGACTTTCACGCGTTGCCAGATGGTTTCGGTGATGAATGGAATGATTGGATGAGCCAGACGCAACAGACCTTCCAGCACTTCAATCAGAGTATGACGCGCTGCGCGGACTTCTGCTTCAGTACCTTTATTGATCGCTGGTTTGGACAGTTCCAGATACCAGTCACAGAATTGGTTCCATGTGAATTCGTAAAGAATATTGGCAGCGATGTCGAAACGGTAAGTATCCAGCGCTTCGCGGTAGGCTTTTACTGTCTGGTTGAACTCCGCCAGAATCCAGCGATCTGCCAGTGACAGTGACATTTCACCACCATTCTGACCACAATCCTGTCCTTCGGTGTTCATCAGCACGAAACGGCTGGCGTTCCAAAGTTTATTACAGAAGTTGCGATAACCCTGTAGGCGCTTCATATCCCAGTTAATATCACGACCGGTAGAAGCCAGAGCCGCCAGGGTGAAACGCAGGGCGTCAGTGCCGTGGGCTTCAATGCCTTCCGGGAACTGTTTTTCAGTACGCTTGCGGATTTTCTCAGCCATTTGTGGCTGCATCATATTACCGGTGCGTTTTTCCAGCAGAGTTTCCAGCGGAATACCATCAATCATATCCAGCGGGTCGATAACGTTCCCTTTGGATTTAGACATTTTCTGGCCTTCTTCATCGCGGATAAGACCCGTCATATAGACCGTCTTGAATGGTACCTGAGGCTTGCCATTTTCATCTTTGATGAAGTGCATGGTCATCATGATCATGCGGGCAATCCAGAAGAAGATGATATCGAAGCCACTGACCAGCACGTCTGTCGGATGGAACGTTTTCAGGGCTTCAGTCTGCTCAGGCCAGCCGAGAGTGGAGAATGTCCACAGACCGGAAGAGAACCAGGTATCCAGTACATCATCATCCTGAGTCAGCGTAATATCTGCACCCAGATTGTTTTCGCGACGGACTTCTTCTTCATCACGACCAACATAGACATTGCCTTCTGCGTCATACCATGCAGGAATGCGGTGGCCCCACCACAATTGACGGGAAATACACCAGTCCTGAATATCACGCATCCAAGAGTAGTACATGTTCTCGTACTGTTTTGGTACGAACTGGATATCGCCATTTTCAACGGCTTCAATCGCCACTTTTGCCAGTGGAGCCGTGCGGACATACCACTGGTCAGTCAGCATTGGTTCGATAACTACACCGCCGCGATCACCATAAGGAACAGTCAGATCATGAGGTTTGATTTCTACCAGAAGCTCCAGTTTCTCGAATTCAGCAACGATAGCTTTACGGGCAGCAAAACGCTCCATGCCACGATATTCAGCGGGGATCTCTGTTGGGTAAGCGTCAGAGGCTTCACCATTGGTATTGAATACTTCTGCGGCTTCGCGGATATCACCATCGAGTGTCAAGATATTGATCATCGGCAGGCTGTGACGCTTACCAACTTCATAGTCATTGAAATCGTGCGCCGGAGTGATTTTCACACAGCCGGTGCCTTTTTCCATATCGGCGTGTTCATCGCCGACAATAGGAATACGACGGTTGACGAGCGGCAGAATGATTTCTTTGCCAATCAAATCTTTATAACGCGGGTCTTCCGGGTTAACGGCAACACCGGTATCTCCCAGCATTGTTTCCGGGCGGGTTGTGGCAACAATCAGGTAATCTTTGCCTTCGGCTGTTTTCGCACCGTCAGCTAATGGGTAACGCAGATACCACATTGAACCTTTTACTTCGCGGTTTTCAACTTCGATATCAGAAATTGCAGTGCGTAGTTTCGGGTCCCAGTTAACCAGACGCTTGCCACGATAAATCAGGTCATCCTGATACATGCGAACGAAGGCTTCTTTAACGGCTTTTGATAACCCCTCATCCATGGTGAAGCGTTCACGCTCCCAATCCACAGAGTTACCCAGACGGCGCATCTGGTTAGTGATTGTGCCACCGGATTCCGCTTTCCATTGCCAAATCTTGTCAATAAAGGCATCGCGGCCATAATCGTAGCGGGTTTTGTTTTCTTCTGCTGCGATTTTGCGCTCAACAACCATTTGTGTTGCGATACCGGCGTGGTCAGTACCGACCTGCCACAGGGTGTTTTTGCCCTGCATACGCTGATAACGCACCATCGTATCCATGATAGTCTGCTGGAAGGCGTGCCCCATATGCAGGCTGCCGGTTACATTTGGTGGCGGAATGACGATGCAGAAGCTTTCACGGCTGGTATCATCATTCGGCTTGAAATAACCACTTTTTTCCCAGTGATTGTAAAGAGGTTGCTCTATCTCTGTCGGATTATACGTTTTATCGAGAGATGGCTCAGATTGCGTTTTAGTAGCGGGTGTCTTTTCCATTTTATCTTGATATTTAATAGGTTGGCGGGGTTGCCATGGTCAAATTAAAGCCGACGCTACGATAGGATTTATATCGTTCGCGAGCTAACTGTTTCAGATTTTCATCAATAGGGACGAAGTCTACCACTTCATGGAAAGCTGTGGCAAAGTCTGCAAAATGAGGAAGCAGTGTTATCAGAATATCACGGGGAGCATTGCCTCTTTTCTGCGGCCAGCACAATTCTACAGGGGCACCATAGCGGGGGCCTTCTCCTGCAAGGTTGTGTGGCACAAACTGACTCGGCTCTCGCTGCCATAGGGCTTCATCCAGCGTCTCGGCCTGCTGCTGGCTTTCACAAGCAATCAGAACCCGCTTCCCTGCACGCCATTGGTCAGCGGCAAGCTGACATGCCAGCCATTCATGTGGCTGTAAATCATCTGAAGACGATGATTTTTCCGGTAACATTTTTTCCAATAAATAGAAAGTGGCGTTTTTCATAGTCTCATGATTATCGAAAATAGGTTACAGAAAAATGTAAATGATAGGTAAGGTAAAGGAAAAAGGGTATTGCTGCCGCAATACCCTTCTCTTTAATACCTTTTTTATAGCCATCATCTTTCAGGTTATAGCCCGAAATCTGTTGGGTATACGCTATGTTTTTACGCAAACAGTTTATGCAAAAAACAATAGCGATGTGGTATTAATCATCAGCATTAAGACCTGCACGATTTAACAGGAATTGTGCTAATAGTGCAACCGGACGACCTGTTGCTCCTTTGGTTTTACCTGCACGCCATGCCGTACCGGCGATATCCAGATGTGCCCAATTGTATTTGGTTGTATAGCGAGCGAGGAAAGCACCGGCTGTAATTGCACCGCCGAGGCGCCCGCATGCGTTCACCATATCCGCAAAATTGGACTCCAACTGTTCGCTGAATTCGTCACCTAACGGCAGACGCCATGCACGATCACCTGCCTGTTCTGACGCATTCAGCAGTTCATGTGCCAAAGGGTTATGATTGGACATCAAACCGGTGTAATGACTGCCCAGTGCGATCATACATGCACCTGTCAGCGTGGCAACATCAATAACCAGCTCTGGTTCGAAACGTTCAACATAAGTCAGTGCATCGCACAGCACCAGACGACCTTCCGCATCGGTATTGGTGACTTCAACGGTCTGACCAGACATGGTTGTCAAAATATCACCGGGGCGATAGGCACGGCCACCGGGCATATTTTCGCATCCGGCCAGAACGCCGATGACATTGATGGGTAATTGCAGCTCTGCAACAATGCGCATAGCGCCATAAACAGAAGCTGCGCCACCCATGTCGAATTTCATATCTTCCATGCCGTCGGCTGGTTTGAGAGAAATACCACCGGAATCGAAAGTCAGCCCTTTGCCCACTAATACGATAGGTTTCGTATTAGGGTCTTTACTGCCTTTATATTCGATTACTGACATCAGAGACTCGTTCTGAGAGCCCTGACCTACCGCCAGATAAGCATTCATGCCCAGCTCTTTCATCTGTTCTTCACCAATAACTTTGGTAACCAGATTGTCAGCGCTGTCAGCAAGCTGGCGTGCCTGTGATGCAAGGTACGCTGCATTACAGATATTCGGCGGCATATTAACCAGATCTCTTGTCGCCTTAATTCCGGCGGCGATAGCAAGACCATGCTGGATGGCACGCTCACCGCTGGTCAGCTCGCGTCGGGTTGGTACATTGAAGACCATCTTACGCAGAGGGCGACGCAGTTCATTTTTGCTGCTCTTTAGTTGATCAAAGACGTACAGTGATTCTTTTGCTGTCTCGACCGCCTGACGTACTTTCCAATAGTTATTACGCCCTTTGACGTGTAACTCAGTCAGGAAACAGACAGCTTCCATTGAACCGGTTTCATTGAGGGTGCTGATGGTTTTCTGGATAATCTGCTTATACTGGCGCTCATCCAGTTCACGCTCTTTTCCGCAACCAACCAGCAGAATGCGCTCAGACAGCACATTGGGAACATGATGCAGCAGCAGGGTCTGACCCACTTTGCCTTCAAGTTCACCGCGGCGCAGTAAGGCACTGATATAACCGTTACTTATTTTGTCAAGTTGTTCTGCGATAGGGGAAAGACGGCGTGGTTCAAATACGCCGACAATAATGCACGCACTGCGTTGTTTCTCCGGGCTACCGCTTTTTACACTAAACTCCATGCGTTCTCCTGAATCTTAAAGACAAAGACAGATACAATCGCTAAAATACCATGTTCCGCATTAAATCATCCCAAATAAAGTTCTCTGTTATGTTAAGCTGAGCATATTAATTTTAGATACTTAGCCAACGATAAGTATGCTCTAATAAGAACAAATATAGGGAATGCTTTGGTATCATTTTAGCTACGGGGAAGCCAAACTGATTCATATAAATGGTAGATATACGACGAAGTTAGCGACTTTCCTGCAAAAAGACAAGTTTTCACAGGCGTAATAAGCGTGATCATCATTAGATATCTGGTACGGGAAACCCTGAAAAGTCAAATCGCAATACTTTTCATCTTATTGCTGATCTTTTTCAGTCAGAAATTAGTTGAGGTATTGGGCGCGGCGGTGGAAGGTAATATTCCCGCAAATTTAGTTTTATCTTTGTTAGGGTTAGGTGTGCCGGAGATGGCGCAGCTCATTTTGCCCCTGAGTCTGTTTCTCGGGGTGTTAATGACATTTAGCAAACTCTATACGGAAAGCGAAATTACCGTCATGCATGCCTGCGGTTTGGGTAAAAGCGTGTTGGTAAAATCCGCCCTCATTCTGGCTCTGTTCACTGCAATGCTGGCAGCCGCCAACGTTATCTGGTTCACTCCGTGGTCATCCAAATATCAGGAACAAGTGCTGGCAGATGCGAAAGCAAACCCGAGCCTTGCTGCAATCATGGAAGGGCAGTTTAAACCTTCCAGAGATGGCAATATGGTGCTGTATATCGGTAACGTCAAAGGAAATAATTTTGAGAATGTTTTCCTTGCCCAGCTTCGCCCGACTCAAAATCAGCGGCCCTCGATAGTTCTCGCTGATGGCGGGCATATGGAAGAGTTATCCAACGGAAATCAGGTTGCGGTACTTCATGAAGGAACACGTTACGAAGGAACAGCCTTGTTACGTGATTTCCGCATTACTGACTTTAAAGACTACCGGGCAGTTATCGGGCACAGAAGCCCTGAGGTAGACAGCGGTAAAGTTGAACAAAAATCAATGGATCAGTTGTGGCATAGCAATGATAACGATTCCCGCGCTGAACTCCACTGGCGTCTGACCCTGATTGTTTCAGTCCTGATTATGGCACTGATGGTTGTTCCGCTCAGTGCGGTTAACCCGCGGCAGGGGCGCGTAATCAGTATGCTGCCAGCCATGTTGCTCTATCTGATTTTCTTCCTGCTGCAAAGTTCCCTGCGCTCCAATGGCAGTAAGGGTAAACTTGATCCTATGGTCTGGATGTGGCTGGTTAACTGTGTCTATTTTGCTCTGGCGCTGGTGCTCAACGTATGGGATACCACTGCGATGCGTAAACTGCGTTCACGCTTTAAGACTCAAGGAGCGGCCTGATGTTTGGTGTATTAGATAGATATATCGGGCGGACAATCCTGCAAACCATTCTGATGACACTGTTCACTCTGGTGTCGTTGTCCGGCATTATTAAATTTGTCGATCAGCTGCGCAAAGTCGGGCAGGGGGAATATACTGCCCTTTCTGCCGGTATTTATACCTTGCTGAGTGTTCCTAAAGATATCCAGATTTTCTTCCCGATGGCTGCTTTGCTGGGCGCACTTTTGGGGTTAGGGGCGTTGGCAACCCGCAGTGAGCTTGTGGTAATGCAGGCTTCTGGGTTTACCCGTCTTCAGGTTGCCGGTTCGGTAATGAAAACGGCTATCCCGCTGGTTTTGCTGACAATGGTGATTGGTGAGTGGGTAGCGCCACAAGGGGAACAAATCGCCCGTAACTTCCGTTCACAAAAGATGTATGGTGGTTCTTTGATGTCTACCAGCAAAGGGCTTTGGGCAAAAGATGGTAATGATTTTGTCTACATTCAGAGTGTTGGGAAGGATAATTCCCTGAACGGCATCAGTATCTATCATGTTGATAAAAACAAGAAACTTCAGTCAGTACAGTATGCGGCATCTGCGGTATATGATGCTGAAAACTCACGCTGGAAATTATCTCAGGTGGAAGAATCCAATTTAAGTCAGTTTGGCCGGATTACGGGTTCGCAGCATATTTCTGCTGACTGGGAAAGCAGATTAACACCCGAAAAACTGGGCGTTGTTTCTCTTGAGCCTACAGCGCTTTCCATTCGTGGTCTGCATCAATACATCACTTACCTGAAACAGAGTCAGCAGGATGCCGGACGCTACGAGCTTAACATGTGGAAAAAGGTCTTCGCTCCGTTATCTGTGGCGGTCATGATGCTGATGGCACTTTCCTTTATCTTCGGCCCGTTGCGTAGTGTTCCGATGGGGTTCCGGGTCGTGGTCGGGATCAGCTCAGGTTTTGTTTTCTATGTCCTCAATGAGATATTCGGCCCGCTCAGTCTGGTTTATAGCATGCCACCGGTATTGGGCGCGTTGTTGCCAAGTCTGCTGTTCTTTGTGGTGAGTGTTTACTTGCTTTTGCGTAGAAAATAACAATAACTTTTTGATAAATAATCCATTTTATTTTAATCGCCTCTACTTTGAATGGTAGAGGCGATTTTTTTAATTCTTTGAATAATAAAAATATTCATTACTGGTAAATAAATTAATTTACTTTTGTTACTAATTGTTTACTATAAATTCACTACTTTTTGATGACACTTCAACCACGATCTTTACCCATAACTTAATTATTAACTTTTATTTTTTGGTTAAATAATTACGCGGCTTTACTGAAAGCCAGTGAATATCATTAAGACACTAAATATTATAGTATTCCATTGAAATAAATATAGCTATTTCGTCGAGTCGCTAATGTGAGGTTTTTTGTATGAAATACCTTAAATTTTTCCCGGAAGGATTCTATCTTTTTGAAGATGTTCCACATAACGCAACTGGTGAACCTCGTTTAACTATAGTGGGGCATGGTGTAGAGTTTGAAATATTCGGTCATGCGATACCAACGGGACATTTGGGCACTCTAGGCCTAGGAGGCTCTTCATTTCAGATGGGGCCAAGAAAATTAGTATCTATCTTAAATCAATATGTTGGTAATGATCTTGGTAACTATAGGCATATTCGTCTGCTAATTTGCTATGCGGGAGATAAGTTATGGTATAGAGGCGGAATCTCTTTTGCAGGAAGATTTTCTCAATTACTACCTAACCCAGATCGAGTTATCGTCGAAGCTTATAAAGGAAAAGTAGTAATAAATACTGCTGATTATGATACGATAACGCGTGGGTTTGCTCATCATTATAAACAGGAAGGTAGGTTTGTGGCAGCTAATAGAAAAATATTTTTGGCAGCTTTGGAAAGGAAGCCTGTGAGATTTCTTAGATATGATGAAAGACCTAAAGACTTACTAACATCTGTATATCCCCATGATGTAAATCGAATGTTGTTCGGACTTAGCAGTCGGTTTGATAAGGGCTATGGTATAACTATAGATGAGATAAAAAGAAAGTTATGGGATTCATTCGTTAATATTGAAAAACGCTTTGATTCTTGTGAACCTGTTCAACTACCGTTTGTTCTTTCATCCAGAGTATTTTTTTGTAATGGGAAATCGAGCACAAATATCAATGATTTTCGTTAATTCTTATCCGATACAGCCTGAGTTTTAATGATGTGAACTCAGGCTGTTATTCTTTATCAGACTATTTTTTTACCAGTTCCATCACCGTTGGCTCTGGAGTTTGGTTGTGATTCTGTGCCAGAGCAGTAACCAGTTCATTAACCCCTTTAGTCACCTGATGAAACTTACTGTGTTCTTTACGCGTCATGACCACAAAGACCGCGATATTCTGTTCAGGGATCATCGCCATATAAGTATTGAACCCGCCACCACCACCGGTTTTCTGATAGATGCCCGGAATATCCTTCCTGCTGTTCATATAAACCCAGCCAAGCCCGATGCCATCGGCTTTTCCTGCTACATCCATTCCTTTGATTGAAGCCAGTTCAGCGCGTTTAAAATAAATGCCCTGTTCACGGCTGGCAGTCTGTTTTCTCAACTGATTGTGAGAGGACAAAAACTGTTGCATCCAGCGCTGCATATCGGCAGGGGTAGAATAAATGCCTCCGCTGCCTGCTGCGGCGATGGTATTGAGACAAGGGCTGGATTTTATCCCTTCCATTAACCGTGCACACTGGGCAGGGGTCGGTGTCAGAGTTGTATCTTTCATATGATAAGGAAGAGTGATTTCTTCTTGCAGAAGGCGGGAATAAGGTTCTCCCGTCGCTTTGGAAAGGGCATCTGCTAATAAATCGTAGGCCAGATTAGAATAAGAAGCAGTTGTGCCGGGAGCAGTCTCTAGCTCTGCATTTTTCAGCCAGTCCCATCGATTGGACTGAGTCGGCCAGATAAATACCGGACGTCCCCATTTCCCGCCGGGTTGCTCTCGGGGTAACCCACTGGTGTGGCTGGCCAGATGATATAACCGGATAGGCTGACCGAGACCGAAGTTTGGTATATGTACATTATGATAGGTGTATTTTTGCAATGGATCGGTGATTTTAATACGCTTTTGCTCTGCCAGCTTGATCATGACTTCACTGGTCATCAATTTGGTGATTGAGGCAATGCGAATTAAAGAGTTCTGGTTGGGTTTTATACCACTCCCCGGATAAGTTTCCCCAAAACTGTGATGCATAACCTGATTATTATCAATCACCACCATTGCCATACCTAGCGGATTGCCTTCACTAAAGATTGACTGGGCATACTTTCCCACCAATGCTGAAGCCATTTTCCTGTTTGCAGCATCGCCATCAAATACTTCCCATTTTGTCGGCTGTTTACTTGAGTTACTTGATTGCAACGTTTTGTTCTGGTGTGAATTCCCAGAAGCGGAACAGGCTGAAAGCGCTAATGATAGAGCGGAAATAACACAAAATTTATAGAGCCGTTTGTTCATATTCGGGTTAACCAATCAGGGAGCGTAACGCATGGGGGGAAGCCAAACCGTTATTTATTCTTCTTAAATATCGCAATAACGGCACCGATAACAAAACCCAGCAGAATACCTGCGAAAATCCAATTCATAAGCGTCATACTGATTTACCTCAATAACAGTGTTTTTATTTTGAATTATATAAGGTGTTTATAGGTTGTCTATTGGTGAAAAGAAGTTATAAAAGGTTGATTTATGTTACATAGAATAATACAGCCTTAAATTTGAGCGATTTTACATGAAAGTTATTGTGTTTGCTTTTTTTTTCGTCACTTGAACGAAATTGGAAGGATAAATGTTGCGAATGGTCTTCTGGCAAGTATAATGACTCTCGTTTTCCGACCCCTTTCAGTGCCGAAGTGGCGAAATCGGTAGACGCAGTTGATTCAAAATCAACCGCCTTCGGGTGTGCCGGTTCGAGTCCGGCCTTCGGCACCATTAGCAAGTTTCTCAACGTCCATTCAAGTCTACAAATTCCCTGAAAACCCCAATAAATCAAGACACTTCGTTATCCTGACGTCCATTGTAGTCCGTTGCAATCAACATGCAGCAAGGGGCATAATTAGGGGCACCTCATAGACAGGATCTTAAGCAATAACCGTTTATTTTTAGATAGAAAAAAGGCTTCATTTATGATCTGATAATCGTCGCCAAACAATAAATCAAAACCACG
>NZ_NIBU01000079.1 GCF_002632485.1 Xenorhabdus innexi | reverse complement strand
ACCTGCTCCAAAAGGCGTGGTCGGAAACGTATTTTTGGCTGGAAAAAGCACAAGAATATTTATGCCAGAACGCGTTCAAAACACCACAAAGAAAATCATGTAAAAACAAAACATTGGATGCGTGTTTTGAAAGGCTTAATTCTTAAGATCCTGTCTATGATGCTTTCATAACTATAATAATCAGAAGCATGGCAAACAAACGAAGTAACTTGAAAGACGACGAGTGTATACCATTAAGAAGATTGTCAGGAGCCTATGATGGGAATACGGTTAGTTGTGATTGTTATGGTAGTAGGAATAGTTACAGTTATATACAATAACGCGGAGGCAAAATCATCTTATGATGGTGAGTATTTATGCAAAATAAATAAAGAATTGAATGATGCTACGATCAAGAGTGGTGGAATGTATTTTTTTCCTGCTAATCTGGATACAGCCAGAGTTTCTTATAAAAATACAAGTTTTATTATTCATGAAATAAGACCTGAGGTATTTGTCAGCCCTAAATTAACCCCTATAACTAAATTTGGCATATTAAATAAACAAGAACTCTTAGAGATAGGTGAAAATACATTAATATATGGTGGGGATGGCTATGGATTGGGATATTTTAGGCCGGGTAAAAATGAATTTTTTATTTCTAAAATAAACATCCCTAATATAAAAGGGGCTTATATTCTTTCTTTAGAATACTGTGTCAAAAAAACGGAGTAACACTAAATAAAGTTTAGCCTAAAAAGCATCAGGGTTTTGGTTCCGTTAGTCTATATTGTTAATAGACTTCTATCATTAACTATTATAACTCACCACGTAATTTCTCAGGCTACTACTGCCCATTTCTTATATCCATTCAGCTGAATCATACGGTTTCAACCTGATGCAATAGTTCACATTACGACTAATACGCTTAGATAATCAGTGAGTTCATTCAGATTATTTTCATAATTGAATGAATAAGAAGCCAGTTTTTTATTTTAACCGGCTTAATTTCTCAGCATTGGCATAGTTTTTTACATAAAACGTTTTGTTGACAGACGAATAACAACACCGTGTACATTGGAGAAGAAAGATTTTACAGATTTCATGATGGTTTCCTTTCAGAGATTATAAATTGTGATTTACTTCACGAAAATCTAAATTCTGATTGGCATTTTATGCACAAACAGAAAAGAGTCAAGGTATTTATTAAAATATTTTTTTAAAATTTAAAATATTTTTATAACTTGATGTAACTAATTGAAATTACAGTTTTAATTGGTGAGTTTCATAATCGTAACCTATTGATTAACCATTATTTGCGTTGTGCTGGATTGTGACAAATGGGTGTGATTTTTTAATCTGTCTATACTTTATCCATAAAGAGCGAGTCTTAACCTGACAGTAAGTTGAACTATTATTGGAGGGCGTTTATGGAGATCAGTGAAAATGGTATCAACGCAATAAAACGTTATGAAGGCCTGAGGCTGAAAGCCTACCCAGACCCTGCGACGGGTGCAGAGCCTTGGACAATCGGTTATGGGCATACAAAAGGTGTTGCCCCGGGGCAGGTGATTACCAGACAGCAAGCAGAAGCATTTTTACTTGAAGACTTAACTCCCATATATTCAGTATTACAACAAGTTGTTAAGGTGGCTTTAACACAGGGGCAATTCGATGCGTTATGCTCATTTATTTTTAACGTCGGCATCGGTAATTTTACTCATTCAACGTTATTGAAGAAATTGAATGAAGGAGATTACCAAGGTGCTGCGCAGGAATTTTTGAGATGGGATCAGGGCAACGGCCACGAATTACCTGCTTTACTTGCTCGTAGAAAATCCGAACAAAAAATGTTTTTATCATGTGCTGGATCTGTACCAGCACATAATTAATTTTTCAGATAACTATTTTATATCTGTATCAATGACCTGATAGAAAGCATTGGGTGTATCAGCAATTGTCCAGACACCAAGGATCACGTGATAGCCTGAGCGTTCAGGAACCTCACAGTTGATATTAACTACCTGTGGTGGCCGTTTTCCATGATCTTCTTGTGAACAGAAAGGGGTAAGATCAAATTGTGCACGAGTAAGAGGTTTATTAGGGTCCCAGTCAGGTTTAGTGATAAAAAATTGCCATGATGTGGTGCTGTGCCGGGCAGTTAAATACCATTTAAATGTATTTTGTCCTTTATTGATCGGGACATGATGCCAGCGATTTTCGCTTTGCTCATCGAGTTGCTTGAATTGTCCGACACCTGCGCTGGCTATTTTACCATCAGGCGGCCCTGATTGAGGGAATCCTTTTGGGCCTTCAACAGATTGGGGTTCATACATGACAGGCCCACAATTTTTATTGATACCTTTTTTACACAAGAGCGCTCTACTTGGCGGGTTTTCTATATAACCGTGGCGATTCTGAGATTCAGCATTAGCAGATAGTGGTATGGAGCATAAGGCTGTCAATCCCACTAACAATAATGACTTTTTAATATTCATGATAAAATTCCTATTTTCCGTACTTGACTGTAAAAATAGTAAATTTACTAATGCGTTATAATTAATCTACTGTTATAAAGTGAATGAGCTTCATACAGTAATCACTATGAATGTTTATAACAAAATCATTAAGTTATAAATACTTAATTTATAATAGTGGTATAATAAAAAGTAAGATAACCTGAAAAGTGGTGGTATATATAACAAAGAACCCTCCCAAGAAAAAGGAGGGTGAAAAATGAAGAAGAAGCAAATGAGGGTGTGTGAAAATATACTTTGATAGTAATATATGTTATAGGAAGTCAGCATACAATAAACAGATAATAAATAATTCTCATTTTTTATAAAGTTACATTCAATATGTATAAGTTTCTGTAATGATAATGTTGATTGTTATGGGTTTAATTTATTGATTTTTAAGTGATATATGTTTTGTTTCCTTCTCCGGTCACAGATGTGGTGCATTTAAGTTCTATTTTCAATGTTGAAATAAACATCATTAATGTAAACCTCTTGCTCCAGTAGTGAATTTTCTTTTTCGTGAAATAATTTTTTCTGTGTTTAAAATTTATTATCTAATAGTAAATTAACCACCATTAATTCATATAAATCTAATAAGCCTTATTACCTTAACTATTTTATTGTCGGTAAAAAAATTAAAATTTAATATTTTTTCATTCACTTTGCCATTTCATGGTTGAAGCGATTTTTCTTATTAAAGAAAGTAATAAATAACGTTTCAAAATGATAGCGGTAATCCCTATCCTGTACGACGTGCGGGATAAGGATTTACCATTTGAAAAGACTCTCACTATTATGAAAAGTCATTTATGAAAAATAAACAAATAACAATTGGTCAGGCAAAAGGATTTTTCCACGATGGAATGACCATTATGGTCGGTGGATTTATGGGAGTTGGTACACCACCCCGCTTAATTACAGCTTTATTCGAAACGAAGGTAAAAGATTTAACCATCATTACTAATGATACTGCATTCATTGATACCGGGCTGGGGCCATTGATTGTTAGTGGCCGGGTAAAAAAAGTCATTGCTTCTCATATCGGAACTAATCCAGAAGCTGGTCGCCGCCTGATTTCCGGTGAAATGGAAGTGCAACTGATACCACAGGGAACGCTGGCAGAGCAGATCCGTTGCGCTGGTGCGGGCTTGGGTGGTTTTCTGACCCCAACAGGTGTGGGAACTGTGGTGGAAGAAGGAAAAGAGAAAAAAGTGATTAATGGTCGTGAATATCTTCTGGAACTCCCGTTATATGCTGATTTGGCACTGATTCAGGCTCATAAAGCCGATACCTTCGGTAATCTGACTTACCATCTCAGCGCCCGTAATTTTAACCCACTTATTGCTCTGGCCGCAGATATCACCCTTGCTGAACCGGATGAAATTGTTTCTGTCGGCTCTCTCGATCCGGATCACATTGTTACGCCGGGTGCCATTATTGATTATCTCATTGCTGAATAAAGGGAAATCTATGAATGCTAAAGAACTTATCGCCCGCCGTGTAGCTCTTGAATTGTGTGATGGGGATATCGTTAATCTCGGTATTGGTCTGCCGACTCAGGTTGTGAACTATTTGCCTGAAGGAGTACATATCACCCTACAGTCTGAAAATGGTTTTCTCGGTTTGGGGCCTGTCACACAGCCGGATAAAGATTTGGTGAACGCAGGTGGGCAACCTTGTGGTGTGCTGCCGGGAGCATCTATGTTTGATAGTGCTTTCTCTTTTGCTCTGATCCGTGGTGGTCATGTTGATGTCAGTGTGCTGGGTGGCTTACAGGTTGACCAGAATGCGAATCTGGCTAATTGGATGATACCGGGGAAAATGGTGTCAGGTATGGGCGGTGCGATGGATTTGGTCACTGGTGCCCGTAAAGTGATTATTGCCATGGAACATTGTGCAAAAGATGGTTCTGCCAAAATTTTGCGTAACTGTACAATGCCTCTGACCGCAGTGAATGCAGTTAATACGCTGATCACCGAACTGGCAGTATTCCGGTTTGAAAACAATCAGATGATACTGCTTGAATATGCGCCGGGTGTAGGCATTGCCACCATTAAGGCGAAAACTGAGGCTGAGTTTATCATCTCTCCTGACGTGAAAGTAATGCTTTCTGATGTAGCTGGAGATAGCCTATGATAGGCCGCATTTCGCGTATAATGACTCGAGTTGTCAGCCGCTATCTGCCTGATCCTCTCATCTTTGCCATGCTCCTCACCATACTTACTTTTATCATCGCGCTATCGTTGACCTCCAGCACATCAGTGGATCTGGTCAGAATGTGGGGGAATGGTTTCTGGAATCTGCTTGCTTTCGGAATGCAGATGGCGCTGATTATAGTTACTGGTCATGCACTGGCAAGTTCCAGAGCGGTTAAGCGCCTCTTGAGGCTTACAGCTTCACTGGCAAAAACGCCTGCTCAGGGAGTCATGTTGGTGACTTTTTTGGGTTCTGTAGCCTGTGTCATTAACTGGGGGTTCGGCTTAGTTGTCGGCGCGATGTTTGCCCGTGAGGTAGCCCGCAGGATACCCGGCTCTGATTACCCGCTGTTAATTGCTTGTGCTTATATCGGTTTCCTGACATGGGGTGGTGGCTTTTCCGGCTCAATGCCGCTGCTGGCAGCGACTCCCGGTAATCCGGTAGAGCATATCGCAGGCCTGATCCCAATCAGCCAGACCATTTTTACCCATTACAATATTTTTATTACTTTCAGTCTTATTATTGTTATGCCATTTATCACCCGTATGATGATGCCAAAGAAAGAAGATATTGTGATAATTAACCCGGTACTGCTGGAAGAAGAGCCGGATTACCAGAAAAAATTGCCAGAAAATGCCCCGTTATCGGAACGAATGGAGGAAAGCCGTATTATCGCGGGGCTGATTGGAGTTCTGGGATTTACCTACCTTGGCATATATTTCCTCAGTAATGGATTCAATATTACTATTAACACTGTCAACATGATTTTCCTGCTGACGGGTTTACTACTGCATAAAACGCCGATGGCGTATATGCGTGCGGTGAGTGCAGCGGCGAAAAGCACTGCGGGTATTCTGGTGCAGTTTCCTTTCTATGCCGGTATTCAATTGATGATGGAAGGTTCGGGTCTGGGGGGACTTATCACTGAATTTTTTATCAACGTTGCCAATAAAGACACATTCCCGATTATGACATTCTTCAGTTCTGCACTGATTAACTTTGCAGTGCCGTCTGGCGGTGGTCATTGGGTCATTCAGGGACCGTTTGTCATGTCTGCGGCTGAAGCTCTGGGGGCAGATTTAGGTAAATCAGTTATGGCTATTGCTTATGGTGAACAATGGATGAACATGGCGCAACCATTCTGGGCCTTACCGGCTCTGGCTATTGCCGGTTTGGGAGTGCGTGACATTATGGGTTACTGCATTACAGCACTCCTTTTCTCCGGCCTGATTTTTATCATCGGACTGACTTTGTTTTATTAACACATAAACGTTGATCTAACGCTACTTTCCCCCGCTCAAAGCAACTTTGTAGCTTGTTCATACAAGAGCGGGGCGGTTGTTTTAGAGGATATTGCGCTTTTTTTAATGGATTGCGTTACGGTAATTGCGCTACTCTGGCTTCCACGACAACACCCAGAATATGAACTTTATCAGTGAGAGGGATCATACTGTATTGGGAATTCAGTGGCTTAAGATAGGAATCATACCCTTCTATAATTAATTGTTTGAAAGTTAACTGCTCTTCTCCCTCAAGTTTTGCAATGACTAATTTATTAGCGAGAGGTCGTATTTCTGGGTCTACTAAAATGATCATTCCCTGCGGAATACTGATCCCACTTGGTGAAGTCATGGAATCATTTTTTACTTCCAGCCAAAAAGCCCGGTTTGAACATTTAACAGTGCTATCGTACTGCTGTGTATCATTCTGGCTATGGTATGGTGATAATGGTTCTTCACACCAGTTTCCGGCGTCTGCCCAGTTGAGTAACGGATATTGTCTGCTGGTATCAGCTTCCTCAGCCAAAGTTGTATTCTTGCCATAAACGGCGGTTAATAGCTTCTTTGCCTGCCTGTCTAATGAGGAGCTGAAATCTGTGATTCTGATCCCTAATTTATTGGCAAAATCAGCCGCTATCTCCAAATTAAGCGCATTGATGCCATTGAGATAGTGTGAAATTGCCCCCTGACTCTTGCCAAGTTCGTCCGCAAATTTTTCCTGAGAGATGCCAAGCTGTTTTTTCTTTGACTCGTATATGGCCTTCAAGCGTCTGGCATCTGCAAGTTGTTCTGTTGTGAGTTTCTTTTTCATAAAACTCATTTTAATACCAATGCTATTGAAATGTTAAATACTAAAAATATTGAAATATTTAATACTTTGGATATTATTCAGGAAATGCAGGAGGAATATATGGAAAAGATCTCATTATCAGAATATGTAAAACAAAACGGTCAGGCGAAAGCAGCAAGTCTGGTTGGAGTGCATCAAACGGCGATTAGCAAGGCATTACGTGCCGGACGAAAAATATTTTTGATTCGTCAGGAGGATGGTAGTTATAAAGCTGAGGAGTACAGGCCATTCCCCAGTCAGAAACAATCGGAGTGATGGAAATAATGAATTTAAGCAATGTTATTTATTGATTCCTTTTAATGAGTCAGTTGATTTTATTCTCATCAGTTTTGTGTATATTATTTCGGAGAAAGCATGGCAAATTATATTTGTTGTTATCTTAGCGCGATGGGGAGTATTTTTGATATTATGCCCGTAAATGATTATCAGGAAATTTTGAATAATAAAAATAATTTGAAAGATCAGGCTGATTCGGGCTGCCTCGCACCTCTTCCTCCACCTGATGTATTAAGAGATTACGAATCCATACTTTCTGGGAGTACAGAAAGAATACTCTTATTCAGAGAGAAAGAGCTAGAATTTCAATACGATAATAATAGATTGGCACTTGATGGCATGATAAAAAAAGACAGGAGAGGGCAGTGGATGGGTTTTTCCATCGCGATGTTTATCTTAATTATTGCAACGTTTTTTGCATTCAGAGGGGAGATGGTATTTGCAGGAACGTTAATTACCATTGATCTGATTGGGTTGGCCGCTGTATTTGTTATAGGAAGAAAATCAGGTAGTAAATGAGCGGTCATTCAGGTTTAACTTGTTCTGATGATCAGATAATTGTTTTTTACTGTTAAGATGAAAAATAGATGATTAGCGTGGTTTATATATGATTGTTTATATATACGAAAATGATATTTGCACCGCTGATATGCCGAGCGGTGCAAGAATAATTCATTAATAGTACAGAGTAAGACAGGATAAAACTTTTATTGGTCAACTTGATTTTCTTCAATTCATATCCTCTTTCATATGGTAATAAATATTACGGAATATCTCAGCATATTTTTTAAAGAATAGCACCAAACCAGTGTTTCTATTAAAACATTGCTATTTGATAGATTGGTAATAATTTTAGGGCAACAGGATAGAATATATCAGGCTTTTCTTTACAGGTATCCGATGACACCGAATTGCTTTTATATTTGGATGAGGAGCGGCTACCACAAGCATTCTCCATTTCTATGGCGCTTAATTCCAGTTGTGATGGTCCAATGTCGTCAGAACTTATTCTCTCGCTCTTCCGCTGATCATATAAATATAAAAAGTACATTGGATTTTGTGTCATTATAGGTACTCTGGCATCATCTTCTCCCAGAGAAAGCTGCGCTGTAATTGCTAGGCTCAGTAAATCTCCCCTATCTGTATTTATTGGCACTCCACGAGTTTCAATATAATTAGAATCCTCAAGCATTGGATGGGCCAAGCCTAAAGCATGACCAAATTCATGAGCTATAATGAAATAAACGAATATATCAGCGATTTTCTGCTCTGAATATTTGGCTAATAGCATGTTTTTAAATGTGTTGAAATCTTTTTCAGTGGTATAGAATGTATTTGCTATAACTATTCCTGGATTAGAAAAATGCTCACTTGCATAATGATTGCGCATTTCATCAGGTAAAACGGGAGTTGTCCGAGCATAAAAATTTATCCTTGAATCACCTGGCGATGGAACTAGTAAATTTTCTTGTTCATCATTTGCTCTGGTTATCCAAAAATCAACTTCCGCCGGTGGATTCTGAGGAATTTCAACAAGCTGAATTGGGGACTGAATTGATGCTAACTGTTGATTCCACATATCAGCCGCATCGCGTATTAATGGTGCAGTATCGACTGTCAGCGTTCTTTCTCCAATATTGATTGTCACCTGTCCTATATGTTCATCTATCCTATATCTCAAACGATTATTGAAAAATCGAACAGGACTATAAATTTGGTTATTAAAAACCGCAGAATAAACATGCCTGTTCCGCTTATAGCGAGCAGTAGGATCATAATTATTAACTGCAAAAACGTGATATGTTATTAACAATAAAAACAATAAAGAATATTTCATATGAGACCCCGCTATTTTTCAGTTTAGAATAATTGTATTTGATAAAGAGGTATCAGTGCCTGTGCTTTAGGATAAAATATATTAGGTTTTTCTTTACAGGTATCCGATGACACCGCATTGCTTTTGTATTGGTATGAAGGAGGACTACTACACGCATTCTCCATATCTATGGCACTTAATTCCAGTTGTGATGGCTCAATATCTTCATAGTTTAATCGTCTACCTAACTGGTTACGGAGTCGTAAAAAATAGGTATCGTTACTTGTCATTAATGGCACTCTGGCATTTAATTGTCCTCGCTCAAGCTCAGCTGTAATTGCTATAGCAAGAAAATTACTTGGATCCCCACTATCTATTTGATATTCTGTTTCTTTTCCGCCATTAATTATATCTTCATGCGCAAGTGCGTCTGGATGAGTTAAACCTAAAGCATGGCCAAATTCATGAGCTATAGTCTGATATACTAATATTTTGGCAACTTGGTTCTCTGTATAATATTCACTTATAGCCCCTCTGATTGTATCGAAAGTTTCTCTGGAAAAACGGAATGTATTTGTTAGAACCATTCCAGATTGGTTAAAAATTGGGTTTGAATAACGCTGCATTATTTCAGGTGGCAAAACTAAAGTTGTTTCAGCGAAATCCCATCTTCGATGATTACTCTCATCCAAGCTATTCTGTTGTGCACCATTTGCTCTGGAGACCCGAAAGTTAGATTCACTAGGTGAGCCTTGAGGTGCTTCTGTTAGACGAGTGGGGCTATCTCTTGCTGCTAACCTCTGATTCCACATGTTCGCCGCATTTCTCACTAATGGTGCAACATCAATAGCAATATTTCTTGTTGTTCCATCACTATTATGAATAGCAACTGTAACTGATCCTATATTTTCATCTATTCTATATCTCAAGTTATTATTAAAAAAATGAGCTGGACTATAGATTGCATTACCAATAGCTATAGAACAAACGTGCCTATTCGGATTTGAGGAAGAAGCTGGGTCATAGCCATAAGCACAGAATATTGCCAATAATAAAACTAATGAAATATACCTCATATTAGCCCCCGTTTTTATAGTGGTAGGAACTATTATTTTCTTATGTAAACGTAGGCGGAAATAAAATTATATGCATATCTACCCATGATTTACGCCAAATCCTACGGAACAGGAATAATTACTCATTGACATAGCAATAAGGATAGTAAGAATGATTTTAGTTTTCATAGTGACCTAGTTTAATATTAACTATATAAAAAATAATAAATATTGACTCCTACCATCCAGGTTGTTTTTGCATTAAGTAGATGTTGGTAATGTTGATTTTTTTGAAGAAATAAAAATAACTTATACCGAGGTTTTATAGCGTTACTGTTGTAATTTAATTATAGTGTGGGTTGGCATTTTTGTTATTTTTTTTTGCAAAAAAAAGATGTTAATTTTATTTTAATGTTAATAATGATAAGTGTTTAAATTGGTATTTTTTATTATTATCAATTTTTTCATTGAGGTGAGATGATATTAAATTATTAATTAACTACTTATTGAGTTAACTCGATGAATTTCAAAATGTGGTGGGAAGGGGAAAGTGGAGACACTAATCAATTATAAATTGAACATAAACAGACCTCTTATCACTAAAGATTTATTAAGAGGTCTGTACATATCACATTAAAAGCAGATTTAAAAATCAAACACTGATCTTGTGGCCCGATAATGCAGAACTACGGTGAGCCTGACCATCAGCACCGTAAAAAGAAGGGCTGTGATGGCTTTTCAGAAAAGCAATTGCCTGACTATTCTGTTCAATATGCTGTTCCAGCAAAAATCCATTATGCGCATTTAAATCACGGATACGTTCAACCGTCAGACTGATTTGATCCCACAACACCGCCAGTATGTCATGATCAGCATAGGGTGCATTTACTTTCAGCGTTTCATTTAGTTGCTGGCGTTTTCGCTCCGCATGATCAAGTGCCGAGAGCGAAAAAGTTTTTTGCTCTGTCACGCGATGTAAATGATTCGCTTCAATAAAGCCTTCGCTCAGGATACGTTGTTCTTCTGCCATCGTTATCGAAAGCGAATTTAAATGTGCGCTTTGCTGCTCAAGTAAGAGTTGAAGTTCTTCCATTTATGGCCTTTATGATTTTTGCTGGTTTATGTGTTTTAAACAACTGCTGTTTTAACCAACCCTCGAAGGTATACCCAATGGATTTCAAGGCAGCTTGAAAGACGAAGGGCATAATCAGTTTTCAAGGGCTTCTCTGATCAATGCATCAGCAATTTTGCCGCTGTCCATAGTCAGGGTTCCCTTTGCTATGGCTTCTTTCAGCTGTTGTACTTTCTGGATATTAATGTCTTGACTACTTGGCTGAACCAGTTTTTTCTGTGCCTCGCTCAGTTTAACCTGCGTATCGGCGCTTTTTTCTGCAACAGCCACAGTTCTGCGAGTGCTCTGGGCACCGTCATTGGAATTGCGTTGTTGTAAAGCCGCAATAGCCAGTAGAGGTTGAGTGCGTTCAATACTCATAATCGTAATCCTTTATTCAGGCATTATTTATTTATCTTAGGTAGCAGGCGATATACCGCTGGCATGCCTGTATACCCTCCGTCTTTCAAGTTGCCTTGAAATCCATTAGGTATTAATCATGGTCTGATGGTTATATCGGCTGAAAGCAATAAAACTTTAGACACTTATAACATCATTTTTACACTGCCATTTTCCTGCGCTTCTCCGGTAATAACCTGCCCGGAAACCAAACGGATACGGATATTATCAAAACTTGCGGCATTGTTAATTGCTTTTCCTTCATAACGCACCCGGAAGTTTTGCCCATCTACGATAACGATGACATTTTGTCCGGCCTTAATCACCCACGGACGCCGGATCATATTGCGTGTAATGAATTGTCCGGCAGGGATATTGCGGATGGCAATCCCATTTTTTATTACCTTGTGGTTATGAATGATGTCATTTGGCAGTTTGTCCAAGTTGCCTGTCCTGCTCTGAAAATCTTTTTCCGTCAGTACCGAATTGCGCTGAATAGCCCGGTTTGAGACCAGATACGGGCCGGTAACACTGACGTAAATCTGCATAAAACGACGCTGTTGACCACAATTAACCGGAAGAGAAATATTGCCCCAGTTTTTATTGCCCATCGGTGGATGTATGTCAGGCGATTCACATGTCGGCCATTGTTGTTCCGGTGTTTTGATTTCAACGGAAACTTTATAGTTCGTACCGTGATGAATTTGCCTGAAATAATCATTTATTAAGAGAGGCAACTGACTGTTTTTTGTCAAAGAACCGCCCCACGCCAGAGAGCAACCCAAAAACAGATTAAGGAAAAAGGTAAGGAAACCGATAAATTTTAATACAGGCATGTCATCACCTTAACCTCTCTTACCTGACATCTCTAAGAGGCTATTCAGTATTTTTTCTGCGCAGCAGTAAGACAAGGAATGCCAGATTGACGAACTGGAGACTGGTATTCAAATCTCCCTCGCAGTTCTTCCAC
>NZ_NIBU01000078.1 GCF_002632485.1 Xenorhabdus innexi | reverse complement strand
CTCAGAGTTGGAGATAAATCTCGTGGCAAATCGATTAAATAAACGTCCTCGAAAAACGCGAGGTTATCAAACACCGAATGAGTTATTTAAAGGCATACCGACTCGTTTACTTCGTTCATAACGGTGTTGCACTTATTATGTGAATGCAAGTCCATTTACTTTTGGTAGCAATAAAAAATGAAAGTCATTCAACTAACAGATATCCATCTTACTCAAAAAATGGAACATCAATTATTTGATACAAACCCTTATAATAATTTTGATACCGCCTGTAAGGAAATATATCGTATCAAGTCCGTAACTGAAATAGACTTAATCGTTGTTTCCGGCGATATAGCCAATGATGGTGATATAGATGCTTACCGGTATTTTTTCAAAAAAATGGAGTCACTCCACATTCCTTATATTACAATAGCGGGCAATCATGATCTTAAAAATAATATCGATACAGTCATTGCTGAAATAAAACCAGAATATAACATCAATTCTTGTGAGTATTATGATAAAGATTGGTATATTACTTATGTTGATACCGTTGTTAATGGTGAGGATTATGGTTTTATTACAAAATATAACCTTACAAAATTAGAAAAAAGAATCATTTTAAATAATAATTTTAATACCGCGATATTTATGCATCACCATGCCTTACCGGTTGGTACACCACTTGTAGATAGCTGTATGCTGGAAAATGCCGATGATTTATTAACATTATGCAAAAAATATAAGGTGAAATTTATCGGTTGTGGGCATGCTCACACCTCGCGTATCTGGCACCAGAATGACATGACAATCAGTGTTGCACCTGCGGTTTCATTTCAGTGGTTCTCTGGCACAGATACTGTTAAAACAACAACAGGTTTTGGATTTAAAATTATTGATTTTTCAGAAGATATATCAGTAACGTCGTGTATTTATTAGTATCCTGAATTTCTGATTCTCAAGTTGCAGTATAAGCAACTTGAGATTGTATCGGCGAATTTAACTCTCAGAAACCGGCTTTAACTTAGCCATAAAATGGCGTAACACTGGCGGTTCATACGTAAAAGTTAACCCCCGAATATCAGCAGCCCGCTGCTTTAATTCAATAAAGGCTTCAACAACATAATCCATATGATCATTAGTATAAACACGACGAGGAATAGCCAGCCTCATCAACTCCATCGGTGATTCTTTTTGTTTGCCGGTATCCTGGTCACGCCCTAGCAATAGAGAACCAATTTCCACACTTCTGATACCCGCTTCCACATAGAGCGCATTATTCAGTGCCTGAGCCGGGAATTGATCGCTGGGAATATGCGGTAAAAACAGTTTTGCATCAACAAAAACAGCATGCCCGCCGACCGGATATTGGATAGGCACTCCCGCCTTTCTAAGCTGCTCTCCTAAATAAGTCACCTGATTAATGCGATAAGACAAAAAGTTCTCATCCATACCCTCTTCAAGACCAATTGCCAATGCTTCCATATCACGCCCGGCAAGGCCGCCATAAGTCACAAAGCCTTCATACGGAATACAATAGACTTTTACCTCATTAAAGAGATCTTCATCACTACGAACAGAGCAAAGGCCACCGATGTTTACCATTGGATCTTTTTTTGCTGACATCGTCAGCATATCGCCATATTGATACATCTCTCTGACGATCTCTTTGATTGATTTATCTTCGTAGCCTTTTTCCCGCTGTTTAATAAACCAGGCATTTTCACAAAAACGTGCTGAATCAATAACAACCGGAATATCATACTGTTTTGCTATTTCATACACTGCTTTCATATTGGCCAGAGAAACCGGCTGCCCTCCGGTGCTATTACAAGTCACCGTGACTATGATAGCAACCACATTATTTTCACCATGTTCTTTGATTGTTTGGCGGAGTAAATCGAGATCAAAATTCCCTTTCCAGTCGTAATAACCTCCGGTATCAAAAGCTTTCTCTGTAACAACATTGATAGCCTTAGCATGATTTAATTCCACATGAGCCATTGTGGTGTCAAAATGAAAATTTGAGATAAATACAGGTTTTTCAGCGCCGCCTTTGGATTTTTTCTTTTCAATCAGAACCGGAAATAAAATTTGCTCAGCGCCACGCCCCTGATGAGTAGGAATGGTATATTCGTATCCAATTAATTCTTTAACTTTATCGACCAGATGGTAATAATTACGAGATCCTGCATACGCTTCATCTCCCATCATCATACCCGCCCATTGCTGATTACTCATGGAGCCGGTTCCAGAATCAGTCAATAAATCAATATATACCATATCAGAAGGCAGCAGAAATGGATTATACCCCGCAGCTTCCAGTGCAGCCTCACGTTCAGTACGTGTTGTCATGCGGATATTTTCTACCATTTTAATGCGAAAGGGCTCAGGAATACGTTTCATCTTAATATCTCTAATTAAAAAAATAACAATCAGTTATATAACATTGTTAATAAACGTTAATATTTCTTATCGGAAAGATATGCTCTTTTATTTATGAATAAACGTAAAAATCACTCCTATTGAGGATGACATTAGTAACAATAAGGGAAGAAATGAAATACACAACGGGCAATATTTCACTGTAGACTCAAGGTGAGTTTATATAGTATCAGACAGAGTTTCATACATTAACCTTATATCTCATTAATTACTTTTCACGCACTTATATAACAATGTGACACTATTGTCCATGTTAATTCATAAAGTAAAGACACATATTATTAATATGTGCGTGAAAAGCATCAATTAAAATATAATAAACGCATAATGTATTAATAAATTAGAATGGTTTTAAATTTCATTTAATTAACAGCCAAATAATATCATTCGTTGTAATAACAAGATGTAAAAAATTAAATAAGTAAAGATACCGTTATTCAAAATGGAATACAGGCGCTATTTTATATAAGCTTTCATGGCAACCTACACCCGCCCTGCACTGCCGCAAATATTGATTTTATTTTCTACCACTTTCTGCATTGCAATTTTGCCCGGTGTAATATATTTCCTCGGATCATTCGCGTCAGGGTATTCTGCGAAATAGGCTTTTACCGCGTCAGCAAAAGCGATTTTTAAATCTGTCGCGACATTGACTTTACAAATACCCAATGAAATGGATTTATGTATCATCTCTTCCGGTATGCCTGATGCTCCATGTAATACCAGCGGAATCTCCACATGACGGTGAATCTCTGCCAGACGTGAGAAGTCCAGATGAGGTTCTCCGTGATAAAGCCCATGCGCAGAGCCGATGGCCACTGCCAGTGAGTCTATTCCGGTTCGTTCAATAAATTCTTTTGCGGCCAGTGGATCGGTATAGAAGCTGTCTTTACTGTCAACAATCAAATCATCTTCCTGCCCTCCCAATCTACCCAGCTCGGCTTCTACACTGGCATCAAACCGCTGACACAAACGAACAACCTCAGCCACCGTGGAGATATTTTTCTCAAAAGGAAAATGCGAGCCATCTATCATCACCGAACGTATTCCTGTTTCGACTTTGTGACGGATATCCTTGATATCTTCATGGTGATCAAGATGCAGTGCCAGCGGCAGTTTATTGACAATAGCGGCTTCTTTGCAGATAGAAACCATGTATTCAAGACCTGCGTAGGTGAATGTTCCCGGAGTTCCGGCCAGAATGACCGGAGACTCCATTTTTGCCGCTGTTTCAACCACTACCTGCACGGTTTCCAGATTATGTACATTGAATGCCGGAACAGCATAGCCTTCGCGCTGGGCTTTTTTTAACATTTTACTGTTAGAGATTAAAAACATACTGACTCCTCAGATACCATCAATATCAGGTGGTGGCTGTTTTTTTGATTGCTGTTGTTGCTGATGCCACAGGCTGGTCAGTCCGCGATGCCCGCATTCCAGCGCCATATCACGAAATTCAACCACATTCATCTCATCACGCATCATCATCATTTCAACCGCCAGTTGCATATTAGTACCGGTAATAACCTGCCACTGTGGATCTGTTAAAGCCAGTTGCGCCGCCTGACGAAAAGGAGAACCGCCTAACAGGTCTGTCAGAAAAACGCCTCCTTCTCCCGACTCACTTGCTTCTCTGGCTATATATAATTCCTGATATAACTGTTCTGTCGTCATCCCATCGGGAAAATCAATGGCAACGCATGACGGTTGTTTACCAATAATCTGCTCTACCGCCTGTAGCAGACCACTGGCAAACATCCCGTGCCCTGTGATTACTATACCCAGCATTTTTTCTCCTTATAAAAATCCGATCAATTTACCAACAACACCAAATACGGCTGTGATACCAATGAGCTTCACCGGTGAAAAACCGCGTTTCATCAGCCAGTAAACCAATACAGTAAAGGCGAGTGGTAACAGATTAGGCATCAGTTTATCGAGGACATCTGTCTGCAATGCGACTTTTACCGCACCGGCTTTCATCACAAGAGGTGTCGAAAGGTGAACATAAGAAGCTACAAGCGCACCAATAACGGTCATACCAACAATAGAGGCGGCATGAGAAATGTTTTTTGTATGAACTTTCAACATGGTTATCGCTTTGGTGCCTGTGTGATAACCGTAATGCGCCAGACCAAAACGCAGAGCAAAATGCACAACATTAAACATCAGAAGGAACAGAATCGGCCCCAGAATACTGCCCTGTAAAGCTAACGATGCTCCGATACCCGCACAGATTGGTAATAAGGTTAACCAGAATAGCGCATCACCTATTCCGCCCAGTGGCCCCATCAGGGCGACTTTTACCGCACGGATAGTAGAAATTCTCTCTTTACTGCGCTCCATCGCCAGCACCAGACCAGACAGAAAGGTCACATCAAACGGATGAACGTTGAGAAACTCCATATGCATTTTCATGGAGCCAGTCAGATCGTCGGGGTTTTTGTGGATCTTACGCAACGCAGGCAGCAGTGTGTAGAGCCAGCCTCCGGCCTGCATACGCTCATAGTTGAAAGAAGCCTGTAATAACAGGGAACGCCATGCCATCACATTGATTTCATGTTTTGTTAAATCTTCTCCCGGGGTGGTGTCAATATAATCATCACGATCTGTTGCGCTGCCATTCCGGGCGATTTCTTTTCCCCGTTTTCTGCTTTTTTCAGCCACGACATTATCCGGTTTATTAAATACCATCTTGCATCTCCTCCGCAGAATTTGATTGTGATGATGTACCTTGTGTATTCCCATTATCATCACGAATACGATTGAAGAAATCGATTAAGGCGATTGCGAGTGCCCCCAGCGCGATAGCAATGATAGGCAGTTGCAGGAAAGTGACCGAAATAAAACCAAGAATAAAATAAGCCACATAGGTCTTTTTCATCATGACTTTCATTAATAGTGCAAAACCGATAGCAGGCATCATGCCCCCCGCAACGGCAAGCCCATCAAGCAGCCATTTCGGGGCCTGCTGTACAACAGCTCTGGCTGTGTCTGCACCAAAATAGATAGGTAAGAAAGCAACAATAAAGTAGAAGCAGAACAGAATAATGAGACCGAAATAGTTAACCCGTTCGATTCCGCGCCAGTTAAGCTTTTTCACCATCTGATCGCACTTGTGCATCATCGGCGAGTAAGCAGTAAACAGCAGTGTGATACATCCCTGCACAGCGATAGAAAAAGGCACTGCAATACCGACGGCAATCTTAGGGTCTGCCTGTGTAAGAATGGCAAAAGTCGTTCCGATAATTCCGCCAATAACGACATTGGGAGGTTGAGCTCCCGCCAGCGGAACCATTCCCATCCAGACAAGTTCTAATGTGCCGCCGACCAGCAATCCGGTCTGGATATCCCCTAAAATCAGTCCGACCAATGGCCCGATGACAACCGGACGGTGGATATGTGTCAATCCGTTGAATAAGTCAATACCTGCAATCCCTGCCAGTATTGAGATCAAAAGTGCGTCAATAAACATACTCACTCCTGTCATTCAGAAGATTAGTGATATCTTCACCCGATTCATCCGGCACACGACGGATTTCACAGGGAATACCTCTTTTTTTCAGCTCGATAAAAGCCTCAATATCATCTTTATCAACAGCAACTGTTTTATGGATTTGTCTTTTTCCTTCTGAAAAATGCATATTGCCGATATTCACAAAGTTAATTGGTACATTACCCTTTACGAGTTCCAGCACATCATGCGGGGTTTTACAGACGATAAAAATTTTTTGTCGTTCCGCCGCCTTATAAATAACATCAATCGTTTTTTGCAGCGTGAAATAGCGGGTCTGGACACCATCAGACATCACCATGTCCATAAGAGACTGCTGAACAAGGTCATTGGCTGCTTCGTCATTCGCAACAACAACAAGATTGGCACCCAGTGAATTTGTCCAGGTAACACCCACCTGCCCATGAATCAGACGATTATCAATACGGGTTAATAGAATGTTTGGGGTAGACATTCGCACTCCTTTAACTACTCTGATTTGATATAGGGATAAATCTGAACGCCTTTTACCACTCGGTTAACTTCACCTGTCGGGCATGGGTTGTCAGGGGAGAGTCCAAGAGTCAGTGAGGTTTCAAAACCCAATATCTGAAAAAAAAGTAAATACGGAAAAATAAGCCAGCTATCTGATAAATCAGCAGGTATTTCCAGAGATTCGGGATAAGGTAAGCTACTTAGCACGATGATTTGTTTTGCCAGACCATCACGCCTGAGCTCATTAAGTAAATCGATATCATATTGACGGCAATGAGGATCAGCGGAGAGCATAACAACCACTAATGTATCATGGTCAATCATGAACTTAGGCCCGTGCCGGACGCCCATGCAGGAATCATAACGTGTTGCTATCCGGCCAGCGGTTAATTCCAGCATCTTCAACGCACCTTCTTCAGCAATACCTGCAAAACCGGCTGTTCCCAGTGCAATCATGCGCTTGAATCCCTGCCCGATAGTTTGCCGGAGCAGCGGTTGCCACTCAGATGCCTGTGTTTCACACAGGGCAGCTACTTTTTCCAACGCCTCTTTTTGCTTTGTAATATCGCAATTTATATCACCGAGGAGTAACAGCGTTGCCATCGCCATACAACTGAAACTGGAGGTCATGGCAAAACTGCGATCATTAGCACCTTCCGGCATGATAAGCGAACAAACATGCGGACTGTGTTCAGTATAACGAGCCAGTTCGCCTGCCGGATTACAGGTAAGGATAAGATGGTGGCACTCATCTAAGAGAGAATCAGCCAATTTAATGACAGCAATACTTTCAGGACTATTACCAGAGCGGGCATACGAAACCAGTAACGTGGGTTTATGTATATCCAGATATTTTCTGGGGGCGGGAACGATATCTGTTGAAGCAACAGCCTGAATATCAGGCCGATATTTCTTACTGTCATCCGGCTTCTCGTCAGAGAATTTTGCACCCGATAACCAGATTTCACGCAAACAAGGAGTAACAGCCTTACCCACAAAGGCCGAAGAGCCTGCGCCACACAGGATAATCTGTAAATCCGGCTTGATAAGCAACTGTTGGAGAAAAGGTTGCCAATATGGCTGACTCTGTTGTAATTCCTGATACAGAGTACGCCACAATCCGGGCTGATTCTGGATCTCTTCCGCTGTATTGTGCGCCTGATGTTCAGTCAGCCACTGGGATGAGTAAGGAAAAAAAACCGTCATCATTCAGCCCCTTCTGCTTCATAAGCCTCAGCGTAATCGCTCAATACCTGCCGGATTTTATCCATAACCCACTCATTGGGATCATCCTGAGAAAGACAACCGGCATTGATCGCTTTGGCCTGTTCCGGCAAATACTGCTGATTGGATGTGGCTTCAATCAATACATGTGTTTCCCGCTCTTTGGCGAACCGAAGTGCACTTTCCAATACCCAGGGATGGGCTGAACAGACAGAATAAACTCCGACTGACTCACCCGATTTATGGCGATGGATAAGCTGTAATAGCGATTGCATAATGTTTCATGTCTCCAATACCTTAAAAATATTAAGTTTTAGTGTCATTCTTAATCCCTGTTACTGCGTTATCTACTGCACTATATTCTGGAAACTATTGGGGCTTTAGTAATAAGAAGAATGAAAAAAATGATAAGCAAAAATGACGGGAAAATTTATTAAGCATTGGTGCTAATAACACAAAAACATTACAGCAAAGGAAATCAACTGAAACTGTGATCCCGATTAAAAGTTTATTTTTTCGCAAAGATGTGAAAAAGATCTTATTTTTAGATATAAAGACGAAATTTAATTTCTTTAAATAATATGTCACCAAACATTTATAATTCAGATATTCAATAAGCTAGAAAATTTGAATGATATACAGCGATGTACTCTGTCGATAATAAGTAAGAAAAATTACAGTATTACCCCAGTGATGAAAATCACAAAACGGTAAAAGCTTTATTTACCTAATCGATTTGAGGCCAGGCATTTGCTTGAATATTTCCGGATTAATAATGCAGGCAATTCCCAGCCGCTAATTAAGGAATAAGAACTGGTCATCAGATTAAAAATCACAAAGAAAATCAGCCAGTATTGGATTGAATTGGGCCGGAGCTTCCCAAAATGGAGCATGATCCACACCCGCTAAGCTAATAACCTGATCCCGCCAAAGATGCTGGTAATTCAGGCTTCCGATATATTGCGCATTGATAAATGGATCTCCGCTCCCATTGACAATAGCCAACGGTATTTTACTGGTTTCAGCTAATAATCTTTGATCTGTTGCCTGCGGAGAAGTAAAGGCTTCAAACATATACTGACGTGATAAACCATCCGTTCTTGCTACCGCATCAAAAATAAACTGCTCATGAGGAGCATTAATACCGACTGTCTCGTAAGCAAAAATTTTTACATCTTCTTCAGTGAAGTCAGCCTTAGCGGCAAGCCCCATATGATCATTCAGGCAGAAACCCTGTGCAACACTGTCTTTACCGGCTGACACAGGTGGTGTACCACAAATCATCAACCCAATCATTTTGGGAAACAGAGCCAGCATTTCCAGCCCGATATGCCCGCCTAATGACCAGCCAAAAACAACAACCCTGTTTATCCCGATCTTTTCCAATACTTCAATAACAGTCTGGGCATAGGCGGGCATCGAATATGCTTTACGTGGTTCACTGGCATTGGAGGATAAACCATGTCCCGGTAAATCAAGGGCCAAAACCCGATAATCATTTTTGAAGTACTCAATCTGGTGAAAAAATACGTCTTTACTGCTTGAATTCCCATGTATAAACAAAACAGGCAACCCGTTACCGCCGGAATCCAATACTGAAATACGCGCATAACGGGTTGATACATTATAATAGTGAATATCATTGTGTGTGGTAGCCATGATTTATCTCCTGATGAAGTAATAGAAGAATCTTCTTTATATATAGGGAGAAATTATTTTCGATAGGCTCTTATCAAATAAGAGTGACTCTACGGTATTTTCTCGCTCACTTCAATGAACAGTATTCACATACACTTATTCTTCTTCAACAACGTTTAAATAAATAATGTAAAAATGGTCGTATCATTATGAATAACTTACCCTACTCTCTCTTAAGTCACCTTTTTGTTATTTAATACAATGAATTTATTTTTTTATTTAAGAAAAAACATCTTCCATTTGTTATCAACAAATTGGCATCACAATCATCTGAATAAAACTATAGACATATCATTATTATTCACTAAATTATTTAAATTGATTCCTTTTTACCTTTTCTTCTATTGAGAATAGATATTGATTAATCTGTTTAGTAACTGCGTGATCCTGTTCAAACTTCACAATAAAAACCCGAGAAAACATTAATTTTATGATTGTGGCAGTTATATTTATATTTTACCTTCTTTATAACTCATAAAATTATCTCATAGCACATACTGTCACTTACAAAAAGAAAAACAGGTATTTTTATGCTTATGTTACATAAATGAACACAACATCCGGTAAACCCTATTATGTCAGTCACAAAAATATTAACGCCCAAAAGAACAAAAATCCTGCTGGTGATCATCGCTGCCATCGCCCTAATTTTCATGGCTATTATCGGAAAAATGAAAAATGCCGATAAACAGTTTCTTTCCGTTGCCACCGCATCCACAGGCGGAACCTTTTATCCGATAGGTGTCGGGCTTGCCAATATATGGAGTAACCATCTTCAGAAAGAAAACATTCAGGTCACAGGCCAATCCTCAGCCGGTTCAATTGAAAACATTGACCTGCTGCAAAAAAATGAGGCACAGCTTGCTATTTTTCAAAGCCTGATTGCTGTTGAAGCCTATCAGGGTGTCCGTAATTTTGAAAACCGGCCTTATCAGGATCTGCGTTCCATTTCGGTACTCTGGCCTAATGTTGAGCACTTTGTGATGATGGAAGATAAGCTCAAAGACGGAACGTTAAACGACATCGCCAACACGCGTTTTTCCGTTGGCCCGCAGGCCAGCGGAACGGAACAATCCACGTTGATTATTTTACAGGGAGTCAAACTCAGCAAGAAAGATATCCGGCCGGAATATCTCGGCTACAGTGATACTGTTTCCGCAATGCGTGATGGTCGTCTTGATGGTGGTGCGGTGCCTGCGGGAGTTCCCGCCTCAGCGGTGACGGATATGTATGCCAGCGGTGTGCCTGCCCGACTCCTGAATGTGACAGAGCAGCAATTAAAACAAATCAATGCCATTGCAAACTCTTGGTTTCCCTTTGTGATTGAACCGGAAACGTACCCTCACCAAAGCGAAGTTGTTCACACTATTGCTCAACCTAATATTCTGATGACCACCCGTGAAATTGATGATAAGACCATCTATGAATTGACGAAATCGATGTTTGAGAATCTGAAAGAAGTCCATCAAATCCACAGCGCGGCCAAATATATCTCGCCCGAAAATGCACTTAAAGGTGTTGCTGTTCCGCTGCATATTGGCGCATATAAATATTATCGTGAAATCGGGCTGCCTATTCCTGATGAACTTGTCCCTCCGGAAATCCATTCAGCAACAGTTCAATCTGAGTAGTTATATAAGCCAGTGATAAGTATTTTTAATAAAGGAATCATTATGAATATTGCGCCATTAACACCATCTTCTGTTGAGCTGGATAAGGAATCCGGTTCCGGTACCCGCCATTTAATCAGCCCTTATTGGCAGATAACTACCTTTCTGGCTATCGCCATTTCTCTCTATGCTGTCTATGCTAATGCGCTATCCAATACACAGGAATTTTACCGTAATGTGATATTTCTGGGCGGTATTCTGGTATTAGGTTTTATTCTGTTTCCTGTCTCCAGACAGCAGGCGACCGTAAAATTTAATTTTTGGGATTACCTTATCATTCTGCTCACTCTGATAAGTTACGGGTATTTCTATTTTACTTATATTGATTTGCATGTTGCCCGCAACAGTATTCCCAATACCACAGATTATGTGATGGCTATAGTGGGTACAGCCCTATTACTTGAAGCGGCGAGGCGAACAACGGGCTATTTCATTCCGGGGTTATCTGTTTTCGCTATTATTTACGCATTGTTCGGGCAATATTTTATCGGTATCTTCGGGCACGCCGGATTTTCTATTGAACGCCTGTTATTCCGTCTGTTTATGACCGGTGAAGGGGTTTTCGGTATTACACTGTCAACAGCATCAACAGCGATTATTGTCTTTATCCTGTTTGGCTCATTTTTGAGTGTCAGTGGTGCTACAGCACTGTTCAATGATCTGGCTCTGGCAATCGCCGGACGCCGCCGGGGAGGGCCAGCACAGGTTGCGGTTATCTCTTCGGCTCTGACAGGTTCACTCAGCGGGAGTGCTGTTGCTAATGTTGCGACAACCGGGACTTTTACTATTCCCCTGATGAAAAGCATCGGTCTGTCACCCCGCTTTGCCGGAGCCGTCGAAGCAGCAGCTTCAACCGGCGGGATGATTATGCCTCCTATTATGGGAGCTGCAGCGTTTATTATGGCGGGTTTTCTCGGCATCTCTTACACCACTATTGTTCTTGCCGCCATTATTCCCGCATTGCTTTACTATGCATCCCTGATTATTGCCATTGATTTGGAAGCAAAAAAACAAGGTCTTAAAGGTATCAGTAAAGAAAACATTCCACAGGTAAAAGCTGTACTGAAAGCCCGTGGATTATTGCTACTGCCCCTTTTTATCGTAATCGGAACGTTATTAGCAGGAAAGACCCCCATTTATGCCGGTTTTCTCGGCATCATTGCAATTATTATTGCAAGCTGGATCTCACCCGATACTTCTGTCCGTATGACGCCTAAAAAAATTGCCAATGCCCTGAATGAAGCGGCTCGTGGAGCTATTCAGGTTACTATTGCCTGTGCTGCTATTGGTATTATTATCTGCGTTGTGACTATGACCGGTATCGGTTCTACACTTGCTTTCAATATTGTTTCCCTGACTGATAATACGCTGTGGATGATCCTGCTGGTTGTTATGGTGGTCTGTATCGTGCTCAGTATGGGGCTGCCATCTACTGCGTTATATATCGTTGTTGCTGTAACCGTATCACCGATTTTAATCAAAGCAGGCGTTCAGCCCTTAGCGGCTCATTTTTTTGTTTTCTGGTTCGGGGCATTATCCAATATTACGCCTCCGGTTGCTCTTGCCAGCTATACGGCTGCCAGCATCGCCCGCTCTGACCCGATGCAGACATCATGGAGCGCAGTCCGGCTGGCTTTACCCGGTTTTATTATTCCTTTTATTCTGGTGTATAACCCTGCGTTATTGATGCAGGGCAGCGAGTTAAGTGTGCTTTCCATTATTTATATGATAATAACTGCCTTAATCGGCATTTATGCCCTCTCTATTGCAACTGCCAATTTCTGGATGATAAAAACACACTGGCTGGAAAGAATTTTCTTCACTACCGCTGCACTCCTTTTAATCAAGCCGGGGGTATTCACCGATTTAGCAGGTATGATGCTGATTGTATTATCCGGTGTTATTCACATCCTTCGTTATAAGCAATACCGGACAGCAGCAATAAGAAAACTTGCATTCACATAATAAGTGCAACACCGTTATGAACGAAGTAAACGAGTCGGTATGCCTTTAAATAACTCATTCGGTGTTTGATAACCTCGCGTTTTTCGAGGACGTTTATTTAATCGATTTGCCACGAGATTTATCTCCAACTCTGAG
>NZ_NIBU01000077.1 GCF_002632485.1 Xenorhabdus innexi | reverse complement strand
GAACACTTATCTGACCGCCTGCCGGACTATATGCTGCCCGCCAGTTTTACGTTTATGGACACCATTCCCCTGACGCTGAATGGCAAAGTGGATCGACGCGCCCTGCCTGAACCGGTATGGGGCAACCGCGACAATTATGTCGCCCCACGCAATGAGCGCGAAACGCAGTTATGTAGCATCTGGCAGGAAGTGTTGGGGCTGGAGCGGGTCGGTATTGAAGATAATTTCTTCCGTATCGGCGGTAATTCCCTGACCGCCATTAAGCTGACCGCCGCCATTCACCGTACACTTGCAATCGAAGTTTCATTGACACAACTGTTTGAACTGAAAACTATCGCAGCACTGGCATCCTGCATGGAAGAACATACTTACACGGTTATTCCGCATTTAGCACAAGATTGCTATCCCTTATCATTTGCTCAGGAAAGAATATTATTTATCGAACAATTTGAGCAAGGCAGTGATGCCTACCATGTGCCTCACTTCGTACAGTTAGAAAATACGGATTGTCTGCCGCTGTTAGAAACCGCTATCAACCGGCTGGCCGAACGCCATTCAGTCATAAAAACCATCTATCCCGGTGATAAAGATGGGCAGATTTACCCACAAGTACTGAATCAGGATCTGGTTATCATATCCCGGTCATGCAGCGATATGGATTCTCTTCTGAACACAGTACGGACTGAAATATCTACCCCTTTTGATCTGGCTACAGAACCCAGCCTGCGCCTGTGTCACTATCAGGTTGCCGATAAGCATTATTTACTACTGTTATGGCACCATATCGCTATTGATGGCTGGTCGCTTGATATTTTTATGAATGAACTGGCAGAGCTTTATCATGCATTGCAGGATAACCGTAGCAGCCAACTCCCTCCGCTGGAGATTACCTACGGCGACTATGCCGCATGGCAGCGCAGTTATTTACAGGGCGAGAAGCGTGAACAGCAATTGGCATACTGGCAACAGGCTTTAGCCGATTATGAGCCGCTGAATTTACCGGAGGATTACCCCAGATCAACGAACATTAATTATCAAGGGAGAAATGTTAATTTCACGCTGGATACTCATCTTTCTGAACAGCTACGGACACTGGCGAAAAAACAGGAAACTACACTCTATACCGTACTGCTCAGTGCTTTTTATGTCATGCTGGCAAAACTGTCGGGACAGGATGATATCGTATTAGGTACACCAACCGATAATCGTCACCATGCCCAGACCCAGCCTCTGATTGGTATGTTCGTTAACTCTCTGGTTTTAAGGGCGCAGCTTCAACAAACGGACAATGTGGAAACGCTGATTGAGCAGATCCACCAGCGGGTGACTGAAGCCAAAGCGCATCAGGACATCCCCTTTGAGCAGCTCCTTGATGCCCTTAATGTTGAACGGGATACTACCCGTCACCCTATTTTTCAGGTGATGTTCAGTGTGCAACACGCTGGAGAAAATTCGCCGGATAATCGCCTGCCCTTCAGTCCGGTAATATTAGAAGACGCTTTGTACAGCGCGGCTAAATTTGATTTGAGTCTGTTTTTATCCGACGAAAAAACCGGCATTTTTGGTTGTCTGAATTACGCTACCAGCTTGTTCAATGAGAGCACCATCATGCGACTGGCAGGTATGTATCAGCGGATACTGACAGCTTTCGCAGCAGACCAGAAACAATCACTCTCTGGCATTGATATTCTGTCTGCACAGGAACGCCACACCCTGCTGCATCACTGGAACCAGACTGATACCGCTTATCCGCAGGATAAAACCCTACAGCAACTGTTTGAAGAACAAGTGGAAAAGACGCCAGACAATACAGCACTGGTGTTTGAAGGGGAAAGACTGACCTATCGGCAGTTAAACGAGCGGGCAAATCAACTGGCTTATGTGCTCCGTGAACGCTATCAGCAACAGATGCATAACATGATCCAGTCGGATACTCCGATAGCCCTTTACCTCGACCGCAGCCCGGAAATGATTATCAGCATTCTGGCAGTACTGAAAGCCGGTGGCACTTATGTGCCTGTTTCACCGGAATACCCCGCCGAGCGAGTACAGTTTATTCTGGCTGATACAGCGGCTGATTGTGTAATGACCCAGCAACGGCACCAGACAATACTGGCAACCTACTGTCAGTCACTCGTGAAACAACCCATACTGATAACCACTGATGACCCGGCTGTCACGGCAACTCAGCCCGTGGAAAACCCTGCTCAGATAAACTCAGCCTCTGATTTAGCCTATATCATCTATACTTCAGGCACGACAGGGCAACCCAAAGGGGTGATGGTTGAACATAGCAGCGTCAATAACCTGTGCCAATTTATTATTCGTACTCACTCACTGCGCCCACAAACCAAGACATTATTTTTCGCCAATTACATTTTTGATGCCTCGGTTTTTGAGATTTTCCCGGCTCTGACAGCGGGAGCATCTTTATATATTGTTCCTGCCACAATGGCAGCAAATAGTGAGCAATTGCAGGCGTTTATCAATAGCCATGAAATCACCAGAGCATTTATCCCTACCGCCTTAATGAATTACTGTTCCGCTGACTTATTCCAATCTTCGCTGCAACTTATCCATACTGGCGGGGAAACACTGAATGCCCTGAGTCGACCCCCAGAACTCACGGTATTTAATCAATATGGCCCGACAGAGGCTACAGTTTGTGCAACCCAAAACTTATTGCAGGGAAATGACTTATCCATTGGAAGAGGCATTGACAATACCCGCCTGTATGTTCTTAACCGTAATGGTGACCCAGTTCCTGTCGGCACATCGGGAGAGCTGTATATCGGTGGTGCTGGGGTCGCGCGTGGATATTTAAACCAGCCAGAATTAACTGCTGAACGCTTCGTTATCAACCCTTTTGCCAGTGAAGAAGACAAGGCCAAAGGTTATATCCGCCTGTATAAAACGGGCGATCTGGTGCGCTGGCGACCGGACGGCAAACTGGAATACCTCGGCCGCAATGATTTTCAGGTGAAAATTCGGGGCTTCCGTATCGAACTGGAGGAGATCGAGCGCGTTCTGTCTTCACATCCACAGGTAAAACAGGCGGTGGTGATTGATCATGAACACAATGCTAGCCATGAAAACGTTAGTCATACAAACAATGGCAATAAAAACAATGGCAATAAAGTATTAGCGGCTTATCTGGTTGCAGAAGATGTTTTATCTGATTCCATCCTGATGGAATATCTGGCTTCCCGCCTGCCGGACTACATGTTGCCCGCCAGTTTTACCTTTATGGAGGCAATCCCGCTGACCCTGAACGGCAAAGTAGATCGCCGGGCCTTACCGGAACCTGTTTTCGGCAACAAAGAGAGCTATATCCCTCCCCGAAACGATTTGGAAGTTCAACTCTGTACTATCTGGCAGAATGTTCTGGGGTTGGAACAGGTCAGCATTGAGGATAATTTCTTCCGTATCGGCGGAAACTCTCTCATCGCGATTAGGCTGATCGCTGCAATACGTCATGAAATGAACGTTGATATTCCTTTGACCATTTTATTTAGCTGCAAATGTATTGCTTTATTAGCCGACTGGCTGGAAACAGATAATACAGAAATCTGTTTACTTAATTACTTAACACCCGCATCAACCGCTGCTAATAAGCTCTTTATGATCCATCCGGCTAATGCTGGCAGTGAAGTTTATGATTCTCTGGCAACCGCGCTGGCTGATACCTATAACTGCATTGGCATCAATAACCATAACCTCAACTCAGATACCCCGACAGATTCTCTGCATCAGTTAGCTAAAATCTACAGGGAATTAATTCTGACAGAAACCACACCCGAACAACCGATCCATATTCTGGGATGGTCATTAGGCGGGCTGTTAGCGATGGAAGTCGCCTGCCAGTTAGAGCAATTGGGTGCCAGAAAAATCCGGCTATTTTTATTGGACACGGTGCTCAATAATGAGGAAATAAAAGCGTTAAAAGGCAAGTTAGATATCTCTGACCGAGATGAAATCATGACTGAAAAACTGCAACAAATGGGTGCGACAGATACCTATATCACCAAAGTATTGGCGATGATGCCATTTGAAATGGCAATCGCCAGTGGTGAATTAAGCGGAAAGTTAAACCATACCCAAATCACTTTATTTAAAGCCGGTCAGGTGAATTCATTACATAAAGGAGAAACTGAACTAAAAATAGGCCAACTGATTTTGGCAGCACCGGATAATAATATTTCTCAATGGTCAGCTAATCCACCGTTGGTTAAATGGGTTACTGACTATTATCACGAAAACATTATTGAAGCAGTTACCATGATTAGTGCTGAAATAGTTCATTTATCAGAAAGTCAGGAAAAGGTATTGGCGTAAATTAATTATCTTTATTGTAATTGACGAGGCTGCATTGCTGGCCTCGTCTATTGCTCCAACTAAGAAAAATTTATTCCTCCTTATTTCAATCACCCTAATTACTTATTATTTTGATAGATTGATTTTTAGATGGATTTTAATTATATTTATTATTCATGGCGTTACAATATTACATAAATTGATAAGTAGGATCCATGACGAAATTAAACAATTGATGAATATCATCTTCTCCTATATTTCGTGATAAGTTTAATATAGTACCATAATCTCGACGATACCTGTTCTCTAAATATAACAATGACCATTCTTTAAATGTCTTATTAAAATTAAACCTACTCCATCTTGTTCTAATAATATTCATATCATCTTGTGTAATATTACTTACAGTGTCTAAATGAAGGTCCAAAAAAATCCGATTGAAACTGATCTCAGAAATGGGATTATTACCCAAAGCATTTACAGTATCACGCCTGATAAATTTCAAGTATAAATTTTCATATATATCTGCTGTAATATCTACATGTCTAGAAAATCCTCCATATAAATCTACTCTATTATTAACTCTCAGAGTATTTTCTCCTGCTACTCGTTCAAACCTGAATTGATTCTCAACCATGTTTATCTCATGATCAGGTGCTCCAAAAATGTGATGCTCCAAAGTATGCGTTCCACTCCCAATTGGGGATTCAACTTCGCGAAGGTTTACACCTATTCTCGGCATGTTCCTGAGATGATGAAAGCTACTGACAATATAGGGATCGTTTCTCCTAGTTCCACTCCCATATAGCGCATCTCTCACCTCTGCACTTCCTCCCTGTCTTCCACTTAGTCCCTCACTAAAAGCGGCTCTTGCTCGTGTTAATGATTTCTGTATACCTCGCGCAATACTAAAAGCACTACCAGACATACTCAATAGACCTAATCCTAAGGATACCCAACCCAGAACAGCTGAGGTATGAGGGTCACTGTTAGCGGTAGATATGCTAGCAAGTGATGTTGCGTCAGAAGCAATCCCTATCGTAGCTGTAGCAACTCCGGCAATGACTCCGAGGGACAGTCCTCCCGTTGGAATAGCCGCTATAACCCCGACGACTATCCCTATAGCACCAAAAATCAGCCCAAAAATACTACCAATGCTTATATGCCCGCTGGGGTCAGTTCGGTTAATAGGATCACCCAGACAATAAGCATAGCTGTTGATACCACCTGCACCAAACGGGCTCCAGCTATCCGGTGCATTAAATCGCATCAACACCGGATTATAAGCCCTATAGCCATTACCTAAGTGATAACCACCACCTATCGGATCATACCGCTCACCATTATAGGCAGGAAGATCTGCATTATGTTCTTCTTCTGCCTGCTGACCATAAGGGGAATAGCGATAACGGGTTTGCGTACCATCACTTTTGTTGCTCACCAGCACACTACTATGACCATCCACTCCCAGTAAATGAGCCTCCTCCCCAATAACAGTAGCAACCATTTCCCCCTGAGAACTAAGCAACCGCGTTATAACATTTCCTTCCCGCTGAATTTCAGCCACACGAGCCTTACCGATATAGTACAGTTCATGGGTTTTATCGGATCCTGTCTGTTGCAGTACCAGACGATTACCTGCGTCATAGGTATAATGGCTGGCAGCCCCATTTGAATGAACAGATTTTAGCCTTCCCAACGTATCATAGGCTAAATGACGGGAGCTCTCATCCTGAAGCAAGTGTCCGGCTTTGTCATACATCAGGGAAATTGTCGGGGGATAACCGGGGTGAGTATGGGTAATACGACTCAACTGACAGGGGTCAACAGAACTGTAAGTAAACATCGCGGTATCGCTGCTGCCGTCAGCATGTGTAGTAATACAGGTCTGAATATTCCCTAATATGTCATAGGTGAAACTCTGTCGGGCAATAGGAAATCCGTAAGCGTCACGAGGGCATTCCACACCGGAGCAATGATAATCTGTCAACCAGTTTCGGGCCGGATCATAAGTATAGCTTTCCTGTCGTAATATCCCGGCTTGATGCGATTGAGTTGTGCGGGTAATGACCTGCCCTTTGACATTATAATCCTGCTTAAGGGTCAGAGTATCTGTCTCTGTCTGGATCTGGCGATTTATCTCACGCCCAAAATCATCAAACTGTAAAGCTGTCGTTACTTTCTTATTGTTCTTCCTGTCATGAACGTTCCAGCTATTGACACGGCTGGCTGCATCATAATTAAGGTCTATCCTAATATCCGGATCACTGATAGCACTGGATCGGCCGTATTTATCGAAGGACATGGAGCGGGTTTTTCCGGTAATATCACGATATCCTGTCATCTTACCTACCGGAGAATAGGTGTATTCCGTTTTCCGCTCGGTGTCTGTATTAATATCATCAAAACGGAAAGTTTCCTCCTGTAATTGGCCGGAGGCTGTATAGTTGAAACCTCGGGTGGCTACATGCGAGGCTGATGATTGGGTCATCGCTCCTGTTTTTGCATCATATTCAAAATCCTGTTGTATCTCTCCGGCATCGACTTTCGTCAATACATTGCCAAGCAAAGGTTCATATTGATGTTTCACCGTCTGCCCTGAAGGACCTGTTATTGTATCAGGGAAAGGTGCTATGCCTTGGTAGGTTGCGAGATAATTACGTCCACCAATGGTAGTTGTGGTATTTCGATGCAGGCTATCGAAATTACGGGTGCCCAATACATGTGAATCCACCGCAATCTGGGTCAATAAACTACCGGTACTAAAAGGTGCATAAGACTTTCGCACAACCGTACCGTCACTCTGTTTGATGGATTTGACCCGCGAAAATGTATCGTACGTATACTCTGTTTTTTGCCCCAACTCATCAATGCTCGCCCGCAAACGCCCTAACCCATCATAATGGTTGGCCTGCTGACTATACTGTTTTCCCTGACTGTCATAATGCGTGATGGTGACAGGATGATGACGTTTATCATACTTCACAATACTGCTGCTAAAATTCAGCCCCTTAGCATAAATCGTTTTTTTCAGGGTGCGGGTAATCGGGTCATAATCCTGTTGAATAGACTCCCCCGAATCCTGAATCACCCGATAAGCATGACCCCAGTTGTCATATTCAATATGCTGGCTGACAGACATTTTTGTCACATTTTCTGGATCATCACTCATTGGCAACCAATCGTGGTGTGTTTGACTAATAACCCGTCCCCAGCTGTCACGCTCAATTTCAGAAACAAGCCTCCAACCTTCAGATTCCTTTCCTTTCTCCAGTATTTCTTTCTGATAAGCGTGCCCCAGCCCATCCAACCGGGTACGACTCTGATTTCCCCACACATCCGTTTGAGTTGTCGTCATCATACCCTGTTTTTCAATCTCATAAGCGTAATTAATTTCCTGAGTATACTGCGTTTTTACATTACTAATATGTTTCAGAATGCGCCCGAGGCTATCATAGTGATAGCTTGAAGTATTTCCATGAGCATCAGTTTCATGCCATAGCTTGCCACTAAAGCGTGATTTTTTATGTTGAGTTGTAATATTGAGTTGGTCATGCCCTGTCCATGTCACACTTTTTATCAGTGTTTCATTTTGCACGGTATAACTTATTGTCTGAGATGTTTTCCATACCGTTCCTTCGGAAAATTGAGCGGTATCCTGTCTGGGATAAACTATCTCATCAATACGGTGCACATACCCATGCTCTGGAGAAGTGACATCATTGACATAATGTTTGCGGATTTCATGAAGTAATTGATCTGCGCTGTACCATGCCTGATAAACGTCAGCCACTGCATGAGCCGAAGGCGTGCCTGGAAGTGTTTCCAATTCAGCGTACTGGTAAACCACTTTATGGACAGGAGCATCGTCGTAGGCTCCTTCAGGGAAGGAGTGACCCGGCGTAACAGTTTTCGACTTGATAAAATGTACAAAACCATGCGGTGAAGCCGGGCAAGCTCCCTTTTCCCCTTCTGCCGGGTAATATTCCCAGTCTGTACGGGTGCCATCTGCTGTAATCTGCATGGTGAGATTCCCCGCAGCATCAAATTGTGTCTGTACGGTCTCCCCTATATCTGTATCATTAAAGCTGCTCGTTGCAGATTTTGGGTGCTGGAATTGGGGGGGCTGATCCTCAAACGCTGTACCAAACTGAGCGTAATAGTCAGTCTTATGAATCCGTTTGCAACTCCCCTGCTGAGTTGTTTCCGAAGTCAGTAAATGATAATTATTATAGCGTCGGGTGATAGTACGCAGGGTTGAACCATCTTCATGGCTTTCAGTCGAGCCATACTCGTAATTGGATAAAACACTATAGAGATAGTCGTCATCACTGTTCCAATCACCCTCCCCTCCATAACCAAGAAAATTCGTATTGGTATATTGGTAAGTCTGCACAATATCTGCACCATGCCCGGACGATTGAATATAACGGTCCACATAAGGAATAGCGGGTAAATTAGCACCTTCAGGAAACTGGTGCCCATCCGGATCATAATTAACCTGATCTATTGAGCCTGTCGGAGAGGATACTTTAGTTAAGAAATTGCTACTGCCGTCATACTCCATTTCCCATTTCAATATGGCACTATCCGCGTTATTTTCAACACGGGTTACATAATTATTTTCAAAGAAAAATTGAATATCATAAGATTCAGACCTTGTCGGCCAGACAGTAATACGCGTATAGTCATCCGGCTCATAGTGAATTTGTAAGAGAGCCTGTTCTTGATCCGTGATTGAAATAAGGCGTGGAACAGGCCCTAAATCATAATTCCAGTTAAGTTTTAGGGTATAACCGAGAGGATTAATAATTTGTTTAGTAACCTTAAAATCAAAAACATCCTCTGGCCCGGTTAATATTTCAACCATACCGGATTTATGGATCACGCGATAAATATTCTGAGTGGTATCCTTTTCAACACGAACTGTATTCTGTTTATATTGCTTTAAAAAGACTTTATCATCCGTTTCGTATACTTTATAGCGTTCTCCGGTCGAGAGCATTAACAACCGTTTTGTCGTATCATACTGCGTGAAAGCATGCACAAAACCAATACCAAAACCGATATCCTCATTATTTAACGGGCTATAAGAGAGTGAAATTGCCTGCTCTGGCCCATGAGCATTATTACCAACAATATGCGCCACAGGCATTAAATAATTAAATAATCCAGTTCTTGGATCAACCCGGCCAGTTGCTGCACTTTGAAAATTATGTGCATTTGAAAAAAAATCATTCGACATAATAACACCTCTTTTAAATTTTAGTGTATGCAAACCTCGTTGCGTTCTGTTTAATATCAATGTATAAATGTGATTATTTAGTAAAGTCGGAATCAAATAAAATAACCCAAAATATCCCCAACTGAATACCACTATATACCTTTAAATCTTTAGTAAAAAAACAATATTCATTACATAGCAAGACAAGCTAATGATATTAAAATATAATACAACAAATCATATAAGGGTGACGATAAACCAAAATATCATCTTGTGAATTTAGAATAAAAAATAACATTAAAGACACCATAAGTTAATTACAACCTTGGTACATTATCACATTAGTTATCTTACCCGTTATTTTTCGTTATTTACCTTAAACAATAGGAAATCACAATGAAAGCCAAAACACAACATAACGATCAACATGAAAATATTTACGGATTGGATAAATTTAGAATAGAGCCAGTTTTAAAATCAAAAACTGGTCCTATCCAACTGAAGGTATTTGCCAATGGGAAAATGCAAGTTGGCGTCGTTGTTGTCATTCAAGCAAAAGATGATAATGATAACATAGTCACATTATCTGAGGATCAACTGAAGAGTATTAAATTAATTAATTATGATACCGGAGATGTATTATCAGATGAATGGACATACGATACGGTCAAAAACGAATATTATCATACGTTTCCTGGCGAACCATCTTCACAAATATTTGATTCACTCGATGAAGAGCAAAAAAACCATACTATCCAGAAGCAAATATATTGGGTCTCAACAAGCAACCCTGAACCAATGGAAATCGGTGCACAAGTTACATTGAATAATAAACAATATAATACACTGATAGGTTCCTCATTTAAATCATCCGTTATTATTCTTGGTTATCCTCCAATTTTATATAATAGTGATAACCTCATAATTGAAGAACAGAAAGATATTAAAAAAGGTAAATATAAAGCAACTAGAGTAGACGTCAGTAAATGGTTTCCTACAAGAAAGAAGACTGAATATCTCGAATGGTCTCAAACAAATTATTATATAAAACCTAAAAATGGGAATGCAATAAAAAATGCCTGTGTATGGAATACTTCTCATGATTGCGGCCGGAGCAATGTCCAATACCGTAGATTTAGTTATCTTACTAAGCATTATAATCTCTATCTTTTTTTTCTTTGGGGCACATATCAGAAAAAAAATAAACTTACCGGGTATCCTGATGTCACAACAACTATTCATACTGATAACTGGCTTGGGACAGACTCAACATTTACAGCTTCACCACAAGTACATCTAGATATCCTAAACCCCGGCACTGGTGTAGTGAGTGTTACTAAATTATATTTCAAGCCTCCATATGCTGATATCTGGGGATTTGAATTTTCTTTTAAACCCTATTTTTACTTCCATGATGTATATGGAAACAAATCCAACAATATACGCATAATCATGAATGAAGATAACCAATCTTTTCATCTGATAGATGCCAATAATGACTAAGTAATGGATAAAATTAAAAACCAACCACCGTATTATCGCTGATTTCCATTGCACAAGAACGCTATCTTACAAATAGAAAAGGAGATTGAAATACTATAAGACCTAGTAAATTATTACATTAATCATTTATCCAGCCATTACTTTATTCTTCACTTTAAAACCAGAGGGATTAACAATGAAATCAAAAAAACAACATCATGAAAAAACAGAAATAATTTCAGGATTAAATATATTTCAAGTTCATTCCATTCTTAAAACCATGAAAATATATGCTAATGGAAAAATGCAAGCTCGCGTTACTGTTTTCATTCAAGCATATGATGCTAATAAGAAACCTGTTCTATTATCTGAAGATCAACTGGCGAGTATAAAATTGATAGATTATATTACCGGAAAAGAACTATCTGGTAAATGGTCATACAACGCTAAAAAAAATAAATACATTCATACCCCTCCCGACAATTTATTTTCACAAACATCTTATTCATTATATGAAGAACAAGAAAATAAGACTGTCCAACACTACACTTATTGGGTTACAACACATGATGTCAATACAATCAATATCAGCGCACAGATTATTTTAAATAACAAAAAATATAACATACAGGAAGGTTCAAAGTTCAATTCATACGTTACTGTTGTTGGTGATGCACCAATTCACCATACTGCTGACTCTCTCACTATTGAAGAACAGAAAGATATTAAATCAGGAAAATATAAATCAGAAGTAGAAACTTACGTTGATATAATCAACAAAACCTTAGCTAGTCACACTAATTATTACAAGTGGTCTCAATCAAATTATTATATAAAACTTAAAAAGGGGTATGGATATGCTATAAAAGATGCCTATGTCTGGCAGACTGCTAATGATGATGACCCGAGCAATATTGAATTCCGTAGATTTAGTTATTTAATCGATCATGACAATCTCTACCTTTTTTTTATTTGGGGTACATATCAGGAAGAAAATAAATATGTCGGGTACCCTGATATTACCAACAATGTTATACAACCGACCGGTGATACCTCCCCTCCTCTAATTACAGCAACTACCGCCTCACCACAAGTACATCTAGATATCCTAAACCCCGGCACTGGTGTAGTGAGTGTTACTAAATTATGTTTCCAGCCTCCATATGCTGCTTTCTGGGGATCTGAATTTTCTTTTAAACCCTATTTTTACTTCCATGATGAGTATGGAAACAAATCCAACAATATACGCATAATCATGAATAAAGATAACCAATCTTTTCATCTGATAGATGCCTAATGAGTGATAGTGATAGTGATAGTGATAGTGATAGTGATAGTTAAACTTAAACAAAACCGCCGATAAATCGGCGGTTGATTATTACACTGGAGTCAATCATTATTATGGTTTAATTATCGGTTACAGATAGCGTGTGGTGGACAGCTATAACATTCTAATGAATTATTTTCATCACATCCCCCCACTCCACTATGCCAACCATGATGCTCAGGCCCATCACCACCTGGCCCATCACTACCTGTAGACGGCGAGTCTTCTCCTGCCTCAACGGTTATGAAAATAATGTGAGATGCATTAACAGGCTTGTTAAAACAGTTTTTACCATCACATGTCGCTTTAATTGCCATATTACATCCAGTTATATGAGGAGCATCAGACTCCACAACATCACCTGTTTCAATAACATTATGCCACCATGCATTTCCATCATAGTGTTTTAGCAATCTAATATTACAAGCATGGTTATTATCATTACTTTTTATTTCCCAGGTAACATATTTGTCCTCACCAACACAATCATTACCATCATTATATGAGATAGGTTCAGCTTTCCAGTCTCTTGCTTTCATGTGAACAGATTTAACCGAACTATCCAGGCAATGGGACTCTATAACTTTAATATCTAATGCGCCATATATGCCATCATTTGTAAAGCTGCCATTTGTAAAGTTAATAACGCTTCCATCTGAAGACAATTTACTAGTATGTTTATCACTCTGCTCCTGATTATATTTCACCTCAGGCATAATATTATTTATTTCTGCTTTTACCCCAGTGGAAATAAAGGTTATTATAAAGAACAGCACTATGAATATCTTTTCTTTATTTGTTTTCATATTGACACCCTCAACTTTAGGAAAGTAACATACTATAAATAGCTTTACTTGGATTCGACTAATAAGTGCAATTTCTAAGAAAGGCGGTCAGTTGCTATAGTAGGCATCTTTCTCGCCAAAGGAAAATGCACTATGACCTATACACA
>NZ_NIBU01000076.1:2769-13496 GCF_002632485.1 Xenorhabdus innexi | reverse complement strand
AGGCCGGATACCGCGGGCTATCAGTGCTGCCACCGTGTCGGTTTCACACAGGGCCGTATCGGTCAGGCTCAGGCCAAAATGCCGTTTCAGCAAGGCAGCGGCAATCACCTGCCAGACGGTTAAACGTAACGGCGCCATCACACCGCCTCAGAAAACGCACTGACAGAGACGCTGTGCCGGAGAATATCCCGCACGTCATGGCATGCGGTACCGGTCTCATCCGGTGCCGGTAAAAAAATAGGGTGCATGGTGTTGTTCCTTGATTTCACGTTAAAGGTTAAATAAAGAAAACACCCGCCCAGAACCGGGAAGGTGTTTTCGTTTCCCCGGTCAGGCGCTGAAAAAAAAGTTACCCGCCTGCTGCGCGGATAATGCTAATGATGATTATTTTGTGCGCGCATGCTGTGACGGACTGATAACCGCCTCGCCGGGCCTCAGTGTCATCACCGTGGTTATCAGGCCGCTTTCCGGGTGCTGCCGGGCATATTCCTGCAAGGCACAGAACCGGCAGGCCATCTCATCTGACTCAGTCAGCCCCGTGATATGGACGAACAGAAGCGCCGTCACTGCCAGCCCGAAAGCATCGGCGGACAGTGTGAGCGTCAGCGACGTCTCCGGCAGGTAAACGGCATACGTTTTTGCCCGTGTCGGCACCAGATAGGCCAGTGATTCAGACACCTGCCGGCCAATCCACTGTTCAGGCCGGTCATGCCCGCCTAATTCAGCCGCGATATTCGCCAGCAGGAATCCCAGAAACAGTCGCTCCAGCTGGGTTTTGTCGGGAAACACGGCAGAGAGCGCTGCGCTGTCCAGCAGAATCAGTTCATTATCGGACATTGCATTTCTCCTTATGTGTCAGGCCCAACACCGCCCGGATAAAGGGAGTTTCAGGATGTTGCAGCGCATATTCCCGCAGGGTGCCAAACCGTTCAGCATATCCGTCCAGCTTTAACAGGGTCGTCAGATACCCCAACACACTCAGGGTCACCATCAGTCCGAAGGCATCGGCAGAGACCTCGCCTTTAAAGTCCGTTGTCTCCACCCTGACCACCGCGGATTCCGGTCGTACCGGCACAATATAGGCAATCGTGTCTGAGACTTTCCGATACTGCCATCGGTCACACCGGTCATCGTCACACAGCACGGCGGCGGCTTTAATGAACGTGTGCTCCAGCAGCATCAGCTCCAGCGAACCGGTGTGCGGGAAAATTTCAGCAAAGGGGGAGTGTTCAGGTGCGGGCACGATGGCCGGCGGTGTAGTGTGTTGCATGGTATTCTCCTGAATAAAAAAACGGAGAACACCGACCCAATGGGAAACGTGTTCCCCGTTGGGTGACTGGCCGGTTGGCCATAATGGATAAAATTAAACAACCTTCATCGTCATCAGACTGACGATATCTGCTTCCAAAGGGGCGCAGATGTACCACACGGGTGTGTACTCCCTTGCAGGCTACAGGAGTGTTACTGTCGCTGCCCGAAGGTGATCCTTACAAGCGACCGGATCATCACTAAGTCTGACTACGCTAATCAACGGGCATCATAAGATCAATGGGTAATTCATTTTGTGGGACAAAAATAATGTCAGGAAGACGATGGACTTTGAGATCAGTCGCGAGGCAGTTGGTACTGTCACTCTGAATCTTGATCGCTAAAAGCAAGAGACTGGAATTAACCAAAAGTGGCAATTACTATTTTTGCCTGATTATTCGAAAACTCAGTATTGCTCCCAGCATCAGCAAAGCAGCGATACAGAGCATGGCGGTAATAAATGCAGATGATATAGCTGAGGCATCATGGCTTGAACCAAGTACTGTAAAGAAAATACCGCCAATAACAGCCACGCTGAGCGCTGCACTGATTTGCAATGTTGAATTTACAATTCCGGCAATCATTCCAGAATAATTGGCATTCACACGACTGATAATCATCCTGACCAATGTTGGTAAAGCTAACCCCTGACCAAATCCAATAGCAAATAATATCAAAGCCAGCAAAACACCAGATGGCGAATAGCCGGGTGATGTAACAAAAATAAGACTTATCAGCGCAATAAAACCTGCTGCTTCCAAAGCCATACCGACAGGATTAACGAATTGCCCCAACCACCGAGCTGCAACGGGCGTGGATAACGGCCCCAGTAGAAACCCCAATCCAAAGGGTAGAAAAACTAACCCTGCGGTTAAGGGGGTGTCACCGAGTGCTCCCTGAAGGTAAATGGACAATAAAAGGAAAAAGGCGGCAATAGAGTAGAACAATAGTGCGACAACTAGCCCTGTGCGCAAACCCGGGGCTTTAAGCGCTGCTGGATCAATCAATGGGTCACCCCCACTGGCGGACAGACGCGTTTCATAGCGCCAGAAACCCACGGCTAACACTGGAAAAATAGCTAACATTACCCAGCTCCAGAGCGGCCATCCGGCTTCACGGCCTTCAATCAGTGGAATAACCAGACACCCCAACGCTAACACGGATAAAAATACACCTTTGAGATCTAACCGATGGAGATGCTGTATTTTCGTTTCCCGTAACAATGGCAGACCGAAAATAAGTACAAGAATAATGATAGGTAAATTCACAAGAAAAATGAGTCGCCAGCCCAACCCAAAGACATTCAAGGAAATCAACACTCCTCCGAGTACTTGACCTACCACAGAAGCCAGACCAAAGACTGCACCATAAATTCCCAGAGCCCTAGGCTTTTCGGCATCAGGGAAAATAACCTGAATGGATGCTAACCCTTGTGGAGCCATGATAGCTGCTGTCAGTCCTTGTAAAGCGCGTCCGATAATCAATATCCAGGGGGATTCTGCAAGACCACACAACGTTGAAGCAAGAGCAAATCCTGCCAGGCCGATGAAAAAGATGCGATTGCGACCATAAATATCACCCAGCCGTCCACCTGTGATCAACATAACGGCATAAATAGCAGCATAAACGGAAATAACCAACTGCTGGCCTGCTGAACTCATACCCAGTTCATCCCTGATATCAGGTAGCGCCACATTAACAATAAAAAAATCAAGTGGAGGGAGAAATGCACCGACCAGCAGTATGGCAAACATAAACCAGCGCCGAGAAAAAGGATCTTTTTTAGTAATTTTACTCGTCTCTGTCATGCCCTGTTACCTTTTCGTATAGCGTTGTCTGGTGGCATCAGTACTGGCTATTTTCATTGAAATTCACCTCTGCTTTGATTGAATTAAGCGTTAATGCCACCATCCACATCAATCACAGCTCCCGTAATATAACGCCCACTCTCACTAGCCAAATGTAATACTGTTTTAGCAATATCGTCAGGTTGACCATAGCTATTCAGAGCCAATTTAGCCAATGTTGATGAAGCTCGCGGTCCATTGGCTGGGTTCATATCGGTGTCAATGGGTCCTGGGTGAATCAAATTGACTGTAATACCCCGTTTGCCTAAGTCATGCGCAATGCCTTTTGTTAAACCAACCAAAGCTGACTTACTAGCAGCATATAAACTGACGCCGGGCCGTCCAGCTCGAGTGGCGAGACAGCTTCCCAGAGAAATGATGCGTCCACCATCTGGTAGATATTTGATAGCTTGCATGATAGCGACGAATACAGCTCGTAGGTTAACTGATATGGTACGTTCGAAATCGTCCGGTGTAAGCAGATCGATAGTACCTGTCAGGAAATTTCCGGCATTATTGACCAGAATATCGAGTCTTCCGAGCTTAGCGACTGTCGTATCCACGGCAGCAATGATTTGTGTGACATCTGATGCATCGGCAGCAATAATTTCAACACGCCGACCGAGTGCACGGATCTTTGTTGCAACAGACTCAGCTTTGTCTTTGGAAGTACTGTAAGTGATGACAATGTCTGCACCATGCGCTGCCAGTGTGCAAGCAATAGCCGCACCAATACCACGGCTGCCTCCAGTAATGAGAGCGACTTTATCTTTGAGTAAACCCATGATTAAAACTCCTATGTGTGCTTAAAGATGCAAGGAGCATTTTGAAACAGGTCTCAGCGCTGAAAAGCATATGTGCTTTTGTACATTATTGGCATGCAAAAAGTATTAAAATCAGCCTATTTCAGGAAGTACTCCACTAACAATGCCAATTTGAAGAAGAATCACCGTAAGACCACAAAGAAAAATCAGTACCAATACTGATTTACCACCTTTAACACGATATCCTCCATGACTTTCTTCACGGCAACGCCAAACCAATAGACAAGGTAGCAGCAACGCCAGAATTGATAGCGCAACCGCCGCAAATGTCAATGCCATAACAAAGTTAGGGTAGAACAAGGCGCATAGCATAGGTGGGATAAATGTGATCAAGCCAGTTTGCAAACGCCCTATGGCATGGTTGCGACGTTTTAGCAGGTCAGCAAGATAATCAAACAGGCCAAGTGAAACACCCAGAAATGAAGTTACCAGTGCAAGGTCAGCAAATAGACGAACGGAAAGTTCTATTTTGGGTGAAACAACAACTTCCATTAGAGCCTGTAATAATCCATTCAAACCGGTTTGTTGCGCAAGAAGTCCAACAAACGTTTCAGAAGAAATCGCACCAAGAGTAACAAATTGCCACAAGATATAAGCACAGAGAGGAATGGCACTGCCGATAATAATTATTTTTCGTAGTTTATTGGTATCTCCGCCTACATAGGAAACGATACTTGGCACACTGCCATGAAAACCAAATGAAGTAAAAATTACCGGAATCGCAGATAACACAAATCCTTGTTCTAACGGCATTGATATCAGATTAATTTTATTAACATGAGGCATCATCACGGCGAGTACAATGACTAGAAACACAATTTTAGCAGAAAATACCAAACGATTAATTAAATCAACAGATTGGGTACTAATGCACACTGCACCGCCGACAACAATCGTAAACACAATGATCCCGATGGAAACAGAAATTTTTTTACCCAGCCAAGAAGACAGACTGGCAGCCAGTAATTCTCCAGCACCGCTGATATAAGCCGTCGTCAAAGCATACATCAGAAATAACATACTAAAACCTGTCAACACCTGTCCAGTGACACCTAAATAGTATTTTGCAATTGTTCCCAGACCGATATCTGCCTTATTATGTTGATAAACTTCTACTAGCAGAAGTCCGGTATAACACATCAATATCCATAGAGCGATTAACATAATCAATGTTGTTCCAAAACCGACCCCTGCCGCAGCCAGTGGCATGGCCAACATTCCTGCACCCATTGTCGTTCCGGCGATAATAAAAGTACTACCAATAGTGCGATTTTTCACACAAACCTCATTGTTGTATAGTAGGTTGAAAAAATTGTGTTAATAAAAATTACACTTTGATGGAACATAATGAAAATGGCTACTCTACGTGAATTTTATAATAGTTACTCACTTTTGTAAAAGACTTGAATATATAAATACAGTGATTTCAACTTAAAATTAAAACCATAAAGTTACGTGAAAAAACTCGAATAATATATTGAAATCCCACACCAAATACAAATAAAAATACGTCATAAATAATATAAAACCAACTAAAATTAACAATTATTTTTCATTAATATTAGGTTATAAATAAAAATATATGATATTAAGATTCTTTTCTTAAGATAGTATTCGTTAGTAAATGATATATCATATATATATTATTGTAACCTCATGACGCTCACTAAATTTAACAATAAAATTTTCATTTTTTATGAAACAAATGCTATATTGACAATTGAATGATTTTTCCACTCCAAATAGAAAAAACATTATTTAGTTAGTTAATGAAAAAACTAAAGGAAAATAATATGATGCATAAAGAACAAAAACCTACAATTCTATTGGCAGAAGAGGGAGAACAATTAACCAGACGCTGGGGATATCCCTTAACTATTAAGGTTGATCCAGTAACTACTGGTACAAAAAATTTTTCTGTTGGTACTGAAGACATTCCACCAGGAAAAGTTATACCTCGTCATCGCCATACACATTCAGAAGAACTGATAATAATACAATCAGGTTCAGTAATTGCTCATATTGGTAATGAAAGGCGTGCTTTAAGCACAGGTGGAATGGCTTATGCCCCTAAAAACACTTGGATGGGATTTGAAAATAGAGGTAATACAACTGCAACCATAATATGGATTTTCACTACTCCCGGATTTGAAGAGTATGTTAGAGCGACATCAGTTCCCGCTGGTAATCCGATAGTCCCATTTTCAGCTAGCGAATTAGCTGAGATCCGCCAAAAATATAAACTCTATATAGAGTTAGAGGGTGGAGATTTTGAAAATTACCCTACCGATGTAAAAAAATAAACTTTATAAATCATTCCATTTAATATATTTAATTGAATGCTATTTTATAATGGATTATGTCTATTTTTTCAGCTAAGGCCTAACTGAAAAACATGCTGTTTTTCTGCCAGTTAGCTATTGTGTATTTTCTATATTGTTCAAGAGCTGAGTTTCCTATTTAATTCTTAGTATCAGGAGGAATCATGACTGATGTTTTCGAAAACCCAATGGGTCTAAATGGATTTGAGTTTATAGAGTTCTCATCACCAGAATCTGATTTACTCGAACATACTTTCAAATTATTAGGATTCACTGAAATAGCACGGCATCGCTCTAAAAATGTTTCTTTGTATCGTCAAGGAGATATTAATTTTATTATCAATAGAGAACCTCAGAGTCCTGCTGCCTATTTTGCTGCTGAACATGGTTCTGGTGCCTGTGGATTGGCTTTTCGTGTTAAGGATGCCCATCAGGCTTATAATCGTGCTATAAAATTAGGGGCACAACCTATCGAAATGCCGACAGGTTTAATGGAGCTACGTCTGCCGGCTATTCGTGGCATTGGTGGTACAGCATTATATTTGATTGATAACTCTAAAGATAATATTTCAATATATGATATTGATTTTCAATACCTAGATCATATTGACAAGTACCCGAAAGGCTATGGATTCATAAAGATTGATCATCTTACTCATAATGTATATAGAGGTCGTATGACTTTTTGGGCAAATTTTTATGAAAATGTATTTAATTTCCGTGAAATTAGATACTTTGATATTAAAGGTGAATACACTGGTTTAGTATCCAAAGCAATGACAGCACCTGATGGTAAAATCCGAATACCGCTTAATGAAGAATCAGATAAAGGCTCTGGTCAAATAGAAGAGTTTTTAATCAAATTCAATGGAGAGGGTATACAGCATATAGCATTGCTCACAGACGATATTTTTCATAGTGTAGACAAATTAATTGAAGCAGGAGTGCCACTAATGAAAGCTCCCTCAGAAAGCTATTATAAAATGCTTTCTGAACGTATCCCTAATAATGGCGAAGATCCTAAAAAACTTCAAAGCAGAGGTATTTTGCTGGATGGTTCCGTGGCGAATGGTAATCCCCGTCTGTTATTACAAATATTTTCTGCGAATCTATTAGGCCCAGTATTTTTTGAATTTATCCAACGCAAAGGAGATGAAGGATTCGGAGAAGGTAATTTCAAAGCATTATTTGAATCTATTGAACGTGATCAGGTTGAACGTGGAGTTATATCAATCTAATACTCAATTACTTTTATCTGGCGATTAATGACATCTACCATACTAAAACGAAAGCCTGACACCCACAAACGAATGGGATTTGTGAGCGCTTCCATAAAACGATTTTGAATGAGTTTTATCAGGTGACACTCCGTAAGAAGCTGTACAGCAATCCGGAGCAGCTGCAAAAAAATTTGGACTGCTGGTTGATCTATTATAACCATGAACGACCCCATCAGTGGAAAAATGAGCGGTGGGAGAACACCGATGGTCACATTACATGATGGAAAACGGGTTTGGGCAGAAAAGAATTTAGCTCAAATTTAGACTCACAGTAAAAAATAGGTAGCTGTCGGATTAAATTTGGGCTAATACACCTAATATCGTTTATTCGTCCTCAATATTCTGATAATACACCTGCCGGATATAACGCCCACGCCCATCACCATGCCCTAAATCCATTGACACCAATGCCAGCGCTTCCCGCTCACTGAAACCCTGTGCTTTATAATGTGCTCCAGATTGCTGGGCAAAATGATAGCGCATACTGTGTGGCGCTTGCTTACCCACCAATCCGGCACGTCTGACCACATAACGGTAACGGTCTATCGCCTGATGGAGCGTAGGTTTATCAATTAATCTGCCGCTGCGCCCTGCCTGTTCGTGCTCGGCATAGGCAATAGCGTGTTGCAGCGCTTCCCGATCCAGTATAACCGTCTGCCTCGATCGCCCGCCTTTGGTACCAAACACCACCCGAACCGACGTATGACCGTTTTCCAGCGCTTTTTTCCAGGTAGCTAAGGATTTGTAGGCTTCCACCGCTTCTTTGGTACGCAACCCCAATACATACGCCAGCTGCATCACCGCCGCCACGCCCCGATCTTTTTGCTCGACCTGCTGAAAAGCCGCCTGAAATTCTGCCGGGGTTAATGCCATTTTTGTTCCCCGGCGATCCGTATTGGTAATACCCAGTGCCCGGTTGCTCAGACGCGGATTATCGGCTGCCGCCAGCTTATGTTTCCCGGCCTGCGCTAAAATGGTTCGCAGCGCGGCCATCTCATTTTGCAAGGTCCTGTGGCTGATATGGTCAGCCTTTCGCTGTGCAATATAGTACTCGATATATTTTGTTTTGAGGCTGTCCATCTGCCGGAGCTTAATGCCCTTGTCTTTCAGAAAGTGAAGAAATTGTCGGGCAATCCGCTCACGATCCGCCACCGTCGCAAAACTCCCACCCGCTTGCCGGGCATGGGTCATAAATTCTTTTCTGAACCGTTCAATTTTTGAACGTGCCGATTTCTGCGCCATCCTCGCATCTCCTGAGCATTTGCTTTTATTTTATTCATTTTTAAACAAATCCCTGCGTGTCGGTTCAGGTTCACCGTTCCGTGGTGCGTCAGACAATGTGTAGCAAGGCGAGGTTGTGTTGAGTTTTTGCAGGAGCTCGCGACGTGCTCAGCACAGCGATGACATGCTCCCCGTTCAGAGCCTGATCTAATCAGGATGAACGCCTCATTATCGTGACGTGGGTAATTTCTCCTTTTTTCAATATCAGGCAGTGGGTTAAAAAACAAACGAAACAAGTCGATTCAGACAGAAAAAGACCCGTAACAACGGGTGACTTTGAGTAATACTGGGATCAAATGGGTCGTAAAGGCAGGCCGGATGTGCTCTGGACGTTGGCCGCTTAGCGGCGTCACTTGGTAATCGCGCTGCTTTTACACAAGTGACGCCGCACAACATTCAGGACGTTTATCGTCGGTATTCGGGACAACGCAAAGCCTGCGCTGTTCGTATTGCGTGATAAGCCGGTCGTGAATCACACCGGATAACTTTCATCGCCGGACGGTGGGTTATTGTCTGACGATATCTGCTTCCAAAAGTGCGCAGATGTACCGCAAGATAATGCGCTCCCTTGCAGGCTACGGGAGCTTTGTTTCGCCATCGCATGGGTGATCCTCACAGGCGAACAGATCACTGATAATTACATTTCGATGGTAGCGTGTGCATTAAACTGGGTCAATGTCAGTGCGATGATCTCTGCCTAACAATTTTCACGCATTCAGAGACTTATGCTCAAGCAAGCGCAATACCTTCCCCTATTCTTTAATTTCTAAGGGTTCTTTATATTTAATGCCGGTTAATTCTGACAAATCGACATCCTTTCCTTCAGTGAGAAAGATTTTTCTGCGTCTCAGATTATACAAATGATGGCAATGTTCACACATGTCATTCATATTCGCCGGGTTTCTGATGGCCTTGAGTGACCTGACGGCGTATTTACCACACCGGCACCGAACGACATAAATGGCTGTGCTTTTCGGGTTACCCCGTTGTGATAAAGGGCGGACACCTAACACCGTAAAAAAACCATATTCATACCCCTGAACCTGCATCAGTATGTTGATTAAATTGGGTTCTCTTTTTGTTAACCGCAAATCATACGTCGTTTTGTAAGGAATAAAATGATCGGATTGTTTTTTAACTTTTTTATTTTTGTGATTTTTATCAATATCACGCATGACTTTGCCTGAACCTTTTCAGACGATATTCAAGGCGTTCCAATTTAACCCTTTTTATAATGAATTCAATAGCGAAAAAACTAAACTTATTCGGTAAGTCGAATTTTCCCCGCATTTATTTAATGACACTAAACGGCGAAGCCTCAATGGCTTCAACCACTGAGGCTTCTATAAATCGTCCACTATCATTAAAACGGCATTATTGATATAGAACATGTTAAGTATTACAGCGTTTACAGTGTAATTCATATGAAATAAAATGGCATGGATTTATTATTTTCTTGTGACTCACCTCATGAATATTGCGCATTAAAATCCCAACATGAAATATAACGACATAAAAACGAATATAAAATCCCCCTGCATGATCAAATCGAATAAATTAAATCAATAACGCATTGTCGTTAAATAATTCATTTATCCATCTTGTTGAAAACCGTTATTTCATCTTTTATGAATGAGGCAATGATAAATAAATTAAGCAGACGGAAAAAATAGAAAACTGACCTAAAACCCAACCGATGATTCAGGGATAACCGTGTATCCCTGACGTTGTAAACACGGGTTTGTCTATTTCCCTTTCGACATCATTTTCTGCATCACCATCTGACCGAACATGCCGGCAGATTGCCGAACCTGCCCCACCCCCTGACTCATCATGCCCCCCACATCGCCCATCCGCACACCGGCC
>NZ_NIBU01000076.1:0-2669 GCF_002632485.1 Xenorhabdus innexi | reverse complement strand
CGCCAGCGCCGGGTTGCTGATGCGGGTATGCTGCACCTCAAAACGCAGCTGCCGCAAATCCGGCCGGCAGGGAATGGTGGCGACCGCCGCCTGTGTCAGCCCTTTGGATAACCGGTGCACTACGGCCCACCAGACCGGCACCGCCGCCGTCTGGTTATTCAGGCTGGACATCACCGGCGCATAACCACTTTTATCGGGGGCAGCCGGTGTCCAGGTGCCACAGCTTTTGGCGCGGGAGGGGTCATACTGAAGGGTGGTCAGGCTGACGCTGACCAGCGGCACACAGCAGAACACCATCACGAAAAACGCCCCGTAGAGCGTAGTCTCAAGCCGGGCCAGTGACTGCAAACCGCCGGCACCGTCTTCTTCGCCCCCTTCTCTGACTTTCAGCCAAATGGTAATCACTTTTATCACTAAAGGCAGGGTAAACAACCCCGTGGCAATCAGAATGTGCCACAGGCCATTATTCACCACCCAGCCGAGCAGGGTCAGGAAATATTCCAGATAACTGTTCGTGGTCATGACACACTTCCCTGACTGGCTGACAGCGCATATTCACCCAGCAGAATAAACAGCAGACTAACCACCATCATCCGCATTAGTGTTGCGCGGTATTCCGCCTGATGCTTTACCCTTTGCCAGGTTTTCCAGCCGCCCCAGAACAGCCATCCGTAAAGACTTAATCGCCATAACAGCCAAAGCGATTGATGCCTTTCCAGCCAGCGATTGAAGGCAGACAGGGTTTCGGGATAGCGCATCCCCACCCAGCCTGCCACTAACGTCATTGCCATCACCAAAGCGATAATCAGTGATAACGCGACACCATTTCTGACTCTTGAACTTTTCTCTGCCATCATCGACCTTACCTGCGCTCCCGATTAGGGGCTTCCAGCTGAGAAAACCGCGCATCCTGGCTGTCCGGCACCTGTTTTTGCGGATGGGCGTTAATGCGCTGCGTATCCCGTTCAATAATGGTCAGGATGGCATTGCGGGACAGCGCCTGTTTCAGGGCCATTTCATTTTTCAGCGCACTGATTTCCCGGTCCAGTGCGGCAATCCGGCGTTCCCCTTCTGCCAGGGCTTCCGATTGTGCGGCGGCATTGGGTTCGGACATGCCGGTCATCAGCATCCGGCGCATCAGTAACGCGGTTTCGGTGGTCTCCGCCATCGCCAGCTCGCCGGCCAGACGCGCCGTCAGTGCTGCCCGGTCCGGGTCACGCTGCAACGCCTGAATGACCCCCTGCGTCACCGTCAGGCTGCCGGTTTTCAGTTGGGTCAGACTGGCCTGCGTCGGCTTCGCCGTACCACTGACCAGTTTCACCAGTTGTTCGATATTCGTTTTGGTATGGGCTTCCAGCATCGGGGCAAACCCCGTTCCCGCCACCGTCGTGCCCGGCTGATGGGGTTCACCGCCGCTGCTGCACTCGGCAGACTGTGTGCAGGTCCGGATGGCCCGGTCACCCAGCACGCTGACCACGGCGTCAGCGGCTTCCCGCGCCGTGCTGAATTTACGGCAGGCACTGCCTTCACACTTAAAGGGGCTGACGGACGCCTGACTCAGTACCGGCAGCTGATTCATCATATTAAAGCCGGCACTGACCAAATCGCGGGTCGGACGGATGGCTGCCTGTCCCTTGCCGCCCTGCCGTTGTCCGCCAATCCACGGATGCCCGCCGGCACCGGTGGTTTTACTGCCGGCATTATTCACCCGCACGGCATCCCCGTCCCCGCCGTTCACCAGCGTTTTGTATTCCTGCAGGGTCGCCGACTGGGTCCATTTGCTGTTCTGCGCAAAATCCATCATTTTATTGGCCATCGCCCGGCAGTTAAACTGCGCTTTATCAAAGGCCACACTGGCCTGTAACACCCCGTTGGTCAGCATGTCATACAATCCCGGATTGGCCCGCTGGATAATCATCGCCGGCAGACTGGCGACGGCCCCGGTCGCCCCCTGAATGACATCACTCATCAGGTTCTTAAAGCCGGCTGTAATGCCGTTCAGCTGATTACTGACGGTGGTTTTCAGGTCAAAATTGCCGCACATCAAATCCGAGCGCCAGCCCAGTTCTAATCCACCGAGTGTGGCGGAACCACTGCGGCTGGCCGGCTCTGAAATCACCGAGCCGCCCCCTAAGGTATAAAACAGCGTATCGGACACCGCCCCGCTGGTCTCTGCGCCATAACCCAGCGCACTCCGGTTCACCTGCGGTAAGGTGAGGGACAGCCCGGCCGCACCGGCCTGCACCGACGTAAGCAGAATAGACCCCGTCACCAGCCAGAAGGCCTTGCTTTTCTTCATCATGACGCATTTCCTTATTCAGATATCCGTGCTGCCGAGAAAACGCTGTCCCCGGCGCTGACAGCAGCTGTAGGGCTGCCACAGGGCATAAGCCTGATTACCATTGATAGCAGCCGTATGTTCCCCGTCAGGAAACACGGCACAGGTCTGACTTAATGTCGGCGATAACCGCTGCCACTGGTGGTTCTTTGTGCCGGTATTTTCCTGCACCGGGCCCGGCGGCCAGTAGCCGTCAGCCCGTTGTCCGGTCAGCGGCTGGTACACATGGGGCTGCCCGGTACGGGTGATAATGTCCGCCACCCGTTGGGCCACCACCGCCGCGGCTTTATCGTCATCCGTCTGCGTGACGAAACCGGCGCGCGGATAGAGA
>NZ_NIBU01000075.1 GCF_002632485.1 Xenorhabdus innexi | reverse complement strand
TCTTCCGGTCTACTCGCCTTGGTTAAATAAAATAGAACGGCTATGGCAATCACTTCATGAAACGGTGACACGCAATCATTGTTGCCAATTTATGTGGCAGCTTATTCGTAATGTGAAAATTTTTTTGGGAAGAGCTTCGTTAACGGCTTGGGAAGAAATGAGAAATATAAGAGTCTCACCATTATGACAAACTATTTAGAACTTCGCTCAAGAATAATTGCGATAAAGTACCGTGCTAGCCTCAGTATGAAATAACCACTCCAGTAAATAAACGTAAATAGAACTACATTATTTAATATGCCTTCTTTTACTCCTTTGGTGTTAAATGCAACCACCACAACACCAATCCAAAAAAAGACAATAGAGGTTTTGGTTTTCTTTTTTGATGCCACGTTATCACCATAATGAAAATAACAAATAGATTGGCGATAACCTAACAAACAGGTGGATGGAACTCAATCTGAACAACTTGAAGTGTGTTACAATTTTACAAATATATTCTTTACTTAATATTGCTTATCCAATTAGCTGCAATGGCTTATCTGAAAAACCATGAATGGATTAAAGATTAAATTTCTTCTCCTCAAGTTATTTCTTGAGGGGTACATTTAGGCTAATTAGACTCATAAATCCACCGCTACCACACACCGCATACTTAGCAAAAGATAATTGCCCTTTTTTGAGTATCTTCTGTACGCTTTGTTTGTCTGCATTACTTAATTTATCAAACCCAGTAGGTATAGCGAAAATTTTATCATCCGATGATTTAAATTTAATGAGGTCGATAGTATTACCACTTTCAGAGTATTGGAAACCATCAATCGAGAAAAACCCTTCGCCTGATTCGCATCCCTCTACAACCTTATCAAGATTATCAACGCTAGCCGTTTTGGTTATTTCATCTACGGTAAAGCTAGGCTCTGCAAACGATGGCAGTGTAACGAAAGTAAATAGCAGAGCGATAGCAATTTTCCTCAACATAGTAACCTCAAATCCGATTAACATAATTTAAGTATAATAGCTTTCTTAAAAGAAAACACACATCCATGTATGAATTTTCTTTTAGCCCATCGACGAAATAATCTGAGAAAGATTTGTTCTGATAGCTTCAGTGCCATCTGCCACTGTTCCTTTCACCGTGTCTGAGTTTGAATAAACGTTAACATTGCCGTTCATCTCGATGTTGACGCGTGTCGTGCCAGCCATAGGCATATTACGTATCTTGTCGGTTTGAGCCAAAAACTCGAACGGTGCATTCATGTCCATATTGGGTATGAGGGGCTGATCCATCCTTGATTGAAGGTTAGAAAGTGATTCCACAACTCCCTGAGCCTTCCGGTTTTTGCGTTCTTCTTCCATGTATTTTTTGACTTTTGGAATGTATTTGCGTGTCTCTTTTGGCATATTTTCCATACCTTTTTCACGCACTCTACCTTCTCCCCAATTATAACTAGCCAACGTTTCATCTAATTTACCACCGAACTTTTTAGACAAGTTACTCACCATTTCGGCTGCTGCATCCCCTGATTTATACCAATCGAAAACATCATCTCCTTTTAGTCCATATGCAGCGGCAGTTTTCGGCATAAATTGAAATGGACCCATTGCCCCAGCCTCTGATACCAAGTGCCTACGTCCCGACGATTCGGCCATAGCTATTGCATACAGTATTCCCGCTGGCAATTTATACTTCTTCTCCAGCTCCATGAAGTAACCCCGCATTGCATTGAGTGCAGCCTTGTCGGTGAGGTCGTTGGCGTTTTTAGAATTGAGCTGGGTTTTGGATGTAATTTCCTTGCTCTTTGCGGCTACGCGATTATAAGTTTTCGCAGCCGAGTTTAGGGCATCTTTAGCTACACCTGACCAGTTAACATTCCCTTTCTTATCGGTATTACTTGATATGGTATCGGCTATTTTATTGGGAAGACCTGCGGCAACGGCGAACTGAGCCATTTTACCGCCCGGCAATAAATCACCGAAGCCGAACAAGGCCGCTTCTGCCCGCTCTTTCGGGGTTTCAGCCTCAAGCACTTTTTTGGCTGCCTGTGTCCTTTTTATGCCTTCTACTGCCAGATTGCCGACATTATTTCCCAGTGAGTCCCAGTCAAAATTATCAATCTTGGACTTGAAGTCCATAAACGCCCATACAGCGCCACCGACTAACAAGCCGGGGAGACCAAAGAAGCGGACTAACCCTAATCCCGCCAGACTTAACGTTGTCAGGATGCCTGCTAACCATGGACCACCCAAGAACAAGGCTAATCCACCCAGTGTTAGTTTAAAGGTATCCAACTCTCCATTCGTATCAGTAAACCACTGACCGATGGTTGTGGTCTTGAACCACTCTTTGAACTCATCCAGTTTCTTCAGAATCCATGTGATTGACTCATCCCACTCTTTCCAGTTGAGTACCGAATCGCCGCCTTTTTTCCATGTCTGGTAATCGTCATACAACACCCAAAGTGCAGCAGCAAGCGCAAGGATTATTCCTGTTGTGCCCAGTAGTGGAGCAAAAGCCAGTAGCAACATGCGGCCTGTACGGAACAGAACAGGTATGAGAGTTAGTGTTAAGAAGACTGATAACGCCCTGAAGACATTAATTGCCGTCTCTCGGTTCTTATTCAGGTATTCTAAAAAACCCGTTACCATCGTCGAGAGCTTCAATAAACGCGGTATGAGGTAATTTGCCACCAGCGTCTTTAACCCCTCCCATTGCTGACTGAGAACGGAGTTTTGCTCTCTGAGTTTACGGTTAAGCTCCAGTTCTTCTTTGGTGGAGATAACGAGGTTCTTCTGGGCGTCCAGTCGTTTCTGGATGGCATCACGGCCTTCTAGCAGAGTATTAATCGTGCCGTCATCTATCCCCATATTCTTAGCGATGTTATAAGCCTGAGGGCGATCCATCTGGGACATGCTACCCGCCATATCCAGCAGAATATCGTCCAAGTTACGTAGCTTCCCTTGCGAGTCTACCACTCCGACACCCAGCGCATTAAAGAAAGGCAGGATAGACGCATCACCGACTGTCACTAAATCCCACAATGATTTATTGAGGCCAGACAGGGTAGCCGCCATACCGTCAGCCGTGCCACCGGACATCTCAGCCGCGTTCTGCCACTTCTTGATGGTCTCCGCGCTGAGTCCGGTATTCTTGCTCAGGAAGTGAAGCTGGTCACTGGCACTGGAAACGTCATTAATCAGTTTGGTGAGGCCAGTGGAAACAAAGAGCGTGGTAAACAGTCCTGCCAGTGCTTTCACTGCGACATTGACCGACTTGCTCCAGTCCTGCGTCTTCTCTTTGTTCTTCTTGGTCTTATCACCGTACTCTGACAATTCACCTAATATTGCTTCCAGATTGGTGTTGAGCTTATCCATCGATTTAACCAAGTCTTGGTTAGACTGGTCAAAATCTTTGGTACTGTCTGCGGCTTCATCTACATCATCAGACAGTTTGACAACCGCAGTTGATGCGCCACCTGCTTTCTTATCCAAGTCATCAAGTGCCTGAATTGCCTTGTGTGCATCACTGGCAAAACCGGACATATCCAGCTTAAGGCCAACCAGTAAGGTATCAACGAGAGTCGCCATTTGGCTCTCCTTTGGACGTAAAAAAAGGCCGCATTGCGACCCGTTGAGATAATCATTTCATGCCTGCTTTTCACCACATCAGGCGAGGTGGTTCCTCACTTACCGTGATTAAGGGAAAGTGATAGGTTGATGGGTTCGCAACCAAAATGAGGAATAAATAAATGGCAAACTATTTGGTTAGGGTTGAAATATATGATGCTGGTCATAATGAATATGAGGAATTACATAAAAAAATGAGAAGCCTTGGATTCTATAAGTCCATTACATTCTCTAATGGTAAAAGCCACGATCTACCCGATGGCACTTACTTTGGGATATCTAACAACAACAAATCACAAATTATGTCTGATGTGGAGAGAGTATCTAAGCCACTTTCAAAAAAAGCCCCAGCGATTTTTATCTGTATATTCACTGACTGGACTGCTTCACTTTATCCATCTAAGTGACCATAGCCAACTACTGGCACTTGACCATCTTTAGGCAAGTTGGTTCGCCTGATAATAATCATATCGGCAACCAACTTTATAGCCTGATCAAAAGTTATATTTTCTTCTACCGCTAATTCATGCACCATTGATTCAAGTTTGTTCATGTCTTATCTCACTTAATTTTTAGCTATTGATTGATAAACCTGACTACCGATTGTCGGATGATGCTCCCACCCTGCCATACTCACTCTCACTAGCCGAAATGCAGAGCTTAGCAAACCCCCTCGCTATACTTTCAGCCAGATTCTCCAGTCTGACTGTTTGCGATTCCTGATATTCATCATCAACTAAACCCGCTTCACGAATAGCAATCGTTTTATATACTTCAATCGCTGCTGATCTTGCATCAGGGGGTAATTCTTCAAATTTCATCGTTATTCTCCGTTGGTTAATTTATTCTATTACACTGACCCAGCACCGCATTGACTGGGCTAAAGGCATCCGTACTGCTGAGTGCGGCTATCACCCCGGCGTTTTTTGTGCCAATCACATAAGCAAAATTATTGTTATCGCTGGCAACGTGGTAAGTCACCTCGGACGCACTGCTTGAACCCGTTCCCAGCGCGGCACTGACATAGCCCCACGAACCGGACGGCCTGACATCAAAGGCCATACCGGGATGCAGGTCAACGCTGAGGTATTTGCCGTCTTTATCTGTACTGACACTCATCACGACTTGCGGATAATAACCGCTCGGAAAGCCGTTCAGGTTGCGTGGGTCATTGAAAAGGTGAGCAGGGTACATCTGACAGAAATAGTTGCCATCGCGGATGGCTAGCTTACCGTCCTCCCCCGTATAGACTCCGCTATCTGCTAATAACGCACACGGGAACAGCAAGAATGCAGCGGCGATTTTCTTGAACATCGGACACCTCACAGCAAGATAATCTCATTGAAGTATAGCGTTTTTGCCTGCATTTAATGCTGACGGTTTTCCATCTCTTCCCTGAGACGTTTGTTATAGTCGCTGACCTGACCGATTTCAATCAGGTTCATGGCAGCCTCAAGCCCGTAGACGGTGGCAAGCTCGTGATAGGTCGCATAACCCGCCGTCACAATCTGAAAGACCACGCTGGACACATTCACCGTTTCAGCCAGTACCCCTTCTCTCAGCGGCAGCCCGGCCTTTAGCTGTTCGAGTCTGAGCCACCGCCTTGTGTGAAAAAATCGATATGGATTGTCAGTGCTTCCTTACGCAGTAAGAACAGCGTCTTCACATCGCGGATATCGGCGTTAAATTCAATGGCGCGGGCATTCCCCCCGGACGGGACAATCTGCACGCAATCCAGTAACTCATTGAGCAGCGGGATACCGTCGGCTGCCCGAATGTTGGATAGCGCCTTAATTGCCACATTAGTGATTGCCATCATGCCCATCTCCGGGCGGATATCACCAATATCCACCCCGCCATTGGCAATGGTAAACAAGGCACGCATTGCCCAGTCATCGGCTTTCACTACGGGCATTTCGGTGATCACAAAGGTTTTGCCTTTGTCGCGGCCTGATTCAATGGTGATAGTCTTGGATTTTAAGAGTGACATTATGCGATTTCCTCTGCGCCGACGGTGATCATGTTGAATTCGTAGCTGGTTCCGTCCAGCAATTTTTTAATACTCGCGCCCGCTGTCATGCTTATCAGGCCGCCTGTCCCGGTGTAACGCTTTTTGATGGACGGCATTTCGATAACCAAATCAATAAAGCGCGTCTCCATGTTGCTGTTGAAGTCTTTGCGGATGTTTTCCATGATCTGCGTTGAAGGGCTGTTAGCCTCCAGATACAGTGTCCACGAGGTTTCATGCGGCATGTAGCCGATAGACTGCCTGCCATCCACCCCGATCCGGGTTTCTCCAAGCGTCACCTTACCGAATTCCAGTGCGTTATCGACTTGAAAGCCCTGAATAGTGACCCAGTCATCATAAATACCTTTGCAGCGCAGCATCAGGACGGCATTGGCTGAGGTGATCGTGAGTGGGTTATGTCCCATTGACATGAGGGTTTACTCCTTACTGAACATTAATAGAGGGAAGCGTCACCTGCTGGACACTGCCACCATCGGCATACCAGAGTTTCAGCGGTAAAGACTGGCGAAGTCCGCGCGTCTGTGCGGGGGCTTGACCAATACGTAAGCACCAGCCCTCGGTTTTGATTTGGGTTGCCGCATCAAAGCCAGCCTCAGTGTTAATCTGCTTTTTCTGCTGCTCGGATAATTCCACCCCGCGTTGAATAGCGCCGAAGTTCAGCATCTGGTCAATCGGGTCTTTGATGGCTGCCCGATGAATGGCTGCCCCGTTGTCGGTATAGGGGATGCTCTTGAAGCTTGTCAGCATGGTCATCAGGGCAAGCTGCAACTGGCTGTTCAGGTAGACCTGATTCACGTAGCTGTCGAGCCACTTGAACTTACCGGATATCGAACCCGGATAGGCGAAGATAAAGCGGTCGTTTGCCGTACCGTAAGCCCCGTAGAAATTGAATTTCAGGCGCAGTAACTCATCTGCCAGTGCTTTATCGGTCACGGAAGGTTTCAGCCCTTCCTGACGGCGGAATGCAAAGTTTGTCCGTCCGTTGAGTTCATTAAAGCTCAGGCAGGCCGGATAACCACAGACAAACGCCCCGTGCGTGTGGTTGCCAAACATCAGGTGCGTGCCGCCAATATCGGACTCACGGATAACATTCGAAATTGCTTCCAGCTCCACCAGCGATTTACTATTCTCAGGCCATACATGCAGATAGCGATCCCCTTGCAGCGATACCCATTTGGAAATGGCTGATTTTTCGTCTGTACTGAAACCATCCACTGCCATCACCGAGACAAAATTGCTCACGGTTTTGGTGATGCGGGGTAACAGTTCCTCAATGGTGTCGGCTTTGATGCCCTCGTTTTTCTGTGCGCCGGTTTCTTCGGTCAGCCCCATGTAATCGGCTAAATCCCCCGTACCGAATCCAATCGTGCCATCACTGCCTTTCTTGATGCCCTCAATGGTGAAGGTACGGCTGCCTGCGTCATATTTACACACGCCCGCTTTCGCCAGCGATTCAGAGACCGCCGCCGCCAGTGCCGAGTAAGACTTGATGTCCGCTGGCGTGATGGTCACTACCTGCCTTTTGCCGTCGATATCCAGCGCCAGCCCCTGTGGGATATGGCTGAAATCGCGAATAGGCATTTTACCGCCCACCAACTTAGCGGGTTGATCAGTGGTCATCATGGAGGCGATATACAATGTCTCAGGCCGAGCCGTCGAACCGACAAAGCCAGCAAAGTAAACCTGTGCCGCTTCATGCTCTTTGGATTTTGTGCCAAAGATATCAGCCACCTGTTCAGCATCGCCAAAGGCTTTTACGCCCAGCATGGCATTTGGGGTTTGCTTGGTAGTAAACAGCACATTCAGTGCCAGAGGATTACCGCCCGTGCCAACGACGCCGGGCAAGACACTGACAATGTCACTTGCCGGAATAGTGTTCATGGAAATTCCTTAAATAGAGTTGAGATCGAGAGAGAATGAATCAGTGCTGTCCACTGAGTAGGTGGTTTCAGGGTTGTATTGCAGCTTAATTTCAAGCATGACGCGGTTTTCATACTGGTTCGCTTCGTTGACCAGTACCATTTTTCGCGGTGATTCACTGTAAAGTGGCTGACATTTTTTCAGCCGGGCGGTGGTGTAAGGGGACTGCCACAGGTTCGCCGCTATCCGCGCCCGTGAATCGGCCTCGTCACCGTAAAAATCCAGTTGCATTGTCAGCTCGACAGAACGTTGTGCCGTAATGGTTGACGCTTCGTGATGATAGTAATTGGCAGTGTAATCCAAATCCCGCTCAAACAGGGCGTGCATGATAATACCGTTCTCAGGGGCGGGAACATCATTCTGATACCCCTGCATCACCTCACATGAAAACAGCTTAATGAGATATTTTCTCACCTCAGTGAAAATATCCTCATGTGTAACGGTTATTGTCGCCATAGCAGCACCTTCACCCATGTCGGGTAAGATTCAATAACTTTCGTGACATTCCACTCAGATATCTCCTCTTCACCGTACGCTGCAAACCGCATCCGGTCAGACCCTTTTTGTTTCGAGCGCCGGATTGCCGATATCTGCCCGCGTGCATACGCGTAAATATGCTGTCCCTGCTGGTTAATCACCCCCAGATGCTCTAAATCCTGCGTACTGAGACTCTGGAGCTGGACAGTGATTTCATGCTCGGTGTATTTGGGGGCTTGCTTACCGGAGTCCGAAATGGTGTAGCCATCATTGGTTAACAGGATGGCGCTGATATTCGGGTTAACGGTGGTGGTAAGGCTATTGGCGATAGTTCTGACATTAATCATTTCTCACCTTTCATGCACAAAAAAGCCGCACAAGGCGGCATTAGACTTTAAATTGTAAAAATAAATTTATTGGTTATCTCTCGCCTGCTTTTTTCGCAACAAAATCACTGTGGCAGCCATTTCCCCTAACATGATATTTTTACTTTTAAAAATATTACCTTCCTTCATAGCTTCTAACCACGCGACGATATCATCATAATCAGGCTCTGAATATGTCGCCCTGAATGCATCAAGGTTGACATCTTCTACCGATTTAAAGTAATCAGAACAAAGCTCAACCGCTTCCGAGGCGATTTTTGTCGGCGCTTTCTGGGTATTTATAACCTCTTGCTGGACATGTTTAACCAGACAAGCACTTAGCTTTTTCCTCTCGGCAAGAATCTTTGAGCGTGACGCTTCATTGTCTAATACAGATCCTGCAAAGGCATTGTTAGCCCCCATAATGAGGGACATAAATAATATAAACTTTAATTTCATTGTCGTTTCCTTTCGTTAGGTCACGCAATGATAACAGTGAGATAAATCGGTTACCGCGATTTATTTACTGCTTTTGATAACTTCATAATCAATTGCCCGCTGCAAACTCCCGGTATCCACCAGCGTCTGACCGGGTGAGGCATTACCTTTTTTCGCTTTTCGGGCAACCGTCTCTGGGGCATTCGGCGGTGGCAATGACTGCTCAATACTGTCTTTGATATCTGATGCCATCACTTGCCCGACGACATCAAAGGCCGCCTCGACACCGCCTGCCTCTTGCAATCGCCCGCGAAGCTGTGCCCCCAGAATCTGCCCCCATTCCCCGGATTTATTGGCGATGGTGCTGCGCATAAAAGGCCGGGGCGGAATATTGCGTGTACCAAATTCGTTAGCAGCGGCATAAGGGGCAATTTTTTCGCCTGTTTCTTCATTCGTTGCGCCTGCCAGTACCCCGGCCTGAACCTGAATTGTGGGTGTGCTGGCGATGCGCGCCAGTGCCGCCCGGAGTTTATCCCCGCCTTTGATTCCCATAATTTACCCCCAAGGGTGATAATGTTTGACTGCCGAATAACGTCCACCCACCACATATTTGCGCGTGGCCTGCCAGTACATCTGCCCGCAGGGTGTGAGCTTGAACCACGAGGCATTGGCGGCATCGGGAACCGCAAATGACACACTGACTGAACCCTCTGACGCACTGGAGGCCGGGCCTGCCTGTCCTTTATCACCCCATAACGTGACGGTTGCAACATGACAGGTCAGCAGGTACAACAAGGTCTTGCGCTCCTGTGTGCCGCTGGGTTCATAAGGAATAATCGAGTTATCGGAGTTATCCAGCAACAGACAGGCCACATCAAACGCCTGTTGTAATTGCCCGTTGGTCAGAGCGCCTGCAAATCGCGGGTAAAGCTCAAGGAACGCATCAGGGTCAAAGGTCACGACTGCCATCAGGCAGCCTCTTTTGCCGGTTCTGTCGCGGTCTTGCTGGTATCAACCGGCTCGCGACCGTGACGCAGCTCTTTTTTCTCGCTGGCTTTATCATTGGCACTGGTGGTTTTTTCATCCCAGACACACAAGTTATTTTTGAAAATTTCCATGTCGCCATACGTTTTCAGGATGTATTCCCATTTATCTGCATCAACAACGGTTTCACCGTACAGACCGACGGGCAGCTCCCCTTTCTCTAATCCAAAGAGATGAAAAGCGTTACCTTTCAGCACCATACTCGAACCATCCGGCATCGGAAACTCGATGCCATGCGGGTGATTCAGGCGAACATTCATGGTTTTTCCTTTAGACATACTTTCTCTCCAGCATAAAAAAATGGCCTCCTGAGAGACCACGGTGTTTTGATTGGGTTTGATGACTACATTCCGGTCATTTGGGCAATGGCCGCCGGAATTCGGATCACGGAGCCATAGGTGGTTGCCGTGAATTTCTGCGAGAACGACGATAAATCCGGCACAATGCGGCCTGCTCGCATCTTCTCACCAAAACCCAACAACCCCGTTTCCATGCCCGCTATTTTAGGGGCAATCAACTGCATGGTTTCACCACTCGCACCACCCAGTTGTGGCAAATTGACAAACTTGATCTTGCTGAAATACGTCATCAGCATTTTCATCACTGAGACGTTAAAGTCAGTTGCATCACCCAGTTGTACGCGCAATGTGGGGGATAGCGCCAGAATCAGTTCATCCTGTTCAGAAATCAATCCCTGAGTCTGATTAACCAGACGGGCAAATAAATTCAAAATATCCCGATAACGTTGCTGCGTGCTCTTGTCTACCCACTTAGTTGAGCCTTTTTCACCAGAAGGCGCGGCAACAATGGCGGGAAGCAAATTAGGGTCGTTAAGCGCTCCGTAAATTTCACGGCCTTCTACCCCTAACAGGTAGAATTTATTGCTGTCGATGTCGATAATCGTCGCCGCAGCGCGTTGTTTATCCGCCGCTAAATTGATTTTCGCCCCCGATGCCATGTCTGCCTCTAAATCACCGTATTGGATAACGGTTTGATAGCGGTACTGCTCGCGGGTGTGCCATTCATTGTTCGTTCCCGCCCGACCGGAGTGTCCAAAATCCGAATAAGCCGCCGTGTTACCCGTGACTTCATTCGCACGCCATTTCATATACGGCGTTGTCCAGTCTCCGCGTTTCTCTTCGCTGTATAGCTCACGGGCGTTACGGACGGCGGTCAGGATTTCAATGACTGTCGGGTCGATATAAGCCAGCAATTCAGCCGGAACAGTGGAATTAGGCGATGTCACCATCGCAGCATCCTGAATCAGTCGCGGCATGTTGTCACGGGTGATCCACTCACGCGCCCCGTTAAAGACAAAGCCGTATTGTCTGGCTTGTTCAAAAGATATAGGCATTCTGTTCTCCATGACACGCACGACAACGCCCACCCGTTATTGCAGAGTGTCTGTCATGCGTGAAAATAAATGAATTAATGTAGGGTAAGAAATTACCAGTTCGAGATGATGGCGAGGTTGCTGTCAGCGTCGTAGTATTTGACACTCCAGTCGGTCTTAACGTGACCCTCGACCGTGGCTTTGGCATCAGCGGTCTGAATGCTGCCATCCGTCGTTGAGGCAAATACCGTCTGCCCGATGGCGGCATTCGGATTAGTTGGCGTACACCAAAAATCCCCTTTAACCGCGACCGTAACATCAGTCTGATCGGGAATAACCATCGTGCCCGGTGATATCAGGTCGAAGTTGTAATACGCCAGCACCCGCTCAGCAAAACCAATCGGCGCATCTTTGCCTGTTGTAGCGGCTTTGACTTGTCTGAAAGGGTCAGTGCCTGCAAAGACGAACTGCCCGAGCGTAATATCGCCTTCTGCTCGTGGGTTGCCTTGTGTGTAAACCACCGGGTTTTGGGTGGCCCTGTCACCGGGAACCGCCGGTGCGTAATACAGGCCGACTTGTTTTTGTAATGCCATGATAACCTCTTAAAGTTTGATGTTTTTCAGACCTGCAAACGGACCATCCAATTGCGCGGGGGCGGTATCCATCACCGGTTGTGTGAAAGCTGACGGCTTTTGGGCTGCCAGTACATCGACCATGCCTTTATACGCGGTTTTATCGTATTTCTTCGGGTCATAGCCCTTGGCTTTCAGTGCATGCGCATAGACTTCGTCAGCACTGTCAAACGCCATGACATCGACATCTCCCACCAGCGAGCGGACTTTATGACCAGCTTCATTAAGCGCCCGGAAATGAGCTTTTGCTTGCTCAACAGCCTGATGGCGAATGGTGTTAGCATCCATAGTCACTTTGGATTTCTTGTCCATAGCAGGGGGCTTCTCCTTGCTCACTTCCGTGTTTTCCTGTGTCGGATTATCCTTCACTGTTTCAGCATTGGCGGGGTTATCAGTGACCGAGGCAGGGGGTTCACCTTCTGCCAGTTCGTGCGCAAATTGCATGCCGCTGATAAAGGTCTGTACCGCCGTTTCATCATCCGTTGCCAGCCCCAGCGCCGTCATTTTTTCTTTGACTGCGTCCTCGTCTACCGCGACTCCCGTCTTTTTTTCCTCAGGCGGTAACGTCGCATTCGGATCATCCTGTGTGACGCCGGTATGCTCAGGTGCTTTATTTTCTTCTGACATCTCTTGTACCTTCAATTGAGACGGCAAGCCGTCATGTACGTATACATCGGGACCTGCCCGACCTTCTTTGACCAGTGCCACATGGTTTCCCCGGATGTTTCGCATCACGAAGTCATAAGGTGCACCGTTAAATTCCCCTGACGTGAAATCAGGTTCAAAAAAGTAACCACAACTTAATTCTTTTAACGAGCCGTCCTGAATGGCATCAATCGCCATCTGGTCAGTGACAGTTAATGCGTTATCCAGATAAGGTGAATCCCAGACCGGTGTTGTCCCAATCGATCCCACCCGCAACTCTTTTAGTGGCTGTTCTGCGCTGTCCTGTTTATGCAGATAAAGCAAGGGAACACCGTTAAACGTGGCCTTGGCTTTATCCAGCTCATCGCTGGGTCGGTAGCCGTAATACATTCGGTCTGGCTCTAAGGCCAGCGTATCCCAGCCGGGGATTTCCCGACCGACATAGGGCACCACCTGCTCTTTGGTTAAATGCGTCTGAGAGACATGAAGGTAGCCGTTTTCGTCAATACGTCGCCGACTCCCCGCGTCAAAGACGACCGAGTTATTTTCATTCATTGTTCACCGCTTCCAATTTGAGGGATAACCGGGCGGAAATCGCACTTACAATTGATTAATTCACCGGCATGAACATGCCGTTTCACATGGTCGTCATAGCAACCTTCGCTGAGCTTAAACCGCTGACCGTGCATTCTGACGTGTGAATCACGGTATGATTTACTGCCTCCTGCCCGGTGTATCCAAATGCCTTCGGTTATCCCGGTGGATTTGCAACGTTCGCGGGCAATGGCATTCGTCGCTTTGGCGTTCTGGTCACGGGCAATGGTTCTGGCGCGGTGCTCCGTTATCCCGTAGCGTTTTTTCAGCTCTTCCTTCAAAAAGCCCACATCCCGCCCATTAACCACACTTTGCTGGACCAGTGTTTGTACCTGTGTCAGATACTGTTCAGGAATGGATTTAATCAGGCTGACCTGTTGCTCATACAGGCTGTCTATACCCATCGTAATTGAAGCTGCTTGATTTTTCCTTCCTATCAGATCAAGATTGTGTCCATGAAAATTACCCTGACAAATGCCCAAAAAGAAGCCCTC
>NZ_NIBU01000074.1 GCF_002632485.1 Xenorhabdus innexi | reverse complement strand
CCGTGGTTTTGATATTAGTTTAGCGACGATTATCAGATCATAAATGAAGCCTTTTTTCTATCTAAAAATAAACGGTTATTGCTTAAGATCCTATCTATGAGAGGGCGCAAGAAGCGCACTCTGATTTAACATATTAAGCTATCTTGTGATTGCATTAAAACGCAAAAAAAAAGCTCCGCATTGGCACGGAGCAGGAATGGGTAAAAGTAGCTGGGAAATGTAGTACAGTTGTATAGTAATACCCTCCTGCTAAACACCGTTTAAATAGACACGAGAATGCAGTAATTCATTAGTGTTAATGATGAGAAACTGCATCACGTATCACATCCAGTGAAGCCGGGTTTTCGATCAGGGCAATATCATTGGGATCACGTCCTTCACAAATTGCTTGCATAGTGCGACGCAACATTTTCCCTGAACGGGTTTTGGGTAATTGAGTGACAAAATAAATACGAGCCGGGCGCCCAACACTGCCAATTTTTTTATCGACCAGATTCATCAGCGATTTTTCTAACTCTGCAAAGTGGTCTGCACTCTGAATTTCCCGCCCTTCTTTGAGCACGACGAAAGAAACAGCCGCTTGGCCTCTTACATCATCTTTAACGCCGATAACTGCAACTTCTGCAACATCTTCATGGCTGGCGATACACTCTTCTATTTCCCGCGTTCCCAGACGATGACCCGAAACATTAATCACATCATCCGAACGCCCTAGGATAAAGTAGTAACCGTCACTGTCACGGATACCCCAGTCGAAAGTAGAATAAACCTGTGGGTCGAAATGTTTCCAGTAGGTATTTACGAAGCGGTTATTATCACCATAAATAGTTTGGATACATCCCGGAGGCAAGGGACCTTTGATAACCAGCATACCTTTTTCGTTATCACCGCATTCCTGACCAGTTAGCTCATTAATTAACATCACGTTAAAACCGTACATTGGAAATCCGGTGCTGCCAAAACGTCCGGCTCTGTCATCCAGTACCCGTGCAATTGCCATAATTGGCCAGCCAGTTTCAGTTTGCCAATAGTTATCAATAACGGGCACATTAATGGTTTCAGTAACCCAACGGGCGGTATGCTCATCAAGGGGTTCACCTGCCAGATAGAGCGTTTCAAGAGAAGAAATATCGTATTGTGCAAGGTTATCTGTAGGGTATTTTTTCAGGACACGAATGGCTGTTGGTGCAGAAAACATTCTGGTAACGCGATATTTTTCCACAATCCGCCACCAAATCCCGGCATCCGGCCGGATGGGCAGACCTTCATACATAATAGTTGCCATTCCTGCGATCAGCGGAGCATAAACAATATAGGAATGTCCTACAATCCAGCCGATGTCTGATGTACAAAAGAATGTGCCACCGGCTCTGCCGCCGAAAATAATATCCATAGATGTCGCCAGTGCAACGGCATAACCACCAACATCCCGTTGTACGCCTTTGGGCGTGCCTGTTGTTCCTGACGTGTACAGAACGCAGGAAACCTCATTGGATTCGAGCCATTCCACAGGAACTTCGGCTCCCAAATGAGCCTGTCGTAAGGTGGCGAAATCCAGATCCCGGTTTTTGACCCAATTTATCTCACTCAATCCTCGGTTTACCATTAAGACATGACGAGGTGTATGCACTGCTAATTCAATGGCTTCATCCAATAATGGTTTGTAGGGGATAATTTTTCCTCCCCGGGAACCTGCATCAGCGGAAACGACCAGTACCGGCTCAGCATTATCCAGCCGGGTTGCAAGACTATGGGCGGCAAAACCGCCAAACACAACGGAATGGATGGCACCGATACGTGCGCAGGCAAGCAGGATAAACAGAGCTTCTGCCACCATCGGCATATATACCACGACACGATCGCCTTTTTTGACACCGAGAGAAAGCATAATCGCGGCTGCCTGATTGACTTCCTGATATAACTCCCGGTAAGTGAAGACCCGTTCAGTATTCGTTTCTGTTGAAACTGCAATTAATGCTTTGGCATCAGGCTGTATTTCCAGCCAGCGATCTAATGCGTTATAGCATAGGTTAGTTTTTCCGCCACAGAACCAGCGGGCAAAGGGGGGATTACTGTAATCCAGTACTTGTTCAAAAGGGTGTTGCCAGTGAATTCGTCTGGCTTGTTCTGCCCAGAAATCACTGGGTTCATCGATCGAACGTCGGTAAAAATCTTGAAATGACATAATTTCTCCTAACGAGATATTTTTCCTGACGTAATATTTTCATGATTTGTTGTCTTCAATGATCTACTGTCTTCAATGATCCAATGTAAGAATAGTGATTCAGCAACCAGAATCCCCCTGACCATGTTGTGATTAGTAGTACGGTCGAAGGATGACTGAGAGGCTCCTGCCTCTCACCGGAGGCCAGCTTCCGGCTGGACAAATTTGTTCCCGATGAATTTGTCATTCCTTTGCCTCCGCGACACACTCTGAATCTATTGGGCAGCAATAAAATTGCAGGTTAACCAACGTACAAATCGAGATATTCGTTTACTGGGATGTCTTTTATATCGTTAAGGTCAAGAGAGACTGACAGGATTTTTTGTTGCTGTTCTTCGGTAAAGCGGCGTGCCAGATTAGTTCTGAATTTTTCCAGCAATGCGGGAACACCATCGGCACGGCGGCGTCTGTGACCGATTGGAAACTCTATTATTACTTCATCAAGCTGGCTGTCATCATTAAAAGTAATCGTCAGGGCATTAGCAATAGAGCGTTTTTCAGGATCGTGGTAATCCGTTGTGAAGTCTGCATCTTCAACACAGACTATTTTTTCCCGCAGAATATCAATACGCGGATCTCCGGCAACATCATCTTCATAATCCGCAGCAGTGAGACGGCCAAACAGTAATGGAATAGCAACCATATATTGAATGCAGTGATCCCGGTCTGCCGGATTATGCAGCGGGCCTTTCTTATCAATGATTCGGATACAGGCCTGATGAGTGCGAATAGTGATTTTAGCAATATCGTCAACTGTTTTTCCCAGATCTTTCAGTTGTTGATGCAGTTGCATAGCCGCTTCAACCGCAGTCTGAGCATGAAATTCAGCAGGGAAGGAAACTTTAAACAGAATGTTTTCCATCACATAACTTTCATATGGGCGCTGGAACTGAAATGATTCTCCCCCGAACAGGACATCATAAAAGCCCCAGCCTTTAGCGGTTAATACGGAGGGATAGCCCATCTCACCTTGTTGTGCCATCAGCGCCAGACGGACGGCGCGGGAAGTTGCATCACCTGCTGCCCAGGATTTACGGGAGCCTGTATTAGGTGAGTGACGATACGTCCGTAAAGACTGACCGTCGACCCATGCAAGAGACACGGCACTTAATATCTGCTCACGATCCAGCCCCAGCATTTGTGCAACCACAGCAGTTGAAGCGACTTTTACCAAAACAACATGATCCAGCCCGACTTTATTGAACGAATTTTCCAGTGCCAGACAGCCCTGAATTTCGTATGCCTTAATCATGGCTGAAAAGACATCCCACATAGTCAGTGGCTCTTCACCGCGGGCAACAGCATTTCTTGACAGCCAGTCAGCAACAGCAAGTATTCCGCCTAAATTATCCGATGGGTGCCCCCATTCAGCAGCCAGCCAAGTATCGTTAAAATCCAGCCAGCGGATAAGCGTACCGATATTGAATGCAGCCTGTACGGGATCAAGCTCGAACTGAGTTCCCGGCACGCGTACACCATTGGGGACAACTGTTCCCGGCACAATCGGCCCCAGTAATTTAGTACAGGCAGGGTACTCCAGTGCCTCTAAGCCACAGCCTAAAGCATCTAAGAATGTATGCTGGGCGGTGATATAGGCAATGGGGGAAACGATAATGTAGTCCATTACGTAATCTACGATATCGACAATCACTTGATCGTATTCAGGACGGTTATTTACAGCGGAAGTCAGTGTTGAGGCAGGCATAGAGGTAGACATAATCAATCCTTTTGGAAAATTAGATTAAGATACTGCTTAACAAACACTCACCAACCGGTATCAACGCTTGTCAATCGGGACAAACGGCAGATTTTCCGGGCCGGTATAATTGGCTGTGGGGCGAATAATTTTGTTATCAATGCGCTGTTCGATAATGTGTGCAGCCCAGCCGGAAGTGCGGGCAAGAACAAACAGTGGTGTAAACATGGCGGTCGGAACGCCCATCATGTGATATGACACCGCCGCAAACCAGTCGAGATTCGGGAACATCTTTTTCTCATTCCACATCACAGATTCTATACGATCTGCAATGTTAAACATTTGCAGTGTCCCCGCTTCTTTGGATAGCGTTTGCGCAACATCTTTAATCACTTTATGGCGCGGATCAGAAATGGTATAAACCGGATGCCCGAAGCCAATGATGACTTCTTTTTTTTCCAGACGACGGAGAATATCAATTTCGGCTTCATCCGGTGTGTCATAACGCTGTTGAATATCGAATGACGCTTCATTAGCACCACCATGCCTTGATCCCCGCAACGCTCCGATCCCCCCGATAATGGCTGAATACATATCGGAATTTGTCCCGGCAATCACGCGGCTGGTAAAAGTCGAAGCATTGAATTCATGCTCTGCATACAGGATAAGGGAGGTGTGCATTGCTTTTTCCCACGATGCCTGTGGTTTTTGCCCATGTAGAAGATGAAGGAAGTGACCTCCGATAGAGTCATCATCAGTTTCCACCTCTATTCGGCGACCGTTATAACTATAGTGATACCAATAAAGTAATATTGAGCTGAGAGAAGCGAGTAAACGGTCAGCAATATCACGGGCTCCGGCAGGATTATGGTCTTCTTTCTCCGGCAATGTACAGCCAAGGACGGAGGCACCGGTACGCATTACATCCATTGGATGTGCGACTGCGGGCAGGGCTTCCAATGCGGCTTTAACACTGCTCGGCAGACCCCGCAGTGCTTTCAGTTTGGCTTTATAGGCTGTCAGTTCTGCACGGGAAGGAAGTTTTTCATGGATTAACAGATAGGCCACTTCTTCAAATTCGCAATGAGCGGCCAAATCAAAAATATCATAACCCCGGTAATGTAATTCTTTGCCGTTTTTCCCAACGGTACAAAGTGCGGTATTACCCGCAGTAACACCGGATAGAGCAACAGATTTCTTCGGTTTAAATGATGTTGATTCACTCGTTATATCTTGTTCATTCATGTGTATCACCTCGACTGTTTTTCTGAGCTGTTTTTCTGGGAAAACAGGGCATCCAGCCGCTGCTCGAAATCGTAATAATTGATACTTTCATAAAGTTCATTACGGGTTTGCATCATACTGAGCACATTTTTTTGTGTGCCATCGCGCCGGAGTGCAGTGTAGACTTGCTCTGCAGCCTTATTCATGGCGCGGAATGCTGACAGGGGATAGAGGGCGATAGAGACATCGGCACTTTTTAGCTCTTCAAGGGTAAAAAGTGGCGTGGCACCAAATTCGGTGATGTTTGCCAGTATTGGAACCTGTGTTTTTGCCGCAAATGTTTTATACATTTGAAGTTCTGTGATTGCTTCCGGAAACAGCATATCTGCTCCTGCTTCTATATAAGCTTCGGCTCTGTCAAGGGCTGCACTCAACCCTTCTACTGCCAGTGCGTCAGTACGGGCCATAATCACAAAATGCTCATCGTTACGGGCATCAACGGCGGCTTTAATGCGGTCTACCATTTCCTCTTTTGAGACAATCTCTTTATTCGGCCGATGGCCACAACGTTTTGCACCGACTTGATCTTCAATATGCAGTCCGGCTGCCCCTGCTTTAATAATAGACCGAACTGTGCGGGCAACATTAAATGCGGAGGAGCCGAAGCCGATATCTGCATCTACCAGAAGAGGTAAATCGCATACATCAGTGATGCGTCGGGTATCGGTCACTACATCATCCAGCGTTGAGATACCCAAATCCGGTAAACCTAATGAACCGGCTGAAACACCGCCACCGGAAAGATAAATAGCCTTATAACCTGTACGTTTTGCCAGCAATGCATGGTTTGCATTGATAGTTCCTACCACCTGTAACGGAGATTCGTCTTTTATTGCCTGACGAAAAGTCAAACCGGCAGAATAAAATCCCATATATAACTCCATTATTGTAAAAATTAAACCTGTTTGTATCAAACCATTAACAAAGCAAGGCTTGTGCCAAAAAGTAAAAATGCAGGAAAAGGGTGGGGAAGATACAGAGTGTTTTTTTATTTTGATTAATAATCAGTATGTTATTTGTATCTCTGACACAGTGTGGTTTCTGATTGTTTACTGGTTATAATATATACCTGTTTCAGATTGAATTAAAAATGTTTCATTTTTGTTTCATTTTATTTGGATGAAACACTGCGGAATGTAATCCGGTAAGAAAAAAGGAGATATATCATGCCGATACATGCTGTGGAACGTAACAGCAGTCAACCAGTTATCTGGACAGTCTCTATCTCCCGTCTTTTTGACCTTTTTCGTGACATTACACCTGAATTTGATCATCAGGCTGATATCACGCCGATTAATCTCGGTTTTGAACAGGCAGTGCAGCATATCCGTAAGCGTCTGGAAAATGAACATTGTGATGCCGTGATATGTGCTGGCTCTAATGGTGCATACCTGAAAAGCAGGTTATCAGTGCCGGTGATCATAGCCAAAGCCAGTGGGTTTGATTTTATGCAGGCATTAGCCCGTGCCCGGCAAATCAGCTCCCGTATTGGGGTCATTTCTTACCAGAACACCTTACCTGCGCTGGAGGAATTTCAACAACACTTTAATCTGTGCATTGAACAGCGCAGCTATGTAACAGAAGAGGATGCCAGAACACAGATTAATGCTCTGAAAGCGGTTGGAATTCAGGTGATTATAGGGGCTGGGTTGATCACTGATTTGGCATATGAAGCAGGGCTGGTGGGTGTTTTTGTCTATTCTGCTGAATCTATCCGACAGGCATTTCATCACGCTTTAGATATGGCCAGAATGGCCAGACTTAATCAGGCGGTGATTTCACCTTATCCTGCCGAAAATAAACTGCGGGTCCGGCATACTATCAATGATATTCGGGGAAATTCCGCTGCGATGGAAAGTGTACGAAACACCGTTATGTTATATGCCCGCTCGACAGCAACCGTATTGATTCAGGGAGAAAGCGGCACAGGAAAGGAACTGGTTGCACAGGCCATTCATCATGAATATACCCTGCGTTATGGGCAGTTAAAGAGAAAACATCCGCGACCTTTTGTTGCTGTCAACTGTGGTGCAATTGCCGAGTCATTATTAGAGGCGGAATTGTTTGGCTACGAAGAAGGTGCATTTACGGGTTCCCGTCGCGGCGGGCGGGCGGGGCTATTTGAAGTTGCACACAGGGGAACTTTATTTCTGGACGAAATAGGCGAAATGCCCCTACCGTTACAGACCCGGTTATTAAGAGTGCTGGAAGAAAAATCGGTTGTCAGAGTCGGAGGGTATCGTCCGATTGCTGTTGATGTCCGTATCATTTGCGCTACCCACGTTGATTTGGATCAGTGGGTACGGGAAGGGCGTTTCCGTGTTGATCTGTTTTATCGTTTAAATGTATTGCGCATTAATCTTCCGGCGTTAAGGGAGCGGGGAAACGACATCAGTATGCTGGCACAGGAATATTTTCGGCGGACATGCGCGACGCTTAATTTACCTGTTTCACCGGCAAGAATGCATGAACTTTCTCAGTGTGATGCGATATTACAGTCTTATCACTGGCCGGGGAATGTGAGAGAACTGCGTAATCTGATGGAAAGAATAGCCCTCTATATGAGCGTTAATCCTGAACAGATATTAACTCCAACATTAATATTGTCGCTTTCTCCTGAGCGCCGGATTGAGAGTAGTGCAATAAATACGATGAAAACAGTAAAAACTTCATCCCACGCTTTTACTGAGAATTTACCCTCAGGGAATGATATTTCATTGCATGATATTGTGGCTCATTTTTCAGGTAATCGGCAGGCAGCCGCAGAATACCTGGGGATCAGCCGTACGACATTATGGCGCAGACTAAAGCAGGAGCAGGGTAAAAATTAATAAACCCCCTATCTGAGATAGGGGGATAATGCGATTTTACTTATTCAGAATAATACGCCACATACCTGAATAATTATCGCAGTGCCAGCTTCCTTCTAATATTCTTCCATTATCAAATTGGTGCAGAGTTGCTCTACTATTTTCTCCATCATCACCTTTTAATTCCCAATGGCCTTGGGAACGCTCTTCACCAATATATTTAGTGATTATCGTGTTGCCGTTATCATCTTCGTCTTCATAAGATATAGTCAAATATCCATTTGAAAAATTGGCAGAACAGCGAGAACCAGTTTCAGCCTCGCGATCGTAATAAAGTATATCCATTTGACTGTTTGAGTATGATTCCATGTTAGTAATTCCCTATTAATTTCTTATTTTCTAATAAACTAGCATATCGTTGCATATCGATATTGCCTCCGCTCAGAATAATACCGATGCGCTTGCCCTTCAATTGTTCCCGCATCGCTCTGGCTGCCGCAAAACCCAGACAGCCTGTCGGTTCAACAACTGTTTTCATTCGTTCTGCCAGAAAATGCATCGTATCAACCAGTTCCTCATCTGAGGCTGTCAGAATATCTGTCACAAGATGGCGGATGATAGCAAAATTATGCTCACCTAAATGGGGAGTCTGCGCGCCATCTGCAATAGTTTTTGGCGTATCAATATAGACAATTTCACCTTTCCTGAAAGATTGTTGTCCATCATTGCCTGCCTCTGGTTCAACACCAAAGACCTGACATTTAGGTGATAACTGAGCAGCAGATAATGCCGAGCCGGATAACAGACCTCCGCCACCAAGCGGAACAAACAGGCTATCCAATTCACCGACCTCTTCAAACAGCTCTTTGGCTACTGTTCCTTGCCCTGCAATAATATGCGGGTGATCGTAAGGTGGGATTAAAGTCAGCCCGTGTTTTTCTGCCAGATTACGGCTTATTGCTTTGTTATCTTCCGTATATCTGTCATAAAAAACAACTTTACCGCCATAACCCTTTGTTGCCTCAACTTTGGCTTTAGGTGCATCGTGTGGCATCACAATTGTGGCCGGGATATTGAGCGTTTTGGCTGCTAAGGCAATGGCCTGAGCATGATTACCGGAAGAGAAAGCAACAACCCCTGTTTTTTTCTGTTCATCACTAAATTGAGATAATGCATTCATTGCGCCACGAAATTTAAATGCTCCCATTCGTTGGTAGTTTTCACATTTGAAATAGACTTCAGCATCAAATATCTGATTAACGGTATTTGAGGTAAAAACAGGGGTCTTGTGGATATAAGTTTTAATACGGGAATGAGCTTCTGAAACATCATAATAATCGGGAAAAAACTTCATTACTTAAATCTCCTGAGTTATATAATCCTGTGGTATCCAGCCTGTCTCACCACACTCTTTGTGAGCCCAGAACCAACCATTCAATAAATTTTCCAAATAGAGTAATTCGCCAGCTTTTACAGTTAATTCATGAGCAATATAGTCTTCTGTACATATTGCCCGGTTAACCTGAGTAAAGCGCAGGATTTGCTGTGGAACCCAGCCACTTATTTCTGATTTATCCATTGTCCACACCCAGTAAGGGTACTCTATATCACAGTGGCTGACAGAAACGATATCACCAGACTGTAATCGGATTGGAGTTGGATAAGCGCTGGTGTAGTTCTTGATTACAGTACCTTTCCCAAACATACTTTCTCCTAAATTGATATCTGCCGTTTGCAGGCAATGACTCAAAACTCATAAGATATATACTCAATGGATTTCAACATGTGCTTCAAGTAACAAGGAGGTCACTTGAAATACGAAGAGTACAAATTAATTTAGCAGTTGAGGTAATAATTAGCGATTATACAGGGGAGTAAACTATATATCTATTTGACTTTAGAGGTAATCAATTAAACATAGATAAATGGAGGGTGTGATTTAATTTCATAATCACACTATTAATTTTAAAAATTTATTATTTTTTGAGTGATTTCTTTTCTTGAATTTAGTGAATTAGTTCTTTGATGATATGAAAATATTTATATCTACAATTTCTTTATTATTTCACAATGAAAGGTTCCATCATATTAAATTGTGTTTTGTATTTTTGAAAATTAAATTATTAATTTATCTGGATTGTAATTTAATATTTTTTATTGTGATAAAAATGTCTTATTGGCGAGTGTTTTTTGATGTTTTAGCTTTATATTATTTTGCTATTATATAAGCCGTAATTCGATTGTGAAAAAAACGCACGCCAAATGTTATATTTTTTGTGTAATAAAATACGCTAATACCATAAATAAATGAGGTTACTATAATGTCTAAGATGATTGATATAGTAGTGGGTATAAGAACCGAAGATATTATGCATGATTTTGGCAAACTTAGCAAAGATATTAACAACCCTGTTTCACTTTGGTCTGCGGATATTTTCAAAAAATATATCACCTATCTTCCTGAGGATGACAAACTTGCATCAGTTAATAGCGCAGGTAATTTAGTCATTAAATGTGATGTTGGTGATATGCTTCGCGTAAAAGTAATGACATTAAATATGAATTTAGATTACTCAGTTGCGCTAATGAAATTAGATCCAATGATGAAAGTCATGCAGGATGACATGATGACAATGATAGACCCTCACAAGGTCATACAGGGCATGGAATATATTCCGGTTGTTGACGTAAGAAACCCATTAGATGTTGATATGCAGGCCGTCAGAAGTTACTACTGGATGAGTAAAGTTAATATGATACCTGCTAATGGTACTATGCGCACAATGTATTATGAGTGTATTGTAGGAATTTACAAAGAAGGTATGTTGCAGGGTTATATTTCTGCTGAACCTGCTCTTATCATGGATAATAGATAACTCTCATACAGAAACACTGAATAAAATTTATGGGCTGTGCAATGCACAGCCTTATTCATTTCAGATAAATAATAAGTGAGGGAATTATGTCCGGTGATAATCAATCAGATATTTCCACATCAGAAACAGAATATAAAGTAGTGCTTGATATTACTCTCGGTGCTGGGGAATTTAATTTTCCTTATCCAGACATAGAGTCGGAAAACATGCACTGGGGATACAATAGTAAAGCACAATCAGACCAGAATAAACCTCCTTTTGGCGAATTATCTGTTATCGAAAATAATACCCCCCTTGATGCCGATAAAATAGGATTTTTCTATTGGTCAGAAAGATCATTCGCAGGTTCTCCCGGTGGTTTTCTTTTATTTAATGCTCATTCTTATAACAACCAGAAGAGCTTTGATAGCATGGTAGACTTATTTTATAATAAATATCTTTATGTAACAGTTAATGGTATCACTTACAAACTTGGGAAATATTCAAAAATTTTAGTCGGCATTTCCATTGTACATAATTATAATATTACTTACGACTATATAGCTAAATCTATTCCTGATGCGAAGGGATTAGGAAATATCTTGAAAGAAACAGGGGAAACTAAACGCTTTTGTTTTAGATGGTGTGATAATTAAGCTGTTCATAGTGACAGAATATCATTTTATGACAAGTGGTCAATTTTTATTGATCACTTTAAATTCCATTATTTAAAGTATCATTATTTAATTAGATAGATTAAGGTAATTCATAAATATCAGAACAGAAAAATAACAAACATGGTTACGTACTCAATCTGTACACAATGGCAAGTAAACGAGTTGGTTACTAAAAGAGCATAAAATGAAGCAACAAAAGCAAAAAACTTGATTAAAACAGGTAGAAAGAGATATGATGCAGGCGTTTCAGAAACATCTGAAACAAGTAGTAAAATGCCCTCTTAGTTAAATGGATATAACGAGCCCCTCCTAAGGGCTAGTTGTAGGTTCGATTCCTGCAGAGGGCGCCAAACGAACATCTCTCATGGTCTATTCAAGTAAATTAAATCCTGTAAAATCAACTAATTTTCTAAATCTCTCATCTATCGAAGTCTCGTGGCGTCTTTCTAAATCTCTACAATTTGTTGTGTAGTTTTTTGTATAGAAATTCCCTCTACAATTTTTCTATACAATATTGAGTGGGTTATGAAGCTAACAGACTTAGTAATCAATGGTTCCAAAGGCTAGCGCTATCGCTATTAATTCGCGGGCAAAACTAAAATGATCGAGGAGCCACCGAAAAATTCTGGAAGGTTTGCCAGCGCTGTGGCGATATGCAATAGTCACAGGGAGAGCTGAATATAATCCCGCCCCTGATTTCGTGTATGCCTTTGCTCCACATAAAAAAGAACATTATTCATTTTTAACTGCTGGCAGGAGTTATTGCGTTAACCACTCAAGGGAATGGATAAAAGAATATTGGCTTTAGTTTTAGTGAGTAACTAATGGTTAAGAGTTATTCGCTTGTTATTGGGTTGGAATGGGTTTATCAGTTTAAACAATCTTTGTGATAATCACGTTAAAAACCGTGGAGAGAATGATGAAAACATATCTTTTTTGCCTGATGACAGGTGCTACTCTTTTAGCCTCTATACAGGTCTATGCTTTTTCTACAGAAACTTATTCTGTTCCTACCCACCCTGAATGCCAAAAATACGATATCAATAGTCCAGAATGGGCAGAATGCATGATCGATGAGGGAGTATGTTCTCGAACACCGGACGGTGATTTTATCTGCAATTAATTAGCAGGGCGGCAACATACCTCCACCCTCTTATCATTCACTCACACTCCAGAATTATTTTCTTTGGGGTATGGGTTCTCTGAATGTCTATTAATTATCAATTAGTTACTTAGATATGGTGAAAATCATCACGGTTGATTTATGTGCTGGACAAAAGAAATAAATGCTCTGTTTTTCAAGTTCCTATTTTGTGCACATTTCTTGATAGAGTAGCAAAGTCTGATTTTCGGGCGTTGCCCATGTTTAGGGAATTTGCGATGAGTCTCCAAAATCGGTGGCTCCTTAATTTCAAGGAGTCCTTACACTATGCAAGGCTGGAAATTAAAGGTGTGAAATCCCGCTCTTAGAATGCTGTATTTCATCAGTCCTCTGACAAATTCTATTAATTCCCCACCTGTCATTTTGCCATCAAAATATACACCCCATCAAAATTAGCCATGCCGTACTCTCCAAAATTGATGGAACCCATTTTATTGATGTTCACAGGCCGCGCGATCCGGTTGAAGAGGAAGAAATCGGACTCATCGCCAATAAAACCGATAACCATGCGGCATTGTGGCAGTGCATATGGTCGCGCACTGATCTGAAAGAACCCTGTTCCATTGCCCTTGTGCGTGATGATTTAAGGCGATGGGAGTGAATGTGAAAAATTTCAGCCGTTGGTTAACCAAGTTAGAACATGACGGACTGATTACCCGTAACGGGCAGGAACTCGCCCTTGTTAACCAGAACAATGAAGATTAAAAAGTGAGGAGAAAAATGAGGAGCAGGTGAGGCGTTACTCTTTTTTCTGGCAGGTAATTTTTCAGATCTCCGTGTAATCGGGTTAATGTATTAGCTCGGTTACACGGAGAAGGCAAGCGCAGCGCGTCAGTGATACCCTAAAAATTCGCGTCTAACTTGTATACCCATCGTAATTGAAGCTGCTTGATTTTTCCTTCCTATCAGATCAAGATTGTGTCCATGAAAATTACCCTGACAAATGCCCAAAAAGAAGCCCTC
>NZ_NIBU01000073.1 GCF_002632485.1 Xenorhabdus innexi | reverse complement strand
TCATGGGGGCACTCAATTTACACCGGATTGAAGAGACGGTTATTCGTGAATATCCGACGATTAACGCGGAAAATGTCGTCCTTTTTTTCCATGCCATTAGGGAAACCTATCCCTTCCAACAAAAAGTGCATATTATTTTGGATGGTGCAGGTTATCACCGCGCTGAATTAGTAAAATCAGCGGCTCAAGAGCTGAATATTCAATTGCATTACTTGCCCCCCTACAGCCCTAATCTCAACCCCATTGAACGATTATGGAAGTACACGAATGAGCAAATACGCAACAATGTCTATTTCCCGGATGCAAAAACGTTTCGGGGAACACTTCGACATTTTTATCATGTCACTTTGCCAACAAAAGCACAGGAATTGGCTACCCGACTGACTGATCATTTCCAGCGATTAAAACCTGCATCTTCAAGTTAATTGCGTATAGATGATTTTTATACTAAAGAATATTCTTCGGAGAATGAAGAGTATTTAGAAAATAAAAAAATTAAATCTAGAATTGTAGATTTAATTATGGAAGCTAAAGAATGTGATGATAACCAGCTTATTGATAAATCATTCTTTTTACTTTTTGACAATACTGGATGCCAAGAGGATTTCGAGATTTTAAACGAAATAATTACTCCCTTGGTTGATAAAAAAATTATTACTAAGGAATTGATCGAGAAGAATTTGGGTGAGAACTCTCCATTAGCAAGATGGTATTAACTATATTCAATATGGTGCTCCTCTTCGATTAATATTAAAGCCGGAAATACTTTTCGATTTTTCCGGCTTGATTCTTTCTAAGAGCTGCTCAATCTTTGCTCTTAGCAGCTTTTGTAATCCCCAATCAACTCCCGCATCCTCAGCTTAATTTCACTGATTTGCTCGCGCTGGCGCTGGTATTGCTGTTTAAGGCTGTTCGTCTCGTCGCTGTCGGGGATGAGCACTAAACAGCCATCCATGATTTTGACGGTAACAGAGCCGCCAATATCGAATCCAGCCTGTTTAAGCCATTGCCCTTTAAGGTGTATCGCAGGCGGTGCCTTGGCCTTGTTATTTTGCGGGGCGTATCCCACGGTGTAATAACGTTCTGTTTTCGCGGCTTTATTTACCGCGCGGTTTTGCTTAGAATGCGCCTTAGCCATCATTCAACTCCTGTTTAGTTGCTTGTGGTTAGCGTTCTGCTCGTGCTCCAACACGAACAGAACGCTTTAAGTATCATCGTGTTATATTAATAACCTGCTTAATCTTCTCTTGTGTGATCGCCATATCCAGAAAATGACAAATCACGTCCTGATCTTCTGCCTTCAGCTCATCAACCTGTTTACACAGCTCTTTTAGCCGCTTGTTTTTAATATCAAAAACCGGTGCCGTTGTGCCTTCTTCGCCCAATAACAAATGGTCAATACTGACTTCAAGCAACTGGGCTAATTTAATAATGTAGTCAAACTGCGGCTTAACCTGTCCCTGCTCCCAGCGTCCCACCATGCGGGGCTGGATATCCAGTAAATTCGCCAGTTCCAGTTGTGTCAGCTGTCTTTCCTTGCTAATCCCACGGGATGGGCCGATCCATTCGGGTTAGCACCATGCCCAAGGAATTATAAACTAGAAAATAGAGTTGACACTGCTCTTGGTCGACGGGTGTATAAAAACGATGGAATAATTGATGTGAAAACTCCAGTAAAAGATATGAAAATAGTGGAGTCAGCATTAAATTCACCTAGTTTTAATAAGATGAAAAAAATGATAGAGAATGGAGCAACAAATAAAGATCTTATGCGACAAGGTTATGCTCCGTTTGGCCCTGATGGCCGACAGCTTAATTTACATCACGTGATAGGAAAAGAACCCGGCCCAATGGTAGAGTTGCCTGCATCATTACATAAACAATACCATCGAGAGCTTCATGGCTTAATTGAGAGTGGGCGGAGCTTTAGGAATAACAAGGCTGCTGATAGAGAATATAACAAATTTAGAAAGGCATATTGGAAATTGCGTGCTGAGGAGTTATAAGAATGAAAAACAGTATTAGTGATTTGATTAATAAGAATATACTTGATGGCAGTGAAGTAGTTATATCAGGTGAAGTTAATAAAGAGTTTGTTAAAAAAGCTGAGAGCATGTTAGGCGTGTCGTTCCCTCCTTCTTATTCATCCTTTATTGAAAAATTTGGTTCAATTGAGATTGATAATCGCTCATTTGCAGGTTTATTTGAAAATGAAGTGGGGCAGGATGGTGATGTTGTATCATTTACTCTTTTTCAAAGAGAAGATGTTGGGCTGCCAAATAAGTATATAGCTTTGGATTTTCAAGATGGCGATTATTTGTTATGTATTGATACCAGCATAGTGAATAACGAAAATGAATATCCTGTTGTTTTAGTTAATCCAGATTCTTTGGAAAGCCATAAAGTAAATGATTCATTTTATGACTATATAACTGAGTATCTTGATGCGTAATAACTAAACTTTTTGGTTTCGCATAATAAGTGAACCCAAGGTTTGATAACAAGCCGGAAAGATCCTCGTGATCTTCCGGCTTTTTATCATCATCCTGCCTTGTAATTCCCAATCAGTTCCCGCATCCGCAACTTAATCTCACTGATTTGCTCGCGCTGGCGCTGGTATTGCTGCTTAAGGCTGTGGGTCTCGTCACTGTCGGGGATCAGCACTAAACAGCCCTCCATGATCTTCACCGTGACCGAGCCGCCAATCTCAAAGCCTGCTTGTTTAAGCCATTGCCCCTTAAGGTGGATCGCGGGCGGAGCTTTGTCCTTGTCATTTTGCGGCACGTATCCCACGGTGTATGTTCGGCTTTGGCAGTTTTATCCTTGCCAGCCGCTACACCGCGACTGGTTTACTGGCGCATCAATCGACGGGGCAGGCCACCGCCGTCAACCGTAGTTGGCAATATGACCGGGCGTACAATGTCAGGGTGATTGACGATGGACGTTGGGGACAGACCCGTTACCGTTATGATGGCAATGGACGATTGGTGGAAAAAAACGAGCAACGTGATGGCTTCCGGCCACAAATCTGGCGCTACCGCTGGGATACGCAAAACCAACTTACCCACTGCGAAACTCCGGATGGTTCCCGCTGGCATTATCAATATGATGCGTTCGGGCGGCGTATCCGTAAACTGAAAGTGCACGATGGCAAATTGGTTGCTGCTAACTTACAACGTTGGCTGGATGGCAAGCCGGACTTAACGGTTAAACCGGATGCCATTATGGGGCACGATTACCTGTGGAGCGGTGATCAACTGATTGAAGAAACGCCGATTTATGCCGATGGTACGCCGGTAGAAGGGCAGCGAATCCGCTGGTTATACGAGCCAGGAGCACTGACACCATCAGCACGTTTTGAGCGGGGCAAACTGCATTACATCGTTAGTGATCATCAGGGCACCCCGAGGGAAATGCTGAACGAGGAAGGTGGGCTGGTCTGGGCGCAGCGGCTGACCACGTGGGGTAAAGCGGAAAAATCGCCGGTGATCGCCTCGAATGATCCGGATTATCACGTCAACTGCAATTTACGGTTCTGTGGACAATATGAGGATGAAGAAAGCGGGCTTTTCTATAACCGTTTTCGTTACTATAATCCGGAAACGGCGCAGTATATTTCGCCAGACCCGATAGGGCTGCTGGGCGGGCTGAATCCTTATTCTTACGTACATAATCCGCTGTCTTGGGTTGACCTTACGGTCTGGCAGGCAAAGATTGTGATAAATCCCTTAAATTATCTTCACCAAACCCAGTTCCTAAAAGCGTTAGGGGAGAATATGAAGATATAATCACAGGAAAAGGTACTCCAAGGGTACATAAAGATACTGGAATTCAAAAAACCCTAGAAGATAGAAATGGAAAAACGAATAAATTCTGGATCGGAGCTAAAGAATGGCAAGTAGTTCATTCAGGAAAAGGGCTTGATCCACACCATCGCATACTAGAACAAACATTACCGAATGGTCAAAAAATATATGGATATGCACTAAATCATGATTACGAGAAAGTCTATAAATTTCCGGCTCCTTGGTACCCCGATGGCGGTAAATATCCAGGGCACAAGCCAATGAAATGATAAACATTAAATTATTCAACAGAATGGCAATACTATGATCAACAGTAAATATTGTATATATATTAATGATGTAGAATGCGCTATAGCCGATGATATTGACTTTTTTCACCTGAGTAATCATGAAAGCGATCATTTCGGATTGATTCTATTAAGATCAAAAGAAATAAAGTTGCAGAAGAATGTCAAAGTAAAAAAAGAAGACACTATTACTATATCCTATTATATCAATGGGGTATGTGTATTTGAATTTGATGGTCATATAATAGACAAAGAAAATACTCTAACAAACAGTCAAGAGTTTTCATTCGTAATAAAAACTTCTGATGAGCCACCTCTTACCATTATTGCTATTTTAAAAGAGTGGGTTAAAGGAAATGATTTTATCTACTGGAAAAACAACAAATGCATAGAAGCAAAAAGTCTATGGCTAACCACCTGTTTATACTGGCAGCAAATTTTTCCACCAAAACCTAATAAAATACTTAATGCCTCACTAAGCTTAGAAGGCATCAATAATTATCTTGACTTCTTTTGCATGCTTGGAGAAGCATTTTGGGGGAAAAGAGGATATATAGGTAGAGATTTTCACGGGTTTGATGATTTATTGGGTGATCTTAGCTATGAAAAATCAGAAATTAATATTTATATTGAAAATATAAATAAATTAAAACTTTTTTTAGAAAGAATTAGTCCTTCTGATTGCAATTACTATGATACCTTCATTGCAATTTTAGAAGATAGAAAATGTAATATTCACAAAATATAATTTTATTAATTAGTTTTAAAGCTGGAAAGATCCCCGTGATCTTCCGGTTTTCTTATTTTAAGAGCTGCTCACTCTCTGCCCTTAGCGGCTTTTGTAGTCGCCAATCAACTCCCGCATCCTCAATTTAATTTCACTGAGTTGTGCTTGCTGGCGCTGGTATTGCTGTTTGAGGCTGTTGGTCTCGGAACTCGCGGGGATCAGCACCAGACAGCCGTCCATGATTTTTACCGTGACTGAACCGCCAATCTCAAACCCTGCTTGTTTAAGCCATTGCCCCTTAAGGTGGATCGCGGGCGGAGCACTGGCCTTGTTATTTTGCCGCATGTATCCCGGTGTAATAACGTTCTGTTTTAGCTGCTGTTGTGCTTTATTAAATCCGAACAATTTTTTAGCCTCTTCCCATTGCTTTTCGTATCAAATGAATTGTCCCCGTATACTGTAATGATAACAAATGAGCAGAAAACCAAGAGGTAAATGATGATCAGTCAGAATGAAAAAAATCAATTAGCGGACTTGTTTCCGACTGTAACACAGCCCAGACCTGAAGAGAGTCATAAAGGGACGTTCGGGACGCTGAATATTATCGGTGGAGCGGAAACGATGAGTGGTGCTTGTGTTCTGGCCGGTACAGCTGCGCTAAAGAGTGGGTGCGGGAAGGTTATTATCGGTTTTAATCAGGAGCCGCTTGCTATCCAACTAATAGATACCGTACCGGAATTGATGCTGAGCAAAGCAAGTCGGCTCTTTGAGGGGGAGCTTCCATCTGCATGGGTAATTGGTTGTGGGCTGGGTATTTCTGTTGAGGCGGTTAATCTGATAAAGAAAATAATTAATCGTATCCATCAAGGAGAAAAAGTACTGATTGATGCCGATGGGCTTAATATTTTGGCAAAATTGCCAGACAAAATTCAGCTTTCGGATAAAACCGTTATTACACCGCACGTGAAAGAAGCATCGAGATTGTTACAGACGGACTCAAAATCTATTCAGTCTGACAGGTCGGGCTCGGCGCGGGTCTTGAGTTCACGATATGGTTGCTGGGCGGTGCTTAAAGGTCATCGCACTGTCATTGCTGCGCCGGATGGCCGCACGTGGATCAATGAAACAGGCAATAGTGGCTTGGCGACTGCTGGCAGTGGTGATGTACTTTCCGGTATTATCGGTAGTCTGCTGGCTCAGGATATTCCATTAGAGGAAGCGATAAGGGCAGGAGTTTGGTTACACGGTAAAGCGGCGGATATGTTGGTTGCTGATGGAATAGGGCCGATAGGCCTGACAGCTCATGAGATTATTGATTATGTGAGAAAAATAAGGAATCAAATAACTCATGGCTGATATATGCTGACTGAGTTAAAAACTGACCATTAAGGAAACATAAGAATGATGAAAAAAATATTATTAGCTTTTATGCTATCTTTATTTTCATTTGTATCATTCGCAGATGATGCAACTATTTTTGAAACAAAAACGTATCACATTGCTATTTATAATCTTTGCCCGGAAGGGTATGTAAGTTGTGAAGATGTAAAATCTGTTGTGAAAAATAAGAAAAAGCATACTTCATTAATAATGAAAGGAAGCACTATGAACAGAGATTGTGATACAGGGAGCTGTTCTTTTTATGGATATAAGTTTAAGAGTAAAGGAATAACATATACAATTTACCAACAAGGTATTTTATATATTTCAAAAGATAAGAAGGTGCTTTTTTCAGAAGAGGGTACTTTTCGGTATTAGTTAAAAGTTACCACTAAACCACATTAGCAAAATTTCGTCTCATTTATGTTTTGTTTATCAAATTTTTCTATTTGAAACCTAGAAAATTGTTAGTAAACTTAATATACTCTTTCCTCGCATAAAGTACCCCTGCATAGTGCTTTTTATGCTGAAAATAATAAAAAAGAGGGTGATTTTTAACTTTTAAATCCTCAGTAAAGATATGAAATAGCAGTATGGCGTAGTCACTTATTATGGGTGATGTGGGGTCATATTAACAAATAAATTCAGATCTTCATGACATCATTATGTATTCACGAAATAAAGCTGCTGATTGAGAGCGGATAGGGTTTTTTTGATTACTTTTATCGATAGGTAAGTTAAATAATGGTATTGAGATACCACTATGAAATTTATATAGAGATTTAACTGATTGATTATGAAAATAGGAATTCAAAAACCGTTTTCTCATACTCTGATTTGATTATGAAGGGGGAATGATGTTTTTCCACGTTATCAACAAAAATAATATTGTTGCACTTGCGTTAATGTTGGGTGTTGTCATTTTCTTTTTATCTGCTAATAACAGTAAGTTAAGTATTATCGATTATGCCGATAGACATTGCCAGAAAAACACGGATTGTCTGATTGATATGAATAAAATCGTCCCTTTTGACTGGGACGAAATGTATATTATTGATAAAGGAGTGAGACATAAAGATATTGAGGATATCATCGGAGCTGCATTTAAAGGAAAATCTAGCCTTTTTTATAAGATTATTTTTGTCAGAAATAAACGGGTAGTTTATGAAGATGAGTATGATCCTTATATAAGATCTTATGAAAAGAAGTTATTGAAACCGGATTTTCAGTATCCTTATGACGGAAAAGAAAATAATTTCAACTATTATACGATTTCCAAAGATAATGCGATCCTTTCAATGAAAATTGAAAATAAACCACTCGCAGATGATAAAGTTTACTATAAGTTATCCCCTTCTAACTCACAGCAGGTTAAGGAGAAAAACTTTTAAATATGTATCTGGTCTGTCTCAGGGTAAAAAGATGTACAGCATTGGTTGGTGTTTCAGTGCGGGTCTATTTCTTCTTTTTGGCCTGCACTTTTTTAATTTTCTTTTTTACTTTTTGTTCTGAGCGGGTATGAGAACCCTTTGGAGAAGCTGAGTTATTTGATGTGTTAGTAGAGACTGAGTTATTTTTAGATTTGGAAAGTTGCTTTTGTGAAACTTTCAGGCGTCTTTCCCACTCGCAGGCTACATTCAGGCTTTCCAGTGTTCTGGTTAACCCGGAGATTAATCTTTCATCCATGTCATTTTTTGCGTATTGGAGTTGTTTCTCTAACGTTTTCTGTTTGCTTTCACACCCCGCTTTAGTTGGTTTTGCATAGGCAATATTCATACTGAAAACGACTAATACAGCCAAGATCATAGTCTTCGACTTCATGAACTATTCCTAGTCTGATTTAAACCTCTTACTCAAAATTTTATATGCTGATCTGGATTTCTTCCTGAAAATTCGACGTCAGTTACAGCTGATGAGAGGAAAGTGTAGGCTTTTATCTTTTTTGGTGAGAATGAGGCATAATGCTTTTTTGTTGTCTGATAAGCCATCAGGCAAGTTATTAATATTTCTCTCCCGGGGTTTGAAAATCAAATGCTAAGTTATCGTCATAGCTTCCATGCAGGCAACCATGCTGATGTGCTAAAGCACACGGTCCAAAGTCTTATCATTGAGTCACTTAAGGAAAAAGAGAAGCCTTTCCTTTATCTGGATACTCACGCAGGCGCAGGTCGCTATCAGCTCAGTGGTGAACATGCCGAACGTACGGGAGAGTATCTGGAAGGGATTGCTCGTATTTGGCAGCGTGATGATATTCCTGAAGAGTTATCCGGTTATATGAAAGTGGTAAAGGCTCTGAATCAGCATGGTGTCTTGCGTTATTACCCCGGTTCACCATTAATTGCCCGTCATTTATTGCGCGAAGATGATGAACTGAACCTGAGTGAGTTGCATCCAAGTGATTTTCCTCTGTTGCGTAGTGAGTTCTCCCGTGACCAACGCGCACGTGTTCTGCGTGAAGATGGTTATCAACAGCTGAAATCAAAATTACCTCCTAAAACCCGCCGTGGATTGGTGCTGATAGATCCTCCTTATGAGCTGAAGTCGGATTATCAGAATGTTGTTCAGGGTATTCTGGAAGGATACAAACGTTTCGCGACGGGGACTTATGCGCTGTGGTATCCGGTGGTGCTTCGTCAGCAGATTAAGCGTATGGTCAAGGATTTGGAAAAAACCGGGATTCGCAAAATCTTGCAGATTGAGCTTGGTGTGCGCCCGGATAGTGATCAACGTGGTATGACAGCATCGGGCATGATTGTAATCAATCCGCCGTGGAAGCTGGAACAGCAGATGAAAACTGTGTTGCCGTGGCTGCATCAGGTACTGATCCCTGAAGGAACAGGCCATACTTCAGTAGAGTGGATTGTACCGGAATAAAACGATTCTCTAGCATAATACTTCAGCATGGAGCATCAACTTGATAGCTCCAGCCTATGACAACGAAAGCCAGAATCATCATAAATAGTGATAACTTTTTGTCATAATACGCGTACGATTAAATTGTAGTCAGTAGGTTAATTGATTAAACGGAAGTGCCTAAGATGAGTAAACATTACGATTATATAGCAATTGGCGGCGGCAGCGGTGGTATTGCTTCCATTAACCGTGCAGCCATGTATGGGCAGAAATGTGCCTTGATTGAAGCAAAAGCACTGGGTGGAACATGTGTAAATGTAGGCTGTGTACCGAAGAAAGTGATGTGGCATGCTGCCCAGATTGCGGAATCTATTCATCAATATGGCCCTGATTATGGTTTTGATACCACAATCAATCACTTTGACTGGAAAAAACTGATTGCCAGCCGTACATCCTATATTGACCGCATTCATTCATCGTATGAGCGTGTGTTGGGTAATAATCACGTCGATGTTATTCAGGGATTTGCACGTTTTGTTGATGCAAAGAGTGTTGAAGTAAATGGCGAAATAATTACCGCGGATCATATATTAATTGCGACCGGTGGTCGCCCTAAAAACCCGTCTATTCCCGGAGCGGAATATGGCATTGATTCAGATGGTTTCTTTGAACTGGATGAAATGCCAGAGCGGGTAGCTGTCGTAGGAGCTGGCTATATTGCGGTGGAACTTGCCGGTGTTCTGAATGCGTTGGGTAGCGAAACTCACCTTTTTGTACGTAAACACGCGCCATTACGTTCTTTTGATCCGCTGATCGTAAATACATTGCTGGAAGTGATCGAGAATGAAGGGCCGAAGCTGCATACGGAGGCTGTGCCAAAAGCAGTAATAAAAAATGCTGATGGTAGCCTGACACTGCAACTACAGGATGGCAGAGAACAAACGGTTGATACGCTGATTTGGGCGATTGGGCGCGAACCTGCGACAGATAATCTGAATTTGTCTGCTGCGGGTATTAAGTTGGATGAACGAGGCTATATTCAGGTCGATAAATATCAAAATACCAATGTAAAAGGTATTTATGCCGTAGGCGATAATACAGGTGCGATAGAGTTGACTCCTGTTGCTGTCGCGGCAGGTCGCCGTTTATCGGAGCGTCTGTTTAACAATAAGCCGGATGAACATCTGGATTATACCAATGTGCCGACAGTAGTATTCAGCCATCCGCCAATCGGCACCATCGGTATGACGGAGCCACAGGCAAAAGCGCAGTATGGTGATGATCAGGTTAAAGTCTACACTTCGTCCTTTACCGCAATGTACACAGCAGTGACACAGTACCGTCAGCCATGCCGTATGAAACTGGTCTGTGCTGGTGAAGATGAGAAGATTGTCGGGATTCATGGCATAGGCTTTGGAATGGATGAAATGCTACAGGGCTTTGCTGTTGCACTGAAAATGGGTGCGACGAAAAAAGACTTTGATAATACAGTTGCGATCCATCCGACAGCAGCGGAAGAGTTTGTTACGATGAGATGATTGTGGGAATGTCGTGATATGCAGAATATATTGCATATATGAGATTCGGGCAAAATCGCTAATCCATCTTAGCTCTTGGCTAAGGTGGATTTTTCGGATTCTACAGAATAGTCTTTTATTGCCTAACTTAATTCATTTATTTTTAAGTAAAATATTTTAATTATTCTTCGTTTTTGTTTTCTTCAATCGCTTGATTTATGATCGCTTTTGCCATCCACTTCGCTATTTCAATAACTTGTTCATTATTAAGTTTCCAAATGTCTTTCAGTACTAAAAAAATCTCTGAACCATAGATAACAGATAAGGATTTCATGACTCTATCAATGAGTTCCGGAGAAAATGAATTTTTCATCGGTGATGTAATCATCGATAAAGTTTCTTTTCTATTTCCTCTCTCCAGTTGTTTTTCTTTAGATTTATCGGATAAAGATCGCCTTTCTATCCATTGTTGTAATGATACTTGTAAGGCTGCCCGAAGTGCTACCTCATATTCAAACATTCGAGGATAAGCAAAATCCATCAATTCAGCGATTCGTTCTTCTGTTTTTTCACTTTTGGGATGCCAAGTGAGGATTGGCCCTAAGCTAGCACTGACAATAGCCGCAATTAAGTCACTTTGTGTTGGAAAATAGCGGTATGCTGTTGCCCGGGAAACTCCGGCTTTTATAGCTAACTCTGATATTGACGGCATTATTCCTTTTTCAAATAGAGTCAGAGCAGTATTAATGAGTAATTGATAAGTGCGTTTACGTGCACCAGTATAGTTTGGTGGTATATGAATAGGTAGCATCACAAAGCCCTTATGAGGTAATGAATTTATTTTATATCAGGCATATGGAATATTTTATGGACAATTAATTCGCTTTTTATCAGCTAGCTCTATCATCTAACCATTTAAATATTTTCAATGATTATTTCAGTGGGTTAGGTGATGACAATTATGCTGTCTATTTTTTATAAGTTAAAATTTTTTTATGTTTATTTTGTGTTCTCTCTCTTGCTGTTGATTTAACTGGTTGTTTTATAGTTAATTTTGTTTTTTTTGTTATATGGTTTATTATTTTTATTAATTAGATCTGACCCAAAATGAGACTGTGGTCTCATTCTTTATGAGTTATAAATGATACTGTAGTCTCATAAAAATAACCTCTCACTTTTTACTTCATGAGTTGTGATAAGTAAAGGCTTTCTTATGAAAGGGTATCAGGGATTTGTCTATATCGCCGCGACGCTGGATACTAAAAGTGAAGAAGTTTTTTACGTCAGTGAACTGATAAGAAGAGTTGGGCTTACTGTCCGTATTGTTGATTTAACAACAAGATCCACTCAGTTGATCCGTGGGGCTGATGTTCATTCAGAAATCATTGCAGACTATCATCCTGATGGGAAGCAGGCTGTATTTTGTAGTGATAGAGGTGAAGCCATTGCGGCAATGGCAATTGCTTTTCGGAATTATTTACAGCAACAGACAGATATTGTCGCCATTCTTGGGCTTGGCGGTTCTGGCGGTACCGCGTTGATTACCTTTGCTATGCAAACCCTGCCTATAGGTTTACCAAAGCTCATGGTTTCAACAATGGCATCAGGTAACATCTCCGGTTATATAGGAGCGAGTGATATCGCTATGATGTATTCCGTTACTGATGTTTCTGGCCTGAATTTTATTTCTCGAAAAATCTTGAGGAATGCAGCTAATCAGATTGCTGGAGCTGTTTGTTTTAATGAGCAGGAAGATATATATATCAAACAGAAACCAGCAATAGCGTTAACTATGTTTGGTGTAACAACACATTGTGTTCAACAAATTACTGCCAAATTAAAGAGTAATTATGAGTGTCTGGTATTCCATGCCACGGGCAGCGGCGGTAAAGCGATGGAAAAATTAATAGACAGTCATTGCCTGCATTCTGTGCTTGATATCACAATAGCTGAGGTATGTAGTTATCTTTTTGGTGGTGTTTTGGCTTGTGATGAAGAGCGTTTTGATAGTATTGCGCGGACAAAAACTCCGTGTGTTATCTCTTGTGGCGCACTAGACATGATTAATTTTGGGCATTCATCAACAATACCTGAACAATATAAAAATCGTCAATTTTATCATCATAATGCGCAGGTAACATTGGTTAGGACTACGCCGGAAGAGAATAAAAAATTGGGAGTCTGGATTGCTGAAAAACTTAATCGTAATGAGGGGGAAGTTCGCTTTATTGTTCCTATGGGCGGTTTTTCTGCTTTAGATATCGAAGGAGGAATTTTTTGGTCTCCAGATGCGGATAATGCTTTCATAAGTGCTTTTACAAATACTTATAAAATAACAAAGAAAAGAAAACTTATTTTTAGTCCATATCATATCAATTCAACTGAATTTTGTGATCAAGTAATTAAATTACATCAAGAAATGATTAGCTGTGTAGAAGTTTGGTAACGTAAAATTAAAATAAATAAATTATTTGAATATTTGTGATTGATGTTGTTTTATTTTTTCTCCTGAATGGGAATGACAGGAAATTAAATACATATACTTTATAACTTAAATTACCACTTTGTTTTATTACCAACACCAGGCACACCTGTGGCAATTGCTACAGGTGTGTTTTTCTTAGATAATTATTTCTGCGTTAGTTATAAAGCTTGACCTATTCTAAGAAAGATTTATTTCCTATTGGAAATTTGATATGCCTATTACAAAAAATAAAACTGGAAGATAATATGAACATGGTTGTATGAGGTAATATTCCGAATAATATAAATAATATCTTCAATAAAAGAATGCTTGCTTTTTCCGATGAAATTTCCCCTATTAAAACTATTTTAAGGATCTGTGATGTTTTCTAAAGAGTATGTGGTTGATGAGCAACATGTTGATTTTCAAGGTATTGTGGATGGGCTTTATTATCCGTTTTATCTGGAATGGACTCGACATGCTTTTATGAAAGAGGCATTAGGCCTTGATCTGGAAGAGGAGTTTAAAGCTGGGCGTATGTATGTTATTGCTGAGTACACGCTGCGTTTTAAAAAGAGTTTGCAGAAAGGGCATAAAATGTATTAGTCGTCACTCGATCTGACATTTCATCTTGAAAAGATGAGAGTTACCTACTTTGATTAAAGGTGTTCAAAACTTAAATCAAAACAAAAAGAGGTCACTCTCATGTATCATACTAGCAATTCAATTATCAAACACAAAGTGGGCTTACTTAATCTGGCTGAAGAGCTGGGGAATGTATCAAGAGCCTGCAAAGTCATGGGCGTCTCTCGTGATACGTTCTATCGTTACCGGGAATTAGTCGAAAACGGCGGGGTTGATTCACTAATCAATCAGTCCCGGTAATTGTCAACATAGTTGGCACCATTAATGAATTTAAGCGGCCTGTTGTTCTCGTTCAGGATTCAGCGTCACTGTTTCTACCCATTGCCAGTTTCTGGTGCTGCGCGACCAGCGTTCCGGAGAGGCGAGTTTAGCCTGGCGATAAACGCCATCCCGCTGTGTTAAAATGACTTTGTCTTCGCCTCTGTGCCGTTGGCCCGGTGTCACATAATTTATCCCACTATG
>NZ_NIBU01000072.1 GCF_002632485.1 Xenorhabdus innexi | reverse complement strand
ACCTGCTCCAAAAGGCGTGGTCGGAAACGTATTTTTGGCTGGAAAAAGCACAAGAATATTTATGCCAGAACGCGTTCAAAACACCACAAAGAAAATCATGTAAAAACAAAACATTGGATGCGTGTTTTGAAAGGCTTAATTCTTAAGATCCTGTCTATGAGTAATATATATAGGAACATCACTTATATTTGAAAGTATATTTACAATTGGTATTTTGATGTCATACCTAGCATATAAGAGCCAGTTCGAATCCAGAGTTATTTCTCTTATAGATCAATTTATTTCTTTAAAAATGCTAGGTATTCATCTTGATAGGTTATCAGATATTGTTTTGAATGAAACAGAAGTTAAATCCGATGTTTTTTGTAGCAAAAAAGAGATAGATTCAAATAATATAGAGATTAAAAACCTTTCATTTAAATATAAAGATAATGCTCCTTATTTAATGGAAAACTTATCTTTCAATATTCGTTCAGGAGATTCTGTTGTAATAACAGGTCCTTCTGGATGTGGTAAGTCAACATTATTAAATTTGATGATGGGCAACATCCAACCTACTGATGGAAAAGTAATAATAGGAGATTCTGTAGTTCATGAATCCCATATTAATAATATTAGGAAACATATAGGTTATGTTGCTCAAGATGATATATTATTTTCCGGTTCAATTATTGACAACATAACCTTTTTCGATGAGAATCCAGATATGGAAAAAATCATTAATTGCACAAAAATCTCAGCAATACATGATGATATAATAAGAATGCCAATGAAATACGAAACATTAGTTGGGGATATGGGAACCACTTTATCTGGCGGACAAAAACAAAGACTATGTTTAGCAAGAGCATTATATAAAAACCCTAAAATTTTATTTTTAGATGAAGCAACTAGCCATCTTGATGTTGAAAATGAAAAGATTATTTCATCTAATCTTAAAATGTTAAACATTACAAAAGTCATGGTGGCTCATAGAAAAGAAACTATTGAGTCAGCAAACAAAATCATTAAATTATAACATATGTGAAATTGAAAATCATATCCGTTTTACAACAATGGGTCATTCTAAAAATAAACTTTATTTGAAGGAAACCTCAAAAAACAACAGATTAATTAACTCGATATATGGACGCCAACTTAATTTAAATGGGTGGATGAGTTTTTCTGAAAACGTAGTCACAAACATATGTTCGACTTCAATAAGTCCTGATGAAAATCCGTACTCTCTGTCCTCATTAATTCAACAGTCTCGGTAGACTGATCGGATTACCAAGTTCACAGAGAGTCGGTACTACCTATTAGTAATTACATCAAATTATGGACTTTTGCTACATAAAAGGTTACCCATCAAGCGTCATAACTCGATTGTTGGTTGACCAGCACACACGCTATTTGGGAATTTTTATTTATTCTGTTCAAGAAAAATTGGATACTTTCTCGAAGTCTCAGCAGTATTCTCCAGAATACTCAAGATGCTCAAAGTCAATGGAAACTACTTGATATTACAAGGATCTGTCGCATCACTAATTGCCTTCTATCCATACTTTTTTATCCAGCTAAATACAATAATACTTGCCATTGTCTTCACAGATCGGAGCAGCTATTTCTAATAGTCGCAACTTACTCTGATGGTATTCTGTCGTGAAATTTGATTGAGTGTGACAGCAGGGCGAGAGCGAGAACGTTTTTTGAGCTTAATTTGTATACAATGAAATCAAAGAAAGGGTAAAGATTACTCAATTCGGTCTTGTTAAAGTATCGACCAGTGTTTTATTTGCCCAACCCGTTCAAAATATAACCTTTCACGCTCTCACCCTGAGTGTGACAGTCAATTATGCGCTATTAGTTCAGATCAGTGAACGTATTAGATCTAGTGTGAATTAATACAATACAGCATTATTCATCCTCAATATTAAGGTAATATACCTGCCGGATATAACGCCCCCGTCCATCACCGTGCCCTAAATCCATTGACACCAGTGCCAGCGCTTCCCGCTCACTGAAACCCTGTGCGGTGTAATGTGCCCCGGATTGCTGGGCAAAATGGTAGCGCATGCTGTGTGGCGCTTGCTTACCCACCAGTCCGGCACGCCTGACCACGTAACGGTAACGGTCTATCGCCTGGTGAACCGTGGGTTTATCAATCAATCTGCCACTGCGTTCTGCTTGTTCGCGCTCGGCATAGGCAATAGCGTGTTGCAAGGCTTGCCGATCCAGTATGACCGTCTGCCTCGCCCGCCCGCCTTTGGTGCCAAACACCACCCGTACCGACGTATGACCGTTTTCCAGCGCTTTTTTCCAGGTGCCTAAAGATTTGTAGGCTTCCACCGCTTCTTTGGTACGTAACCCCAATACATACGCCAGCTGCATTACCGCTGCTACGCTCCGATCTCTTTGCTCGACCTGCTGAAAAGCCGCCTGAAATTCTGCCGGGGTTAATGCCATTTTTGTTCCCCGACGATCCGTATTGGCAATCCCCTGTGCCCGGTTGCTCAATCGCGGATTATCGGCTGCTGCCAGCTTGTGTTTCCCGGCTTGCGCTAAAATGGTCCGCAGGGCCGCCATTTCATTTTGCAGGGTCCGGTGGCTGATATGCTCGGCCTTTCGCTGTGCAATATAGTGCTTGATATATTTTGTTTTGAGGCTGTCCATCTGCCGGAGCTTAATGCCCTTGTCTTTCAGAAAATGAAGAAACTGCCGGGCAATCCGCTCACGATTTGCAACTGTCGCAAAACTCCCGCCCGCGTGTCGGGCATGGGTAATAAATTCTTTTCTGAACCGTTCAATTTTAGAACGTGCCGATTTCTGCGCCATCCTCGCATCTCCTTTTGATTTATTTATTTTTAAACAAGTCCCTGCGTGCCGGTTCAGGTTCACCGTTCCGTGGTGCGTCAGACAATGTGTAGCAAGGCGAAGTTATGTTGAGTTTTTGCAGGAGCTCGCGACGTGCTCAGCACAGCGATGACATGCTCCCCGTTCAGGGCCTGATTCAGTCAGGATGAACGCCTCATTATCGTGACGTGGGTAATTTCTCCTTTTTTCGGTATCAGCCTGTTGTCAGGCAGTGGGTTAAAAAACAAACGAAACAAGTCGATGCAGACAGAAAAAGACCCGTAATATCGGGTGACTGTGAGTAATACGGGGATCAAACGGGTCGTAAAGATAGGCCGGACGTGCTCTGGACGTTGGCCGCTTAGCGGCGTCACTTGGTAATCGCTGCGCTTTTACCCAAGTGACGCCGCACCACCGTGGACGCTGAAATGCTTAATGGCTTCTGTTCCTGTTACCTAACGGTTGTACAGGATTCAGGACGTTTATCGAAAGTTGCTCAAAACGCAGGTGAATATTTTTCAGAACGAGGCAAAGCAGATACTGCCCGTATTGCGTGGTAAGCCGGTTGTGGATCACACCGGATAACTTTCATCGCCGGACGGAGGATTGTTGTCTGACGATATCTGCTTCCAAAAGTGCACAGATGTACCGCATGGTAATGCTCTCCCTTGCAGGCTACGGGAGTTTTATAACCGATTTAGCGGCTATGTACCATCAGTGATGGCGAGTAATCGGGTTTAGGTTATCGCTTTTTTCAGTCTACAGCAATTGAATACTAGGATGTGTTGATGTTTAGTGTTCATAAATCAATCAACCCACATGGGCAGCCAGACAATGATAAATACCAGTGCCAATATACTGACATAATTTCGTTCTAATTTATTGTATCTCGTTACTATCGCAAGAAAATGTTCAATCTTGGCAAACGTATGCACTACTAGATGTCGATAACGGTATAACTATTTGTCTATCTGTTTTTCTGTTTTTCTGTTTTTTTGATTTCTGACTATTTTTTCAATATAGAATAACAGGGGGTTGTCCCTCTTTTTTTGATGGCCTTTCTGAAGGCTTCGCTGCTGTAGTCTTTATCTGCAATCATAAAATCGGATGATAGGGGAGTTATTCACCAAACTTTTTGTGAGTTAGTTATTTTGCTGCAAATGTATTTATACCTGTGAGATTAGCAGTGAAGTTCCACAATTTTAAAGCTTCCGATGGATCAATTGCATATTCACAAACACCGATAAAGGGGTCTTTATAATCTGATGCTAGCCCGATAATGTCACAATCTTCACAATAAAGTCCCCCCAATCCATTCAAGGCCGGGCTTGTTGCTGCCCATACTTCAGTTGCAGCTCCTTGCGCTGGAGATTTAAAGGTTGGATCAATAGGATTACCATCCTTATCCATCCATCCCTCATTCGCCATCTCTTCATAAGATAGATGCCGCTGGAGTGGGGTAAAGATTTTTCCCGGATGTAAAGAAAATGCTCTAATATTTCTATTTTTCCCATAGTTATCCAGTTGGAATGCAAAAAGTATGTTAGCGGTTTTAGATTGTGCGTATGCTACCCATTTGTCATAACCACGGATAAACTGAATATCATCCCATCTGATTGGAGAATTATGATGTCCAGCAGATGAAACGCATATTACTCTCCCTCCAGATCGAATCTGGTCCCATATGAGATTCACTAGTACATAATGACCAATATGATTTGTTGCAAATTGAGATTCCCATCCGGGCCCAACGCGCTTTTCTGGAGAAGCCATGATACCAGCATTACAAATCACATAATCAAAGACATGCCTATTTGCATGAACATAAACTGCAAATGTACTGACAGAACTTATATCCGAAAGATCCAAAGGAAGAATAGTAATATTAGTCAGTTCGCTTAAGGCATCAGAAGCAATTCCTATATCTCTTGCCCCTACGACTACATGGACACCTGCTTCTGACAACGCTTTAGTAGCCTCATATCCCAGTCCAGAATGTCCACCAGTGATAAGCGCTTTCTTGCCTTTAATATCAATACCTTTAAGTACATCTGAGGCTGTTGATGACGCATTAAATCCTGAATTGATCGGTTTTTGGATTCTCATAGATCCCCCCAATAACTATTTTAAGATAATTCGGCTCTCGTATGCGGAGTATAAAATTCTTCCAGCGCAGCAACTTCATCATTGCTAAGAGCGATATTCATACAACGAGCATTGTCTATAATTTGTTCAGTCGATGTCACTCCAACGATTGGTGAAGCGATTGATGGTTTAGATAGTAACCAGGCTAAAGCTACATGTGCGGGCTTACACTCTTTACTGACTGCAATTTCATTTAGAACAGAAATGATTTTCTCGTCACTCTGCTTTGCTGACTCGTATAACCATGACAATACTTTGTCTGTTTGCGAACGAATAGTATCTGTATGACTTGCTAGTTTACCTCTGGCCAATGGACTCCATGGTGTAACACCAATTCCTTCAGAAACACAATAAGGAAGCATTTCTCTTTCTTCTTCTCGATTGATGAGGTTGTAATGATTTTGCATACTGATAAACTGACTCCAACCGTTCATTTTGGCGACAAATTGCGCTTTGATAAATTGCCAAGTTCTCATTGACGAAGCACCGATATATCGAACTTTACCTGACTGAATCAAATCATATAAAGCCAGCATAGTCTCTTCAATAGGCGTGTTATCGTCCCATCGATGAATGATATAAAGATCAACATAATCAGTTTGAAGCCGTTTTAAACTGGCATCAATTTGAGTAAATATTTCTTTGCGTGATAATCCTCCAGATAAAGGAGAATCAATCATTTTTTCATAAACTTTTGTGGCTATAACCACATCCTCACGTTTAGCATGTTTCTTCAAACATGCTCCCAAGATTTCTTCACTTGAACCAAGCGAATAAACATTAGCAGTATCAAAAAAATTTATACCTAATTCTAATGACTGAGTAATAATTTTCTCACTTTGGATATAGTCCAGAGTCCAAGTATGTGCCCCCTTAGCTGAATCGCCGAAAGACATACATCCCAGAGCAAGCCTGGATACAATTAGCTCTGATTTTCCTAATTGACAGTATTGCAATTGCTTTTCCTCAATCATTAAGCTCGGCAAGTCTAGACCACGAAGTTTCTTTTTCATCAAGTGGTATATCGAGACTTGCCAAATACATAGCAGTCATCCAACAATGTCCTGCGAGATGAGTAGCATCGGCAATTTCACCTTGTGAATAGAATTCATTCAAATTGCGAAATGATGATGCTGAAGCTTTTCCCGCTAGAATGCACTCTGTGATGTATTTCACCATAGCCTTTCTCCGTGGATCCATCGCCTCATAGTTTCCATCCTCAATATCATTAATTTCCTGTTCTGTCAGGCCTGCCTTAATAGCAAGTGGATAATGAATAATTCGCTCAAACTCGCTATTAACCAGTTTGGCAACACGCATAACAATAATTTCACGCTCATAGTCATTCAGATATCCTTTTGTCAGAGCAGCTCCTAATGCAAGATGAGATCCGGCAGAACACTTGGTTAAAAGCAAACTTCGAGTCAAGTTTGAAGGAAATTTCTCATATACACTGAGCTGTTCTTGTGTCATATCCTGAACTTCAGTGAGTTTGACTAATGTATTACTCATTCTTTTCTCCTTTATACAGGTTGTTGGTTAATCTTTTTGTTGAGGATATTGAAAACCTCATTTGATGAAATACCATTAATATCAACTAGATCAGAGATAAATCCATCCGGTCTGACGATGATACAAACAGAATTAGCGGGTAGAAGGTCTTTGATGAATCCCAAGACTTTCCCACTCAAATTAACGAGATTCGCACCGATAACAGTCTTTGTGGCTGAATTAAAATATTTCACCCACTCTGAATAGATATAATGATTACCCGGCCAGAAAAAAATTGTATGCTTAGTGAGGCTTAAATGTGGTGAAAGTGTACTCTTATTCCATTCAAGAGGTATTCGTCTTCCTGACTCAAGTTTCGTTATTCCTTCAGACAACTCTCCATGAGGAATATCGATCTGTGCAATTCTGGGTGTAATAAATCTATCTACGATGCCAGTTCTTGATACAATTCTGAACGCAAAATCACGAGTAAAGATTGCTGGAAGCTTCTTATACAAACTTACATTTGCAAGAAATGTAGATAATTTTGATGTGCGTTTAATCCCATTCATTCGTTCAGTTGAATAGCTCTCCAAGAGAGACGAATCATACTCATTACGTATAACACCAGCCAATTTCCAGCTCAGATTTACTGCATCCTGAAAACCACTATTCATCCCTTGAGCACCAGATGGACTCATAACGTGAGCCGCATCACCAACGAGGAAAACATTTTGAGACCGGTAAGAAGAAGCAGATCTTACATGGGCATTAAAAATACCGCAGAAATTCATATGCCCTAAAGTCTTATTACCCGGGACTCTGTCATTGAGCAGTTTATTGAAAAATTGACGATTAATTTCTCCCGTGTAATTAGTAGGAACACTAGCCCCTACACGGAATAACCCATCACCAATTGGTGCTAAAACCATGTTACCTGAACGATGGAGGTAATAACCGACTTCGCGGCTGGTTGACTCACTTACAAGTTCAGCATCAGTAATAGCAAGTCTAGTTTCCATCTGATATCCATCAAAACCAAATCCAAGACACTCCCTGACTCGGCTTGAATATCCATCAGCACCAATTACCCACGGATATGACTCATGATATATATGGCCAACATTATCTTGTAAGGTAACATTGACTACATCGTTATCATTATATCCATCTATAAATTCACAACCATATTCAATGAATACTCCACTTTCATTGAGCCTATCTTCTAATATTCTCTCTGTTTTCCACTGAGGTATGGTAATTCCATAGCGATAATTAGTGTATTTCAGCCTATCAAACCTGATATTACCAATCATTTTCTTATTAGAATAATAATTCATTTGATCGAAGTAATGTCCCGTCTCAATAATTCTATTTGAGACTCCTGTCCGTGATAATATCTCCAACACGCGAGGCCAGATAATTGTAGCTTTAGAATGAGGTGAATATCGAGGATGTTTAGATATAATTCTTGTTTCAATACCAAATAAAGAAAGTTCAAGGGCTGTCAACATTCCTACCGGACCGGCCCCCACAATCAATACCGGATTATCATTCCTAATGATTTTCATGAAGTTGGCTCCGCTTCTTGCTTGTGTAATAAAGGGTTAATACTAATACTGAAAAAATTAAGCAAATAGCAGATATCACAAGCAAGGCAATTGATGTCGAGGCTGTTAGCTTACTTCCTACTCCGTTGATAAAGCGATTATTCATAATTATATATGCCCCCCTCCCACCTGACATTTTATTATTTAATAACGTAATCACAGTAGACACTAATGGGATTGAAATTGACTCCCCACCAATTCGAAATGTGTTAAAAGTCCCCGCAGCCAATCCTGACTGATAAGCTTCGACAGAGTTAACTGCAACACCATCAAGGTACGACAACGATATTCCGAAAGAACTACCTAATAGGAACATAGCAGCACAGTAAGATAATATTTCTTTACTGCCAATAACATCACTTAGGTATAATGGAGATACAATTAGAAGAGCCAATGTAGCTTTTAATAAACAACCATCATTAAATAAACTTCTGAATTTAGTAATGATTGGTGGAAACATGAAAGAAGGCAAAGTTGCAACAGTCATAACTACGCCTACCTGAAAATTTGTGAAACCAGTAGTAACCTTTAAATAATACGGAAAATAGAACATGATACTTATATATCCGAAGCCAAGAAGCAATGTTGTTATGCTCATGGATGAAAAAGTCCTATTTTTGAAAATAGCCAAGTCTAAAACAGGATTTTTAGCTATTTTTTCAATTCGGCACAGAGCTAGGACACATACTAGGGATACAACAATTAGGGATATTGTTTTTCTGTCAGTCATTGACCATACAGGTAAGAATGATATAAGTGATACGGTTGAAAGAAGAAAAAGAGTCAGAACTATTCCGCCAAGCCAGTCAAATTTAGAATATACATATCTAGTTTTATCTCTAACATAGATTAATGAAATAAAAAGTAATAATAAAATTAATGCAGCAATAATACTGAAAATAGTCCATCCACTCTGGATATAATTAAATCCAGAGGCAACTAAAGGACCAGCAATCATACCTAACCCTAAAAAAACACCAAAGATCGAGAATGCTTTTTCCCTTTTAGCCTCATAAATATGTGAAGCCAATAATGAAGTAGCAGATGTTGTTACTGCTGCGGCAGCTATGCCACAAATTGCTCTGAAGAGTAAAATATACCCATAGCTATCAACTATGCCACCCAATAGGAAACCTACAGAGAAAAAAAACAGTCCAAATAGAAAAATATTTTTCCGCCCTACAAAATCAGAAAGAGAGCCGGTAACTGGCAGGAATGCTCCATACATGACCATAAAAATATTAATGAACCATTGTGCTTCCTGATAGGTAAGGGAATAATGTTTCATCAAAGATACGTTTAATATACTGGAGGATGTAATTGTCAGTGGAATTATAAACATTGACAAACATACAGTCAGTAAAATATGTATATCTGTTTTATTAAATTTAACCTTGGTCATATTGATCTCTAAAAACATTTACTAAAAATAATTTAATCGAAAAACTTCCGTACTAATTACAGAATCTCTGGTTTGATCAATAAAACTAAGGGTGTAGTCTTTATTCATATGAAGATCAATGTATTTCTGAGACTCCCAACGTTCTATGAGAACATATTTATCTTCGAAGGTATAGAAATCAAAAACATCGCAACCCTCTTCCTGTAAAGTTATCTCACAAAGAATAGATAATTTTTCCCCAAAAGACCTGAATACAGATGCATTTGGTTTAATAAAAACAACTATATTAATACTCACATTTTACCTCAAAATTAAATTAACATTTAACTTAACCACATGAAAACCTCCTTTTCCATCCGTATCTAAAATATGGAATGTACAATTATCAAGAAAGGAAAATTTATTGTTAACATGCAACACATATTGCATAAAAAGAGAAATAATTCCTCCGTGGGATATCACAAGAACATCCTCTTCATCTAAATGAAAATTAACTATCCTTTTCATCTCTCCAGAGAATCTCTCCAAGCAATTATCAACACTTTCACCATGTTCAGGCGTGAAATTCCTTTCTCCCAGCTTTTTAATAAAGCCACACCAACGGATACTATCTTTATACTTCCCGTCAAGAATACCCAGATGGCGTTCTTTTAGATTTTCACGCATCGTTACATTTACCCCAATAACTGAAGATATGATATTAGCCGTTTGAATTGCTCTAATATAATTTGAGCAATAAATAAATCTAATACCAAAACCTCTCATTTTAGGCGCAATACTGCTCACATTTTTGATACCAGTTTCACATAAGGGAATATCAGTTTGCCCTAACACTCTTCCCATCAAGTTGTAACTGGTATTTCCATGCCTCATCAAATAAATCATGTTACATTAACATTATTATTCAAAATTGTATCTATCGATTCATCAATAGACATTTCTGAGGACAGAATCCCATCGGGAATTATAAGATTAAATTCTTTTTCTAGTATTACTGAAATTTCTAACAAAGTTAAAGAATCCAATTCAAGGTCTTCGTAAATAGCATCTTGAGTCACGTTGTCAACTGAAACATAGTACTTACCTATAAGAAGAGACTTAATACGTTCAAAAATAATAGTTTTCATATTTCACTCCATTTAGTCAGTTCAAAACCATGGATTTAAATACAGAATTAGGCCATTTAATAACAGCGGCTCCCCATGTAATCCCTCCACCAAATGCAGTAATAACAATTTTATGACCAGGTTTTATTGTATTATTTCTGGCATAGACAGCTAGTGTAAGTGGTATCGATGCAGCTGAGGTATTTCCGAATTCTTCAAGACTCATTAAAGCTTGTGTTTCTTTCAAATCAAATAACTTAGTTAATGTATCTATTATTCTCTTATTTGCCTGATGTGGAACAATATAATCTATTTCATTTTTATTAGTATTACTGAGTGCCAAAACTCTTTGAACAGAATTCTTCATATACGAAATAGCTTTCAAAAAAACCTCTTTACCTTCCATTTTGAAATATGAAGATGTTGAAATTTTTTCTTTGTTCCCTGAAAGCTTAGATTCACTTCCACCATTTAATATGGTAATCAGATTTTCATACTCACCGTCACTTCCTGTATAAGTGGAAAGGATATTTTCTTCATCTCCTTGTTCAAGAATCACAGCTCCCGCACCATCACCAAATAACGGGTAGGTGGCTCTATCACTTTTATCCAGAATTGTAGTAAAAACATCTGCACCAATAAGCATTAATCTTTTAGATTTTCCAGATCTTATAAATGACTCGGCTAGTTCAAGCCCATATACAAAACCAGTGCAAACTGCATTTATATCGAATGCCCTAATTTTTCCTAATCCTAGCATTGTTGCAACTTTAGGAGCCGTAGCTGGGCATAACCTGTCCGGTGTTGAAGTAGCCACAATTAACGTATCAATATCAAAATTATTTTCAAGATTCATACTAGATAATGCAGCTTTACCCGCTTTAAAAGCCAAATGACTTGTATGCTCGCCTTCAGTTGCATGAAATCTGTTTTTTATTCCTGTCCTTGTTGTTATCCATTCATCATCGGTATCCAAATACTCTGAAATGCCTTTATTTGAAACTTGATTTTTAGGTAGTGATGCGCCTAATCCAACAATTTTTACTGCCATAACTGCCTCAATGATTTAGTTGATGTGCGACAGAGCATCTAACCTGAATATTATTAAGGTTCGCAACAATGTCAGCACTTCTCCACTTATAGTTTCCTTTGGATATCAAATTTGTATTCTCCAAAGTTACTTCCAGTGTTCCAGAATTTTTGTGATTATATGCATCAGTTTCATTTAATTTTATGTTACGCATCCAGAGATTATTAGATTCTTCCCTAGTAATACCATCTAATTCATACAGAAGAATTTGTCCAATCTGTAAACTTGAAACGAAAGCATCTATATAATCAATATAATCGGTTTTTCTCCCAAAAATAGTCTTGACTACTAAAGATTTACTTTTGCATTTCCCCTCTAATAAAATATCCTTTATTTCATGATTTGAATTTTTAAATTCCCTACGACTAAAAAAAGGAGTTAGTAATATATCATTATATTCTCCCTTCTCAATTTCAAGTTGAGATTTCATATTTCCAATTTTTCCCTGTAAATAAATCACACCTTCCTCTTCACAATAATCCAGATCAAATTTAATTGGAATGTCTGCCAGTTTTTTAACAGGTTTATGCGATGCGAAGATCATCATGGAAGTTATTTTATAATAACAATTTCCAAATTGATTAAGTAATTTTCCACTTGCATAAGCAGACATTAATATCACGTCCACACTGCTTAAGTGAGGGTTAAGATTTTTTTTATTTTTAATAGACCAGTCATCAGGATAAATTAGTGTCAGCATAGAGCTATATTCATTATCAATGATAACTTCATCTTTTATCTCATAATCAACTTTCTTATAACCAGAACTAAAGAAACGAGTTTTTGACGATCCTAAATAAGAATCAGCATTGATCAGTTTTTTCATGGGATAACCTTCTTACTTTAGCTCATTATTACGAAATGATTTTCGCTACTTCTTGTGATTTTTCCCTGAAATAAAAATGATCACCATCAAAGGTATTTTCTCTGAATTTTTTATTTGTGTAGTTACTCCAAAGTTTCATATCATCTTCTGAAGCCAAAAAATCTTTTTTTGCTGATAGTGCATGAATTTCGCAATTAATCCTAGGGTAAATTACTCGATCATAGTAACTTAATATTCTGAGATCACTGATAATTTTGTATTTTTCTTTCTTCAATCTGGTTGGATTGTTTAAAACTACTGTAGGCAATCCCCCTAAACGAACAATGTTTTCGAATGCATTATCTCCTGAACTAAATATCGTAGATTTAACTAATAATTCAGGAGGCTTACATGCAGATACAACTAACTTATGAATATTTAGTCGATTACCGCATAATATTGCCAATTCGTAGGCAATGATAGCTCCAATACTGTGGCCAAAAAAAGTTATTTTTTCCTCAAACTCTTTGAGCTGTGCTTTGAGCTGTGCTTCAATTTTTTCCAAAAAAACCTTAAAAAAGGTGGTAGAGTTTTTTGACATCAACAAAAATGCGCTACTTGAGTAGTTCATAGAAATAATTCGCACTCCTTTAGATAAATGTTTTTTAACAATATCAAAGGAGTCTTTATTTCCACCTGCGTATGGAAAACAGACTAATATATTCTGTTCACTCATGATAAATCCTATTATAACAACTATAACCATACGATATTAGAAAGAAATATCTAATAATCCATTCGCTAACGTATTAATATACCTTGACACAAATCATGACATTCAATAGACACACACGTCAACAAAAAGCACAAATATATTGAGTTTATGTTTACATATAATGTAAAAAAAATTATGTATTATAGAAAAAAACACCTTTACCCAATGTGGTATCATGATGAAAAAAATAAATAATTTTCACAAACATACAAAAATTAAAATTTTAAGGTAAATTTTCCCGATAAGATCAGCTAGATGCATATTAATTCCAATAATGTATGACCATGTTTATTTTAAATAACATGCGATATAGCATTTAATTGATATTAGATAAATTTCATTACAACTCATTTAAATTCAATTAAATATAAAGTAATGCATATTAGCATATGTGATCCCGATTATAATTTATGAATACCCATATGTTTAATGCTAGAATAATACAATAAATGCAACTGGCGAGTATTTAGAAGTAAGTCAAATTATGATATATTTTCAGTCCCTCAAAATAACAGTCTGATATGAAAGTACAAAACGGACATTACCAGTTGTGTATTACCATGAAAGAGATCAAGTAATACGCACCAGTAATTGACTCAGCAAGAGATAAAAAATATCCCTTAAATTTTAAATTTCAGTTTAACTATTTCCCTTTCGACATCATCTTCTGCATCACCATCTGACCGAACATGCCAGCGGATTGCCGGACCTGCCCCACGCCCTGACTCATCATGCCCCCCACATCACCCATCCGCACGCCGGCCCAGGCCAGTGCGCCCAGCCAGACCATCGGCAGCACAATAAACAGCGTCCCCGTCACCAGTCCCATGATTAAATCATCCGAGGTGTTCTGCATGCCCGCCAGATTAAACAGACTGTGGGTGTCTGAGCCATACAGGGCATCCAGC
>NZ_NIBU01000071.1:11538-14794 GCF_002632485.1 Xenorhabdus innexi | reverse complement strand
ATGTCTGGCAGTGTCCTACTCTCACATGGGGAGACCCCACACTACCATCGGCGCTACGGCGTTTCACTGCTGAGTTCGGCATGGGGTCAGGTGGGACCACCGCGCTATTGCCGCCAGACAAATCCTGTTTTCAATCCCGAACAAGCTGCTTGCGGCTTTCATGCCGCATTTTCTCTTTGAAACTTCGTCTTTCTCTCAAACACCCTAAAACACCTTCGGTGTTGTCAGGTTAAGCCGCACGGTTCATTAGTACTGGTTAGCTCAACGTCTCGCAACGCTTACACACCCAGCCTATCCACGTCCTCGTCTCGAACGCTCCTTCAGTGTCCTCAAGGGACAAGGGAAGACTCATCTTAAGGCAAGTTTCCCGCTTAGATGCTTTCAGCGGTTATCTCTGCCGCACGTAGCTACCGGGCAATGCCATTGGCATGACAACCCGAACACCAGTGGTGCGTCCACTCCGGTCCTCTCGTACTAGGAGCAGCCCCTTTCAATCTTCCAACGCCCACGGCAGATAGGGACCGAACTGTCTCACGACGTTCTAAACCCAGCTCGCGTACCACTTTAAACGGCGAACAGCCGTACCCTTGGGACCTACTTCAGCCCCAGGATGTGATGAGCCGACATCGAGGTGCCAAACACCGCCGTCGATATGAACTCTTGGGCGGTATCAGCCTGTTATCCCCGGAGTACCTTTTATCCGTTGAGCGATGGCCCTTCCATTCAGAACCACCGGATCACTAAGACCTACTTTCGTACCTGCTCGAGCCGTCACTCTCGCAGTCAAGCTAGCTTATGCCTTTGCACTAACCTCACGATGTCCGACCGTGATTAGCTAACCTTCGTGCTCCTCCGTTACGCTTTGGGAGGAGACCGCCCCAGTCAAACTACCCACCAGACACTGTCCGCAACCCGGATAACGGGCCTACGTTAGAACACCAGCCATTAAAGGGTGGTATTTCAAGGATGGCTCCACGCAGACTGGCGTCCACGCTTCCAAGCCTCCCACCTATCCTACACATCAAGGACCAGTGTTCAGTGTCAAGCTATAGTAAAGGTTCACGGGGTCTTTCCGTCTTGCCGCGGGTACACTGCATCTTCACAGCGAGTTCAATTTCACTGAGTCTCGGGTGGAGACAGCCTGGCCATCATTACGCCATTCGTGCAGGTCGGAACTTACCCGACAAGGAATTTCGCTACCTTAGGACCGTTATAGTTACGGCCGCCGTTTACTGGGGCTTCGATCAAGAGCTTCTCGCAAAGCGATAACCCCATCAATTAACCTTCCAGCACCGGGCAGGCGTCACACCGTATACGTCCACTTTCGTGTTTGCACAGTGCTGTGTTTTTATTAAACAGTTGCAGCCAGCTGGTATCTGCGACTGGCTTCGGCTCCGGGAGCAAGTCCCTTCACCTACGCGCCAGCGTGCCTTCTCCCGAAGTTACGGCACCATTTTGCCTAGTTCCTTCACCCGAGTTCTCTCAAGCGCCTGAGTATTCTCTACCTGACCACCTGTGTCGGTTTGGGGTACGATTCAATGTTACCTGATGCTTAGAGGCTTTTCCTGGAAGCCGGGCATCTGTCACTTCAGCACCGTAGTGCCTCGTCGTCACGCCTCAGTGTTAACGGCTGTCCGGATTTACCAGGACTGCCCACCTACACGCTTAAACCGGGACGACCGTCGCCCGGATGACATAGCCTTCTCCGTCCCCCCTTCGCAGTAACACCGAGTACAGGAATATTAACCTGTTTCCCATCGACTACGCTTTTCAGCCTCGCCTTAGGGGTCGACTCACCCTGCCCCGATTAACGTTGGACAGGAACCCTTGGTCTTCCGGCGAGCGGGTTTTTCACCCGCTTTATCGTTACTTATGTCAGCATTCGCACTTCTGATACCTCCAGCAAACCTCACGATTCACCTTCAACGGCTTACAGAACGCTCCCCTACCCAACAACGCCTAAGCGTCGCTGCCGCAGCTTCGGTGCATGGTTTAGCCCCGTTACATCTTCCGCGCAGGCCGACTCGACCAGTGAGCTATTACGCTTTCTTTAAATGATGGCTGCTTCTAAGCCAACATCCTGGCTGTCTGAGCCTTCCCACTTCGTTTCCCACTTAACCATGACTTGGGGACCTTAGCTGGCGGTCTGGGTTGTTTCCCTCTCCACGACGGACGTTAGCACCCGCCGTGTGTCTCCCGTGATAACATTCTTCGGTATTCGCAGTTTGCATCGGGTTGGTAAGTCGGGATGACCCCCTAGCCGAAACAGTGCTCTACCCCCGAAGATGAATTCACGAGGCGCTACCTAAATAGCTTTCGGGGAGAACCAGCTATCTCCCGGTTTGATTGGCCTTTCACCCCCAGCCACAAGTCATCCGCTAATTTTTCAACATTAGTCGGTTCGGTCCTCCAGTTAGTGTTACCCAACCTTCAACCTGCCCATGGCTAGATCACCGGGTTTCGGGTCTATACCCTGCAACTTAACGCCCAGTTAAGACTCGGTTTCCCTGCGGCTCCCCTATACGGTTAACCTTGCTACAGAATATAAGTCGCTGACCCATTATACAAAAGGTACGCAGTCACACCCCAAAGGGTGCTCCCACTGCTTGTACGTACACGGTTTCAGGTTCTCTTTCACTCCCCTCGCCGGGGTTCTTTTCGCCTTTCCCTCACGGTACTGGTTCACTATCGGTCAGTCAGGAGTATTTAGCCTTGGAGGATGGTCCCCCCATGTTCAGACAGGATACCACGTGTCCCGCCCTACTCGTCGAACTCCCGGCTTATGCGTCTTCGTGTACGGGGCTATCACCCTTTACTGCGCGCCTTTCCAGGCGCTTCCACTGACACACAAGCCGTTGTTGGTTCTGGGCTCCTCCCCGTTCGCTCGCCGCTACTGGGGGAATCTCGGTTGATTTCTTTTCCTCGGGGTACTGAGATGTTTCAGTTCCCCCGGTTCGCCTCGTTTGACTATGAATTCATCAAACGATAGTGCAACGGATTGCACTGGGTTTCCCCATTCGGGTATCGCCGGGTCTTGCGGGTCATATCCCCTTCCCGGCGCTTATCGCAGATTAGCACGCCCTTCATCGCCTCTGACTGCCTAGGCATCCACCGTGTACGCTTAGTCGCTTAACCTCACAACCCGAAGGTGTCTTCGGATTGGGGTTTTGAGAGACTCCTCAATCACCTTGCTGTCAAACAGCAAAATCACTGAGTGTTTCAAATTTTTCAGCTTGTTCCAGATTGTTAAAGAGCA
>NZ_NIBU01000071.1:0-11438 GCF_002632485.1 Xenorhabdus innexi | reverse complement strand
CAGTCACTCTTCAAGACTTTAATCTTTTTTGCCTTTCGGCATGTCGATAGGGTCTTGCGAGTGCCCACACAGATTGTCTGATAAATTGTTAAAGAGCGGGGCAACCGGAAGTCTCTTCCGTGTTGCGAGGCTGCGTATCTTACGCTTTCCTCTCTGAGTGTCAAGCCTTTATTTCGTGGCTTTCAACTCTTGTCATCTCGACTTGTTTGTGTGTTTGTCGTGACAACGGATGCGCATTATAGGGAGTTTTACGGCGCTGACAATAGTTTTTTTTAAAAAAATTACTGACTGCTGCATTACACAGCAAAAGCCACACTTATACTCAGTTACACACAAAGTTATCAACAAACCGATATTTTAATAAAAATTGTCGAGCATCGCGCAAACGTTTGCGTTACAATCTCAGCCGGAAAAATCGCCATATGATTTTTTCTGGTTGTTTTGAAATGTTATTGTGGAAGACCATTTTTTCTTCGAATGATGTTTTTTCGCCCTAATAAGGCAGAAGTTTTTCTCAATAACACATTCTTGTTTGATGAAATCCAAGGGATCACACCAATGCAACAGCTTCGTCCAATCCGTCGTGCCCTGCTGAGTGTTTCTGACAAAGCGGGTATTGTTGAATTTGCTAAGGCCTTATCCAATCGTGATGTTGAATTGCTTTCAACGGGAGGAACTGCCCGCCTGTTGACTGAGGCGGGCCTGAATGTCACTGAAGTTTCCGACTACACAGGTTTTCCTGAAATGATGGATGGCCGGGTGAAAACACTTCATCCCAAAGTACATGGCGGTATTCTTGGCAGACGCGGGCAGGATGATGAGGTGATGGAACAACATCAGATTGCACCTATTGATATGGTGGTCGTTAATCTTTACCCCTTCGCCCAGACTGTCGCAAAGCCGGATTGTTCTCTGGAAGATGCCGTTGAGAATATTGATATTGGTGGCCCGACAATGGTTCGCTCCGCAGCCAAGAACCATAAAGATGTTGCGATTGTTGTCAACGCACAGGATTACAACAAGATTATTGAGGAAATGGATAACCACCAGAATTCGCTGACTCAACCGACTCGTTTCGATTTGGCTATCAAGGCGTTTGAGCATACCGCTGCTTATGACAGTATGATTGCCAACTATTTTGGCAAACTGGTGCCGGCCTATTATGGCGAGAACAGCCAGCCATCAGGAAAGTTCCCCCGCACACTGAATCTCAACTTTATTAAGAAGCAGGATATGCGTTATGGCGAGAACAGCCATCAGGATGCTGCCTTCTATATAGAAGAACATATAAAGGAAGCGTCTATTGCTACCGCAACACAATTACAGGGCAAGGCGCTTTCTTATAATAATATTGCCGATACCGATGCCGCTCTGGAATGTGTGAAAACCTTCGCTGAACCGGCCTGTGTTATTGTTAAACACGCTAACCCCTGCGGCGTGGCTATCGGAACGGATATTCGTACTGCTTATGATCGGGCATTCAAAACTGATCCAACATCAGCATTTGGCGGGATTATCGCTTTTAACCGCGAACTGGATGCTGACACTGCGAAGGCCATTATTGAGCGTCAATTTGTCGAAGTCATTATTGCTCCTTCTATTAATATAGAAGCGCTGCCTATTCTGGCTGCCAAACAAAATGTCCGCGTTCTGTCATGCGGAGAATGGCATTCAGCGGCTGCCGGTCTGGATTTCAAGCGCGTCAATGGTGGTTTATTGGTGCAGGATCGCGATTTAGGCATGGTAACGGAAGCAGAATTACAGGTAGTTTCCAAACGTCAACCGACAGCTCAGGAAATGCAGGACGCCTTATTTTGTTGGAAAGTGGCTAAGTTCGTTAAATCTAATGCTATCGTTTATGCCAAAGATAATATGACTGTTGGCATTGGTGCAGGACAGATGAGCCGGGTCTATTCAGCCAAGATTGCAGGAATTAAGGCCGGAGATGAAGGTCTGGAAGTTCAGGGGTGTGCTATGGCTTCTGATGCTTTCTTCCCATTCCGTGATGGCATTGATGCCGCAGCGTCAGTCGGCGTGACCTGCGTAATCCAGCCGGGTGGTTCTATTCGTGATGATGAAGTCATTGCCGCTGCTGATGAGCATGGTATTGCCATGATTTTCACCGGAATGCGTCATTTCCGCCACTAACCAACTTCAGAGGAATACCCGATGAATATACTGATTATTGGCAGTGGCGGGCGAGAGCACGCTCTTGCATGGAAAGCAGCTCAATCTCCACTGGCAGAGTTGGTTTACGTCGCTCCGGGCAATGCAGGAACGGCTCTGGAACCGAACCTGAAAAATATAGATATTGCCGCAACCGATATTGACGGATTGCTGGCATTTGCTCAAAGCCATCATATTGGTCTCACAATTGTAGGCCCAGAAACACCTCTGGTTATTGGCGTGGTTGATGCATTTAAACAGGCCGGGCTGACCATTTTTGGCCCGACTAAAGCTGCCGCTCAGTTAGAAGGGTCTAAAGCCTTCACTAAAGATTTCCTAGCACGCCACCATATTCCAACAGCGGCTTACCAGAATTTCACCGAAATCGAACCTGCTCTTGCTTATCTGGAGAAAACAGGTGCCCCTGTTGTTATTAAGGCCGATGGTCTGGCGGCGGGTAAAGGTGTCGTTGTCGCGATGACAATGGAAGAAGCGCAGAACGCAGTTAAGGATATGCTGGCAGGCAATGCATTCGGTGATGCAGGGCATCGAATTGTCATTGAAGAGTTTCTGGATGGAGAAGAAGCCAGCTTTATTGTCATGGTTGATGGTCAAAATGTCGTTCCGATGGCAACCAGTCAGGATCACAAGCGGGTCGGTGATGGTGATACCGGGCCAAATACCGGCGGTATGGGGGCTTACTCCCCCGCGCCAGTGGTTACGGATGAAGTCCACCAGCGGGTAATGGAGAAAATTATTTATCCGACTGTTAAAGGAATGGCAGCCGAAGGGAATACTTATATCGGTTTTCTATATGCCGGTTTGATGATTGATAAACAAGGCGAACCGAAAGTCATCGAATTTAACTGCCGATTTGGTGATCCTGAAACCCAGCCCATTATGATGCGCCTGCGTTCCGATTTAGTGGAACTGTGTCTTGCCGGAGCAAAAGGTCAGTTAGGCAGTAAAACCTCTGAATGGGATAACCGTTCTGCGCTGGGTGTGGTGTTAGCTGCAAACGGCTATCCTGCTGATTACACTAAAGGGGATGTGATTACTGGTCTGAATCAGGAAACACAGGCCGATGAAAAAGTTTTTCATGCCGGAACTGCGCTGAAAGATGAAGAGGTGGTCACTGCGGGTGGTCGTGTTTTGTGTGTTACAGCATTGGGTGATGATATTGCAGAAGCCCAGAAAAAAGCCTACCGACAAGCTGAAAAGATTAACTGGAAAGGTCGTTTTTACCGGAAAGATATTGGCTACCGCGCTATTGCGCGTCTGAAATAGCAATATACGAAACATTCTGGAAAATAAAGAGCAGGCGGAAGTAATAGGTTTACAGCTTATCTTTCGTCGGCTCCCAAAGACAAAAATTGTCATTGGCAACTAGCAATAACTGTGTACCTTCTGGTGAGTCCAGCCATGCAATGGTGAGTATGCCGTAACTGTTTTTATTTCTTTCTTCGAGCCATGTTTGTGCCTTCGGGTCAAATTCAATAGATATTTTTTCTCCTGCGCAAGTAGTCACTTCGCCGTTCTGCCAGTGCCCCTGCCTCAGTTTTACCTGTCCGGCGTTCAGAGCATCGCTGGTTTCTTTTATTCGGCTGGCATCAAATAATGAATTTATAATGTCATCGTTAGAAAGTTGCTCGCGGCGTCCACTAAACTGGCGCTGCATAAAAACCACGTTGTCGTTTTTATCTAACCGCAGAGTTTCTTCCATCGGGTTATCATTGAGTACGCTGCGACGCATCTGCCACAAATGTCCATGACGATATTCGTAGAAAGTAACGGTGGTGTTTTTATGCTGGTAAGGGCTGTAAACGCTCATAATGACCTGAGGTTTACTGTCTTGATCATTCAGACGCCACAGGCGGATAACGCCGCCATCAGTGATGAAACCACTGGCGCTGAAAGTTGGTTCTTTCGGTTGGACTGAGCAGGCGCTGAGCAATGAGATTAACCCCAATGCTAACAGCCCCTGTATCATCAACAAAAGGGGCGTTGACTTCCCCTCTTTTTTCTTTTTTCGCAATACGATTATTTGACTGCGTCTTTCAGAGCTTTACCAGCTGAGAAAGCAGGTACATTTGCAGCTGCAATTTTGATTTCTTTACCAGTCTGTGGGTTACGACCAGTACGCTCTGCACGATGGTTAACTTTGAAAGTACCAAAGCCAACCAACTGCACTGCATCACCGCCTTTCAGAGATTCAGTGATTGCAGCCAAAGTTGATTCCAGTGCAGCTTTAGCCTGAGTTTTGGTCAGGTCAGCACCTGCTGCGATTGCATCAACTAATTCAGTCTTATTCATAGATTATCCTTACAGTGTGTTTATCGTTTGCAAAGCATCGAGTGCGACGGATATGCCGATTTGACAGCACCCCTGCATACACGCACCGATAGCCACTTCTTTTCGCCCTCAATTTAGAACAGAGTGAGGGCAAATGTGAAGTCTTTAAATCCGGCAAATCAAGCACTAAGTCACGTTTTATAACTTATTGCTCTAAATTTATGCCGATATTGCTGACTCCGCACTCACGGAGATCAGCCTTTAATCCTTTAATTAATTCTATGTCCCGTTCTTCGCAGTTCGCCAATAAACGGTAAATCTCCCATTGAATATCCCATTCCTCTTCAATGGCAGGCAATGCCTTTAATTCATCCTCTGTCATTTCCTGACCAGCCTGCGTCATTTCCAGCATGGCGACAGTACGGATGGATATTTCACTGACGGCTATTGCATGCTCTAACGTTGAACCACTCAAACGCGAATGAATGACTTCACCTAATGCAATACACGCATCAATTGCTGGATACACACCATAAATATCATAGCTATCTGCTGATGGGATAATGGCTTCCAATTTTTCCAGCTGGTTATCAAAATTTACTTTTGCATCTTTGACAACTAATGTCTCCCACACCAGGTCAAGAATTCGACGATATTGTGCAGGATCAGCAAACTCAGTCTGATGGCAAAACGTGTGATAATTCGGATACATCCGCTCACATAGACTAGCCATAAAAGTCAGATGTTGCCAACTTTCCAGCTTCTCCAACCTCAGGTGGATCGGGTTTTTTAACATTAGTCGCTACTCATGATGCCTAATTTGCGCCGAAGTTTACCTGAAAATCAAGAATATCCACATATTTCCGCTTCAATTAAAGACTTTTCTGCATTGTTTGCCTAAAAAACGCTCTATTTGAGGCTATTCCGTCAGCCCAACGGGTCGGTTCAGGTAACTTATATCCTTTCATACAGTGTTCAACCCAACCCATGGCGCTGTCAATACTGACCTTATGACCAATGGAAATATAGAGCGGATTACACCTTTTTTTGCTCCGCCATACCAGACCGATCTGTTCACCGTGATCAATCAGTGGCTGACAACTTCCCACTTCTTCCCCGACAGGGGCATGTTCACCACACAGACGACTTTTAGCTACCCCAATTGTCGGAACATCCACCAGCAAACCAAAATGGCTGGCAATGCCGAAGCGTCTTGGATGAGCTATTCCCTGACCATCAACCATCACCAGATCAGGGCGTAAAGTTAACTGACTCCATGCAGCGAGCAATGCCGGGTATTCACGAAATGAGAGTAAACCGGGAATATAGGGAAGCACAGTTCCCTCTCTCGCGATTTTGTATTCTACCAGCTCAAGAGAGGGATAATGCAAAACAGCGATAGCAGCACGGGTTATCGTGCCGTTTTCTTCAAACCCAACGTCAGCACCCGCAATGAACTCCGGTCTAAAAGAGGCAGAAAGCACATCATGGCGGATAACCAGCTGTGCCTTCTCTGTCTGTTCTTTACGTAGTGCCTTTGTGTTAAGCATAGATAATGTTAAGCATAGAAAATATTGAGCATAGAGCCTATTGATGGTATTTCGCTGACAATCGGTGTACTGCTTCAACAAAAGCTCCGGCATGCTCTGGCGGAACGTCCTGATGAATACCATGCCCCAGATTGAAAACATGCCCGTTGCCAGTACCAAAATCATGCAGGATTGTTGAGACTTCCTGTTCAATCCGCGCTGGCTGAGCATACAGCATAGATGGGTCCATATTTCCCTGTAGAGCAACCTTATCACCGACACGACGGCGGGCATCTGCAATATTGGTTGTCCAGTCCAGACCAAGTGCATCACAGCCGGTTGCAGCCATCGCTTCAAGCCATTGCCCTCCCCCTTTGGTAAACAGGGTGACAGGCACTCGGCGGCCTTCATGTTCACGGATCAGTCCATCGACAATCTTATGCATATATTGCAGGGAAAAATCCTGATAATCACGCTGGGACAAAACACCTCCCCACGTATCGAAAATCATAACAGATTGCGCACCGGCTTTAATCTGTGCATTCAAATATAGAATAACGCTGTCTGCCAATTTATCCAGTAACAGATGGAGTGTCGCAGGTTCAGCATACATCATGGCTTTGATCTTAGTAAACGCCTTACTGCTCCCGCCTTCAACCATATAAGTTGCCAGCGTCCACGGGCTACCGGAAAAACCAATCAGAGGAACCTGCCCTGCCAGTGCCCTGCGGATCGCACGGACAGCATCCATAACATAACCCAGTTCCATTTCTGGATCAGGAACAGGTAGCTTTTCCACATCAGCATGATTCAGGATAGGAGAGTGGAAACGTGGCCCTTCCCCCGCCTCGAAATACAGCCCTAACCCCATTGCATCAGGGATGGTCAGAATATCGGAAAACAGGATGGCCGCATCCAGTGGAAAACGCCGCAAAGGTTGAAGAGTAACTTCGCAGGCCAGTTCTGTATTTTTGCACAACGAGATGAAATCCCCCGCCTCCTGACGTGTTGCTTTATATTCAGGTAAATATCGCCCTGCCTGACGCATCATCCATACCGGAGTGATATCAACTGGCTGACGTAATAAGGCACGCAGATAACGGTCGTTTTTCAACTCATTCATGACAGGCTCCCTTGATTATCAATAAAAAGCGCCCGCATGATAACACGTCGAAAGCTTAACTTCCGTTGTGACTGCTAATAAATAAACGTTCGGTCATTAATCAACAACATAAAATGAAAAAAAATTTATGTATCGGTTCACAAAATTCGGAACAAGGACTAGTCACTCCGATCTATTGCTCTCATTATGTTAATCTTGTGTTACAAGTATGTAGCACAAAGGCAATGCAGAAATCTCACATTGCCACAACCCTTCACCGTTCGCGCTTTTCAGTTAATCGTCGGATGAATTGGTTTACGTTAGTTAATCGACTGTATCAAAGCTCTTATAAAGTCATTTTCATTGAAAAATAACCGATCAAACTCAATGGATTTCGCGTTGCATCGCAGAGGCAAGGGAATAACAAATTAATCAGGAACGAATTTGCCCAGCCAAACAAAAGCCTCCGGCGAGAGGCAGCTTGAAAGACGAAGAGTTTAAACCTACATGGAGGAGTTTCGACTGATGCGTTTATCCATTTTAGTACTGGCTATTGGCTTAGCACTCGGCACTCAGGCGCAAGCCGAAGAAAATAAACGGGGCTCTGATCACAGGAACATATCAAGTGATCAGATAAAGGAGATGAGTGTGACTGATGAAGCGAATCAACAACAATCCAAGCAGAATCCTTTCTTCTACACCAGTGAACTGCCTTTCCAAGCACCTCCGTTCGATAAGATAAAAGAAACAGACTATGCACCCGCAATAACTGCCGGTATTAAACAGAAGCTGGAAGAAGTGGAGAAGATAGCCAATAATCCTGCACCACCTGACTTTGAAAATACCTTTATTGCACTGGAAAAGTCCGGCACGATGCTGGATCGGGTCACGAACGTATTTTGGGCGATGACATCCGCTAATACCACTGACGGGCTGCAAAAAATAAGTGAGGAGATGTCTCCCAAACTGGCGGCAATGAATGATGAAATTATGCTGAACAGTAAACTGTTCAACCGTATCAAAACCATTTACCAACAACGCGAGACATTGAATCTGGACGCAGAATCACTCCGCTTGGTCGAAGTCATTTATAAGCAATACGAGTTAGCGGGTGCCAATTTGTCTGACGCCGATAAAGTAAAACTGAAAGCATTGAATCAGGAAGCGGCGACCCTCCGTACCCACTTTACCAATAAGTTGCTGGCGGCAACCAAGAATGGCGCACTGACTATTCAGGATAAAACACTACTAGCCGGGCTGTCAGAGGGCGAAATTGCCGCTGCTGCACAGGCAGCCAGTGAACGTAAACTGGATAATCAATGGCTGTTAGTATTACAGAACACGACCCAACAGCCGAGCCTGCAAGACCTGAAAGACCGCAATACACGTAAGGCTCTATTTGAAGCATCGTGGAACCGGGCCGAAAAAGGGGATGATAATGATACCCGTCAGACTCTGTCCCGGTTAGCGAAAATCCGGGCGGAGCAGGCTAAGCTGCTGGGTTTCAAAGATTACGCATCATGGAAGCTACAAGGTCAGATGGCGAAATCGCCTGATGTAGCACTGAAATTTTTGCGTGATATTGTGCCTGCCGCAACTGCCCGTGCTGAACGTGAAGCCAAAGATATTCAGGACGTGATTGACCAGCAAAACGGCGGTTTCAAACTGGAAGCGTGGGACTGGTCGTTTTATGCCGAACAGGTACGCAAAGCAAGATATGACTTGGACGAATCCCAGATTAAGCCGTATTTCGAACTGGATAGCGTTCTGAATAACGGTGTGTTCTATGCCGCTAATCTGCTTTACGGCATTACCTTTAAAGAGCGAAAAGACATTCCGGTTTATCACCCCGATGTTCGCGTATATGAAGTTTTTGATAAAGACGGGCAACAACTGGCCTTGTTCTATACCGATTACTTCAAGCGTGACAATAAAGCCGGTGGTGCATGGATGAGTAATTTTGTCGATCAGTCAAAGCTCTTCGGAACCAAGCCGGTGATTTACAACGTTGGCAATTATACTAAGCCAGCTCCGGGCCAACCAGCGCTGTTATCCTATGATGACGTGATCACAACATTCCATGAATTTGGGCACGCCCTGCACGGCATGTTTGCTGATCAGATGTATCCAACGCTATCCGGTACCAGCACCGCTCGTGACTTTGTCGAATTCCCATCACAAATTAATGAATACTGGGCTAAAGATCCGAAGGTATTTGCTAATTACGCCAGACATTACCAAACCGGAGAGGTAATGCCGCAGGCGCTGATAGATAAGATCAATCAGGCTGATAAATTTGACAAAGGTTATAAAATGACTGAGTTGCTATCAGCTGCATTGTTAGATATGCACTGGCATATGCTGACTGCTGATCAACCGCAACAAGACGTGAATCAATTTGAAGTAGCATCTCTGCAATCGGATAACATTCACCTCAGCTATGTACCGCCACGCTACCGCTCCAGTTACTTCAAACATATTTTTGGGGGTGGTTATGCAGCCGGTTATTATGCTTATCTGTGGACAGAAATGCTGGCAGACGATGCCTTTGCATGGTTTACCGAACATGGCGGCCTGACAAAAGAAAATGGCCAGATTTTCCGCGATAAGATCCTGTCGCGTGGTAATAGTGAAGATCTGGAAAAATTGTATATAAACTGGCGTGGGAAGGCACCGAGTATTGAGCCTATGCTGCAAAACCGAGGCCTGACAGAGCAGAAATAATAACGAAGAATAAAGTATCCTGAAAGATTGAGAGTTACCTGATACAGATACTGGGTAACTCTCATAATTTGTACATAATCCGCTATTGTTACCGGCTATCAATATTGGCGGGAATTCTGGGAATGACAGTTCTGACGACATAGTACAACCGTTTCCTCAATCAGACGGCGGGCAATCGTATCTGGCCCAGGGATCAGGGGAAGATCATCGTACCGATACCAATCCGCACTAATCAGCTCAACGGGATCATGCTCAATCTCACCACTTTCATAATCTGCCAGAAATCCCATCATCAATGAGTGTGGAAAAGGCCACGGCTGAGAAGTGACATACCGCAGATTACGGATTTTTATTCCACTTTCTTCCATTACCTCACGATGTACCGTCTCTTCCAGTGTTTCTCCCACTTCCACAAATCCAGCCAGTACCGTATGAATACCATTACGATGACGCTGGTGTTGTGCCAGCAGAATGTGATCTTCACGGCGGATGCCGACAATAATACAAGGAGCAATTTGCGGATAATAACGTTCATCACAACGATGACACTGACTGGCCCATTCATCTTGAGTCGGTTGCATTTCATGACCGCAATAACCACAGTAACGATGTGAACGATAGAACTCTGCTAATTGAACTCCGCGCCCTACCAATTGAAATAATTGAGGTTCCTGTTCTGCAATCCGGCGGGGAGAATACATATCAGATGTCATCTTATGACGGACAAGCCACACGATTTCTCCTAACCACTCGCCAATAGCGTAAGCCACAAGTCCCTGCAATGACCAGCTTTCAGCAGTTCCCAGCGGCAAATCTCCCTGTGGTAGCCAAACTCTGTTTTCAAGGCTGACAATCCACCAGCCCCGCTCTATACCTGTCAGTTTTTTTTGCATCATCAGTTCCATTATTTGTTATGCCATATACTGTGTTAATCAGGAATATATTAACCAAATCAGCGTTAATTAAATGTTAACCAAAGTGAACATCAGTACAGCATACTCTTCTTCATCGTATTCTGTCTGCAATCCGTTATATTAATAATGCCTCTGAATACCATTGAAATTCCAACTCCAGAGTTTCACCTTTTTTCTTATGTTTCTACTGCAAAAAGCGCCTCTTATCAGGAGGCGCCATCCTGCTGATCTTAATTATCATCAAGGAGTAGTTCTTTGATATTTAAAAGCACATTTCCTGAAGGCTGGATTTCAAATGATACCTGCGCCGTAGAGTGCAGTTCATTATTGATAAATTGTTCTACGGGCACTGTATATTTTCCTTTTCCAAACAGGTAGGGTCCGCAGGACCATTTCCCTGATGCAGCAACAGTGGTATCACACACTTCATTATTTTCCATTTTCCCGATATGTATCCGGGCATCGGGATCACCTATCCCGGTAATGTTAAAGGGCATCAGATGAAACACCGCATTCTGTTTGGGGGCCGTGATACTGACCGGTGTATGAATAACCTCATACTCACGTGCCGCTTCCGAGGTTCTTTCATAATGGATCTTAGTCGGCTCCCCCGCTTGGATTTCCTGATACTGAGCCGCATAAAGCGAAAAAGTGCCCGTTTGTTTTGCTGTCAGCACCGGATTATTGGGGCATACCCACTTACCGTTGTCA